>DASVQS010000055.1:0-69815 GCA_036389015.1 Allosphingosinicella sp. | reverse complement strand
AGCAGGCCGCCTCGATCGGCCAGGCCTGCCTCGCCCCGGGCAACAGCAAGGCGACCTACGGCACCGGTGCCTTCATCCTCACCCACACGGGCGCCGAGCTTCGCCGGAGCCGCCACCGGCTGCTCTCGACCGTCGCCTGGCAGCTTTCGGGCGAGCGCCGCTACGCGCTCGAAGGCTCGGTGTTCGTCGCGGGGAGCCTGATCAAATGGCTTCGCGACGATCTCGGCCTGCTTGGAAGCGCGGCGGAGACCGAAGCGCTCGCCCGCTCAGTGCCGGACAGCGGCGGAGTCCAGATCGTTCCCGCCCATAGCGGCCTCGGGGCGCCCTGGTGGCGGCCGGAGGCGCGCGCGGCGATCACCGGCCTCAGCTTCGCCACCGGTCGCGCCCAGATCGCCAGGGCCGCGCTCGAGGCGATGGCGCACCAGACCCACGACCTGATGACCGCCTTCGCCGCCGACGCAGCGCCCTGGGAGGTTCTCAAGGTCGACGGCGGAATGGCGTCGAACGGCTGGCTTGCCCAGGATCTCGCCGATGTGCTCGGGCTGACGGTGGAGCGGCCGGGTTTCGTCGAGACGACGGCGCTCGGCGCGGCGATGCTGGCCGGGGTCGGATGTGGGATGTTCGGCTCGCTTGAGGAAGCGGCGGCGATGCGGGGGGCGGTCGAGAGGTTCGAGCCGGCAATGGCCGCGGAGGTGCGCGAGGCGAGGCTGGCCGGATGGAAGAAAGCGGTGGAGGGAGTGCTCCGCTGAATCATCGTCATTCCCGCGAAAGCGGGAATCCCGCTTTTTCTCGTTTACCCTTTGCTCGAAAGGAAAGAAGCAGGACCCCCGCTTTCGCGGGGGTGACGAGAACATCGCCCAAACCCTATCTTAACCCCGCTGCGGTACCGCCTCCGCATGGCCCAGCGCATTCACCTGATCGCCGCCGCGCGTCCGAATTTCATGAAGGTGGCGCCGCTCTGGCACGCCCTCGAGGCGGCGCCCGGCTTCACCCCGGTCCTCATCCACACCGGCCAGCATTACGACGTCAACATGTCGGACGCCTTCTTCGCCGACCTGCGGCTTCCGGAGCCCGATTTCCATCTCGGAGTGGGCTCGGGCAGCCATGCCGAGCAGACCGGCGGGGTGATGATCGCCTATGAGAAAGTCGCCCTCGCCGACAGGCCGGACTGGATAATCGTCGTCGGCGACGTCAACTCGACCGCCGCCTGCGCGATGGTCGGCGGCAAGCTCGGAATTCCGGTCGTCCATCTCGAGGCGGGCCTCAGGAGCCGCGACCGGGCGATGCCCGAGGAGCTGAACCGGCTCGTCACCGACGTCCTCGCCGACGTGCTGTGGACTCCTTCGGCCGACGGCGACGAGAATCTCCTCGCCGAAGGCATTCCCCAGGGGCGGATCACCCGGGTCGGCAACATCATGCTCGACAGCTTCGAGCTGGTCCGGCCCGCCATCGAGGCGGCCGACGTTCCGGGCGAGCTCGGGCTGGAGCGCGGCGGCTACGGAGTCGTCACCCTGCACCGGCCTTCGAACGTGGACGATCCCGCCCAGCTCATCCGGCTGGTCGACGCGCTGATCGAGACCCAGCGCCGGTTGCCTTTGGTCTTTCCGGTCCACCCGCGCACCTCGAAGAAGCTGGCGGGCGCCCTGTTCGACAGTCGCCTCGCTCGGGCCGGGGTCAGGCTGGTCGAGCCCTTGCCCTACGTCCGCTTCATGAGCCTGGTGACCGGCGCCGCGGCGGCGATCACCGATTCGGGCGGGATCCAGGAGGAGACGACCTATCTCGGAATCCCCTGCCTGACCTTGCGCGAGAATACCGAGCGGCCGGTGACGATCCTCGAGGGGACCAACCGCCTAGTAACTCCGGAAACCCTGCTGATCGAGCTGGAGCGGGCCCTGACCGGGCCGAGGCCGGTGCGCTGCCCCGATCTGTGGGACGGCAAGACGGCGGCCCGCTGCGTCGACGACCTGCGCAGGCGGTCGGCGGTGGCGAAGCTGCCGGTCGCGGAAGCGGATCCGCTGGACCTGGCGAAACGCTACGGCGGCGGCGAGCGGCGCCGCGCGGCGGGGTCGAGCTACCGGCGGACCTAGGCAGTTCCCCGGCGAAGGCCGGGGCCCAGCGGCACCGAGGGACGGCTGGATCCCGGCCTTCGCCGGGAAGCACTAGGCGCCGACGGACGCCTCCCAGCTGTCGTCGATCATCTTTATGATCCCGGAAAAATCCTTGCCGCCGCCACCCAGCGCCTCGGCGAACCGCGCATAGAGCGTCTCGGCTTCCGACCCCATCGGCGTGTAGGCGTCGACGCTCTGCGCCGCCTCCATGGCGAGCCTCAGGTCCTTGAGCATCAGCGCCGCCGCGAAGCCGCCTTCATAGTCGCGGTCGGCGGGCGTGACCGGGCCCACTCCGGGAACCGGGCAATAAGTGGTCATCGACCAGCATTGGCCGGACGCCTTGGAGGCGATGTCGAAGAAGGTTCGGGGGTCCAGCCCCAGCTTCTGCGCAAGCACGAAGGTCTCGCAGGTCGCGATCATCGAGGCGCCGAGAAGCATGTTGTTGCAGATCTTCGCCGCCTGGCCCGATCCCGGGCCGCCGGCGTGGATCACCGCCTTCCCCATTTTCTCGAGGATCTCGCGGGCCCGCTCGAACGCCGGCTCCTCGCCGCCGACCATGAAGGTGAGAGTCCCCGCATCGGCCGCCGCGATTCCACCGGAGACGGGGGCGTCGACCATGGCATAGCCGGCCGCGGCGGCTTTCCCGATCTCCTCTCGGGCGGTGGCGACGTCGATGGTCGAGCAGTCGATCAGAAGCGCGCTCGCCGGCGCCGTGCCGATGACGCTGCGCTCGTAGACGTCGCGGACATGCTTTCCGGCCGGAAGCATGGTGACCACGACCTCGGCGTCCGCGACCGCTTCGGCCGCGGTGCCGGCGCGCGCACAGCCGTTCGACTCGGCCTTGGCCAAGGCCGCTTCGGAAAGGTCGAAGGCGCGCACCTCGTGCCCCGCTTTGACCAGGTTCGCGGCCATTCCGCCGCCCATGTTGCCGAGCCCTATGAATGCGATCCGTGCCATTTCCACTCCTCGTTCCCCGGCGAAGGCCGGGGCCCAGTCTCTAATGTCGCGCCGCTGGACCCCGGCCTTCGCCGGGGAACACGGGGACGACGCTATTTCCCAGTCCACTCCGCCTTACGCTTGTCGACGAAGGCGGCCATGCCTTCCTTCTGGTCCTGCGTCCCGAACAGACCGTGGAACAGGCGGCGCTCGAAGACGATGCCCTGGGCGAGGCCGGTCTCGAAGGCGGCATTGACCATCTCCTTCGTAGCGATCGCGGCGAGCGGGGCCATCGCGGCGATCGCCTCCGCTGTCTTCAGGGCCTCGTCGAGGAGCTCGGCCGCCGGCACGACCCGGGCGACGAGGCCCGAGCGCTCGGCTTCCTCGGCGCCCATCATCCGCCCCGTAAGGCACATCTCCATCGCCTTGGCCTTGCCGACGGCGCGGGTCAGGCGCTGCGAGCCGCCCATTCCGGGCGTGACCCCGAGCTTGATCTCCGGCTGGCCGAACTGGGCGGTGTCGGCGGCGATGATGAAGTCCGCCATCATCGCCACCTCGCAGCCGCCGCCGAGCGCATAGCCGGCGACCGCGGCGATCCACGGCTTGCGGGTGGCGGTGACTCTCTCCCAGCCCTGGAAGAAGTTGGAGGCGTACATCGAGGCGAAGCCCTGGTCCGACATCTCCTTGATGTCGGCGCCGGCGGCGAAGGCGCGCTCGGAGCCGGTCAGGACGGCGCAGCGCTGGCTGTCGTCGGAATCGTAGGCCGCGAAGGCATGGATCAGCTCGCCGAGGACGGCGCTGTTGAGGGCGTTGAGCGCCTTCGGGCGGTTCAAGGTGATGAGCGTGACGGCGCCGCGCTGCTCGACCAGTATGGATTCGTAGTTCATGTCAGATCCTTTGATCGTCATGCCGGACTTGATCCGGCATCCACCTTCTTCATCCACGGCGCCGTAAAGAAGGTGGACCCCGGATCAAGTCCGGGGCGACGTTCTTTTCGCGATCCGCAGGCTTCGATGCTAAAGCGGAGTCCATTCCTCGCCTTCCGGCATCGGCGCGAAGATGGTGTCGATCAGGTGCTCGCTCACCCCCTCGGGAGTGGCCGGTTCCCAGCGCGGACGGTTGTCCTTGTCGACGAGGAGGGCGCGGACGCCCTCGACGAAATCGTGGCGCTGAACGACCCTCGTCGCGACCGCATATTCCTGGCGCATCTCGTGGCCGAAATCTTGGACCCTCGCGCCGTCGTAGAGGAGGCGCAGCGAGACCTTGCACGCCTGCGGGCTCTTCCCGCGCAAAGTCGCCAGCTCCTTCAGCGCCCAGTCGGAACCGTCTTCCTCGAGACCGGCGAGTATCTCCTCAAAATCGTCGGAGGCGAACAGGCGGTCGATTAGGGGCAGGTTCGCTTCGATCCGGGCCGCGGGAGGAGGCGTGCTGCTCTCGTCGAGCAAGGCTTCGATCCGCTCCGGCTCGCTGAGGATCCGCGCCTTGAGGTCGTCGAGCGCGAGCGACTGGATGTAATGGGTGGCGAGGCCGAGACGAAGGCATTCGGCGCCGTCGAGCCGGGCTCCGGTCAGGGCGAGGAACTGGCCCGCGCGCCCGGGCAGGCGCGGCAGATACCAGCCGCCGCCGACGTCGGGGAAAAGGCCGATCGCCGTCTCGGGCATGGCGAAGCGGGTGTTCTCGGTGGCGACCCGATAGCGGCAGGGCTGCGAGATGCCCACTCCGCCGCCCATGGTGATACCGTCCATGAAGGCGATCGTCGGCTTGGCGTAGGTGAAGAGCAGGTGGTTGAGCCGATATTCCTCATGGAAGAAGGCCCGGGCCTCGGCCCCGTCGCCGGCGCCGCTCCGCGCCAGCATGACGACGTCGCCGCCGGCGCAGAAGCCGCGGCCCTCGGCATGGTCGATCATCACCGCGCTGACCGCCGGGTCCTCGCGCCAGGGAAGGAGCGCCTCGATCATCGCGCTGCACATGTCGCGGGTGAGGGCGTGGATGGCCCTGGGCCGATTGAGGCGGATGCGGCCGACCTTGCCTTCGATCCGGGTGATGAGGTCGGGGGTCATGCGGTTCCTGCCGGTCCTTCGATACGGGTCTTCGCCAGGCT
This sequence comes from Allosphingosinicella sp., assembly GCA_036389015.1. Taxonomy (GTDB): domain Bacteria; phylum Pseudomonadota; class Alphaproteobacteria; order Sphingomonadales; family Sphingomonadaceae; genus Allosphingosinicella. Next base: position 64,670 of record DASVQS010000055.1, on the reverse strand, counting down.
CAGCCCCTACTCAGGATGAGCGGATAAGCTCAAGCCGCTCATCCTGAGTAGCCGGTGAGCTTGGCGAACCGGCGTATCGAAGGACGGATCACTGCCTCAGCATGTCCCGAGCCACGATCACCCGCATGATCTGGTTGGTGCCCTCGAGGATCGAATGGACCCTCAGATCCCGCCAGAAGCGCTCCACCGGATAGTCCTGGAGGTAGCCGTAGCCGCCGTGGAGCTGGAGGGCGCGGTCGACCACCGAGGAGCCGGTGTCGGTGGCGAGCCGCTTGGCCATGGCGGCGAAGCGCGATTTGTCGGGGGCGTTCTCGGTCACCTTCACCGCGGCCGCATAGAGCAGCATGCGTGCCGCCTGGAGCTCGGTCTCCATGTCGGCGAGGGTGAACTGGGTCGCCTGGAAGTCCGCGATGGGCTGGCCGAACTGCTTCCTCTCTTTGGTATAGGCGATCGCCTCGTCCAGGCAGCGCTGGGCACCGCCCAATGAGCAGGCGCCGATGTTGAGCCGGCCGCCGTCGAGGCCCATCATCGCGATCCGGAAGCCCTCGCCCTCGCCGCCGACCAGATTCTCGGCCGGCACCCGGACCTCGTCGAAATTGACCTGGGCGGTCGGCTGCGAGTGCCAGCCGAGCTTCCTCTCCTGGGCGCCGAAGCTTACTCCCGGCATGTCCTTCTCGATTACCAGGCAGGAGATGCCCTTCGGCCCCTCCTGGCCGGTCCGGACCATGGTGACGTAGACCTCGTTCTCGCCCCCGCCGGAGATGAACGCCTTGGAGCCGGAGACGACGTAGGAATCGCCGTCCTTCACCGCCCGGGTCTTCAGCGCCGCCGCGTCGGAACCGGAGCCGGGCTCGGTCAGGCAATAGGAGCCCATCCGCTCCATCGGGATCATCGAGGGCAGGTATTTCTCCTTCACAACCGCCGATCCGAAGCGATCGATCATCCAGCTCGCCATGTTGTGGATCGAGATGAAGGCCGAGGTGGAAGGGCAGCCATAGGCCATCGCCTCCATGATCAGCGCCGCCTCGAGCCGCCCGAGCCCGATGCCTCCGCTCTCCTCCGCGACGTAGATCGACCCGAAGCCCAGCGCCGCCGCCTCGCGGATCGTGTCTCGCGGGAAGATGTGCTTCTCGTCCCATTCCGCCGCATGGGGCGTGATCGCGTCGGCGGTGAAGTTGCGCGCCATCTCCTGGATCTGGCGCTGCTCGTCGGTGAGGTCGAACTGGCTCATGCGCGCGCTCTAGCGAACGCGGCGGGAATCGCAATCGGAAGGGCTCAGGCGAATATCTTCAGCGCCGAGAGGACCGCGACGATGAAGGTCGCCATCGCGGCCATCCTTATGGTCAGTCGCATCTCCAAGACGTTCATTTCCGCCCGGAAGCTCGTGGAGAGTTCCTTCATCTCAAATCGGAGGTTGGTTGAAAGCGCATTCATTTCGGAGCGAAAGCTCGTCGATAGCTCGCTCATCTCGGAGCGGAGGCTGGCCGAAAGCTCGTTCATTTCGGAGCGGAGGCTAGTCGAAAGCTCGCTCATCTCGGAGCGGAGACTGGTCGAAAGCTCCCTCATCTCCGAGCGCAGGCCGATATCCACTTCTCGGAGATCGGTCTTCGTCGTGATGGACTGCAGCACGAAGTCACCCATGGGCGTCGGCGAGCGCCTCGGCGTGGGGGACGCTCATTCCCGCCGCTTCTAGCCGCTTTACGAAGGCGTGGGTATCGAAAGCGACTCGAGCATTCATTCGAACATAATATGAAATTGCGCTTTTCGCGCAAGAACGAAACAGTGATCACCGCTTAACGATGTCTCCGGAATCGCTCATGGCGCCGCCGCCTCCTTGAGCACGCGCTCGGCGAACAGGGCGTTGGCGACTTTCAGGTCGTTGCGCCCGTACCAGCGCGGCGCCGGAAGACCTTTTTCCCAGGCCAGGGCCTCGGTGAGCGTGCCCTGGGCGGAAGGGACGTCAGGCATGAGCTTGCGGATCGGGTCCGAATAGGCCTTGTCGGCGGTGACGATCCGCCAGCCGCGCTTGCGCAGCGCCGTCACCAGATCGCCGACGAAGAGCGCGGCGAGGTCGGTCTCGTGAAGGAGCAGGACGTGGGCCGGCGAGCGGCCGAGCGTCTTCCGGGCCAGCGCATCGTAAAACTCGGCGGCCTCGACATGGGATTCGACATAGAGTTCGCGAAGCGCGTCGATATCCATCTTCTTGCCGCGCTGGGCCGCCTCGGTCGCCAGGGCGTCCATGTTCCAGTCGGAAGCTTCGGCCGTCACATAGCCGTTGCGCAGGCCGCGCGCCTTGAGGCCCGCGCGGACGGCGTCGCGCTTCGCCTTGTCGCCCCGGCCCTCGTCGAGGAAGGGGAAGCGGAACCAGGCGCGGCGGCCCTTGCGGCCCTTCAGCCAGCTTTCGGCGCGGTCGACGTCGGCGAGGTAATCCACGGCGGGCATGCCCGAGAGGCGGCGGTGGCCGAACGAATGGTTGGCGATGACATGCCCGGCCGCGACATACGCTGCGATCCGGGCCTCGCCTCCCTCGCCCCAGGGCTGGTCGAGATTGCCCGGGGTGACGAAGAAGGCCGCCTGACGGACTCCGGTCCGCTTCAGCTCGGCGATCAGCCGCTCCGTCCGGGCATCGGGCGTGTAGAAAGCGCCGGGGCCTCGCGGCACGTCGTCGAAGCTGAGGGCGATCCGCTTGGGCTGCGCCTCGGCGGGGGCGGCGGCGAAGCTCAGGAGGAAAAGGGCGAGGAGAAGGCGGATCATGACGGAACCGCGTCGAAACACCGGTCATCCGGGCGCTGCGTCCGCAGGCGTCTGATGAACGCGTCGCGTTCAGCCTCTCCGATCGGCCGGTCGAAGGTGAAGCCCACCTGCGACAAACCATGCGGCAGGCCAAGCCTGGCGTCCGCGCGGCGCCAGAGGATGATGACTTGCGCGTCGGCGGCGTGGGAGAGGATTCCTACCGGGCTGAGAACAGGTAGGGAGACGACCTCGCCGGTGACGAACCGCGGGTCGCTCGATACCGGCCCCTGGACATCCGGCTCGCCGCCGCGCCGCCAGACTCGTTCGTCCAGTCCGGCGACGTCGATCCGGCGATCGCCCTCGAAAAGTCTGAAGAATTTCGACTCCCGCATGCGCCAGGGGAGAAGCGCCGCCTCGCCGGGCCGGACGTCGAAAGCCAGCCCGGCGAAGCAGATCGTCAGGGGCCCCTGGTGCCGTGTCGGCGAGAGCCATATGACATCGTTCGTCTCCCGCTCCGGGCCGGGCCGGAGTCCGTCCGGCACCGCGGCGCACATCTGGCGGCCGCGATCGCCGAAGGCGATCCGCTCGAGGATGGTCAGGTCCCGGTCCGATCCGTCGAATTGGTCGGACTCTACGGTATATCGCCAGGAATTCGCGCCTGCCGTGGCGGTGTAGAGATAGACGAATGAGCGGTGTTGCCCGGTCGCTGAAGTCATTTCGAACCGTTGCAGGCGCCGGGTCGACAGCTCGATCTCGCCCCTGAAGTGCGCGAAGGGCTTGAGGGCCTCGGCGTCGTAGAGCCAGGGGAAGCCGAGCCGGAGGTAGCCGGCGTTCGAGAGGATCAGATAGGTCTGGTAGGAATCGGGATAGCCTTCCTTGATATAGCCTTCGCCGTCGCGGACGTCGAAAGCGAAGGCTCCGTCGCAGATCCTGAGCGGGCCGTAATATTCCGACTTGGGCGGCGGCACCGGCGTGTGCGCGCCGACCGGTCCAGACAGCCCGGCCGCCGCCGCGCAGAGCCAAGCCAGGACGGGGCGCCTCATCCGGGCCCTCAGCCCATGGTCGGGATGACGAAGGCGTTCTCGCCCGTCACCGAGCCGTCCGGCCACCGCTGGGTCACCGTCTTCACCTTGGTCCAGAAGCGGACCCCCTCCATGCCGTGCTGGTTGATGTCGCCGAAGCCGCTGCGCTTCCAGCCGCCGAACGTGTGGTAGGCGACCGGGACCGGGATCGGAACGTTGATCCCGACCATTCCGACATTGACCCGGGCCGCGAACTCGCGCGCGGCGTGGCCGTTGCGGGTGAAGATGGCGACTCCGTTGCCGTATTGGTGGTCGGAGGGAAGGCGAAGCGCCTCCTCGAAGCTGTCGGCCCGGACCATCTGAAGGACGGGACCGAAAATCTCCTCCCGGTAGGAGCGGAAGCTGGGCTTCACATGGTCGAAGAAGGTCGGGCCGATGAAGAAGCCCTCCTCATGGCCCTGCAGCCTGAAGCCGCGGCCGTCGATGACCAGCTCGCCGCCCTCGTCGGCGCACATCTGGATGTAATTCTCGATCCGCTCGCGGTGGGCGGCATTCACCACCGGGCCGTAATGCGCCTCGGCGTCGGTCGAGACCCCGACCCGGAGCCCCTCGATCGCCGGGATCAGCTTCTCGCGAAGGTTCTCGGCGGTCTTCTCGCCGACGGGAACCACCACCGGAAGCGCCATGCAGCGCTCCCCCGCGGAGCCGAAGGCGGCCCCGGCGAGATCGTTCACGACCATGTCGAGATCCGCGTCCGGCATGACGATGCCGTGATTCTTGGCCCCTCCGAAGGCCTGGACTCGCTTCCCGTTGGCGGTGCCTCGGCCGTAGATATATTGCGCGATGTCGGACGATCCGACGAAGCTGATCGCCTTGATCTCGTCATGGTCGAGGATCGCGTCGACCATCTCCTTGTCGCCGTGGACGACCTGGAGGATTCCGTCGGGAAGGCCGGCCGCCTTCATCAGCTCGGCGAGGCGGACCGGCACCGAAGGGTCGCGCTCCGAGGGCTTGAGGATGAAGGCGTTGCCGCAGGCGATGGCTACTCCGAACATCCACATCGGGATCATCGCCGGGAAGTTGAACGGGGTGATCCCGCAGACCAGCCCGAGCGGCTGGCGCATCGAATAGACGTCGATGCCGGGACCGGCGCCCTGGGTGTACTCGCCCTTCAGAGCGTGCGGGATTCCGCAGGCGAACTCGATCACCTCCAGCCCGCGCTGGATGTCGCCGCGGGCGTCGGCGATGACCTTGCCGTGCTCGGACGAGAGGAGCAGGGCGAGATCCTCCATATTCTCCTCGACCAGCGCCTTGAAGTTGAACATCACCCGGGCGCGGCGCTGCGGGTTGGTCGCGGCCCATGCCGGGAAGGCCTCGCTGGCGGCGGCGACGGCGCGCTCGAGGTCGGCGGCCGTGCCGAGGCGGACCCTGGCCTGCACCCCGCCATTGTTGGGGTCGAACACGTCGCCGTGCCGCTCGCCGGAGGCATGGGCGCCGCCGCCGATGAAATGATCGATGTTACGCATGGATGAGTCCTTGGACCGGGGATTTCGCGGGTTGCCAGCCCACTAGCCAAGGCCGCGGGGAAATGCCAGTTGCACGTCGCCCCAGCGGAGGCTGGGGCCCCAGCGGGGAAGGGCGCCAGTGACCTCTCGTCCTGGGATGCCAGCCTCCGCTGGCATGACGGGAGTAGCGAATGAAGCTTGGCAGTCTCAAAGGCGGCCGCGACGGGCGGCTGGTGGTGGTCAGCAACGACCTCGCCTGGTGCGCGGACGCGACCCATATCGCCCCGACGCTTCAGGCCGCCCTGGACGATTGGGACCGGCTCGCTCCGCAACTCGAGCTGCTCGCCATGGACCTCGAGCATGTCGTCATCCCCCGCGACCGCTTCCACGAGCGCGAGGCGCTGGCGCCGCTGCCGCGCGCCTACCAATGGGCTGACGGCTCGGCCTATGTGAACCACGTCGCCCTCGTCCGGCAGGCGCGCGCCGCGGAGATGCCGGAGAGCTTCTGGACCGACCCGCTGATGTATCAGGGCGGCTCCGACGAGATGCTTCCGCCGCGTTCGGCCATCACGCTCGCCGACGAGGCGTGGGGCTGCGACTGCGAGGCCGAGGTGGTGGTGGTGACCGACGACGTCCCCCAGGGGATCACGCCCGAGGAGGCCCGGGACCACATATTGCTCGTCGGCCTCGTCAACGACGTCTCCTTGCGCAACCTCATCCCTGGCGAGCTCGGAAAGGGCTTCGGCTTCCTCCAGTCCAAGCCCGCCTCGGCGCTGTCGCCGGTCTTCGTCACCCCCGAGCAGCTCGGCGACCGCTTCAGGGACGGCAAGCTCCACGGCGCACTCAAGGTCGATCTCAACGGCAAGCCCTTCGGCCGAGCCGACGCCGGGGTCGACATGACCTTCGATTTCGGCACCCTGATCGCCCACCTAGCGAAGACCCGGAACATCGGCGCCGGATCGATCATAGGTTCGGGGACCGTCTCGAACCGCGATTCCGACGGCGGCCCGGGCAGGCCGATCGACTCGGGCGGGCTCGGCTATTCCTGCATCGCCGAGGTTCGGACGGTCGAGACCATCCTCGAGGGCAAGGCGAAGACCGAGTTCCTGAAGCGCGGCGACACGGTCCGGATCTGGATGGACGACGAGGCCGGCCATCCGATCTTCGGCGTGATCGAGCAGACGGTGGCCTGATCGTCATCCCGGGCTTGACCCGGGATCCACCTTCTTCGGCTTCGTGCGAAAAGGAAGAAAGGTGGATGCCGGATCAAGTCCCGCATGACGAGAACAGCGGCTGCTGCCCGCCTGCTTTAGTGGTGAGTCTCCGCCCGGTACTGGCTGTGGCAGCCGCCGCAGCCGCTCGCGACCACCTTGGCCTGGGCCGCGAATCCGGCCGAGTCGCCGGCGTCGGAGAGCTGCTTGAGCCGGGCGGCGGCGTCGCCGAAGGCATTGGCCCTGGCGACGAAATCGGCCTTGTTCGCCCAGATGGCGGGAAGCGCGTGGCTGTCGGGGCCGGCGCTGCCTTGCGGGAACAGGCCTGCGATCGAATGGCCGAACAGGTCGAGCCCGTCGGCGGCGTGGCCGGCGGCCTTCACGTCGCCGCCGCTCTTCACGACTGGCATCACCTCCTGGAACAGCAGGGTCGCGGCCATGTGCATCATCGCCTGGCGCGCGGCGATCAGCTCGGCGGCGCTGGGCGCGGCGGGACGGGCCACTTTCGCCGGCTTCCCGTCGGAGGCGGTGGCGCAGACGGCGATGAGCGGCAGGAGAAGAACGAGCAGACGGCGCATGGGCAACCTTTCGCCAGGAGACTAAGGCGACTGTAACATCGCTGGAACGGCGGATCGAGTCGTGCCCGTCACGGGTTGAGCGGAAATGTCGCGATCCCTTGTCCTCTTCATCCCCTTACTCCTCGTCGCCTGCGGCGAGCCGGAGGAGGACGACCGGCCGCGCGCGAACAGCGTCGAGGAGCTGGAGAACCGGCTCGAGAAGCTGGCCGACCGAACCACCGAGGAGATCGAGCCGGCCCCCCGCCTGGCCAACCTCAAGGAGTCGGACCTCGGCCCCGAGCTGCGCTCCAATCCGGCCTGCCGGCTCCACCGCGACGGCCGTCTGCTGCTCGTCGTCAACGCCGCCGGGGCGGTCGCCAGGATCGACGGCCGCCGGGTGCCGCTCGCCGTCTCCGGACCGGTCGGGCCGACCGGCGGCTTTTTCACCGCGCCCGGGGTGACGGTCAGCGTCGGCCGAACCGAGCCGACCGGCAACGAGGCGGCCGAATACGGCATGGGCTGGCCGGCTCGGGCGACGGTGGGCGGCGACAAGGAGCGCCCGCTCGAGAAGCAGGAAGCGACCTGGATCTGCCAGCGCTAGGGCGAGGCGTCTCCGCACGCGGAACGCGGACACTGTTCGTGGACTCGCGCCGCCGCCGGAATGACGAAGCCTAAAGCGGCTTTTCGTAGATCCTGTAGACGCGGTTGACGTCGCTCTCGATCGCCTGGGCGATCGAGATCATCGGGCCGTTGTCCTCGAGGATCCAGCCGACCTCGGCCCGGCTGATTCCGTAATGGCCGGTGCCGGCGTGGCGGATCTGCTCGATCATCATGAAGGCGAGCTGGCTTGCGAGACGGGTGGCGTGGAGGCGCTTGACCACCCCCATCAAGGGCACCCGGCCGCCGGCCGGCCGCATCCGACGAAGCCGCCACAGCAATTTCGCCCAGCCGAACGGGAACAGGCTTCCGTCGAGGTCGCGGAGGAACTGGTTGATGTCGGGAAGCGCCATCATGAAGGCGACCGGCTCGCCGTCATATTCGGCGACCAGGATCATGTCCTCGAGCACGATCGGCTTCAGTTTCTTGCCGGCATAGGCGATCTCGGCCTCGGTCAGCGGGATGAAGCCCCAATTGTCGGACCAGGCGTCGTTGAGAATTCCGAGGAGTAGGCGGGCCTCGGCTTCGAAATTCTTCTTCACTGTCCGGCGGATCCTGATCCGGGGATTCTTCTCCCCCGCCTGGACGATGCGCTGGACGATCGGAGGGAAGGGCGCGGTGACCTCGAGGTCGTAGGTGAAGAGGTCCTTGGCCTTGACGTAGCCGGCGGCCTCCACCCAGGCCTCATATTCGGGCTTGTTGTGGCCCATCATCACCATCGGCGGATGATCGTGGCCCTTGATGAGAAGGCCGGGCTCGTCCCAGATCGAGAGGCTGAACGGGCCCATCGCCCGGGTCATGTCGCGGCCCCTGAGCCAGGCTTCGGCGCGGTGGATGAGCTCGCGGGCGACCTCGGCGTCGGCCGCCTCGAACATCCCCCACTGGCCTATGCCGGGGCCCATGTGGCGGAGCACGAGCTCGTCGACCTGGGCGGAGATTCGGCCGACCGGCTCGCCGTCGCGCTCGGCGATGAAGAAGCGGGCCTCGGCATGCTCGAACCAGGGATTGGTGCGCGGGTCGATGAGGCCGTGGACCTCGGTCTTGAGGGGCGGGACCCAGTTCGGGTCGTCGCGGTTGAGGGCGTAGGCGATGTCGACGAAGGCCTTGCGGGCGGGGGCGTCCTCGACGGTGCGGATCGTGACGGTCATGGCGCGAGCCTAGCGGGTCCGAAATGTTGGTGATAGTGCCTCGCAATCGGCTTTTTGCGGAGCGGAGCGGCGGAAATCCGCCGGTCGCCGCCCCGGAATCGCCGCGAATCGCGAGTCCGGGTCACGACTGGGAGGGAAATTGGCGGGACGGCTGGTCTTCTATGGCCCCGGCGGAATGGGGCGCGAGATGGTCCAGGCGGCCCGGCTCGACCCGCGTCCCAAGGCGTTCGCCGGCGACGCCCCCTTCGAGCCCTATCCCGGAGTCGAGCCGATCGGCCTTGCCGACCTGAACGCGGAGGACGAGATCTGCGTGTCGGTCGGCGACCCGGCGCTTCGCCGCCGCCTCGCGGCGAAATGCGCGGGACTGCGGTTCGCCAGCGTCGTCGCTCCGACCGCGATCGTCGATCCGACCGCCGAGCTGGGCGAGGGCGCGGCGATCTGCGACTTCGTGATGATCAACTCGCTCGTCCGGATCGGGCGGCACTTCCAGGCCAATTACTACAGCCACGTCTCGCACGACTGCGTGATCGGCGACTATGTCACCTTCAGCCCGCGAACCTCGTGCCTCGGCACGGTCCATGTCGGCGACGGGGTCTTCGTCGGCGCCGGAGCGGTGATCCGCAACGGGGGGCGGGGGCGGCCGCTGACCATCGGCGAAGGCGCCGTGATCGGAATGGGCTCGGTGGTGATCGCCGACGTTCCGGCGGGGGCGGTCGTGTTCGGCAATCCGGCGAGGACGAGATGATGCGGCTCTACATTCGACCGATCGCGCCCAACGCGCTCAAGGTGATCATCTTCATGGCCGAGCGCGGGATCACGATCGAGACGGTGGACGTCGAGAGCCTGTCGCCCGAGGAATATGGCCGGGTCAGCGCCTTGCGCACGGTGCCGGTGCTGGAGACCGACGGCGGCCTCTTCATCACCGAATCGCTGACCATCTGCCAGTATCTCGACGAGGCCTTTCCCGGTCCTCCGCTGTTCGGCGAGGGACTTGAGGAGAGGGCGGTCGTGGCGATGTGGGAGCGGCGGGCCGAGCTGATGCTGGTCGGCCCCGCGATCGAATATGGCCACCATTGCCAGCCGATGTTCGCCGGCCGGCTTCGCCAATTTCCCGAATGGGCCAAGGCGCACGTCGAGCAGAGCGCGAAGCTGCTCGCGCTGATGGAGGAGCGCCTGGCCGCGAGCCCCTGGCTTGCGGGCGAGCGCTTCACCATGGCGGACCTCACCGCTTTCCTGGGCTTTGCCGGGCTGGTCGGCTGGGGCGCGATCGAGCCCCGGCCCGGCCCGGCGCTCGGCCGCTGGCTCGGCGAGGTAAGCTCACGCCCAAGCATGGCGCCGCTCCACGCGCTGGCGGCTCAATTCGGCCTCCCGGGCGTCTGAAGCGGGCCCGAGCTTGGCAACGTTTTCAACCGGCGCCGGCCGTTACCCCGACCTGGCCGACCTGATCTTCGCGGCGACGCAGCCAGCATAGGGCCGCACGTCGGCCGGACGCGCATATTGGCTTTCGACGGCGAACATCGTGGCCAGACAATTCACTCCCGCGGAATAGGCGGAGGTGTCGCCGATATGTGCCCAGAAGCGGGCGCCGCCCAACTCGTCCGCTCGGAACCGTGGCAGGAACGTTTGATAAGCGCCATTGCGAACCAAAGGGCGGTTGGCGCCGTCGATCCTCACCGTCGCAGTCCTAAGGTAGATTTCCCACTGGCGCTCAAGGTCTTCGAAGGGCTTGCCATAGGCCCGAAGTGCGTCGTGGCGCTGCCCCTCCACCGTGGCGCTCATGCCCAAAGTGCGCAGGCCTATCGACATGTTGATCGAATCGGTTTCGGCGGCCTGCCGCTCGAGCGCCACCATTGCCGACGGTCCCTGCTCCTCCTTCAGTGCCCTTATCGTCTCCGCGCCGGCACTGGCGGGATCGAATGATGCGACCGCACCCAGCCAATAATCGCGGGCGGCGCGAGTTTCGAAAGGTTCACCGGTAAGCTCTCCGGGCATGAACTGGATTGCCAGCGGGCCGCCATCGCCGTCGGTCAGCGCTTCGAAATTGTTGATGGCGTAAGAACCCACAGCCGAATCCCGGGACGAGGCCCCGACGCGTTGCCCCAGGCCTTTGCACAGATTTGCGAGCATGGCGTCGCCCGCACCTAAGGCTTTGGTTGTGACGTCGAGCCGATCAGTCACCTTCACTCTGGTTCGCATTCCCAGAACGGCATATCCGTCGGCAAACCGGCACCTATAGCTTTTGGGAAGTGTGAACTGATCCAGGTCGTCGGAATCCCCGGCTAGGAAAGTATAGAAATCCGCATGCTGCCGGTCGGCGGGCAGCGGGCTATCCCGATTATTCTGGAGGACGGTGTAGACGCGCACACCTTCCTGATTGATTATCTCATGCGCTTGGGAATTGAAACGAACTATCAAGGCCGCAAGCTTCTCGCGCAGCGGGTCGCGCGGACGTGCATTGTAATTGTTTATGGTGACGTCGCCGACCGTTTGAGCCTCAATGCCGGAAGACGCTGGCCGATTCTCGTCGCCAGCCTGCGCGGACGAAGCGGTTACAGGCGCAAAAGCCGAAGCGGCCACAATGCCCGAGAGGATTGTGGCCGCAATCCAACGAAGGCTATTCATCGTCCCGTTCCAGATGACCCAGGTCGTAATTGTTGACCTGCACGTCGCCGGTACGGTTGGCGATCACGCCATAATTGGCGACCGGTCCCGCGACGACCGTCGGCGCCGGGGCCGCCTCGTCGGTGCGCCCAACCGACCCCGGCTTCGGCTCGGTGCCGGCGATCTGGATGCCTGCGCGCTGGAGATGTCCGCCGTCCCTGCCCGTCCGCGCCACTTTGGACGGCGCCTGCGTCGACGGAGCCGGTCCCTCGGCGGCCGGGGCAGCAAGCGGCGGCGCCGGGGTGGGCGTCAAAAGGTTGCCTCCGGCCGTGGCTTGTGCAACCACCTTGATTTCGGGTGCGGTACGGGGCGGGTCAGTCGAAAAAGCTGAAGTGATGAGTGCAGCAAGGGCTCCGCTGGCAACTGTCGCTCCGGGTACAAGATATTTGCTGCGCTTGTACCAAGGCTTTTGCATCGCGGACTTTACGGCTTTGCGTGCCATCGTCGTCCCACCTCGCGTCATATTCGGGACGACTTGATATACCGTTAAAGTCTTTGCGTGTCGCTAGCCTTTTTCGCTAGGCCGACACGAAGCAAGGCTTGCGATTTGCGCGTACTCCATTTGCAGGACAGGCCGGGCTGGCCGACAGCGATCCGCGAAGCACGGAACGCGGCCGAACGCTCAACCCGTTGAAGGTGACGACGGGACCGGCGGCCGGCTGAGTCTGTAGACCGGCATTTCGCCGACGCCTTTCAGAAGCATCGACTCGGCCGGCTCGAACTCGGCCCGGCCCCGAACCCGCATCCAAGTCGCTTCCGAGACGGCGATTCCGTTGATTCCGGCGGCGCTCTCGATCCGGCTGGCGATGTTCATCGTCTCGCCCCAATAATCATAGGCCATCCGGGTGGCGCCGATCACGCCTCCGACCACGGCGCCGCTGTGGATTCCGATGCGGATGTTGAGGTCGATGCCGCATTCGGCTGTCACCTCCGGAAGGCCCTCGATCACGGCGTTGGCGAAGGCGAGCGCGGCCTCGGCGCTGTTGCGGGCGGGCGCGTTGCCGCCGCTGATCGCGAGATAGGCGTCGCCGATGGTCTTCACCTTCTCGACCCCTGTGCGGGCCGCGCATCGGTCGGCGAGCGAGAAGAAGGCGTTGAGCAGGTCGACCAGATGGCCGGGCGAGATCGATTTGGCGAGCGCCGAGAAGCCGATCACGTCGATGAAGATCACCGAGGCGTCGGCGAAGGAATCGGCGACGATCTCGCCGTCCCTGAGGCGCTTGGCGACCTTGGGCGGGAGGACGTTGTAGAGAAGCTCCTCGGTCTTCGCCCGCTCGCCCTCCAGGGCCTCGCGAAGGACGAAGGAGGCGCGGTGGGCACGGTCGAGCGCCCAGTGGAGGAACAGCATGATGGCGGCGCCCGAGACGTAGCTGACGATCCCGTAGAGCCGTCCGGCCGCTCCGGCCTCGAACCCGATCACCACCCCGAGGTGAAGGGCGGCGTGGCAGCCGAGCCAGGCGAGGAACCAGCGGGTGTGGCCGACCATAGCGAAGGCGGCGAAGGCGGTGACGATGAGCGGGTTGATGATGACCGCGCTGTGCCGGAGCGGCGCGAGCCGCTGGAACTCGGAATAGAGGACGAAATTGTCGCCGAGGACGAGCAGTGCGAGGACCAGCAGGCAGACGAAGTCGACCGCCGGATGAAGGGGATAGCGGGCCCAGAAGGTCGCCGCGAAATAGCCGGCCAGGACAACCAGCGTCGGAACGACCAGCTGCATGAAGCGGGCCTGTTCCTCGAGCGTGAAGAAGAAGGGGTTGAGGATCGCGTAGGCGAGGATCACCGACGCCGCCAAGGCGGCGTAGATCCGGACCGAGGGCAGGCGGGCGCGCCGTTCCTCGACCGCGAAGCGCGCCTCGGTCGCGGCGTCCGCGAACCGCCCGGCGGGCGCCAGGTCCGTCATTCAGTCTCCTCCCTCTCCGGCGGCCTCGCGCCGGAGCCCCAGCCTAGGGTCAGGGCGCCGGGGGCGCCACCGGCTAATCGTGCTGCGCGACGGGAGGCCGTCATGCTGAACTTGTTTCAGCATCCAGGTTCGAGCCGCCTCACGGTTGGAGAACCGGACCCAGTAACAAGCTCAGGGCGGCTGGGTGCGGGGACGATTCCCCTTTGGCGGAAACTGTTCTAGCTTGGGCCGATGTCCAGGCCCGCCGCTTCATGAACCTTCGCCACATCGAGATCTTCCACGCCGTCTACGTCAACGGCTCCGTCAGCGCCGCCGCGCGGGCCCTCAACGTGTCGCAGCCCTCGGTCTCGAAGATGCTCCGCCACGCCGAATCCCTGCTCGGCTTCCAGCTCTTCCAGCGGACCGCCGGCGGCCTCATCCCGACCGAGGACGCCCACGTCCTGTTCACCGACGCCAGGGAGATACAGGACCGGGTCCATGCCCTTCGCGAGGCCGGCCGGCACCTGAAGCGGGGCGAGGGCGGGATGCTTCGAATCTCCGCTCTGCCCTCGCTCGCGCTGCAGGCGATCCCGGTGGCGGTGTCGCGATTTCGGCGAAGCCACGAGAAGGTCAAGTTCGACCTCCAGACCGTCCATCACGACGATTTGCTGCGCAAGCTGTACGAGCGCGAGACCGACGTCGCCATCGCCTTCCAGGTCCCGCCGGCGGCGCCGATCGGCCATCGCTGGGTCGGCCAGGGCGAGCTCGTCGTGCTCTACCAGGAGCAGGACATGCCGGACGCCCCGGCCCGCGTCGAGCTCGGCCAGCTCCGCGGCAAGCCCTTCATCAGCCTGGCGGCGAGCGGCCCGATCGGCCAGCTCTTCACCCAGGAGCTTCAGAGGCTCGAGCTGGAGCTGGACGAGATCGTCTCCGCCCGGACCTTCTACATCGCCACGGCGCTGGTCCGCCAGGGCGTCGGGATGACGGTCGTGGACAGCTTCACGGCCCAGGCCTCGCTTGCGCCGGGCCTGTCGGTGCGGCCGCTCGAGCCCCAGCTGACCTTCGACATCCACGCCATGTACCTGACGAACCGGCCGCCCAACGCGCTCGCCATGGAGTTCCTGAAGACGCTCGCCCGGGTGCTGGCTGCCGAGTAGGGTCGCAAAGTTCGTCATGCCGGACTTGATCCGGCATCCACCTTGTCCAGTCCAAAGCGGTTGAAGAAGGTGGATCCATTGAAGAGGTGAGGATGTCCCCCGGACATCCTCAGCCAATGCCGGCGGCATGGCGTGCCCCTTCAATCAGGTCCGGGATGACGGCTCGCGCCGAAGCGCCATAACGGGAGATTATGGCGAGCGGCCCACTCGCTATGCTCGCGAGCGCGGCGCTCGGCGATACGCTCTCCCCATGATCCCGGGTCCCTATCTCCTCTATCTCGGCCATTGCGCGGACGCGATGAGCATCAAGACGTCGCGCGGCCTCGCCACCTTCCGCCCGGACGAATGCGTCGGCGAGTTCCGCCACGACGACTGCCCGCTCACTCTCGGGCTTCCGCGCCTCAATATGGTCGGCGGGGTCGAGGCCGGCGCCCGCACCCTGGTGCTCGGAATCGCCGGCGCCGGCGGCAGGCTCGGAAGCGACCTCATCGAGGATGCGGCGATCGCGCTCACCGCCGGGATGAACGTGGCGGCGGGCCTCCACCAGCGGCTGCGCGACGAGCCGGCGCTTGCGGCCCTCGCCCGGGAGCGCGGCCTGCAGCTGTTCGACGTCCGCGAGCCGCCGGCCGATCTCGAGGTCGGAACCGGCTATGCCCGGGCGGGGCACCGCCTGCTGACCGTCGGCACCGATTGCTCGGTCGGCAAGATGTATGCCTCGCTGGCGCTGACGGCCGGGCTTCGCGAGCGCGGAATCGCCGCCGACTTCCGGGCGACCGGCCAGACCGGGATCCTGATCGCCGGCGAAGGAATCCCGGTCGACGCGGTGGTCGCGGATTTCATCTCCGGAGCGATCGAGCGGCTCGCTCCGGCCCGCCATGACGACGGCTGGGACGTGATCGAAGGTCAGGGCTCGCTTTTCCATCCGTCCTTCGCCGGAGTCTCGATGGGCCTGCTCCACGGCGCCCAGCCCGAGGCGATCGTGCTCTGCCACCGGCCCGGCCGCGATCACATGCGCGGCCTTCCGGGGCGGGCCCTTCCCGACCTGGGCGAATGCCTCGACCGCAATCTCGAAGCCGCACGGCTGACCAGCCCCGACGTCCGGGCGGCCGGAATCTGCCTCAACACGTCGGGGATGGAGCCGGCCGAGGCGCGTCGCCTTTGCGACCGGGTCGCCGCCTCGCTCGGCCTTCCCTGCACCGATCCGGTCGCCTTCGGGGTCGGCGCGATCATCGACGAGATTCTATGCCTCGCACCCTTCGCGCACAGCACGATCGCTTCGCTCTGATCCGGCCTTTCCGGATCGCGCGCGGGGTGAAGACCTTCGCCGACGTGATCACGGTGACGGTCGGGGAGGGCGAAGCCACCGGCCGCGGCGAGGGCGTGCCCTATCCGCGTTACGGCGAGAGTGTCGAGACCTCGCTCGCCGCGATCGAGGAGGCCCGAGCAGCGCTCGAGGCCGGCGCCGGCCGGGAAGCCCTGCAATCGCTTCTCCCTCCGGGCGCCGCCCGCAACGCCGTCGATTGCGCCTTGTGGGACCTGGAGGCGCGTCTGGCGGGCGTCGACGTCGCCGGACTTGTCGGGGCGCAGGCGCCCGGACCTCTGGTCAGCGCGCTCACCCTCGGCATCGACTCGCCCTCCGCGATGGCCGAAGCGGCGGCGCGATACGCCGAGGCGCCGCTGCTCAAGGTCAAGGTCGACGCCCAGGATCCGGCGGCGCGGATCCGAGCCGTCCGGGCGGCGGCGCCGAGGGCCGCGCTCATCGTCGACCCGAACGAGAGCTGGGACCGCAGCTTGCTGGAGGAGATGCAGCCGGTCCTCCTCGAAACCGGGATCGACCTGATCGAGCAGCCCGTGCCCGCCGGTGCGGACGAGTGGCTCGAGGATTTCGCCCCGGCGGTTCCGATCTGCGCCGACGAAGCCGTCCACGTCGCCGCGGACCTGGAGGTGATCGCGCGCCGCTACCAGGCGGTGAACGTCAAGCTCGACAAGACCGGCGGGCTCACCGCCGCGCTCGATCTCGCTCGCGCCGCGCGGGCGCGGGGCCTCGCCCTGATGACCGGCTGCATGGTCAGCTCCTCGCTGTCGATCGCGCCCGCATTTCACATCGCCGCACTCTCCGACTTCGTCGACCTTGACGGTCCGCTGTGGCTCCGGGAGGATCGGGAGGGGGGCGTGAGAGACGAAGGCGGAATGCTGATGCCACCCGTGGCGGGCTTTTGGGGAATGAGGTGAGAGGGGACACTCTGCATTCCTCCCCTGCATTTGCAGGGGAGGGGGACCAGGCGAATGAGCAGGTGCGCAGTGCCCCGCACTGCGCAGCCGTGTCCGGGGGACACGGCGACCTGCTCATTCGCGCGGTCCCCCTCCCCGCGAAATCGCGGGGAGGAATTGTGCTGGCGCTCCTCGCGATCGGCGCGGCGCCTCCTCCAGATCCGGTCGACCTCCTCATCCGGGGCGGAACCGTCTACACCGGCTCCGCACCGCCCTTCATCGGCGACGTCGCGATCTCCGGAGACCGGATCCGGGCGGTCGGCCGCCATCTCCCGGGCGCGGCCAGGCGGATCGTCGAGGCGAGGGGCATGATCGTCGCTCCGGGCTTCATCGACCCCCACGCCCATATGGGCGAGGACCTGGCGTCGGACGACCCGCGCACCCGACTCATCCCCGCCTTCCTGATGCAGGGCGTCACGACGACCTTCATCGGCAATGACGGCGGCGGCGATCCCGACGTGGCGAAAGTGCTGGGAAGCTCGGCGGAGCGGCCGGTCGGGATCAATTACGCGACCTATGTCGGGTTCGGCACCGTTCGCCGGAAGGTGCTCGGCGATTCGAACCGGGCGCCGAGCGAAAGCGAGCTTCGGCGAATGCGCGGCCTGGTCGCCGGCGCCATGTGCCAGGGCGCGATGGGCCTCTCGACCGGCCTGTTCTACGCTCCGCAGAGCTTCGCCAAGACGGAGGAAGTGATCGCGCTCGCCCGCGAGGCCGGCCGGCGCGGCGGAACCTACGACAGCCATATTCGCGACGAATCGAGCTACACGATCGGCCTCGCGGCGGCGATCGACGAGGCGCTCGCGATCGGTCGGGGCGGCCGGCTGCCGGTCCACATCTCCCACATCAAGGCGCTGGGAGTCGACGTTCAGGGGCAGGCGCCGGCGGTCATCGCCAGAGTGGAGGCGGCCCGGCGCGCGGGGCTGGCGGTCACCGCCGACCAATATCCCTGGTCCGCCTCCGGAACCAGCCTCGCGGCCTCGCTGATCCCGCTCTGGGCCCAGGACGGCGGCCGCGCCAAGCTGCTCGAGCGGTTCGACGATCCGGCCCTTGCCGCGAGGATGCGCGCCGACATGGCCGAGAATCTGCGCCGGCGCGGCGGCGCGGGGGCCTTGCTGATCACTCAGGGACCTCTGAACGGGCGGACCCTCGCCGATATCGCCGAAAGCCGGGGCGAGGACCCGGTCGCCGCCGCCATATCGGTCATCCGGGCCGACGATCCGGCGGTGGCGTCGTTCAACCAGATCGAGCCGGACATCAAGGCGTTCATGCGCCGCCCCTGGGTGATGACCGGCTCCGACGCCTCGACCGGCCATCCGCGCATGTTCGGAAGCTTCGCCCGCAAATATGCCAAATATGTCGTCGCCGAGCGGGTGCTCACCCTGCGCCAGTTCATCGAGCGCAGCTCCACGCTGGCGGCCGACACCTTCCGGCTCGAGGGGCGCGGGCATTTGAAACCGGGGGCCTTCGCCGACGTGGTGGTGTTCGATCCCGCCCGCTACGCCGCCCGGGCCACCTACACCCGGCCCGATTTGCCCGCGGCGGGCGTGCGCACGGTGGTGGTCAACGGCATCCTTGCGGTCGACAAGGGCGTTCTTACCGGAAAGGCGGCCGGGCGGGCGCTGGCGCACCGGCCGACCCCGGGGACCTGCCCTGAAGCAAGCAGGAAGTGGAGTAGGTGAAGTGGCGTACGACAGCGACCATGTCGCTCGGTATCGGCGGGACGGCTATGCGATCCTCCGCGGCCTTTTCACGCCGGACGAGGTGGCGAGGATCGGCGCGGCGGCGGACGAGGTTCATTGCGAAGGCGTGAAGCACGGGCGCAGCTTCCGTCACGGCAATCTCTTCTACAACGTCGCGCCCGATCCCCCGGGGCCGCAGGTGCGCATGGTGCAATGGCCTTCCTACCATCAGCCGGTGCTCGACTCGGTCCGGCTCGACCCGCGAATGGCGAAGCTGCTGGAGCCCCTCCTCGGCGACGATTTGAAGCAGATCATCAACCAGATCCACTGGAAGGAGCCGGGCGGGCGGAGCGAGTTCGCCTGGCACCAGGACTGCCAGTTCCGCGAGCCTGCCGAGGCCTATCGCAACCTCGGCGCTTCCTACGTTCAGACCGGGCTCGCGATCGATCCGCACAATCCGGAATCGGGGTGCATGCGCTTCATTCCGGGAAGCCATCTGGACGGCGCTCTCAAGCTCGCCACGCCGCGCGAAGTGCTCGGGGCAGCGATGGACGATTCCGTCCTCCGCTCGGCCGGCCTCGCCCCCGGGAACGCGGTCGAGGTCATCCTCGAACCCGGCGACGTCGCCCTGTGGAGCCCGTTCCTCGTCCACGGCTCGGGCGTGAACCGGTCGAGCCACCGGCGGCGGCTCTACGTCAACGGCTATGTGAGGGCCGAGGATTGCGATCGGGGCGAATGGGCGTTCCGGGGCGGCGAGCCGGTCCCGTTCGGGTCCGAGCCGGCGCTCGTCCATTACGAAGCCCTGCGCGAACGGGGCGAGCCGCATTATGTCTAGTTCCCCGGCTACTTGTAGAAGCGGATGTTGCCGAGCTCGAGCCAGGCGCCGCCGCCCGGCTCGCCTTCCAGGCGGAACAGCAGGGCGCGGAGGCGGGCGGGGTCCAGGCGGGCGTCGGCGAGCGGGCTCCGGAAGGCGCTGAACGGTATCCGGATCTCGCGCCGGGCCTCGCCTGCCTCGAACGAGGCGCGCAACCAGCTGCGCGGGTGGATAGCGTAGCTGTTGAGCCACAAGGCGTAATCGCCCGCCCCCCGCGCCTCGAAGGCGAGACCGGTGAAGCCGCTCGCGTCGGCGAGCTGGACCGCGCCTCGGGTGAGCGGCAGCTGAAGCTCGGCGAACGGCTGCGGAGCGGTTCCCAGCCCCGCCGTCAGGAACAGCCGCCCGCCGGCCATCGGGTTGAGGTCGAGATGGCTGTGGTCGAAGCCGGGGTCGGTGCCCTCCACCGGAAGCGTGTCGAGATCGGTCCGCCCGGCCGGGCCGGCGTCGCTGTGGATCGGGCCGGCCATGCGATGAACCGGAAGCGGCGAGGGGCGGTCGTCGGCGAGGCTGCGCGCGAGTCGCCTGAGCGGCATCTCGCGGCCGGCGACGAAGACCCGGCGGACGTCGTGCAGATCCTCGACGCGCTCGTCCGGGCGGCCTCCGGTCAGGACGAGGTCGGCGCGCTGCCCCGCGGCGATCCGGCCATGGGCGCTCTGGCGCAGGATGGCGGCGCTCGCGGAGGTCGCCGCGGTGAGGGCTTCGGCGGGGGTCAGGCCAAGCCTCGCCAGCCAGCCGATCTCGCGAAGGGTCGAGGAGCCGTGATAGACTCCGCCGATCCCCGCGTCGGTGCCCACGCCGATGCGGATCCCGGCCGCCTTCAGCCGCCGGACGTTCTCCTGCATGATCGTCCAGCGCGGCGATTCGGCGAAGGCCGGCTCGTCGTCATCCTCCCGCTCGGCCCGTCTGGCCTCCTCCCGCGCCCGCTCCGGCGGCCTCAGGCGGCGCCATTCGGCGGGAAGGAAGCGGCGGCCCTCCTGGGGCTCGAAAACCGCCAGGGTGGGGATGTAGGCGGTGCCCTTCGCTTTCATCAGCGCGATGAGGGCGTCGTCGACCGGGGCGTCGCCGATGCCGTGGCCGAGCGCGTCGACGCCGGCCGCGGCGGCGACCTTGGCGCCTTCGAGGGTGACTGTATGGGTTATCACCGGGATTCCGGCGGCGTGGGCGTCCTCGACGATTGCCGCCAGAGTCGGCTCGTTCATGCTGTTGAGGCTCGCCGAGCGGCCGTAGCGCCAGCCGTCCGCGAACACCTTGATGACGTCGGGCCGGTAGGGAAGGGCCCGAGCCATCGCCAGACGGGCCGCCCGCGGGGTCGCGGCTTCGAGGGTGAAGGACCGGCCCCAGCCGAATTCGGTGCCGTGACCGCCGGGAACCCCGAGCCGGATGGCGAGCCGGAGATTGGGCGCGATCGCCGCCCCGGAGGCCGTCATCTCGCGGATCGGCGCCAGCATTTCCGGCGAAACCGAGAATTCGTTCACCGTCGTCACGCCGTTGACGAGATAGGCGGCATAGGCCTTGGGGAGATCGTCCGGAGCGTCGAAGGCCGGAGCGCGCATGTGGGTGTGAAGATCGTGGAGCCCGGGGATCAGGGTCAGGCCGCGGGCGTCCACCACCCGGCCGCCCCTCGGCGCCCGAACCGCGGGGCCGACGGCGACGATGCGATCGCCGCGCACGAGCACGTTGCCCACTTTCGCCGGCGCTCCGGTTCCGTCGAAGATCCGGGCGCCCTTGATCAGAATGTCCCGCTCCTGCGCCGGCGCCGCCGCCGCGACCATGAGGGCGAGGGCGGCGAGCAGCCATCTCATCGGCGCGGTGCCTTCAGGGTCTCGTCGAGGAAGGCCTCGGCGGCCCGGTAGCTCGCCAGCCAGTGCGAATGGAGGAGGAAGCTGTGGCGCTCGTTCGGGAAGACCAGCTCGCGATAGGGGATTCGCCGGGCGGCCAGCTCGCGAGCGAGCAGGATCGACTGGGAGAAGTCGACGTTGCGGTCGTCGTCGCCGTGGATCAGGAGCACCGGCGAGCGCCAGCGCTCGATCGCCCCGAGCGGCGACGAATCCCACTGGAGCTGCCGGGCCGCGGCCTGGGCCTCCGGCGAGAGGTTGCCGGGCAGGGACCTGAGCATCGAATGGACTCCGTGGAAATCCACCCCGGCGGCGAACAGATCGCTGTCGCGGGCGAGGGCGAGGGCGGTGAGGTATCCGCCCCAGCTTCCGCCCCAGATTCCGATCCGCGTGGGATCGACGTCGCCGCGCGCGGCCAACCAGCGTCCGGCGGCGAGGACGTCGCGATATTCGGTCGCTCCGCCGCGCGCCTGGCCCGGCGCGTCGCGGAAGGCGGCGCCGTAGCCGGTGCCGCTTCGATAATTGACCGCCAGCACCGTGTAGCCGCGCGCCGCGAGGTGCTGGTTGAAGATGTAGGCGTTCGAATAATAGCCGGACGGGTGGAAAGCCGGAATCATCTGCCGGCGCGGACCGCCATGGACATAGACAAGGGCCGGATGGCGCCCGGGGCCGGCGCCGCGGAACAGCATCGCATGAACCTCGATTCCGTCGGCCGCCCGGAACAGGACGGGCTCCGGCGGCTGGAAGCCTGCTGCCGCGACGGCGGGCTTGAACGGCTTGAGCTCGCGATCGACCCAGGCGGGATAAGCGGGGTGGGTGACGTCGGTGGCGATCACCGCCAGGGCGCTTCCGGCGAGGGTCGGGAAGGATTCGACCGCGCTTCCGCTCGTCACCCTCGCGGGCGAGCCGCCGGCGAGGGGGCGCCGCCAGACGTGGCGGCGGTTGAGGTCGCCGGAATTGGCGGCGTAGACCAACGACCGGCCGCCTGAATCGAGGAGGTAGCTCTCGACCTCGAAATCGCCGGGCGTCAGGTCCGTTGGCGTCCCGCCCCTTGCGGTGTCGATCGCATAGGGGTGGAGCCAGCCGCTGCGCTCCCAGGGGAAGACCAGCTTGCCGTCGGCGCTCCAGAAAAGGTCGCGGCCGCGCGTGCCCTCGAACTGGCCGCCGCGCCCGGCCGGGGCGCTCCACAGGCGGCGGGTGTCCCCGGTCGCGGACTCGGCGACCCGGATCGACCAATAGGGCCCGGCGTCCGGCGCCGAGCCCGCCGGCGGCTCGACGTAATGGACGAACGCGACGTGGCGTCCGTCGGGCGAGAAGACGGGCTCGACCGCGAAGCCGAGGCCCGGATCCAGGTAGCGGAGGCGCGGCCCGGCGACGTCGAGCAAAGCGACGAAGCTGTAATCGCCGCGATGATCGATGAAGAGCAGGCGCGATCCGTCGGGCGACCATTGCAGCCGCCTGACCTCGCCCGGCACCGTCGCCAGCCTGCGAGGCTCGCCGCCGCGGCCCCACAGCCAGATCTCGCCCCGCCGGGTATAGGCAAGCCGCTCCCCGCCTGGAGCGAAGGCCGGCGAATGGCCCTCGCCGACGAGCGTGGGCGAGCCGCCGTCCGCGATCACGAACACCTGCTGGGCGGGCTTCGACGCGGACGCGGCGGCATTGGGAACCGGATCGTCGGGAAATTCGGAATCGCCGCCGCGAACGAAGGCGAGGCTCGAACCGTTGGCGCTCAGCTCGAGGTTGGACAGCTCCAGGCCGTCGTCCTCGGCATAGTCGGTGAGCCGACGCACCGCGCCGCCGCGATCGGCGATCCAGATGTTGCGAACCCCGGCGACCCTCTCGACCCAGGCGAAGCGGGCCTTGTCGCGGGCGCCGGCCAGCTCGCCGGCGACGGGGAGGGCGAGGGCTGCGGCGAGCGGGTCGCTCGGCGCAGGCGCGAAGGCCGAGGCCGGTTCGAGCATGAGCCCGGCCCCCCAGAGCGCCACGAGTAGCCGTCTCCACCAGGTCATCGGGTCTCTTTGGAGCCGTCGTCCCGGTCCGACAAGCGCGACGGGCGCCGCCATGCGCGAGGGTTATGGCGGCGGTTATTCTCTGAATGACATTGCTCGGCACGGCTTAGGCTCTAGGCTGTAGCGACAGCAGCGGTACGGCTTTTCCCTCTCCCGCTTTCCGCGGGAGAGGAGGGGCCCCGCCGCGAAGCGGTGGGAGGTGAGGGTCTTGCTGAGTCCGAAGTACAGACCCTCACCTCCCAAGCTTCGCTTGGCCCCCGCCTCTCCCGCGAAAAGCGGGAGAGGCGTTGTTCGCATCGCACTAGCCCTCATTCTCGTCACGGCTTCGCCGGCCTTCGCCGAGGATCCGCCCGGCCTTCAGCAGCGCGTCGAGGCGAAGCTCAAGGAAGCCGGTCCCGGCACCCGCTTCGGCCTCGTGGTGGCGACCGAAGACGGGAGCGAGCTGATCGCGGTCGCTCCCGATTCGCGCTTCATCCCCGCGTCCAACACCAAGATGTTCACGACCGCAGCCGCCTTCGCCACGCTTGGCGGCGTCGACTCACCGGATCTGGAGGGCGGCGCCGCGGTCCGGCTCGAAGACCGGGGCCGGATCCCGCCCGACGTCGTCCTAGAGGGCCGCGGTGACGCCCGGCTCTCCAGCCGCTCCGATTGCGTCCAGGATTGTCTCGCCGCGCTTGCGGACGCGGTCGCGGCCAAGGTGAAGGTCGTGGGCGACGTGGTCGGCGACGACAGCCTGTTCCCCGACCAGCGCTGGAGTCCGGGGATGAGCTGGAACAATATCCCGACCCGCTCCGGGACCGCGACATCGGCCCTCACCGTCGACGACAACGAGCTTCCGATGCGGGCCTTCCCGGCGGCCCTCGGCCAGCCGCCGAGGCTCGAGCTGGAGCCCTATTACGAGGTCGACAATCGCGCGGTGACGGTCGCCGCCGGGGCGACCGCTCTGGAGTTCGACCGGCTTCCGGCGAGCCGGCTGATCCGACTCACCGGGACGATCGCCGCCGGCGCCGAGCCCGAGCTCCTTCGGCTCGGGATCGACGATCCCGCGCATTACGCGGCCTGGCGGTTCAAGTCGCTGCTCGAGGCGCGCGGCGTTCGCGTCACGGGGGAGGTCGCCGCCCGCCATCGCCCGCTCCGGCCCGCCGACGACCCTTCGGTCAGGAAAGGAGCGCCCCCGGCGCGGCCGCCCCGGATGGACCCGCTCGCGCGCCTTACGCCGGCGCCACTGGCGGAGGATCTGCTCCTCACCAACAAGGTCAGCCAGAATCTCCACGCCGAGCTGCTTCTGCGCCGGGTCGGCCGCCGGGACGGCACGGGATCGATCGCCGACGGCCTGGTCGCGGTCCGGGCGATGCTGGAGCGGGCCGGAGTGGCTCGCTCCGCCTACGATTTCTCCGACGGGTCCGGAATGTCGAGCTACAACCGGGTGGCGCCGCGCGGGATGGTCGTCTTCCTGCGCTGGATCGCGACCCAGCCCTGGGGGGCGGCGTGGCGGGCGACCCTGCCCGTCGGCGGAGTCGACGGCACCCTGGCTCGGCGCTTCAAGGGGACGGCGCTCGAGGGGCGGATCTTCGCCAAGACGGGGACCCTGAACGCCAGCGCGGCGCTGTCGGGCTACATGATTGCGAAGAGCGGGCGGACTTTGATTTTCTCGGTCTATGCCAACGATATCCCGGAGGGCGTTGCGGCGACGCCGGCGATGGATGCGGCCTTGGCGATGATCGCGGAGGCGAACTAACCCCTAAATCCTCCCCCCTGCCTTTGCGGGGGAGGGGAACCGCGCGAAGCGCGGTGGAGGTGCCTTCGGGCGCTGGAAGAACCCCTCCACCAGGCTTCGCCTGGTCCCCCTCCCCGCGAAAACGCGGGGAGGATTTTAGGTTCGCCACGCCTTCGCGACCGCATCCCCCGTCGCCCGCCTCAGCGCGGCGATCCCGCTCTCCCGGTGCCTCGTCGGATGAACGCGGTTGGTGAGCAGGGTCCAGGCGAGGCCGCGGTCGAAATCCACCCACAGGCCGGTGCCGGTGAAGCCGGTGTGGCCGATCGTCGAGGCCGAGCAGGCGCCGCCGCCGTGCCAGCCGTCGAAGCGGATTTCCCAGCCGCAGGTCCGGTCGACCCGGACGGGCGTCCGGATCGCCTCGATCATCGCCGGCGAAGCGCCGCTGCCGTCGAGCAGGCCGAGGGCGAAGTCCAGCACCCCGCCGACCGTTCCGAACAGGCCGGCATGGCCCGCCGCTCCGCCCAGGGCCGAGGCGTTCTCGTCATGGACCTCGCCCCGAAGCACCCGACCTCGCCAGGTGCAGGCTTCGGTCGCAACGGCCGGCCCCGGCGGAGGCCCCCAGCTCAGCCCTTCGGCAAGCGACCAGTCGGCGAGCGGCCGGCCGGTGATCCGCTCTACCGCGATACCCAGAAGGATGAAGTTGATGTCCGAATAGACCGGCGGGCCATGGCGCCATTCGCGCTGGAGGACGAAAGCGCGGAGCCGCGCGGGATCGTTGCCGTAGGTGTAGATCGGCTCGACCGCGGGCAGGAAGGTGCGGTGGCCGAGGCAGTCGCGAAAGGTGAGCCGGCGCTCCGGCGCCTTGTCGACGTCGTACTGGCGAAGGTCGGGGATCGCGTCGGTCAGCGGCCGGTCGAGGCCGATCCGGCCCTCCTCGGCGAGGCGGAGGATCATCGTCGTCGTGGCGATGACCTTGGTGAGCGAGGCGAGGTCGAACCAATGGGCCTCGGTCAGCGGCTCGGGTTCGGGGACGAGGGCGGCCATTCCCGCCAGCCGCACCGAGCGTCGGCCGTCGGCTCGGACGATGCCCAGGGCCGCGCCCGGGACCCGCCCGCCGGCCACCGCCGCCGCGGCGGGAGCGAAGGCGGAATCGATCATGGCCGGTCGTCCGGTCTGGGCTTCGCCCGGATGAGCAGCGGGAGGAACAGCAAGGCGCCGAGGCTCACCGCGCCGGAGAAGAGGAAGAACAGGTCGAACCCCGCAAAGCCGGCGCGGTCGAGCTGCTCGACGACCTGTCCGCCCGCGCCCGAAAGCAGCCGAGGCAACAGGAAGGCGAAGCCGGACAGGAAGGCATATTGGGCGCCGGGAAAGCGCGGGTTCACAAGCATCGAGAGGTAGACGACGAAGATCGTGCCCGCCATGCCGTTGCCGAACTGGTCCGCGGCGGTGGCGGCGTAGAGGGTCAGCTCGTCGCGCGGCTGATGGGCGAGCCAGACGAAGCCGAAATTGCCCAGCGCCGCGACCGCGGCGCCGATGCTCAGGGTCACCCCCCAGCGCCAGCGCGTCACGATCCAGCCGCCGATCCCGACCCCGACGATGCTTGCTCCGAGCGCGACGAGGCCGTCGGCTCGGCCGATCTCGCTCTTGGTGTAGCCCAGGCCCAGGATCATCGGCTTCGACAGGTTGAGCGCGAGAACGTCGCCCATCCGGTAGACCGAGACGAAGGCCATGAGCGCGATCGCCGCGAAGCCCCAGCGCCAGAAGAAATCGACATAGGGCCCCACCGCCGGCGAGGTGCGCCACACGGAATCGGGCGGCAGATCCCGGATCCTGGGCGTCAGTGCGGCCATGACGACGAAGGGCAGCATCGCGATCCCGAGCACCCAGGGCGTGACGTTGGTCTTCGGGCTGATCCCGGCGCTGGCGGCGGCGCCGAGGATCAGCCAGCCGGCGGCGGCGGTCGCGGCCGCCACGGCGAGCAGGATCGAGGCGCTGGCGCCGAGCCCCTTGACCAGCGCGGTTGCGCGGTTGCCGGCGCATCCGGGCTGGCGCGGAAGCAGGGCGAGGATCGGCAGCGGCACGAACGCCCCCGCCGCGATCAGCAGGTAGGAGGCCGTCCAGCCGGCCTCGACTCCGAACCCGCTCAGGATCGGGGCGAGGCCGCCCGAGCGATCGGCGAACAGCAGCGCCCCGCTGCCCGCGGCGACCATCGCGGTGCGATAGCCCCACAGGTTGGACGCGGCGACCGGCCCCTGCTCCGCGGGCGTCGGAGCGAGCTCGATCCGCCAGGCGTCGGCGGCGACCTCGAGCGTCGTCGTCCAGAAGGCGAGCAGAACGGCGAACAGGGCGGTGACCGCCAGGCTCGAGTCCGACGAGGTCAGCGCCATCGCCAGCATCGAGCTGAAGATTCCGAGCTGCGACAGCATGATCCAGCCGCGGCGCTTGCCCCAGAAGCGGGCGAAGCCGGGCACGTCATATTTGTCGAGCAGCGGCGCCCACAGGAACTTGAACGTCGGAAGCAGCTGGACCCACGCGAAGAAGCCGATGATGGTCAGCACCACGCCATGCTCGGCGAGCCGAACGCCGAGCACGGTCGAGAACATGTAGAAAGGCAGGCCGGCGGAGAAGCCGAGCAGCACGTAGAGCGCCATCCGGCCGGGGCCGGGGGGAATCGCGGGCGGCGGGACAACCTGGGCGTCGCTCATCGCGCGCGAAGCTTCACCGCCGCGCGGGAACAGTCAATGAGGTCGCGAATTCGCGACCCGTTTCAGGCCTTCTCGAAAGGTCCCCCCGCCGAAGTTCATGACCAAACCCAGCCGAAGATCGAGCAGCTTGAGATAGGTCAGCACCTGCCTCGAATGAATGGGCGCAAGCCGATCCATCGCCTTGACCTCGATAATGAGGCGGCGCTCGACGATCAGGTCGGCCCGAAAGGCCTCGCGCACGGAGATGCCCTTGTAATCGATATCGACGACCTTCTGTCGCTCCACCGCCAAGCCGCCCCGTGCAAGCATCGCGGCCAGCAAGACCTCGTAACAGGACTCGAGCAGTCCGGGCCCGAGGTCCCGATGAATCGCGAGCCCGCACTGGATTGCTTGATGGGCCAGTTCCTCGACGTCGGACATGGTCCTCTCCCGTCGCGATCATCAGGCTCCGCGACCTTCAGGTTTCAACGCAAAGACGCAAAGACGCCGCGAACTGCCCGAACGACTCGCCAAACCCACTTCCCCTCGCAGCGAAGCTGCAGTCCTGACCGATCCTAAGGAGCATTCAAAAACCGCATGCCTCGGCAAGGGTAGGGCATCTTTGCGTCTTTGCGTCTTTGCGTTGAAAAAATGATTGGCCTGCGGCCGGAGAGCGTGCGCTCCGGATGCGCGCGCGCAACTTCCCGGAGACCAAGGGTACGCGCTGTGGCCTTCGCGCCACATCGGCGTGGCAATCGTGCGGGGTGGATGGCGAGAGGTTATGGCTGGGCGAAGAGAAACTATGCCGGGCGGGGCGTATCTTGCTACTTAATGCACGCTAATCACGCAGCAAATGCGGGTTTCAGGGGGATTTCACATGTTTCGTCGCAAATCGTTGAAAACGGTGCTGTTTTCCGGAGCCGCCGGTGCCGCGCTGGCGATCGCCGGTCCCGCCTGGGCTCAGACCGATCCGGCCGGGGACGATTCCGCGGCCGAAGCCGAGGTCGCTCAGGCGGACCCGGCCGCCGCCGCGGAGCCCGAGACCAGCGGGGACATCGTCGTCACCGGCACGCGCATCGTCCGCGACGGCTTCCAGGCGCCGACCCCGCTCACCGTCCTCACCAAGGACGACATCGACAACACCTCGCCGACCAACAACATCGCCGACTTCGTCAACCAGCTGCCGCAGCTGGCCGGCTCGACCAAGCCCGCCAACTCGCGCCTCAACATCTCGAACGGCTCCGCCGGAATCAACGCGCTCAACATGCGCAACCTCGGCGAGAACCGGGTGCTGATCCTGATCGACGGGCGCCGCTCGGTCGGCTCGACGATCTTCGGCTGGGTCGACATCAACACGATCCCGCAGGCGCTCGTCGATCGCGTCGAGGTGGTCACCGGCGGCGCCTCGTCCGCCTACGGGTCGGACGCGGTTTCGGGAGTCGTCAACTTCATCCTCAACAAGAAATATGAGGGCCTGCGCGTCGAAGGCGACATGGGCATCACCACGGTCGGCGACAATTTCAACTATTCCGGAAGCGTCGCCGGGGGCCTCGCCTTCGCGGGCGGACGCGGCCACGTCATCTTCAACGCCGAGATCGCGCATCAGGACGGAATCTTCTCGGTCGAGCCGGGCGAGCGCCCGTGGAACCACACCGGCTACGTGGCGGTCACCAACCCGGCCTACAACGCGACGACCAACTCCTCCGTGCCGCAGTTCCTGACGACCCTGCGCGGGATCGGAGTCGGCAACCAGACTCCCGGAGGCCTCATCACCGCGTCGTCCGGCGGAGTGGCGAACAAGCTGCGCGGCCTCTACTTCGGCCAGGGCGGCGCCGTCGCGGCCTTCAATTACGGCACGGGCTACAATTTCCCGGCCCTGGGCGGAGCCGCGGTCACCACCCGGACCCAGGGCCCCGACGCCTTCGTCAACGATTCGGGGCGCCGCATCGGCCTCACCCCGCGCGACGACCGCTACGGTTTCTTCGGCCGGGCGAGCTTCGAGGTCGCCGACGGAGTCGAGCTGTTCGCCGAGGGCTCGTACAACCACCAGGAAGTGTTCTTCAACGCCGGCCCCAATCTGGGATCCTACAATCTGAATACGACCGGCTGCACCACCGTCCCGGTGCCGATCACCTGCAACGCCTTCGCCCTTCAGTCGCTCGGCGCGACCCGGCTTGCCGGAGTGACCCAGATCAGCGTCACCTCCACCGGCGGCGATCTGCCGTTCCGCGGAATCAACAACCAGCGCGAGGTGCAGCGCTACGTCGTCGGCGCGGAAGGCAATTTCGACGCGTTCGGCAAGGGCGCGCATTGGGACGTCTATGCCCAATACAGCCGTTCGGACGTCCGCGAGCAGCTGCGCAACATCCAGAACCTCACCAACCTGGCCAACGCGACCGCCGCCGCCTTCGCCCCGGCGGGCAATGCCGGCGGCTATGCGGTCGGCTCGATCCAGTGCTCGATCAACGTCGACGCCAACCCCAACAACAACGACCCCGCCTGCGTGCCCCTGAACCGGCTCGGTCTCGGAGTCGCCGATCCAGCGGCGATCGATTATGCGCTGGGCGACCCCTATCGCGACCAGACCCTGGAGCAGACCGTCGCCGGAGCCAATCTGTCGCTGACTCCGTTCGCGACCTGGGCCGGCGACGTCAGCGTCGCCGTCGGCGCCGAGTATCGCGAAGAGAAGATTCGCGGCTCCGTCCCGCTCGAGTTCCAGCCGATCATCAATGCCAACGGCACCACCACCAATCGCTGGTCGGTCGGCAATTATCTGCCCTTCACCGGCAAGTATAACGTCAAGGAAGCCTATCTCGAGACCGTCGTTCCGCTCGGCTTCGGCTTCGAGTTCAACGGTGCCGTCCGGGCGACCGACTATTCGAACTCGGGCTATGTCACGACCTGGAAGCTGGGTGCGACCTGGGCGCCGATCCGGGATATCAGGTTCCGAGTAACCCGCTCGCGCGACATCCGGGCGCCCAACCTCAACGAGCTTTATCAGGCCGGCACGGCGAACAGCGACTCCGTGCGCAACCCGAAGTTCACGCCGGACCTCGCCAACGGGCCTCAATTCTTCAGCTATTCCGGGCTGACGACCGGCAATCCCAACCTGTTTCCGGAAAAGGCCGACAGCTGGAACATCGGCGCGGTGCTCACCCCGCGCTGGCTGCCCGGATTCAGCGCCTCGGTCGATTACTTCCGGATCGACCTCGAGGACGCGATCGACACGATCAGCGCCCAGGAGATCGTCAACCGCTGCGACGAAGGCCGCGAGGAATATTGCGCCGCCATTACCAACGACCCCGCCCGGTCGCAGCCGAACAACCCCTATCTGCTGATCAAGACCCAGCCGTTCAACTTCGTCAGCCACCTGGTTCGCGGAGTCGACTTCGACCTGGCCTATCGCCGGCGCATGGCGGGGGGCAGCGTCCTCCTGAAGGGCGTTGCGACCCGCTACATCGAGAACCTCCGCGATACCGGCATCGTCGGCACGATCCCGGTCAACACGGTGGGCGCGAACGGCGGCCAGGCCAGCACGCCGAAGTGGATCTACCGCTTCAGCGCCACTTGGGACACGCCCAAATACTCGCTCACCGGCGTCGCTCGGGGCGTCAGCTCGGGCAAATATCTCGCCAACGCCATCGAGTGCCAAACCACCTGCCCGGTCTCGACGTCGCAATTCCCGACCTACGACAACAACCACGTCAAAGGCGCCCTCTACTTCGACCTCAACGCGACGATGAAATTCGACGCCATGGGCCGCGGCGACGGCGAGTTCTTCATCAACGTCACCAACATCCTCAACGACGGTCCGATCCTGCTCCCCGAAACCGGCCTGGCGGCGAACAGCACGTTCAGCGACCTGCTCGGGCGCCAGTTCCGGGCGGGCGTCCGCCTCCAGTTGCGGTAGGGATGGATCATTTCCCGCTGCGGGGCGGCGTCGTCCATTGCGAGGACGTGCCGCTGCCGCGGATCGCGGGCGAGGTGGGAACTCCGGTCTACGTCTATTCCACCGCGGCGATGCTCGACCAGGTGCGGCTTCTGAAGTCGGCGCTGGCGCCGCTGGCGGACCCGCTCATCGCGTTCGCGGTCAAGGCCAATCCCAATCCGGCGGTGCTTGCCACCTTCGCCGCCGAAGGGCTGGGCGCCGACGTCGTCTCCGGCGGCGAGTATCGGCGGGCGCGCGCCGCCGGCATCGAGCCCGGCAGGATCGTCTTCTCGGGAGTCGGCAAGACCGCGGCTGAGATGGCGCTGGCCCTCGACGGAGGCCTTTTCCAGTTCAACGTCGAATCGGTCGAGGAAGCCGAGATGCTGTCCGAAGTCGCGCTGGCGGCGGGACGGGAGGCTCCGGTCGCGCTGCGCGTCAATCCCGACGTCGACGCCGGCACTCACGCCAAGATCTCCACCGGCGCCGCCCACAACAAGTTCGGAGTGGCGATCGGCGAGGCGGCCGCCGCCTGCGCCCGCATCCGTGAGCTTGCCGGGCTCCGGCTGAACGGGGTCGCCGTCCATATCGGAAGCCAGCTGACCAGCCTCGCGCCGCTCGAGGCCGCGTTCGAGCGGCTGGGCGAACTGATCCGGACACTGCGCTCGGCGGGGCACGAGATCCGGACGGCCGATCTCGGCGGCGGCCTCGGGCTGGCCTACGATCCCGCCGCGCCGCCGCCGCCGACGCCGGCCGACTACGGCGCCATGGTCGCCCGGGTGACGAGCGGCTGGGAGACCCGGCTGATCTTCGAGCCCGGCCGTCTCCTCGTCGGTGACGCCGGAGTCCTCCTGACGACGGTGATCCGGGTCAAGCCGGGGCCGGACCTGCCTTTCGTGATCGTCGACGCGGCGATGAACGACCTGATGCGGCCGAGCCTCTACGATGCCTGGCATTCGGCCGAGGCGGTGGCCCCCGGCGGCGGCGACATGGTGGCGGATATCGTCGGCCCGGTCTGCGAGACCGGCGACACCTTCGCCCGGGCCCGGCGAATCGATCGGGTGAGCGCCGGCGAGCTGATGATCATCCGCACCGCGGGCGCTTATGCGGCGACCATGGGCAGCACCTACAATTCGCGACCGCTCGCTCCCGAGGTGCTGGTCAACGGCTCGGAGTGGGCGATCGTCCGCGAGCGGCCCAAGCCGGAGGATCTCCTGGCGGGGTACAAGCCTCCGCTTTGGCTCGAGGAGCGGCGCTAGTCGAGCAGGACTCTTTTTCCCTCTCCCCGGCGGGGAGAGGGTAGGGAGAGGGGGTTGGGCGCTTGCGGATAATCGCGGCCGCCGAGCCCCCTCACCCCGGCCCTCTCCCCCTCGGGGAGAGGGGGATCGAGGCGGCCCCTGAGCGTCCCGGCAAGCCTAAGGCTTGAGCACCACCTCGGAGACCTGGCGGCGCCCGCCCGAGCGGGTCAGCTGCACGAAGACGTCGACCGTGCTCTTGATGTAGTGGCGCACGTCCTCGCGGTTGAGCCGGGTTCCGGCCTGGAGCGCGAGCAGGACGATCTGCTCGACCGCGCTCTCGGCGCTGTCGGCGTGGACGGTCGTCATGGAGCCCGGGTGGCCGGTATTCACCGCCCGCAGGAAGGCGAAGGCCTCCTCGCCGCGAAGCTCGCCGAGGATGATCCGGTCCGGGCGCATCCGGAGCGAGGCGGCGACGAGGTCGTTGGCGGTGACCGAGGCCTCGCCCAGCGCGCTTCGGGCGGCGAGCAGCCCGACGACATTGTCGTGGCGGACTTGGAGCTCCGGCGTGTCCTCGATCAGGATCAGCCGCTCCTCCGCGGGGATTTCGCGCATCAGGGCGTTGAGGAAGGTCGTCTTGCCCGTCGAGGTCCCGCCCGACACGACGATGTTGCGGCGGCCGCGGACGGCATTGGCAAGCATCCCGGATATGTCTCCGGACGCCAGCTGCGCCGCCAGCCCCCGGTCTACGTCGGACCGTTCGAGACCCTGCCGGGCGCTCGTCGCGGCGAAGGCGCCGGCCTCGAAATAATCGGCTAGAGTAAGGTCGGCGGTGACATGCTTGCGGATCGCCAGGGCAAGGGGCCCGCGAGTCGCCGGCGGGCCGACGATCTGCACCCGGGCGCCGTCGGGGAGGGTGGCCGAGAGCAAGGGATGCTCGCGGCTTATCCCCTGGTGGGAGATTGAGGCGATCTGCCGGGCGAGGCGGTCCAGGGTCGCCTCGTCGAGCCCGGGCGCCTCGTGGCGCTCGATCCCACCGCCGACCGTCTCGATCCACAATTCGCCGGGCCGGTTGACGTAGATGTCGGTGACGTCGGGGCGGGCGAGCATTCCGGTCAGCGGAGCGAGGTAGGAACGCAGATAGACCCGGCCGTCTGCGGCTGGGGCCGCGGTCACCGGCGGTTCTCGGCGCTGCTGAAATCCAGGTCCCTTGCCACGAAGATGCTGATGCTGGTGCCGGGCTTCACCTTGAGGGTCGGAGTGATCTGGGCGGGCTGGATGATCTGGGTCGTTCCCTGAAGGCTGCTCGTCGGCAGGATGACGGTGGTGCCGCTGCCGGCGCGCGAGGCGAGATTGACCCCGATGTCGAAGGCGGACTGGAGGAGGGCGCCGGTGAAGCGCTCGAAGAAATGGCTGTTCACCTTCGCCCGTATGCCGGCACGGCCGAAAGTGTCCGAGGCGGGCGAGCCGATCGCGATGGTGACTCCATCCGGTCGGATGAGGCGGATCCAGTTGACGAGCGCCCGGCGCTGGCCGGGCGCGACCTCGGAACGATATTCGCCGATCAGCCGGCTGCCGCGGGGAATGAGGATCCGGCTGCCGTCGAAGCCGCGCACGTCGCGCGAGACGATCGCTCGCGCCAGGCCCGGGCGGGTCGAATCGAGCGCGGTCTCGAGCACGGCCGGGATCAGGGTCCCCTGTGCGACGGTGGTCCCGCGATTGGCGAAGGCGCCGGACCGGGCCCGAGCGCCGGCAACGCCGGTCGCGCCGGAGACGGCCGGCGCCGAATCGGTCGAGGCGCCTGCGGCGGCCCCTCCCGCCCCGCCCGGCGAGCCGTCGAAAACGAGCGCCGGGCCCGACGCGACCCGCGGCGGCGGCGGCGGGGCCTCCTGCTGCGGCGGGGGAGGGACCGGATAGGGCTGGGGCTGCGGGACGTAGACGACCTGCGGCTGCGGCGGCGGCGGCGGCGGGACCGGGGTCGCCGCGCCGGGCACCCTGACCACCGGGACGAGCGTCGGCTCCGGCGCCGCGGGGGGCACATAGAGCGGCGGCGGCGGGCTCGCCATCTGCACCCGGTCGGCGGCCCGCACCCGAACCGCCGGAGCGGCGGTCTCGCGGCGGCGGGAGTCGAGCACGGCGAACAGGATCAGGCCGGCGGCGGCGACTCCGATGCCGATCGCGAGGTTCGACGGGCCGCCGCGCGGCCGTGCAACCACCGGCATGACTCCGGCCTCGCCGGGCAGTCGGGCGAAGGGGCGGGGATCGCCGGGAGGCGGGGTCGTCGCCATCAGCCCCGCTTCTTCTTCTTCGGCAGGACCCGGACGGCCTGCGCGATATTGTCGTCGATGCGGAAGACGAGCCTGGACGCGACGGCGTCGATGACGAACAGATCGTCGCGCATGACTCCGTTGACCAGCGACTCCCGGCCCTCGGGGTCGATCGCGTAGACGGCCGGGAGCGTCCGGTCCCGAGGCCATTCGATATAGGTGTGCCGGCCGTCGTCTGAAATCCGGCTCGGCCGAAGCGACCGGGTCCCGCTAAGCTTGTAGCGGCCCGCCAGCTCCGCCGTGGGCGCCTCGTCCGCGACCGACTCGGACTGGGCGCCCGGGTAGGTGAAGCGAAGGTTGTAGGCCATGTCCGGAGTGGGGCCGAACATCGGCACGAGCTCGAAGAAATAGGTCCTGGCGGTGGTCACCACCGTCATGTTGGTCGAAACCCCGCCCTGGACCGCCTTGACGAACAGATAATCGCCGCGCCGGTTCGGGGTCACCTGCCAGGCGGCGCTGTCGCCCACCGCGATGTTCTCGATCAGCTCGTCGGATCCGAATTCGACCGTCACCAGGTAGCCGGGGGCGGCCTGAAGCTGGACGACGCGGTCCGCCTGGTAGGCGATGGTCTGGATTCGCGGGTCGCCGCCGCCCGGCTGCGGCTGCGCCTGCGCGGCGAGCGGGGCGGCGAGCAGAGCGGCCAGGATAGCGAGATGGCGGATCCTCAAAGCTCGGGCTCCGGCGCCGCCGGCCGGGCGGGCGCGGTCTGGGTCGTCTGGGTGGTCGTCCGGCTGGTCTGGACCTCGACCGTCCCCGCCGGGACCGCGACCAGCGGCGAACCCTGGGCGACCGGCGCCGTCGCCGGCGGCAGGGCCTCCGGATCGCGGCGGTAGCGAAGCACCTGGAAGCCGAGCGGATTGACCATCCGGTCCTCGAGCGTCATCGGCTCGCCCGAATAACGATAGCGGACCACCGAGACCCAGGCGCGGGGCGGTTCGATTCGCCCGTTGGCATCGCGCCGCACGGTGTCGAAGCGCACCAAAGCGACGTTGCGCCCGACCGGGGAGACGCTCTTCACCCGGGTCTCGACGACGGTCGATCGCGGATAGACGACGAGCGGGCTCTGCGGGTTCGAGACCTGGGTGGCGGCGATATAGGAGGAGCGGGCCGATTCCGCCGACCACAAGGCGACCTTGCGGTAATCGGCCTGAAGCTTGTCGATGTCGAAGCTCTCGCGGGCGATGACATATTGGACGAGGAACGACTGGGTGAGCGCGGTATCCGGAGTCACCTTGGCCGGATCGAGCGGCTCGAGCGCCTGGACGAAGCCGGTGTTGCGGTCGACCAGCAGGGTATAGGGGACGACCGTCTTGAGCGGAGTCAAGGCGAGCAGGACGAGCGCCTCGAGGATTGCGACGGCGACGGCGACGGAGGCGACGATCCACGCCGTCCGCTGGGAGGCGCGCAGGGCGTCCTGCCGGTCCTGGGCCCAGGTTTCCGCTTCGGCATAATAAGCGTCCAGGGCTTCGCGGCTTGGCTTGTTCATGAGGCGCGGTCCCTGCGTCCGGAGGAGGCGGACACCCGGCCGCTGGTTCGGCGGTAACCCTGTCCGAGGCGCGGCGAAGTCGGCGGCGCGGCCCGGTCATGGACCGTCATGTTGCGCCCTCCGCTCGGCGCTCCGCCGGGCCCGGCGGCGGCGGCCGTCAATCCGCCGGCATAGACGGGTCCGGCCTCGCGCCGCTGGGTCGAGGCCACCGCGTCGGCGACGATCGCCGCCCGCGAACGGTCGGCGGCGGCCGGGAGCGCCTCACGGACCGTCTGGCCGATCCGGACCTGGTCGCCGCGAATCGCCGCCGCGACCACGGCCGGAGCTTCCCGCCACGCCGGAGGCAGCCGGAAGCCGTAGGCGACCCGCGCGGCGGCGATCAGCATCGCCAGCAGGGCGAGCGCGAAGACGAGCGTGACCGCGTACAGCTCCACAGCCACGCCCGGCAGGCCGAGGCCCGCGGTGCGGCGCGCGATCAGGTCGGCGAGCCAGGGTTCGAGCATCGCCAGCTCGACTCCCAGCAATATCCCGGCGCCGAGCGCCCCGAGCGCGGCTCCGCCCAGGACGCGCAGCCAGCCTTCGAACAGCCCGCGAGTCGCGTCGAAAAGAAGGAAAGCTATGAAGAAGGGCCCCAGCGCCAGCATCAGCCCGGCGATGAGCCGGACCGCCGCCAGCGAAGCGATCGCCGCGGTGAGGAACGTCATCCGCGCCCGCTCGAGCGCCTGCCAGTCGTTGCCGAGGGTGATCCGGCCGACGGTGGTGGGTAGCGGAGGCTGGCCGGGCTCGGCGGCGGGGGTCATCCGTTTCGTGACGTCGCCCGGACCGAGCTCCGTCAGCTGGAGCATGGCCCGGTCGGCATAATCGAGCCTGGCGACGAGCGCGCCCTCGGCGCCCGGGAGCCCGGCCGGCCGGCCGATGTCGGCCGCGACCTCGGCGGGGCCGTGGAAGGCGACGTCGTAGATCAGGGTCCGGTAGGCGGTCCACCCGGTCGCCAGCGCCAGGACGATTCCGATCTTGACCAGCGCCAGCACTCCGTCGCGCACCCCGGGGACGTGGCCGAGCAGCATCCGGTAGCCGAACAAGGCGACGAACAGGGTCAGGAAGCCGAGCAGGACCAGCGACAGCGTCGAGCCCGGAGCCGCGAGCGCTCGATAGCCCTCGGCGCCGATATTCTGCGCCTGGCAGTCGAAGAAATCGAGCACTCCGCGCAGAAAGCCCTCATCGGGCGGGATGGAGGGGCAGACCGCCATCATGCCACCTCGAGAAGGCGCGGAATCCAGTCCGCCGGATCGTCGCCGCGCTCGGCCCTGATCTCGTCGAGCAGCCTCACGGTGCGCTCGCGCCCCGAAAGGATGGTGAGCAGGTCGCGCTCGCCGGTGAGGTTGAGCCGGGCGACGACGCTTTCGGCGCCGTGCTTGATCAGGAAGCAATGGGCGTTGTCGGGGAGGGTGCGGATCAGCTCATATTCGTGGGGGGTGAGGCCGAAGCCGCCGATATAATCGTCGGCCCGCGCCTTGGGGTTGGCCATGAAGATCTGGGTCGCCGCCTGCTCGATGATGGCGCTTGCGATCCGGCTCTCGAGCGCGTCCTGGGCGCTCTGGGTGGCGAAGCCGACGATTCCGTTGCGCTTCCTTATCGTCTTCTCCCAATCCTTGATCCGGCGAACGAAGACGTCGTCGTCCAGGGCCTTCCACCCTTCGTCGACGACGATGATCGCGGCGCTCCCGTCGAGCCGCTCCTCGACCCGGTGGAACAGGTACATCATCGCCGGAGTCCGCAACGTTGGGTCGTCGAGGATCTGGGTCATGTCGAACCCGACCGATTCGGCGCTGAGATCGGTCATGTCGAGCGGGTTGTCGAACAGCCAGGCGCGCTCGCCGTCGCCCCACCAGGGCCTCAGGCGCGACCACAGGTCGGCCGGGTGCGGACGCTGGCCGCCGCGGAACAACTCGGCCAGGTGGCGAAGCCGGCGATGCTCGACGGGCTGCTGGAAATTGGCGTCGACCGCGTCCTTGATCCGTGCCGTCTCGTCGATGTCGGCGCCGCCGGCGAGCAGTGCCAGCCAGTCGGTCAGGAAGGCGCGGTTGGCGGCATCGTCCTCGAGCTGGAGCGGGTTGAGGCCCGACGGAATGCCGGCGCGCAGCAGGTCGTAGCGCCCCCCGATCGCGCGGATGAACAGCTCGGCGCCGCGGTCCTTGTCGAAGAAGATGATCCTCGGCCGCAACTTGCGCGCCTGGGCGAGCAGGAAGTTGAGGACCACGGTCTTGCCCGATCCGGACGGGCCGATGACGGTGAAATTGCCGAGGTCGCCCTGGTGGAAGTTGAAATAATAAGGCCCGGCGGCGGTCGTCTCAAGCAAGGTGATGGCCTCGCCCCAGTGATTGCCTGTCGCCTGGCCGAGGGGGAAGTTGTGGCTGCTGGCGAGCCCGGCGAAATTGGCCGTCGAGACCATGCCCCGGCGGGCGATATATTTGAAATTGCCGGGGAACTGGGCCCAGAAGGCGGGCTCCAGCGCGATCTCCTCGCGAACCGCGATGATCCCGAGATCGGCGAGCGCGGCCTGGGTCTCGGCGACCCCCTCGTCGACCGCGGCCGGGCTGTCGCCGCGCACCGCGATGGTCATGTGATGCTCGCCGAAGCCGGCGCGGCCGGCGGCGACCTCGTCCTTGGCGGTCGACAGATCGGCGCGAAGGCTCACCGCTTCGTCCTCGGCCGAGCGCATCCGGCGGAGCGCCAGGTTCATCCGCGACAATGCCGTCTGCCGCTCGACGAAGCCGAAGGATTGCGACACGACCAGCTCGAGCGGCAGCCGCAGGAGCTCGTCGAGCATCCCCGGCGCGGTCTGCCCGGGATAGTCCTTGATCGAGACGATGCCGAGGAAGCTTCGGGGAGTCGGGCCGGCAGGGCCGAGCTCGGCCGTCTCCTGGCCGAAGCTCACCCGCCGGTAGGGCAGATAGGCGCCGAGGTCCTGCATCGGCAGGAGCACCGGCCGCATCTCGCCATTATAGAGGGCGGAGAGGAATTCGAGCGGCTCGGAGCAGGTGCCCTGCCGGGTCTGGTAGACCCCGAGCAGGCGCGGAGCGTAGCTGCCGAGGGCGGCGATCAGGGCGTCGCGGGCGACCTCGAGCTGGCGAAGCTCGCGGGCCGCTCCGGCGGCGCTCTCGACATCGCCCCGGCTGAGCTTGCCGCGAATCCCGTCGAGAAGCCCGACCCGGCCCTGCAGCGGCCGCCGGACCAGGGTCAGGAACAGCTCGTTGACGTAGAGCTTCTTGGTCGCCAGCCGGGCCCGCCAGGCGGAATCGAGCCGGCGCGAGAAGTCGTCGCGATGGTCCGCCGGAAGCTCGACGTCGATCCGGCGGCGGACGATATGGTGATAGAGGGCGAAGCGGGACGAGCCGATCGACTGGAGCATCGCGTCGCGAAGGCGCTTGCGGTAATTGATCTCCTCGGTGTCGGCGGTCTCGAACAGAAGGCCGCGCAGATGAAGGGTCTGCATCAGCAGCCCGTCGCGGGTCTCGATCGTATGATCGTCGACGTGGCGCGCATAAGGCAGGTGATGGCCGGCCGGGCGCTCCCGAGCGACGACGCTGCGCTCGCGCTTCAGGCCCGATAGGAATTGCATCGCCAGATCTTATGATTTTTCACCCGCGGGCAGCGGCTGACCCGGGTGATCCAGAGGTCGAAGAAGCGCGGCTCGCGCAGGCACAGCACCACTCCGACGAGGTGAACGGCGAGAGCCACGGCGAGCGCCCAGATCGAGCGGAAGACCAGGAACAATTCCGTGGCGATCACCGCGTTGGCGATGAAATAGGCATAAGTCACGCCCGCGAACATCTGCGGACGCGTCAGCGCCACGAACACAGGATCGCGTTCGATGCCGTTCATCGCCTATTGCCCGAGGCTCGCGGTCGACTGGATGCCCGCGACGATGCTGGTCGCCCCGAACAGGATGAAGCAGCCGATGATGACGGTGGCGCCGTAGCGCCAGTTGATCCGTCCGGTGAGCATGAGCAGGCCCACCGTCGCGACCGCGATCACCGCGACGACGGTGGCGATGGTTCCGAGCAAAGTGCCTTCCAGCCAGCGCACCGCCGAGACGATGACTCCGGAGCCGGCCGGGTCCGCCATCGAGTCCTGAGCCCAGGCCGCGGCGGACGAGGCCGCGGCGTACAGCGCAACGCCGAAGCCGGCGAGGCCGCGGCTCCGCTTATTATCCCTTTGCTTGCGCATCTTATCCATTTGCTTGCGCATCCGATTCGCTCCTCTTCCCGACTCTGCGCGGTCTGCGGCGGCTTGCCAATAGCTTACGGTCCTCCGCACACAACCTAGGTTATACAGTTTGTCATGACGCACCCGGAACTACCGCATTTCGAACGAGTTTCCGGAACGCTTTCCCCCGTGCCCGTTAGGGGTCTGGCTTGCGAGACGTGACGCAGCGACCGAAAAGAAGCCTGATCGCGGCCACCGCCGCGGCGGCCGCCCTGCTGGTCATCCCCGCCCTCGCCCTGCAGCAGTCGCCCGAACCGCGCCCGGCCCCTCCGCCCGCACCGGCCGCTCCGCCCCCGACCGAGGACGGCCAGTGGACGATGCCGTCCAAGGATTATTCGAGCACCCGCTACAGCGGCCTCGACCAGATCAACCGCGACACCGTCAGGCGCCTGCGGGCGACGGTCAACGTCGCCACCGGCAATCTGCGCGGCCACGAGGCGGCGCCGCTGGTGGTCGGAGCGACGATGTTCATCGTCACGCCCTATCCGAACGACGTCTACGCGCTCGACCTGACCAGGCCGGGCGCTCCGGTAAAATGGCATTTCTCGCCCGGGCCCGTGCCCCAGTCCCAGGGCGTGGCCTGCTGCGACGTCGTCAACCGCGGCGGCGTCTATGCCGACGGCCGCCTGTTCTTCAACACGCTCGACGGCCAGACCATCGCCCTCGACGCCGCAAGCGGGAAGCAGGTCTGGCGCACTCAGCTGGCCGACATCAACAAGGGCGAGACGATCACCATGGCGCCGCTCGTCGCCGACGGGAAGGTGCTGGTCGGGAATTCCGGCGGCGAGTTCGGGGTCCGCGGCTGGCTTGCCGCGCTCGACTCCGGCTCCGGAGCGCTGGTGTGGAAGGCCTACAGCACCGGCCCCGACAAGGACGTTCTGATCGGGCCGGGGTTCAAGCCCTTTTACGCGATGGACCAGGGCAAGGACCTGGGCGTCAACAGCTGGCCGGGCGAGCAGTGGAAGATCGGCGGAGGGACGGTCTGGGGCTGGATCAGCTACGATCCCAAGCTGAAGATGATCTATTACGGGACCGGCAACCCCGGGCCGTGGAACCCGCACCAGCGCCCCGGCGACAACAAATGGACGACCGGAGTCTTCGCCCGCGACGTCGCCACCGGCGAGGCGCGCTGGTTCTACCAGACCAACCCGCACGATCTCTACGACCATGACGACATCAACGAGCAGATCCTGCTCGACCTTCCGGTCGGCGGTCGCGTCCGGCCGGTGCTGGTGAGGCCGAGCCGCAACGGCTTCATGTACGTGATCGACCGGGTCACCGGTCAGGTCTATTCGGCCGACCCCTACGGCTACATCAACAGCGCCCGCGGGGTCGACCTCAAGACCGGCCGGCTCATCCCCGTGCCGGCGAAGGAACCGAAGGAAGGCCGGGTCGTCCGAGGCGTCTGCCCGGCGGCGCCGGGCGCCAAGGACTGGAACCCGTCGGCCTACAGCCCGCGCACCGGCCTCATCTACGTTCCGCACATCAACCTGTGCATGGACCAGGGGGCGATGGACGCGAACTACATCGCCGGCACGCCCTATGTCGGGATGGACGTGAAGATGTACGCCGGGCCCGGCGGCAATCGCGGAGTCCTCACCGCCTGGGATCCGGTCCGGCGCCGCAAGGCCTGGGAGATCCGGGAGGATCTGCCGTTGTGGAGCGGGGCGCTGGCGACCGCGGGCGACCTCGTCTTCTACGGCACCATGGACGGCTGGTTCAAAGCCGTCGACGCGACCGACGGCAGGCTGATCTGGCAGGTGAGGCTCGACAGCGGCATCATCAGCCAGCCGGTCAGCTATCGCGGACCCGAC
This sequence comes from Allosphingosinicella sp., assembly GCA_036389015.1. Taxonomy (GTDB): domain Bacteria; phylum Pseudomonadota; class Alphaproteobacteria; order Sphingomonadales; family Sphingomonadaceae; genus Allosphingosinicella. The sequence goes on along the minus strand of DASVQS010000055.1, from coordinate 22,015 downwards.
GGGCGGCAATATATCGCGGTGATGTCCGGCGTCGGCGGCTGGTCGGGCGCGATCGTCTCGGCGGGCCTCGACCCTCGAGACCCGACCAGCGCGCTCGGCTTCGTCAATGCGATGCGCGATCTGCCGCAGCGCTCCAAGGCGGGAGGAAGGCTCTATGTCTTCGGTCTCCCCAGCTAAGCTCCCCTCCAGAGCTAAACTCCCCTCCCTGGAAGGGAGGGGCTGGGGGTCGGTCCGCCAAAGGCGGCCGAAACTCCGAGCCGGTAAAAGTCTCGCTGCGCTCGCCTACCCACCCCTGGCCCCTCCCTTCCAGGGAGGGGTATGGCTCGCGCTTGCCTTGTTCCTCACCCTATCGGCCTGCGACCGCGAGACTCGCGATCCGCGCGGCAAGCCGCTTCCCGAGACGAAGCCGTCCGCGGACGCCCTGGACCCGCGCCCGGCCGCCTATGAGAACAATGCCTTCCAGATCGCCCAGGGCCAGCGTTACTTCGCCTGGATGAACTGCTCGGGCTGCCATTTCCACGGCGGCGGCGGGATCGGCCCGCCCCTCATGGACGGGGCCTGGCGCTACGGCGGCTCGATCCAGCAGATCGCCGATTCGATCCTCGACGGCCGGCCCAACGGAATGCCCTCGTTCAAGAACAAGATCACTCAGGCGCAGGCTTGGCAGCTCGCCGCCTTCGTCCGCTCTCTCTCCGCCCAGCAGGGCAAGGACAAGCTATGGAGCCGCGGCGACGAGATGAGCAACCGCGAGCCGCCGACCCTTCAGGACCGGGAGCCGGTCGCTCCGACGACTCCCGAAGCCGACCAGGCGAAGCCGAGATGAGGGGTTCGAGGTCCTTCTCTCTTAATTCCTCCCCCGGATTCCCGGGGGAGGGGGACCGCGCGAAGCGCGGTGGAGGGGTTCTTCGGAGTCAGCGGGGCCCCTCCACCAGGCTTCGCCTGGTCCCCCTCCCCTGCGAATGCAGGGGAGGATTTAAGAGAAGCATCACCCTCCTCGCCCCCCTGCTCCTCACCGCCTGCGACGGGATCCAGTCCGCGACCGGCGGCGACGGCTGGCACGGCGAGCGGTTCAACAGCCTCTTCACCCTGTTCATGGCCGTCACCGGGATCGCCTATCTCCTCGTCCTCGCCTTCCTCGCCGCCGCCGTCCTGCGCAGGCGAGGGGAGGCTCGCTACGAGGAGGCCGGGAGCGAGGCGCCCGGCGAGCGCGGGATCACCCGCACCCTGATCGGCTGGACCGCCTTCATCGTCGCCGGCCTCACGATCCTCACGATCGGGAGCTATTTCGCCGACCGCGGCGCCGCCCGGGCCGCGGCTGCACCGGCGCTCGAGATCCGGGTCACCGCCAACCAATGGTGGTGGGACGTCGAATATGTCGGCGCGACCCCGCAGAAGACGGTGAGGACGGCGAACGAGCTTCACCTGCCGGTCGGAGTTCCCGCCCATATCATCCTCGCCTCGAACGACGTCATCCACAGCTTCTGGATCCCGAACCTCGCCGGCAAGCAGGACATGATCCCGGGCCGGGTCCTCGACGCGACCCTCACCCCCAAGCATATCGGCGAATATCGCGGCCAGTGCGCCGAATATTGCGGAATACAGCACGCCCACATGGCGCTCGACGTGAAGGTGGAATCGCGGGCGGATTTCCAGCGCTGGCGCGCCGCCCAGCTGATGCCGGCCAGGCTTCCGGCGACTCCGCTCCAGAAGGCGGGCTACACCTACTTCATGAGCCGCGAATGCAGCGCCTGCCACGCCATCGCCGGCACTCCGGCGAGCGCTCAGGTGGCTCCTGACCTCACCCATGTCGCGAGCCGCAAGACGATCGCGGCTGGAACCCTGCCGATGACCCGCGGGCATCTCTACGGCTGGGTGGCCGATCCGCAGGGGCCCAAGCCGGGGAACAACATGCCCTACATCGGCCTGGAGCCCGCCGAGCTTCACGCCGTCGTCGCTTATCTGGAGTCGCTGAAATGAGCGGCGAGCGCACCGACAGGACCGAGCTTCGCGACGGAGCGGGGCTGACCGGCGAAATTCTCCACCAACATCTCGCCCGCACCTGGAGCCGCAAGCCGGGCCTGATCGGCTGGCTCAGCACCGTCGACCACAAGGAGATCGGCCGGCGCTACATGGTCACGGCGATGATCTTCTTCGCTCTCGCCGGGATCCTCGGGCTCGTCATCCGGGCGCAGCTGGCTCGGCCGGACAGCGGCCTGATCACCGCCGACCGCTACAACCAGATCTTCACCATGCACGGGACGACGATGATGTTCCTGTTCGCCGTGCCGGTGATGGAGGCGATGGCGATCTACCTGGTGCCGCTGATGCTGGGCACCAGGAACATCTCCTTCCCGCGCCTCAACGCCTTCAGCTATTACGTCTATCTCGCCGGCGGGACGATGGTCTGGGTCGCGTTCCTTCTCAACGTCGGGCCCGACGCGGGCTGGTTCACCTACGTGCCTCTCGCCGGGCCGGAATTCTCGCCGGGCAAGAGGGTCGACTTCTGGGCGCAGATGGTGACCTTCACCGAGGTCGCGGCGCTCGCCGTCGCCGTCGAGCTGGTGGCGACCATCCTCAAGCAGCGCGCGCCGGGAATGAGCCTGGCCCGGATGCCGCTCTTCGTCTGGGGCGTCCTCGTCACCGCCCTGATGATCATCTTCTCCATGCCCTCGATCGCACTCACCTCCGCAATGCTGATGTCGGACAGGCTGGTCGGCACCCAGTTCTTCAACCCGGTCGAGGGCGGCGATCCGTTGCTGTGGCAACACCTCTTCTGGTTCTTCGGCCATCCCGAGGTCTACATCATTTTCATCCCCGCTTTGGGCTTCGTCAGCCAGATCACCGAGACCTTCTGCCGCCGGCCGGTCTTCGCTTACCCGGCGATGGTATTGTCGCTGGTGTCGATCGGCCTTCTCGCCTTCGGCCTGTGGGTCCACCACATGTTCGCGACCGGCCTGCCGCGCGTCGGCTACAGCTTCTACACCGCGGCGAGCATGGCGGTCGCGATCCCGAGCGGGATCCAGATCTTCTGCTGGATCGCCACGATCTGGCTCGGCCGGCCGCGCTTCCGCACGCCCTTGCTCTACGTGGTCGCCTTCGTGATCACCTTCGTCATCGGCGGACTGTCGGGCGTGATGGTGGCGAGCGTCCCGCTCGATCTCCAGTTCCACGACAGCTATTTCGTGGTCGCCCATTTCCATTACGTGCTGATCGGCGGAGCGGTGTTTCCGCTGCTCGGCGCCTTCACCTACTGGTTCCCCAAGATCACCGGCCGGATGATGTCCGACACGGTCGGCAAATGGACCCTCGGCCTGCTCTTCGCCGGCTTCAACATCGCCTTCTTCCCGATGCATATGCTCGGGATCATGGGCATGCCGAGGCGGGTCTACACCTATCCCGCGGGCATGGGCTGGGACACGCTGAACATGATCTCGACCGTCGGCGCGTTCATAGTCGCCGCGGCGGTGCTCCTGTTCGTCGCCAACGCCTTTGCCTCATTGAGGTGGGGCGAAGCGGCGGGCGCCGATCCGTGGGAGGGGTCGAGCCTGGAATGGGCGACGAGCTCGCCGCCGCCGGCCTATAATTTCGCCCATATTCCGGTCGTCTCGAGCCGCACCCCCTTGTGGGACGAGGGCGATGGCCTGCCGGTGGCGACCGGGCTCAAGGTCAAGCATCGCGAGAATCTGCTGACGACGGTGCTCGACGCGATCCCCGACCTGCGCGAGCCCAGCCCGGACCCGAGCATCTGGAGCTTCGTCGCCGCGGTCTCGACGACCGCCCTCTTCATCGGGTCGATCTTCACGCCCTGGGCGCTGGTCTGGCTGTCGATCCCCACCACTGCGGCTCTCATCGCCTGGTTCTGGCCGAAGCCGGGCGGCGCTCTCGAGCAGGAAGCACGATGATGCCGGAACCGCGCTTCACCGCCGACCTCTCCGGGCTTCCGGACCACGCCTTCGGCCACCGCGCGCTCACCTGGTGGGGCGTCATGGCGTTCATGGCGATCGAGGGCGTGGGCTTCGCCATGGCGTTCGCCGCCTATTTCTTCCTGATGAACCATCAGGACCAATGGCCCCCCGACCCGGTCCAGCCGCCGGGCCTGCTTGCCGGAATCCTGTTCACCCTCGTGATGCTGGCCAGCGAGATACCGAACACGATGCTCAAGAAAGCGGCGGAGAAAGAGGTAATCGGCCCGGTTCGGGTGGGGCTGGTCGTGATGACTCTGATCGGCCTGGTGCTGTTCGTCATTCGCGCTTTCGAATTCGGTTCGCTCAACGTCGGCTGGACGGACAATCCCTACGGCTCCGTGCTCTGGATGCTTCTGGTCCTGCACACCGCGCACGTGCTCACCGACTGGGTCGACACGGCGACCTTGACCGCGCTCATGTTCACTCGTCACGGCGAGAGCAGCCGCCGCTTCGGGGACGTCAGCGAGAACAGCCTCTACTGGCGGTTCGTGTGGCTGACCTGGCTGCCCATCTACCTGCTCATCTACTGGATCCCGAGGTGGGTGCCATGACCTCCGAGCGGCGGGACAGGAAGCGTATCACCGGGCTATTGCTCCCGTGGTCGGGCTTCATCGCAATTCTGCCGGGCTGGGCGCTGACCCATCAGATCGGCTCCAACTCGGCTTTCGACAAATGCGCCGCGGCCGACCCGCTGCCGATGGCCTTGCTCGGGCTTGCCGGCCTCGCCGTCCTGCTGGCCGGCGGACTCCTCTCGTATCGGGTGTGGAGGCGCGGCGAGCCGGAGACCCGGCACCGCCGTTTTCTCGGTCTGGTCGGGGCGGGGATGTGCGCCCTGTTCGCGGTCGCCCTCGTCTTCCAGACCCTCTCATCCTTCATCATCCCGCAATGCTTCGCCTGAGCCGCCTCGCTTTGCTTGCGCTGCCGGCGTCCGGCCCCGCTCTGGCGCACGGAGGGGAGGACGGCTCGGCCGGCTGGACTCTCGACCCGCGGATCCTGAGCCCGCTCATTCTGGTCGCCGCGCTCTACGCCTTCGGTGCCTGGCGCCTGCGGCGGCGATCCGGACTGGGCCGCACTGACCGCACCAGAGGCGCCGCGCTCTTCGCGGGAGGCTTGCTGGTCTTGGCGTCGGCGCTCGTCTCGCCGCTCCATGAAGGCGGGGGCCGCAGCTTCACCCTGCACATGATCGAGCACGAACTGATCATGCTCGCCGGCGCCTGGCTGCTCGCGGCCTCGCGGCCGCTGCCGGCCCTGCTCTGGGGACTTCCGAAGGGGCTGCGCGGTCCGGTCGGATCGCTCGGTAAGGCGCCCTGGCTTTCGGCCTGCTGGCGCTTCCTCACAGATCCGGTGGTGGCGACGGTCGTCCAGTCCGTGGCGATGGTGGCGTGGCATCTGCCGGCCCTGTTCGACCGGGCGATCGGGCACGAGGGCTGGCATTTCGCCCAGCATGCCTCCTTCCTGGGCAGCGCCCTGCTGTTCTGGTGGGCAATGGCGAACGGCCGCGGCGGGCGGCACTCTCACGGAGTCGCCGCCATGTGCCTGTTCGCGACGTCGCTGGTCGGAGGCCTGCTCGGAGCCTTGATGAGCTTTTCGGAGAGCCCCTGGTACCAGGGCTATGCGGCGATGGGCCTCACTCCGCTGGGAATGAGCCCGCTCGAGGATCAGCATCTGGCGGGGCTTCTGATGTGGATCCCCGGAGGCCTGGTCCACGCCGGCGCCGCCCTCTACTTCCTCTACAAATGGCTGAAAGCCAGCGAGGTGAGCCATGCCGTTGCGGCAGAATAAGCTGGCCGGCGTTGCCGCCGGAACGCTCGCGCTGCTCGTCGCGGTCGCCGCTTATGGCGACCACCGCTTCGCCACGCAGGATCTTCGCCGCAGGGCGGAAGCGATCACCGGAGGCAATGCCGAACGCGGCCGGCGGGCGCTCGCCACCTATGGCTGCGGCTCCTGCCATACCATTCCGGGAGTCGGCGGCGCGACCGCGCTCGTCGGACCCCCGCTCAAGGGCGTCGGAAGCCGCGCCATCATCGCCGGCAAGCTGGAGAACAACCCCGACAACCTCAGACGCTGGATCATCGACCCGCAGTCGGTCACCCCGGGAACCGCAATGCCGCGCCTCGGCGTCGAGCCCCAGGCGGCCCGGGACATATCGGCCTACCTCTATACGCAGTCATGAGGCCGGCCCTGGGGCTGCCGCTCGCGGCCTGCGCGATCGCCGCGGGCTGCGCTCCCCCGGGCGGGCCGGCGATCTTCGTCTCCAACGAACAGTCCAACGTCGTCCATGTCGTCGACTCCAGATCCCTGAAGGAGCGGGGCCGGATCGACATCGGCCGGCGGCCGCGCGGAATGGTCCTCTCGCCGGACGGCAAGACGCTCTTCGTCGCGGTCAGCGACGACGACCGGATCGCCGCCGTGGACGTAGCCGCCCGTAAAATCACCGGCCATCTCCCGTCCGGCCCGGATCCCGAGACTATCGCCATCTCGCCGGACGGCAGGACGATGTACGTGGCGAACGAGGACGATAGCCTGCTCTCCTTCGTCGACGTCGCCGCCCGCAGGATCGTCCGGGAAGCCGCGGTCGGCGGGGAGCCGGAGGGGACCGCGGTCAGCCCCGACGGCCGCCTGATCGTCCAGACCAGCGAAAGCGGGGGCATGGCCCATGTGGTCGACTCCGCCAGCGGAAAGGTCCTCGGCAATCTCCTCGTCGACACTCGCCCGCGCTTCGTCGCCTTCACCCCCGACGGCCGGCAATTCTGGGTGAGCTCGGAAGTGCGCGGCACGGTGACCATGTTCGACACGGCGACTCGCGCCCAGCGCGGCAGGATCGATTTCCAGCGGCTCCTGAAGGGGGATCGGCCCGACGACCAGGCGGTCCAGCCCGTCGCCATCGCCTTCACCCGCGACGGACGCCGCGCCTTCGTGGCTCTGGGGCGGGCCAGGCTCGTCGCCGAGGTCGATCCCGCGACCTACGCCCTACGGCGCACTTTCCCGGTGGGCTGGCGCGCGTGGAACCTCGCTCTCTCCCCGGACGAGACCAGGCTCTACACGGCCAACGGCCTCAGCGGGGACATGAGCGTCGTCGACCTGGTCGCCAACAAGGCCGTGGCGACGGTCAGGCTCGGCGGCAAGCCGTGGGGCGTGGCGGCGGCCCGATGACGCCCATGCTTCGAATCGTTGCGGCGATCGCCGCTTTCGCCGCCTCGGGCGCGCTGGTCGTCAGCGTCCGTCGTCCCGAACAGAAGCCGGCGCCGGCGCCCGCGCCCGGCAACGACAGGGAGCTGCGGGTCTGCGCAGACCCCAACAACCTGCCCTTCTCGAACCGGGCAGGGGAGGGGTTCGAGAACAAGCTGGTCGAGATGGTCGCCGCCGACCTCGGCCGGACGGTACGCTACACCTGGTGGGCGCAGAGGCGCGGAAATGTGCGCGAAACCCTCAACAACCGGCGGTGTGACACGATTCCCGGCGTTTCGACCAGTCTGGAGATGCTCGCCACCACCCGTCCCTACTACCGCTCGACCTACGTCGCGGTCACCCGAGCCGACCGCCACCTCGCCATCCGCTCCTTCGACGACCCCCGCCTCGCCCGATTGAGGATCGGAGTCCAGCTGATCGGCGACGACGGCTCCAACACCCCGCCCGCCCACGCCCTCACGCTCCGGGGCAACATCGCCAACATTCGCGGCTACACCGTCTACGGCGACTATTCGAAGCCGGCCCCCCAGCGCGAGATTGTCGACGCCGTCGTTCGAGGCGAGGTCGATGTCGCCTTCGTCTGGGGACCGGTCGCGGGCTATTTCGCCAAGCGGTCCCGGACGAAGCTGACCCTGGTTCCAACGCCCCCCTTCGACGGGCCGCGGCTGCCCATGATCTACGACATCTCGATGGGCGTGCGCAAAGCCGACACCAGGCTCAAGGCGCAGCTCGACGCCTCCCTCGAGAGGCGCAGGAGCGAGATTGCGGCCCTGCTTCGCTCTTACGGAATTCCGATCGCCTCACAATAACGTTGGCGCGCCCGGCAGGATTCGAACCTGCGACCCCAAGCTTAGAAGGCTCGTGCTCTATCCAACTGAGCTACGGGCGCGCGTCGCGGCGATGTAGCGCGCTTTCCCGGCGAACGGAACGGCGCTAGCGTCGCCGCCATGGACGGCGGCGAGGTCAAGGCGGTCGAGGGGGCGGCGCTGAAGGGCGCCGATTTCCGTTATTACGACCTCGTCATGGCGGCCTTCGTCGCCATCCTTCTGCTTTCCAACGTGCTCGGCGCCGGCAAGAGGGCGGAGATCGACCTGCCCCTCGTCGGGCTGTGGCCGTTCGGGGCGGGGATTTTGTTCTTTCCGCTTTCCTATGTGATCGGCGACGTCCTGACCGAGGTCTACGGCTATGCGCGGGCGCGGCGATGCATCTGGGCGGGGTTCGTCGCCACCCTGTTCATGGCGATGATGAGCTGGGTCGTGGTCGCCCTCCCGCCGGCGTCCGACTGGCCCGGCCAGTCGGCCTACGAATCGGTGTTCGGGCAGGTGCCGCGGATCGTCCTGGCCTCGGTGATCGCCTTCTGGGCGGGGGAGTTCGCCAATTCCTACGTGCTCGCCCGGATGAAATTGCTGACCCGCGGGCGGCATCTGTGGACCCGGACGATCGGCTCGACAATCGTCGGGCAGGGGATCGACAGCCTGATCTTCTACCCGCTCGCTTTCTACGGCGCGGCCGGCTGGCCTGTCGAGGCGATGCTGGCGGTGATGGCGAGCCAGTTCGCCCTCAAGGTGACCTGGGAGGCCCTGCTCACTCCGGTCACCTACGCCGTCGTCGGCTTCCTCAAGCGGCGCGAAGGGGTCGACGTCTACGATGCCGACACCGATTTCACGCCCTTCCGCGCCCGGGTCTGAGCCGTGAACGGATTCCAGCACGCCAAGACGGCGCTGGTCCACCTGCTCGGCCTCCCCAAGGACGCGCTCCACATCTACGTCGGCCTCGCCGTCTTCCTCGCCGCGGCGGCGCTCCTGCGCCGGCCGCTCGGAAGCTGGATGCCGATCGCCGCCGTCGCCGCCGCCGCCCTCGCCGGCGAAGCCTGGGACCTCATCGATACCCAGTCCGCCGGCGCCCGCCCGCATTGGGACCGCAACTGGCACGACGTGTGGAACACCTGCTTCTGGCCGGCGATATTGTTCCTTCTCGCCCGCTACACGCACCTGCTCAGCCGGCGGACATAATTGAAACACTTCTTCCAGGTCCGCGACATCGCCCGGAAAAACGCCTGAAGCAAAAGCCGTGTCGCCGACCGGCCATTACGGCCGGCGGTTCAGGGAGAGAGAATTCGTGAACCCCATCCGCACAAGGGTCGACTGACCCCGCCGGCGCACGGGCCCGTTTCCCGCCCCTTCAAGTCACCGTCCGACCCATCCCCCGTCACCCGTCGGGGGACGACCCACCATGCCCCTCCAGGGCCTGTAAAGGAGTAACATCATGGCCATTTTGAACGGCACCATCAAAGCCGACACGATCAACGGCACCGCCCAGAACGACAGCATCTTCGGCGATAACGGCAACGACATCATCAACGGCGGCGCCGGCGACGATTATATCGACGGCGGCAACGGCAGCGACCTGCTCTCCGGCGGCGCCGGCAACGACGTCATCGACGGCGGCAACGGCCAGGATACGCTCGTCCTTGCCGGCAACCGCGCCGACTATCGCTTCCTCCAGGGCCTAAATGGCGCGATCATCGTCCGCGACCTTCGCTCCGGCTCGCCCGACGGCACCGACCGGCTGCTCAACATGGAGCGGGTCGAGTTCAAGGACGGCACCTTCAAGCTCGTCGACCTCGTCCAGGCCAATGTCGCTCCGGTCGCCCAGAACGACTCGCTCACCCTTCTGGAGACGGCCGGCAAGACCGAGATCACCTCCATCCTGCTCGCCAACGACAAGGATGCCGACGGCGACGCCATCGTCGTCAGCTCGGTCCAGGCCGTTTCGGCCAAGGGCGCCACGGTCAGCATCGGCCCGGACGGCAAGGTCAGCTACGACGCCGGCTCGATCTTCGCCGATCTCGACAATGGCGAGACCGCGACCGACAGCTTCACCTACACGATCAGCGACGGCAACGGCCATGTCTCGACCGCCACGGCGACGGTGACGATCACCGGAGTCACCCAGAACGCGGCCCCGGTCGCCGTCGCCGACCAGCTGTCCCTGGCCGAGGACGCCGGAGCGACCGACGTCACCGCGCTGCTCACCGGCAACGACAGCGACCCCGACGGCGATGCCTTCATGGTCACCTCGGTCCAGGCGGTGTCGGCGATGGGCGCCACCATCACCGTCAACAAGGACGGCGAGGTCACCTACGACGCCGGCAAGATCTTCATCGATCTCGAGGACGGTCAGACCGCGACCGACACCTTCACCTACACGATCACCGACGCGGGCGGCCTCACCTCCACCGCGACCGCCACCGTCACGATCACCGGGGTCACGCCCGAGGAGCCGATGCCCGAGTTCGACGCTTATTATTTCGTCGCCGAGGACGGCACCAACGCCGACGAGATGTTCGGCTCGATCATCGAATCGTTCGGCTTCGACATCGTCGGGATCGACTCCAGCCACGCCAAGGGCACGGTCCTGTTCGACCATGACGGCGGAATCCTCACCTTCATCGCCGACGATCCCGGAAGCGACATCCTCCTGCCCGACGGCCACGAGGAGACCTGGTTCACCGTCTTCGGCGACAACGGGGAGAAGAAGGTCATCGGCATGATCATCGAGGGCGTCAACGACGCCATCGTCGCGGTCGACGACCAGGTCTCGGTCGGCGAGGGCCAGACCACCGGCAATTTGTGGTCCGCAATGGTCGGCAACGACCTCGACCCCGACGGCGGCCCCGATGCGAGCCAGATCCTGTCGGTCGGCACCGCGGGCACCCTCGGCAGCGTCTTCTTCGACGCCTTCACCCAGACCGTCACCTATTCGGCGGCGGGTATCGACCTCGCGCCGGGCGAGACCTTCGTCGACAGCTTCACCTACGTCATCGACGACACCTATGGCTCGACCGACACCGCCACCGTCTACGTCACGGTGACGGGAGCGGCCGGGGGCGGAGCCTCCGCCTCGATGGCGATGGGCGGCGATCTCCTCCCCGCCGCCTTCCTGCCGGCCGGCGGAATGTCGCACATCGGCGACGACGCCTTCGCCAGCTTCCACGCGATGCCGGAGATGCTGGTGACGGAGGCGCCGATCGCCTGACGCGCGCTTCGACTGCACAAGCGAAGGCCGCTCCCGGGAAGGGGCGGCCTTTTGCGTGAGGTTCGTCGCCCGTGACCCTGAACTTGTTTCAGCGTCCAGTTGTCCGCCCGCGAGGAAACAAGTTCAGCATGACGCCATGGATTTGACCGGCGTCAAAGCTACCCCTTCGACCTTATATTAGGCCGGCTCCGACATTCGAGCGGGAACCTAGCCATGACCGTCCACCAGCCAATCGTTCAGTTCGAGGACGCCGTTCTTCACTCGGCACCGCCACTCCGTCGCGACCGAGGCGAGCGGGTGTTCGACCTGCATCCGGCAGTCCATGCCATGGTGATCGGCGCCTGGATGACCTTCGTCGGCATCCTGTGCGCCGCCTTCATGGCGCCCGAGATGATATTGCCCGCAGGCGTCGTCGTCATCAGCGTCGTCGCGCTCTTCGTCACACCGGCGCTCTGGGCGAGGCTGGTGCCGGACGACGGCCTCGGGCGGCAGAGCTGGGCCGAGTTCCTTCGTGAAGGCGTCGAATGCCTCACCGGCCGACTCACCGCCGGCCAGGCGCTCGTCCAGATCATGACTCTGCCCGTGCTTCTCGTCGGGCTGGCGCTGGCGATGGCCGCCATCAAGAGGATCGTCTGAGGCGAAGCGGCCTCGTCATCCCGGGCTTGACCCGGGATCCATGAACACCGTCGGGTCAGCTTTCGACCGTCCGTGTTCGTGGATTCCGGCCTTCGCCGGGATGACGAAGGTGGGCGGACTGCCGGCCGGCCTCAGCCCGCCACCTGCGCCAGCGCCTCGGGGTCGAGTATCTGCAGTCCGCGGGCGCCGTGCCGGGCGATGATCCCTTCGCGTTCCAGCTTCGTCAGCCGGCGGCTGACCGTCTCGATCGTGGTTCCGAGCAGGCTCGCCATCTCCTCCCGGCTCAACGGCAGCTCGAAGGCCCCGGCTTCCCCGCACGGACTCGGCGCGGCGGCCCGGGCGAAGGCGAGGAGGAGCCCGGCGACACGAGCCTTGACGTCGCGGCGGCCGATCAGCTCGGCGAGGCCGCGCGAGGCGTCGAGCTCGGCGATCGTCCGTTCGAGGATCGAGCGGGTGAGGGCGGGATGGGCCGCCATCAGACGCTCGAACTCGAGGCGCGGGAACAGGCAGAGGCGGCTGTCGGTGAGGGCCGTCGCCTCGTGCCGGTTGGTCGCGGCGAAGAGCTGGCCGAGGAAGCCGGCGGGATGGACGAGGCCGACGATCCGCTCCGTCCCCTCGGAGTCGAATCGCGACAGCTTGGCTGCGCCGGTGACGAGAGTGGCGCAGGCGATGCTGTCGTCGTCGGCGGCGAAGATGGTCTCGCCCCGGGCGAAATCGCGGTGGCGGCCAATCGCGGCGAGCTCGGCCAGCTTCGAGGCGTCGAGCGAGGCGCAGACCGCCTGGTCGCGGACGGGACAGTCGGCGCAGACCTCGGGCCGCATCGCCTAGCCGATCGCCTCCAGAAGCCCCTCGAACAGCCGCCGTCCGTCCGTCCGCCCGTGTGCCGGCTCCACCATCCGTTCGGGGTGGGGCATCATCCCCAGCACGTTGCCGGCTTCGCTGACGATGCCGGCGATGTCCCGGGCGGAGCCGTTGCATTCGCCGGAATAGCGGAAGGCTACCCGGCCTTCGCCCTCGAGCCGGTCGAGGGTCTCGGCGTCGGCCTGGTAATTGCCGTCGTGATGGCCGACCGGGATGATGATGTCCTCGCCGGCCTCGTAGCGGCTGGTGAAGGCGGTCTGGCTGTTCTCGACCTTCAAGGGCACGTCGCGGCAGACGAAATGGAGGTTGGCGTTGCGCATGAGCGCGCCGGGAAGGAGGCCCGCTTCGGTGAGGATCTGGAAGCCGTTGCACACGCCGAGGACGGCGATTCCGCGCGCCGCCGCCTCCGCCACCGGGCGCATCACCGGCGAGCGCGCGGCCATCGCCCCGGACCGCAGATAGTCGCCGTAGGAGAAGCCGCCGGGGATGGCGACGAGGTCGAGGCCTTCGGGAAGCTCGGTCTCCCGGTGCCAGACCATCGCCGGCCTCTCGCCGGTCACCTGTTCAAGCGCCACCGCCATGTCGCGATCGCAATTGGAGCCGGGGAAAACGATGACGGCGCTTTTCACGCCGCCGTCCCTTCCGCCGCCTCGCGCTCGATCCGGAAGTTCTCGATGACGGTGTTCGCGAGCAGCTTCCGGCACATCGCCTCGACGGCCTCGTCGCCGACGTCGTCGGCGAGGTCGAGCTCGATCAGCTTGCCGGCGCGAACGTCCCGGACCCCGTCGAAGCCGAGCCCCTCGAGCGCGTGGTGGATGGCCTTGCCCTGGGGATCGAGCACGCCGTTCTTCAAGGTGACGTAGACGCGGGTCTTCATGCCCGCCCTATGCCGCCATATGGGCCGCGGGCACAAGCCGTTCACCGGCTGTTTACGGGCTTTTGCGACGATCGCCGCGCGAGATCGGGGGTGATGCCATGGTCGGGCTTGCACTGGCGATGTTTCTGGGACTGTTCGCGTTCGGAGCGCAGCTGATGGGCTGGTCGGACCCCAACGGCCAGGTCCAGCTCGGGATCTTCATGGCGTTCCTGTTCGGAATCATCTGCGGCTACAAGGTGAGGAGCTGACGCGGGCCGTCGGGCCGACCGTCATGCTGAACTCGTTTCAGCATCCAGCGACGCGCCGCCTCACGGGCGGAGAATTGGACCCTGAAACAAGTTCAGGGTGACGAGGACAGCGCATCCGGTTGTGGCTTGCGTCCCGACGCCCTATCTTCCACCCATGGCCGAGCCTTCCGAAATCGCGCTCACCCCCGCCGCGGCCGCTCGAGTCGCCGCCATCGCCGAGCGGCAGGGCAAGCCGGCGATCCTCAGGCTGAGCGTCGAGGGCGGCGGCTGCGCCGGCTTCAGCTACCGCTTCGGGCTCGCCGACGAGGTCGAGGCCGACGATCTCGTCGCCGGCGAGAGCGGGGTGACGCTGGTGGTCGACCCGATGACCCACGATCTCGTGAAGGGCGGGGCGGTCGACTATGTCGAATCGCTCGGCGGCGCGGCCTTCCAGGTGCGCAACCCCAACGCGGCCTCGGGCTGCGGCTGCGGGTCGAGCTTCTCGATCTGAGCCTGGGCGAGGTCACGCCTTCGGCCCAACCTGCGCCATCAGCCCCAGCGGACGGCCCTCGTCGTCCTCGAAGAACGCCATCCACTCCTCAGTGCCGTCGTCGTGCCGGTGGATGAGGTGCGGGGCGTGGCTGAAGCGAATCCCGCGCGCCTCGAGATCGGCCTTGGCGGCGTGGACATCGGCCACCCGCAGATAGAGGATCGATTCGCCGGCAGGGCCTTCGCCTCGCTCCCCGGTGATCATCAGCCGCACCCCCCCGAGATCGAAGAAGGCGAGACCGGGAAAGGCGTAGAGCAAGGGAAGGCCGAGCACGTCTCTGTACCAGCTCCGGGCACTGTCGAAATCCGTCACCCGCCGAGCGATCTGGCCGAGCGTCATCCGGCCCTCATTGTCGCTGTTCCGGTCCATTGCCGATCTCCCTCGATTGAGCAGGCTGTGCCGGGCGACCCCGCTCCACACCTTCAGTTCCTGCCGGCTCGCCACGCCGACCTTGGCCAGGGCGTTGGCGACGTGGAATTTGACCGCGTCGGTGCTGACTCCCATTCGCTCGGCGATTCGGCGGTTTGTGAGGCCGTGCCGGACCAGCTCGGCGACCCGCCATTCGGCCGGCGTCAGGAGGTCATCATGCGGTGGCCGCCCGCGGCGATTCGCTGTCATGGGAAGGAGCCTAGCGGCCGGAGCCGCCAATTTCCCTACCCGGACGAGCTTTTGGGAATTCCCGCTTTCACGGGAATGAGGGGAAAGGCTAAGGCCTCCCTCCATGAAGATCGTCACCTACAACCTCAACGGCATCCGCGCCCGGCTCCCCAGGCTGGTCGAATATCTTCAGGAGGAGAAGCCGGACGCGCTCTGCCTTCAGGAGATCAAATGCGCCGACGAGGCCTTCCCGATCGAGGACGTGCGCTCGGCGGGTTATGACGGCGTCTGGCACGGCCAGAAAGGGTTCAACGGAGTCGCGATCCTGACCCCGGTCGGGGCGGGGCCGCCCAAGCTTCGCCGGACCGGGCTTCCGGGCGACCCGGACGACACGCACAGCCGCTATATCGAGGCCGAGGTCGGCGGGGTGGTGATCGGCTCCATCTACCTGCCCAACGGCAATCCGGTCGGAACCGAGAAGTTCGCCTACAAGCTCGCCTGGATGGAGCGGCTGCGCGAGCATTCGCTCGAGTTGCTCGCCGAGGAGAAGCCGGCGGTCCTTGCCGGGGATTGGAACGTCATCCCGACCGACAGCCATGACGACGTCTTCTCGGTCCGCGCGATGGCGCACGATGCGCTGATGCAGCCGGAGAGCAGGGCGGCCTTCCGGCGCATCCTCCATAACGGCTGGACCGACGCGATCCGCGCCCGCCACCCCGACGGCGCCGTCTACACCTTCTGGGACTATACGGCCGGCTGCTGGCAGCGCGACGCGGGCTTCCGGATCGACCATCTCCTGCTGTCGCCCCAGGCCGCCGATCGGATGCTCGATGCCGGAGTCGACAAGGAGCATCGCGGCCGCGAGAAAGCCTCCGACCATGCCCCGACCTGGGTTCGGCTCGAAGACCATGAGGAGCGCGCATGACGCCTTTGACCCGCCGCCACTTCCTCGGCACGGCAGCCGCCGCCTCGGCGCTTCAGCTGCTTCCCGGCTGCGCCGGCCGAAGGGCAGCGCGGGGCGGTCGATCGGTCGAGACCCTGCTTTCGCAGATGGCCGAGCAGATCCTCGCCGAATATCCTGAGAATGCGACCACCCTCGGGCTCGACAAGGACTCCCGGGCGGGGCTGAAGTCGAGCCTCACCGACCGCTCGCTTCACGGCCGGGCCAGGCTCGCGGGCGCCGCGGCCGACCGGCTTCGGCGGCTCGAGGCGGTCGACCGGGCCGGCCTCGATCCGGCCGAGCAGATCCACCTAGGCGTGGCCGAGACCGCGCACCGGCTGGCGGTCGAGGGCTTCCGCTTCCCTTATGGCGACGTCGTCACTCTCAACCAGAATTTCTCCTACCGAAACGCGCCTTATGTGGTCGCCCAGAATACCGGCGCGTTCGTCGAGGTTCCCGACTTCCTCGACAGCAATCACACGATCGCGAGCCCGGCCGACGCCGATGCCTATCTCGCCCGCGTCGAGGCCTATGCCGAGGCGCTGGACGGGGAGACCGGGCGGCTCGCCCACGATCGCGGGATCGGCGTGGTCGCTCCGGACTTCCTGCTCGACAAGACCCTGAAGCAGATGAGATCGGCCAGGGCCCAGCCCGTGGAGCAATGGAGCCTGGTGACGTCGCTCGAACGCCGCTCCCCGGCCATCCCGGAAGGCTATGCCAGGCGGGCCGCGCAGCTCGCCCGCGACAAGGTCGCCCCCGCCATGGACCGCCAGATCGCCGAGCTGAGCCGCCACAGAGCCCGCGCCGACGGCCGCGCCGGGGTCTGGAAGCTGCCCGACGGCGAGGCTTATTATGCCTGGGCCCTGCGCGCGGCGACGACGAGCAGCCTCTCTCCGGCCGAGGTTCACAAGATGGGCCTCGACCAGCTCGCCGAGCTGCAGGGCCGGATGGAGCCCTTGCTTCGGGCCCAGGGCCTCACCCGCGGCACCGTCGGCGAGCGCATGACGGCGCTCGGCAAGGATCCGAAACAGCTTTTCCCGAACACCGACGCCGGCCGGGCGCAGATCCTCGACTATCTCAACGGCCGGGTCGCCGACATCCGGACCCGCCTGCCGCGCGCCTTCGCGACGCTCGTCAAAGGCAATCTGATCATCAAGCGGGTTCCCCCCGAGATCGAGGCCGGCGCTCCGGGCGGCTATGCCGCGGCGGGCACGATCGACGGCTCGGTGCCGGGCAATTATTACATCAACCTTCGCGACACCGCGATGTGGCCGCGCTTCAGCCTCGCCACGCTGACCTATCACGAGGGCATCCCGGGCCACATCTGGCAGGGCGAATATACCTACAAGCTGCCGCTCATCCGCTCGCTGCTCGCCTTCAACGCTTATTCGGAGGGCTGGGCGCTCTACGCCGAGCAGCTCGCCGACGAGCTCGGAGCCTATGAAGGCGATCCCTTGGGCCGCCTGGGCTACCTTCAGTCCCTGTCCTTCCGCGCCTGCCGCCTCGTCGTCGACTCGGGCCTCCACGCCCAGCGCTGGACCCGCTCGAAGGCGATCCAGTGGTTCGCCGAGACCAACGGCTCCACGCTCGAGGAGGTCCAGGGCGAGGTCGACCGCTATTGCGCGTGGCCGGGCCAGGCCTGCGGGTACAAGGTCGGGCATTCGGAAATCGTGCGGCTGAGGGACAAGGCGAAAGCGGCGCTTGGCACGACGTTCGATCTCAGGACGTTCGACGACGCGCTCGTCCTCGGAGGCAATGTACCGCTCACCCTGCTCCAGGATGTAATCGATGGTCATATTGAGAAAAGCCGCAGTGGGATTAGATGAATTCGGTGCGGCTCTTCCTACGTTGGCTGATCTATGATAATAAACATCTCAGCTTTATTTGGGGGAATGCGATGCGGCGCTATCGGATAAGAAACGGGGCATTTGCCGCCCTGGGCCTGGCATTGGCGGGATGCGGAAGCCAGTCCGGCAACGAAACCGTCCCCGCGGGCAACCAAGCGCCCCCGGCCGAATCGAACGTGGCCGAGCCGGCGAACGCCGCTGAACCCGCCACCGCCGAGGGAGCGTCGGCGCAGACCCCTCCGGCCGAGACCGACTCCCAACCCCCGGTCAGGGTCGGCGAGAGGTTCGAAGTGGCACTCCCCCAGTCCGCCGGGACCGGCTATTCCTGGGAGCTCAAGTCGCCCCCGTCCGGGACGGTCGAGTTTATCGACAAGAGCGTCGAAACGCCGCCCAGGCCGGCGGGAAGCGGACCGATGGTCGGCGGCGCGCAGAACGTCCTCTTCCGGTTCCGCGCGGCGGCGCCGGGCCAGGCCGAGCTGGTTTTCGTCAACCGGCGGCCCTGGGCTCCGCAGCCCGACGACGAAACCGTCACGCGCAAGATCACCGTAACGCCCTAGCCGGCCACGAGTCCTCCTAGCGGATCGAGGCGAGCTCCACTCCTTTCGTCTCCTTCGCAAGCAAAGCGGAGACTCCGCTGATGAAGCAGGCGGCGCCCACATAGATCGCCACCGGCACCGCCGAATCATATTCCCTGTACAGCCACAAGGCGGCGAGCGGTGCCAGCGAGCCGGCGAAGATGGCGGTGAGCTGGTAGGCGATCGACACGCCCGAATAGCGGATCCGGGTCGGGAAGAGCTCGGTGATGAAGGCGGCCTGAGGGCCGTACATGGCGCTGTGAAGAACGAGGCCCGCGACCAGGGCTAGGACGATCAGCCGGGGATCGCCGCTGGCGAGCATCGGGAAGAAGGCGAAGATGAAGGCGGCGAGGCCGAGGCCGCCGAAGGCGTAGACCGCGCGGCGGCCGATCTTGTCGGAAAGGCGCGCGAAGAGCGGGATGGCGAAGAACTGGACGGCGGCGCCGATGAGCAGGGCTTCGAGCGCGAGCGCCCGGCTTTCCGCGGCGACGTCGACGAGGAAGGTCAGCGAGAAGACGGTGAGGATGTAATAGGAAATGTTCTCGCCCACCCTGAGGCCCGCGCCGAGAACGACCGCCCGGGGCCGCTCGCGAAGCACGTCCATCGCCGGCAGCTTCGGCGGGACTTCGGCCTCGGCGAGCGCCTTTTCGAACATCGGGCTCTCCTCGACCCGGTGGCGGATGTACCAGCCGAGGGCGACGAGAATGGCCGAGAGCAGGAAGGGCAGCCGCCAGCCCCAGGCGAGGAAATCGGCCTCGCTCTGCAGCCCCGCGATCAGTGCCAGGACTCCGGCCGAGAGCAGGCTTCCCGCCGCGACTCCGGCCTGCGGCCAGCTCGCCCAGAAGCCGCGGCGGGCGCTGTCGCCATGCTCGGCCGCCATCAGCACCGCTCCGCCCCATTCGCCGCCGACCGCGAAGCCCTGGACGAGCCTGAGGAGGATCAGTCCTGCCGGCGCCAGCACTCCGATCTGCCCGTAGGTGGGCAGGAGGCCGATCAGGACCGTCGCCACGCCCATCAGGATCAGGCTCAGCATGAGAAGGCGCTTGCGGCCGAACCGGTCGCCATAATGGCCGAAGACGATCCCGCCGAGCGGCCGGGCGACGAAGCCGACGGCATAGGTCGCGAAGGCCAGCAGGGTCCCGACGAACGGGTCGTAGGAGGGGAAGAAGAGCTTGTTGAAGACCAGCGCCGCCGCCGAGCCGTAGAGGAAGAAATCGTACCATTCGATCGTGGTCCCGATCATGCTCGCCGCGACGACCCGGCGGAGCCTGCCCGGCTGCCATTCCCCGCTGCGCTGATCTTCCGCCATGTCGCCTCCTCCAACCAGCCGCTTTAGCCAGAGCTTGCCGGGCGGGAAAGCCGGGCGTAGCGGCGGATCATGCGCATTCTCCTCCCACTCGCCCTGCTCTTCGCCGGCGCCTGCGCCTCGACCTCCCCGGACGACGGCGACCTCGCCCGCTGGCGGGCCCGGGCGGAGCGGGTGACGATCACGCGCGACGACTGGGGGATCGCCCATGTCCGCGGGAAGAGCGACGCGGACGCCGTGTTCGGGATGATCTACGCCCAGGCCGAGGACGATTTCAACCGGGTCGAGACCAACTACCTAACCGCGCTCGGCCGGACCGCCGAGGCCGAAGGGGAGAAGGCGATCTGGGCCGATCTGCGCGCGAAGCTCTGCATGGACCCGGACGATCTTCGCGCCCGCTACGCCGCGAGCCCTGTGTGGTTGAGGCAGCTGATGCAGGCCTGGGCGGACGGGCTGAACTACTTTCTGGCGAGGCATCCCGAGGTCCGCCCCCGGGCCATAACCCGCTTCGAGCCGTGGATGGCGCTGAGCTTCACCGAGGGCAGCATCGGCGGCGACATCGAGCGGATCGACCTCGAGGCGCTCGAGGCCTTTTATTCGAAGCGGGGCAAGGCGCTCGCGTCATCCCGGGGCGACGGTCGCGACAACGAGCCGCGCGGCTCGAACGGCTTCGCCATCGCTCCGTCCAACACCGCCGGCGGCCACGCCCTGCTCCTCATCAATCCGCATACCAGCTTCTTCTTCCGGTCCGAGCTTCAGGTCGCGAGCGACGAGGGGCTCGATGCCTATGGCGCCGCGACCTGGGGGCAATTCTTCATCTACCAGGGCTTCAACGAGAGCGCGGGCTGGATGCACACGTCGAGCGGAGTCGACGTCGTCGACGAGTTCCTCGAGACGATCGAGCAGAAGGACGGCCGGCTCTTCTACCGCTACGGCAACGAGCTCCGGCCGGTCGAGACGAAGACGGTGACGATCGCCTACCGGGCGGCCGACGGAAGCATGGCCAGCCGCTGGTTCGAGACCTACCGGACCCATCATGGGCCCATCGTCCGCGAGGCCGGCGGCAAATGGGTCGCCTTCGCGATGATGCACAAGCCGGTCGAGGCGCTCGAGCAATCCTATCTGCGGACCAAGGCGCGCGATCACGCCGCCTTCCTGAAGGTGGCGGAGCTCAAGGCGAATTCGTCGAACAACACGATCTTCGCCGATGCCGAGGGCAATATCGCCTATCACCATCCGCATTTCATTCCGGTGCGCGACGATCGCTTCGATTACACCAAGCCGGTCGACGGAAGCGATCCGCGCACCGACTGGCGCGGCCTCCACGCTTTGGCCGACTCGCCGCGGGTTCTGAACCCGCCGAACGGCTGGATCCAGAATACCAACAACTGGCCTTATTCGGCGGCCGGGCCGTACAGCCCCAGACCGGGGGATTTTCCGCGCTACATGGACACGTTCGGCGAGACTCCGCGCGGGCTTCAGGCGGTGCGGGTGCTTGAGCAGAAACGGCGGCTGACTCTCGAAGGCCTGCGCGACTCGGCGTACGATTCCTATCAGACCGCCTTCGCCCGGCTGATCCCCGGGCTGGTCGCCGCCTGGGACAAGGCGCCGGATACGGACCCGCTCAAGGGCCGCCTGCGCGCGCAGGTCGCCATGCTGAGAGCCTGGGATTATCGCTGGGGCGCCAATTCAGCGGAAACGACGCTCGCCATGTTCTGGGGCGAGCGCCTGTGGGCCGAGGTGCGCAGGGACGGGCAGGCGCCGATGGTCCCCATCGACCTGATCGACGCCTTGCCGGGGCGCCGCAAGCTCGAGGCCCTGGCTTCGGTGTCGGACCAGCTGAAGCGCGATTTCGGCCGCTGGCACACGCCCTGGGGCGAGGTGAACCGCTTCCAGCGCCTCACCGGCGACATCGTCCATCCCTTCTCCGATTCGGCGCCGAGCATTCCGGTCGCCTTCACGTCCGGCCGCTGGGGCTCGCTCGCCTCGTTCGGAGCGGCGCCGCGGGGCGGCTCGAAGCGCTGGTACGGGACCAGTGGCAACAGCTTCGTCGCCGTCGTCGAGTTCGGCCCGAAGGTGAGGGCGCTGGCGGTAACCGCGGGCGGCGAGAGCGGCCATCCAGGATCGCCCCATTTCAACGACCAGGCCGGACGCTACGCCGCCGGCGATCTGCGCGAGGTCTATTTCTATCCCGAGCAGCTCAGGGGGCACACCGAGCGGGTGTACAGGCCGGGGGATTAACAGCCTCCCCATCGCCAGATGGGGAGGGGGACCATGCGAAGCATGGTGGAGGGGTGACTGTCCAGGAATCGGAGCCCGGTCACCCCTCCACCACCTTCGGTGGTCCCCCTCCCCATGCTTTGCATGGGGAGGCACATCAGGCGGCGAACCCGTCGCTGGCCCTTAC
>DASVQS010000054.1:0-175628 GCA_036389015.1 Allosphingosinicella sp. | reverse complement strand
CCCCTGATCGACCGGCTCACCGAGCTTCACCCCTACGAGCTGCCGGCGGCGGTGGTCTGGCCGATCGCCAATCCGCTCGGCCCCTATTCCAAATGGGTCCATTCCGAAACCGTCAAGGTAGTATAATACCTCTCGTCAAAGCCCCGCTTTTCCTTGACTTGCGGGCACTCCGCTGGCATTTGCCCGCTCAGGCGCCGCTCTCCTTTTCGGGAAGGCGGCGCGGTTCATTTCAGGCGAGGCTTGAGGCCTCCAAGGGAGATTCAGGCCATGAAGGCGCTGATGAAGACCACCAAGTCGGCCAAGCCGGCCGAGGTGGAGAAGAAATGGCATCTGATCGATGCGGACGGGCTGGTCGTCGGCCGCCTCGCCTCGATCATCGCCAACATCCTGCGCGGCAAGCACAAGCCGAGCTACACCCCGCATGTCGATTGCGGCGACCATGTCGTCGTCGTCAACGCCGACAAGGTCAGGTTCACCGGCAAGAAGCTGCAGGACAAGATCTACTGGCGCCACACCGGCTATGCCGGCGGGATCAAGGGCGTCACTGCCGGCAAGGTGCTCGAGGGCCGCTTCCCGGAGCGGGTGCTGGAGAAAGCCGTCGAGCGGATGATCCCGCGCGGGCCCTTGGGCCGCGACCAGATGCGCGCCCTTCACCTCTACAACGGCACCGAGCATCCGCACGGCGGCCAGAATCCCGAGCCTCTCGACGTCGCGGGCATGAACCGCAAGAACAAGGTGGGTGCGTAAATGACCGACAATCGCCAATCCCTCGCCGATCTCGGCGAGCTGACCGGTGCGGCCGCGGCCGCTCCGCCCGCCGCGCCGGAGGCTGCCGCCGAGGCTCCCGCGGCCGATGCTCCGGCGACCTCGACCGAGCGCGCCGAGCGCGCCGAGGCCAAGGACGACCAGGGCGTCTCCACCCAGGGCCCGCAGATCCAGGCCGTGCTCCGCGAGCAGCAGCTCGACAAGCAGGGCCGCGCCTACGCCACCGGCCGCCGCAAGGACGCGGTCGCCCGGGTCTGGCTCAAGCCCGGCTCCGGCAAGATCGTCGTCAACGGCCGCGACCAGGAGGTCTATTTCGCCCGGCCGACGCTTCGTCTGATCATCAACCAGGTGTTCGACGTCACCGAGCGGCGCGGCCAGTATGACGTGATCGCCACCGTCAAGGGCGGCGGCCTCTCCGGCCAGGCAGGCGCGGTCCGCCACGGCATCTCGACCGCTCTCACCCGCTACGAGCCGGAGCTGCGCAGCGCGGTGAAGCGCGAGGGCTTCCTGACCCGCGACCCGCGCGTGGTCGAGCGCAAGAAGTACGGCAAGGCCAAGGCCCGCCGGTCCTTCCAGTTCTCGAAGCGCTAGTTCGCCGTCGTCCCAGCGAAGTCTGGGACCCCAGGGGGCGAAAGGCTCGGTTCCTTTCACCTGCCGGGATGCCAGCCACGCTGGCATGACGAACGGTTTTGACGACTACGAAAAGGGCGGTCCGGCGACGGGCCGCCCTTCTTTCGTCATGGCCTCAGCATTGCGGCGAAGGCCATCCCGCCTATCGCACCGGCCGCTCCGCACATCCCGACGGTGAGGGCCACGTTCGGCCATGGGGCGCCAATGGAGAGCGTGAACAAGCCCCACGGCAGGCCCCCGACCACCAAGCCGCCGATCACCGAGCGGCGCCTGGTGAGCGGCCATTTCCGGCGTAGCAGCAGATAAGCCGGAATGGCGATGAACCAGGCGTGGAAGAGCCCAAAGAAGAAGCTTCCAAGGAAGAAAGCGACTAACAGGAAGGAAGGCCCGCCTGGATCCTGGGCAAGCCCGAACGCCGCCATTGCCGTGGCGGAGGCCGCGGCGGCGATGAAACCGGCGCGCAGGACCTCCCCGGGCGAAGCCGGCGCCTCATCCGTGGCCCTCTCGCCGCTCATCGAACCGGCTCCAGCCACCCCGAATAGCGCACGATGGGGCCGACCAGCGGCAGCGCCGCCGCGACCTCGAAGCGGAAGCGGTCGTCCTCTTGCCATTCGCGGGCGGCGATGCGCGGCGCCAGTAGGAGCGGCAGCGGCAGGCCGAAGGCGCTCCACCGGCGCAACCGCATCTCCAGCCCTTCGGGGCCCGAAGGAAGGTCGAAGGCGAAGCGGAGCGGACCGAAGCGCTCGACGATCCGGCCGCCCTTCGCGCTGAGCTCGCTGGCGAAGCGATGGCCGCCGAAATCGCGGGTCCAGCGCTCGACTCCGCGATCTTCCGAGAAAGCGACGTGAAGCGGCCAATCGCCTTCGGGCGGAAAGCGCATCGCCGCCGCCAGCGCCCGGGCGAGGAGGCCGCGGCCGCGCTCCACCCGGCCCTCCCCTTCGGCGCCGGAGTCCCGGCAGACGTCGTGGAGCGCACGCCCCGCCGGCGGCAGCCGGTCGAACGCCGCGCCCATCACCCGCGCATAAAGAGGCGGCGGCAGCTCGCGCCCGGCGAATTCGTGGCGGAGGGCGAGCCGCGACAAGGCCGGCTCGAACCGATCGAAATCGAGCAGCGCGGCAGCGGTGCGGGCGCCGGCGGGCTGGCGGCCGGCAAGGATGTCCGAGGCGAGCAGCTGGGCCGCCAGGGTCGGCACCTCGAGGCCCTCTCCGCGCTCGGCGATGACGGTCCAGCGCCGCTCGAGCCGCCGCCCACCGGCCTCGCCGGCAAGGACGACGCTCATCGCCGAGCGCTCCCCGCCGACGAAGCTCGTCAGCCCGTAAAGCGGCAGAAGCCATGGCAAAGCGCCGCTCAGCGACTTCATCCAGCCCCAGCGCACCGGCCAGCTCGCCAGCCACAGGGCGAGCATGTGCAGGCGCAGCTCGGTTCCGGCGCGGAAGGTGACGGCGGGGCGGCCGGGAAGGAGACCGGGAAGCAATAAGTGGTCGGGCACGTCGGCGATCGCCACCCGCCGCCCGAGCAGCGCGGTGCCGTCGGTCAGGTGGAAATCCCGGCGCCGCATTTCCTGCCAGCCCCAGGCATGGCTCCAGCGCCCGCCGCGCCGGAGCCGGACGGGGCGGCCGACATAGGAGAGTATGGCCGCGACCACCGAGGCGCCGCCGGTGGCGCGGTTGGCCGCGCTGAGCGCGATGTCGACGCTGAACACCCGATCCATGCCCTCGGCGAGCCGACGGGCGACCGCCCCGGTCAGGGCCGGCACGCTGGAGGCTCCCGAGACGACCGCGACGCCCGCCGCTCGCGACTCGGCGTCGAGCGCGTCGATTCCGACGACGAAGTCCGTCGCGTCGGCCAGATCGAGATAAGGGACCGCCGCCGCGATGCAGGCGCGCGGAACTGCGTAGCCACTCCGCTGGAAGGGCCCGGCGGCATCGATGACGAGGTCCGGCCGCTCGCGTTCCAGCACCGCTCCGACGTCGCCGCCACGGTCCATGACGAGCGGCCTCGCGCCGGCCAGCCCGGTGCAGAAGCGGCCCGCTTTCGCCTCGCTCCGGCCGGCGACGATCACCTCATGGCCATCCCCGCACAGCCGCCGGCACAGCCTCGCCCCGAAGCCGCCATATCCGCCGATGACGAGGATCAGGCTCACAGGAATCGGTCCGCCACGTCGCGGCCTGGAACCCAGCAGGTCTCGCGACGGCCGAACCACCGGTAACGGTTTCGAGCGACCCAGCGGTAGAGCGGGTCGCGCAGCGGCGGCGGGACGATCCGAAGGGCGGCGGCGGCCCGCCACGGCCAGCCGAGCCCGCTCCAGATGGCGAGCACGGCATCGCTGTCGCGCCGAACGCGATCGCCCTCGACGAGGATCAGAGTTTCTGGATCAGACGGGTCGATTCCAAAGCGGCGGTAGAGACAGGCGCCGGCCTCGCTCTGCATCGAGGCGAGCCGGAAATGCCGCCGCCCGTCGTGTTTCAGGATGAAGCGCGCATTGGCCGAGCAGAGCGGGCAGATTCCGTCGAAGACGATGATCGGGCGATCCGCGTTGCTCACGCCCGCTTCTCGAACATCGCGGTCTGGCGGACGAGCTCGCCGAGCCACGGGTGGACGAGGCTGAGTACGAAGGCGAAGCTGCCATGGCCGCAGTCGATATGGCTTACCCGCATCCGCCCCGGCGAAAGCCAACGCGGAAGGCGCAGCCGGACCCGGCCGAGCTTCAGGAAATAATGATCGCTGAGGAAATGAAGCGCCTCCCCCTCCACTTCGAGGCGAAGCGCGATTCCGATGCCGCAGCCGATATGCTCCTCGAGCCCGGTCGGCCCCGAGAAGCATTTCGAACTCCGGATCACCTGCGGCGCCCCCCGCCCGCGGCCGTAGAGGCGGGTCCAGAACTGGCCGCCGCTGGTCGCATCCTCGGTGACGGTGACGACCGCGGGCACAAGGGTGTCGCGGGAGAGAGGCAGCGGCGCTCCGATCAGCCGGACGAGCTGGGCGAGCGCCCGCCCGCAGCGGCTCATCCGGCACTCGACGACCTCGCCGGAATAGAGGACGGACGAGCCCGGACCGATATGATGCTCGAAGCGGGCACGAACCGCGGGCGGGAGGAGCGCCCATCGCGCCTCGCCGGCGAGCGCCCGGAAGCGAAGGTCCCCGATCGGCGAAGCGGGCCGCTCGCGGAGCCGGAGCTGGACGACGTTGGTCTCGATCCGGCTCCGCTCCACCCTCGCCTCCCTAAGCCCTCGGGCCCTTGCCTCGGCCGAAGCTGAGCAGGTTGACCACCTTCGCTCCCATCCGGATCAGGGCCATGATCTTGGGCGCCGGCACTCCAAGCATCTGGTCGTACCAGCGGTTGAGGGTGCCGACGAATTCCTCCATCTCGGCCAGCCGCTTGCGGGCGACGGGGCTGACCCGGCGATCGTGCTCGGCCTCCGCCCGGCAGGCCCTGAGCGCCGCCGCAGCGGGGTCGATCTCGCGCTCCTTGCGGCCCTGGGCGATCCGGGTCACCATCTGCCAGATGTCGGTCTCCGCCTCATAATGGTCGCGCCGGTCGCCGAGCACCGGCACGCGCCGTATCAGCTTCCAGACGATCAGCTCCTTGAGGCTGTTCGAGACGTTGGACCGGGCCATTCCGAGCGCCTCGGCGATCTCCTCAGCCGTCAGCGGGCGCTCGGAAAGATAGAGCAGCGCGTGGATCTGGGCGACCGACCGGTTGACCCCCCATTGGCCCCCCATATCCCCCCAATGAAGGATAAAGCGCTCCACGGTCGGGGCCAGTTTCGACTCGGTTGTAATTTCTGTCACGACAGAAATGTCTGATAGAATTGAAGAGAAGTCAAGGGTCATCGCAACCCAAATCCTCCCCGGCAATTGCCGGGGAGGGGGACCAGGCGAAGCTTGGCGGAGGGGTTCTTATCGAGTTTGAAGAACCCCTCCACCGCGCTTCGCGCGGACCCCCCTCCCCGCGAATCGCGGGGAGGACTTTACCTGTTCACCGTTGCCATTCCGGCTTCGTGATAGCGCGGGCCCGAGGCGGCGCCGGGCGGGAGGATCCGATCCAGCCTCTCAAGCTCCTCGTCAGTCAGCGCAACCTCCAGGGCGCCGATATTCTGTTCGAGATACTTGCGCCGCTTGGTGCCCGGGATCGGAACGATGTCCTCGCCCTGTGCCAGCACCCAGGCGATGGCGAGCTGGGCGGCGGTGCAGCCTTTCGCCTCGGCCATCGCCTCGATCTCGCGGACGAGGGCGATGTTCTTCTCGAAATTCTCGCCGGTGAAGCGCGGGTGGAATCGGCGGTAGTCGTCGTCCGGGAAATCGGCGGGGGTGTTGAACTGGCCGGTGAGGAAGCCGCGGCCCAAAGGGCTGTAGGCGACATAGGCGATGCCAAGCTCGCGCACCGTCGGCAGCACTTCGGATTCCGCGTCCCGGCTCCACAGCGAATATTCGGTCTGCAGGGCGACGATCGGATGGACCGCATGGGCGCGCCGCACCGTCGCCGGCGCGGCCTCGCTCAGGCCGAGGAAGCGGACCTTGCCCGCCGCGACCAGCTCCGCCATCGCACCGACCGTCTCCTCGATCGCGACGTCCGGGTCGACGCGATGCTGGTAATAGAGGTCGATCATATCGACTCCGAGCCGCTTCAGGCTCGCTTCGCAGGCGCTTCGGACATAGTCCGGCCGGCCACACACTCCCTTGAAGCTGCCGTCCTCGCCGCGCACGTTGCCGAACTTGGTCGCGAGGAAGACCCGGTCGCGCCGGTCGGCGATCGCCTTGCCGACCAGTTCTTCGTTGCGGCCGACGCCGTACATGTCGGCGGTGTCGAGGAAGTCGACTCCGCGCTCGATCGCCTCGTGGATCGTAGCGATCGACTCCGTCTCGTCGCCCGCGCCGTAGAATTCCGACATGCCCATGCAGCCGAGACCGATCGCCGAAACTTCCGGGCCGCCGCGCCCGAGCTGCCTGCGTGGGATCATGATCGCTCTCCTTGCCGCTCCGTCCGCGCCGCCTTAGGCTCCGCGCCGCCGCGCCTCAACCGGGCGCGTGAAGGAGAGGCTCATGTCCGCCCGCAAGCTGCTCCTGATCGGCGCCGCGCTCATCGTGCTGGCGCTGATCCTCCTCATCGCCAACCGAGAGCGGGCCACGCTCCCGGTCAGCGCCGGCATGGGCCCGGCGCCGATCCTTCCTGGGCCGGCGAGGGCTCTCCTGCCCACCGTTAACGTCGCCGAGGCGACCGGCTGGCACGGCGCCAGGCCGACGCCCGCGCCCGGCCTTGCGGTCGTCGCTTTCGCCGCGGGACTGGACCATCCGCGCTGGCTCCATGTCCTGCCCAACGGCGACGTGCTCGTCGCCGAGACCAACGCGCCGCCGCAGCCGGCGAAGACCGGGCTTCGCGCCTGGATCGAGCAGGCGATCATGAAGAAGGCCGGGGCGGTCGGACGGAGCGCGAACCGGATCACCCTTCTGCGCGATTCCGACGGCGACGGGGTCGCCGAGACTCGGAGCGTCTTCCTCTCCGGGCTAAACTCACCCTTCGGAATGGCTCTGGTCGGAGGCGATCTCTACGTCGCCGACACCGACGCGGTGGTCCGCTTTCCCTATCGCGAAGGCGACACAAGGATCGCCGCGGCCGGCAGTCGGCTCACCGATCTGCCCGCGGGGCCACTCAACCACCATTGGACCAAGAGCCTGATCGCCAGCCGCGACGCGACGCGCCTCTACGCAACGGTCGGCTCCAACAGCAACGTCGCCGAGCACGGCATGGCCGCGGAGGAAGGCCGGGCGGCGATCTGGGAGATCGACCGGGCGACCGGTGCGAAGCGGCTGTTCGCGACCGGGCTCAGGAACCCTAACGGGATGGACTGGGAACCGATTACCGGCCTGCTCTGGACGGCGGTCAACGAGCGCGATGAGCTCGGCAGCGACCTCGTCCCGGATTACATGACCTCGGTCCGGCGGGGCGGCTTCTACGGCTGGCCCTATTCCTATTACGGCCGTCACGTCGACACCCGGGTGAAGCCTCAGCGCCCGGACCTGGTCGCCTCGGCGCTGGTCCCCGATTACGCGCTCGGCCCGCACACCGCCTCATTGGGCCTCGCCTTCTCCCGAGGGGGGCTGCTGCCCGCGCGCTACCTCGGCGGCGCCTTCATCGGCCAGCACGGCTCCTGGAACCGGAGGCCGGCGAGCGGCTACAAGGTGATCTTCGTCCCGTTCGCGGGCGGCCGGCCGTCGGGTCCGGCGGTGGACGTGCTCACCGGCTTCCTCGATTCCGACGGCAAGGCGCGCGGCCGGCCGGTCGGCGTCGCGTTCGACAAGGCGGGCGCCTTGCTGGTCGCGGACGATGTCGGCAACACCATCTGGCGGGTGACCCCGGCCCGCTGAGCTTGTCGGCGCGTCGTTCATGGCCCATCACAAGGCCATGCGCCTGATCCTCACCTCACTTCTCCTGGCCTCCCCGGCCGTTCTGCCGGCGAAGCCGCCGCCGCCGCCGGTCGCCCACGACGGACCTTTCCTCAGCCCGATGGGCGAGCCCTTCCGCTCGCAACGGTCGGCCGCGGACAATGTCGCGGCATGGTTCGCCGCCGCCGACCGGGACGGCGACGGCGCGCTGACCGCCGCGGAGCTGCGCGAGGACGGGGCGCGCTTCTTCGCCCGGCTCGACGGCGATGGCGACGGCGAGCTCGGGATGGCCGAGATCGCCCGCTACGAGAATGACATCGCCCCCGAGGTCCAGGTCGGGCTGCAGATGCGAAGCGCCGGAGTCGGCGACTGGCGCGGAGGCCGGGGGCGGCGAATCCTCGTCTACCAAAAGGGGCTGGACGGCGCCGGCCGCTACGCCTTCCTCAATATTCCTCATCCGGTGATGGCGGCCGACTTCGACATGAACCGGGGCGTTTCCTGCGCGGAATTCGCCCTCGCCGCGGACCAGCGCTTCGCTCTGCTCGACAAGGACCGCGACGGCCGCCTCGCCCGGGCCGAGCTGCCGCCGCTGCCCCAGCCGCGCAGCCGCCGGCCGGGCCGCGACGACGACGAGGGGTTCCAGAGGCCGTTGGGAACGCCTCAGCCCTAGGCCGCGGGCCGGGAATGCTCCAGAGCCGCGCCCAAGGCGGCCCCGATTCCGTTCAAGTCATAGGGCTTGCGGAGGACGTCGAACTCCGTCCCCGCGGGACCGAGTATCTCCTCGCTATAGCCGCTGGCGAGCAGCACCGGCAGGCTCGGATTGCTTTCCCGGGCCAGCCGGGCAAGCTCGACTCCGCTCCTGCCCGGCATGACGACGTCGCTGAACAGCAGATCGACCGCCTCGGTCTCCAGCACCTCCAGGGCGTCTTCGGCCGAGGCGGCGCTGAGCACCCGATAGCCGAGCTCCTCGAGCAGGTGCCGGGCGAACTCCCGGACATGGTCGTTATCTTCGACGAGGAGCACCTTCAGGCCCTGCGCCGGCGCGGCCGGGCGAGGCGCGGCCGCCGAGCGGCCGAACGCCTTCGAGGTCGCGGGCAGGATGATGCGCACCGCCGTCCCTTCGCCGGGGACCGACCGAATCTCGGCCCGTCCGCCGGCCTGCGCCGCGAAACCGTGAATCTGCGAGAGGCCGAGGCCCGTCCCCTCGCCGACCGGCTTGGTGGTAAAGAAAGGCTCGAACGCGCGATCGAGGATCTCAGCGCTCATCCCGCTGCCGGTGTCGGCGATCTCGACCAGCACCTCGCCGCCGCCCTCGCCCGGCAGATGACGAGTGGTGAGGGTCAGCCTGCCGCCTTCGGGCATCGCGTCGCGCGCGTTGAAGGCGGCGTTGAGCAAGGCGGTCTCGAGCTGGGCGAGATCGACCTCGACCGGCGGCAGCGACGGCGCCAGCTCGAGACCGACCTCGAACTGCCCGCCGAGCGTCCGGCCGGCCATTTCGGCGAAAGCGTCCAGATGGAGGTTGAGATCGACGACTTCCGGCTTGAGCGCCTGCCGCCGCCCGAAAGCGAGCAGGTGGCTGGTCAGCCGCGCCGCGCGGTCGGCCGTGTCGAGGATCGCCTTCAGGTAGCGCGAGCGCCTCTCCTCGCTGAGGCCGGGGCGGGTGAGGAGCTCGGCGGAGCCGCGGATGACCGTCATCAGATTATTGAAATCGTGCGCCACTCCGCCCGTCAGCTCGCCCAGCGCCTGAAGCTTCTGCGACTGGAACAGGGCCGCCCGGGCTTCCTCCAGCTCCAATTGCGCCTTGCGGCGCTCGGTGATG
The DNA here is from genome assembly GCA_036389015.1 of Allosphingosinicella sp. GTDB lineage: Bacteria > Pseudomonadota > Alphaproteobacteria > Sphingomonadales > Sphingomonadaceae > Allosphingosinicella. The sequence goes on along the minus strand of DASVQS010000054.1, from coordinate 166,030 downwards.
TCGCGAGTGATCTTGGCGAAGCCGAGCAGGGTCCCGTCCTCGTCGTGAATTGAATCGAGGACGACGCTCGCCCAGAAGCGGGTGCCGTCCTTGCGGACCCGCCACGCCTCCTTCTCATATTTGCCTTCCGCGAGCGCGGTCGCAAGCGCGCGCTGGGGCTCGCCGGCGGCCCGGTCCTCGTCGGTATAGAAACGCGAGAAATGCTGGCCGACGATCTCGTCGGCCTTGTAGCCCTTGATAGCCTCAGCGCCGGTATTCCAGTTGGACACTCGGCCGTCGGGGTCGAGCATGTACAGGGCATAGTCCTTGACGCCCTGGACGAGCGTTCGGAACCGGCGCTCGCTTTCGAGCAGGGCAAGCGAGGCCATTCGCTTTTCGGTATCGTCGCGGGTGATCTTGGCGAAGCCGAGGAGCTTGCCTTTGTCGTCGCGGATCGGGTCGAGCACGGCATTGACCCAGAATCGGGAGCCGTCCTTCTTGACTCGCCACCCTTCCGCCTCGAACCGCCCGACCTCCGCCGCGGTCTTCAGGGCGTGGGCCGGAACACCCGCCGCGCGGTCCTCGTCGGTGAAGAAGGTCGAGAAATGGCGGCCGATGATCTCTTCCGCCTCATAGCCCTTGAACCGGCGGGCACCGGGATTCCAGGTGGCGACGAAGCCGTCGGCGTCGAGCATGTAAATGGCGTAGTCTGTGACGGAATTGACCAGCAGCTCGAAGCGCTCGGCCGAGACATGGGTGTCGAAGCGGGAACCGTCAGCCATCCAGCAACCTGCGGAAGGGGCGGCCTGCGTGGCCGAAGGCGCGGCGATACCCCCCTCGTTCCACCTCCGCAACCGGAAAAAAACGTTGCGATGCATCGGGATGGGCCGGGTCCCGAGTGACGCGCCGGCATCGGATCAGTCGGCGACCGGCGGAGCACCGCCGCCGACGCCGCGCTTGGGCGCGCGCAGCAGCCAGACGAGCGGCAGGGCCGCCAGAGTGAGCAGCATCATGGCATGGAAATCGTCGAGATAGGCGATCATAAGCGCTTGGCGGTTGATCTCCAGATCGAGCATCGCCGTGGCGCTGTCGCCGAACTGGCCGAGCCGCTCCAGCACTGACGGATCCGCCAGCGGCAGGCTGTAGGGCGTGACGTGGGCGGCGAGGTCGGAATGGCTGACCTGGAGGTTGCGGGCGAGCAGGCTGGTGACTACGGAGATGCCGACCGAGCCGCCGATGTTGCGCGACAGGTTGAGCAGTGCTGCGCCGGTGGTCCGGTAGCTTGGCGCAAGCGAGGCGAAGGCGAGCGCCTGCAGGGGCACGAAGATGAAGCCGAGGCCAAGGCCCTGGACCACTCCGCTGACGATGATCTGGCGCGAGCCCATCACCAGGGTGAAGCCCGACATCTGGTAGAGCGAGAGCGCGAGACAGGAGATTCCGAAGAAGATGAGGATGCGCGCGTCGACCCGCCCGGTGAGGCGGCCGGCGAGCATCATCGAGATCAGGGTGCCGATGCCGCGAGGGGCGGTCAGGAAGCCGGAATCGAGCACCGAATAACCGAACAGGCGCTGGAGCAGCGGCGGCAGCAAGGCGAGGCCGGCGAGGAGAAGAACTCCGGTCACCGCCATGAACAGCAGTGCGAAGCTGAAGTTGCGGTCGACGAACATCCTGGGGTCGAACAAGGGCTGCTTCGCCGTGGTGAGGTGGATGACGAACATCCAGGCGCAGGAGCCCGCGACGGCGGCCTCAAGCCATATTTCCCAGCTTTCGAACCAGTCGAGCTGCTGGCCGCGGTCGAGCATCAGCTGCAGGGCGCCGAGCGCGAGGGCGAGCAGGGCGAAGCCGAACAGGTCGAAGCCGCGGCGAACTACCTCGCCTTTGGGCATGTAGCGGACCAGCATGAAGGTGCACAGCACGCCCACCGGCAAGTTGACGAGGAACACCCAGCGCCACGAATAATTCTCGGTAAGCCAGCCGCCCAGCACCGGGCCGAGAATAGGCCCGATCATCACGCCCATTCCGAACATCGCCATCGCCCGGGCATGCTTGTGGGGCGGGTTGATGTCGAACATCACGGCTTGCGCGATCGGCACCAGGAAGGCGCCCGACACGCCCTGCAGGGCTCGGAAGATCACCATCTCGGTCAGGTTCTGGGCCATTGCGCAGGCCACGGAGGCCGCGGTGAAGGCGATCACCGACCATACGAACAGCCGTTTCCGGCCCACCCGGTCGGCGAGCCAGCCGGTGATCGGGATGGCGATGGCGGAAGCGACGATATAGCTGGTCAGGACCCAGTTGATCGTCTCCTGGGTCGCCGACATCGACGCCATCATGTGAGGCAGGGCGACGTTGGCGATGGTCGTGTCGAGCACCTGAAGAAGCACCGCCATCATGATCGCGACGGTGAGCACGCCGTGCTCGATCCGGCCGAGAGTCAGGGTGGCGGGGGGATGCGGGGCGGCGGCGGTCGCCATCGAGCTAGCGCGGCGGTACTGAGGCCGTTCGTGTCGAGCGAAGTCGAGACACCCCGCCGAGCGAAGCCGAGGCCGAATTGTCTCGGCTTCGCTCGATGGGGCCCCTCGACTTCGCTCGGGGCGAACGGGTTGGGGAAATCACCGGCGGGCCTGCTGCTGCCGCGGTTTCGCCGGAGGCAGCGGCGCTTCCTTCGTGTCGACCTTCACCTCCGCGGAGAGGCCGGCGATCATCGGCCGCCCCGGATTCTCGTCGATGGCGATGCGCACCGGCACGCGCTGGGTGACCTTGACCCAATTGCCCGAGGCGTTCTGAGCGGGAAGCACGGAGAATTCGGAGCCGGTGCCTCGGCCGATGCTGGCGACATGGCCGCGGATGCGCGTGCTCGGATAGGCGTCGAGGCGGATCTCGGCGGGCTGGCCGGGAGCCATTCTGTCGAGATCTGTTTCCTTGTAATTTGCCTCGACCCAGGCCTGCTCGCTGCGCACGACCGTCACCACCGGCAGGCCCGGAACCACGGCCGCGCCGATCTGCAGCCGCTCGGTCTGGCTGACATAGCCGTCGATCGGCGACCGCACCTCCGTCCGCTTGAGATCGAGCAGGGCCTTGTCGCGGGCGGCGTAAGCCGCGGCGACGGCCGGCTGGGCCGCCGCCGGACCGTCGGCGAGAGCCGCCTGCTTGATCCGGGCGTCGGCGCGCGCATTGGCGAGGCGCTCCCTGGCTTCCTGCACTCCGTGCAGCGCTTCGTCGTATCGGGCGCGGGTGGTGAAGCCCCGGCGCATCAGCTCGGCCTGGCGCTCGAAAGCGCGCTGGGCGAAGGTCACATTGGCGCTGGCCCCCTGGATGTCGGCGTTCGTTCCCGCCGATTCCGCTTCGAGCTTGTGAACCGACACCTGCGCGCCGGCGATCTGCGCCTCGGCCTGCTCGAGCGCGATCCGGTAAGGTCTCGGGTCGATGCGGAAGAGAAGATCGCCGCGCTTCACCGGCTGGTTCTCGCGGACCAGGACCTCGGCGATCGGCCCGGAAATCTCGGCGCTGACCGACACCTTGTCCTGCTGCACATAGGCGTTGTCGGTGGCGACGTAGCGGCCTGAGCTGAGCCAAAGATAGAGGCCGACCGCGGCGATGAGCAGCGGCACCGACAGCATCAGCACGAGGCGAAGCCGCTTCTTCCTGGGCGGCGCGGCCTGCTCGGCGGGCTCGGCGGCGGTGATCGGACCTTCCTTCGTCATGCTCTTCGCCTGTCCTTGAGCTCGCCGCCGAGGTTCGACCGAACCCGCGACAAAACGTCGCGAGCGCGAGCCTGATCCGCCTCCGAGACGCCGTCGAGCGCCTCGTCGAGGAATTCGCCCGCGAGCCCGCGAAGCTTCTCGATCACCGGCCCGGCCGCGGGGGTGAGATGGATCCGCCAGGCGCGACGGTCCTCACCATCGGGACGTCGCTCGACCAGCCCCGCTTCGGCGAGCCGGTCGATCATCCGGCAAAGCGTGATCGGCTCGACGTCCAGCCCCTCCGCGAGCGCGACCTGCCGCATTCCGTCCTCATGCCCGAGCCAGGCGAGCACCCGCCACTGGGCGCGGGTCACTCCGAGCGCGGCCGCGCGGCGGTCGAACACCCGCCGAAGGGCATGGGCCGTCTTGGCGACCTCGAAAGCGAAATTGCTGTCCACGGCGCGCATATAATAAGCATGCTTATTAATGGCAAGGCGGAGAGGTGGATCCTGTCCGCGATTTCGCGGGGAGGGGGACCAGGCGAAGCCTGGTGGAGGGGTTCCTCGAACTCGGCAAGGCCCCTCCACCGTCCTACGGACGGCCCCCCTCCCCTGCAAATGCAGGGGAGGAATTACTTCTGCAGATCGCTCAGGAAGGCGCGCACGCGTTTCGCGTTCATTCCAACGTCGCTTCCGCCGACCCGGCTGATCGAGCGCATGTCGACGAGGCTGCCTCCGCCCGGCGCCGGCCGCACCCGGACGACGACGTCGTCCTTGAAGCGGAAGAAGGTGCTGGTTGCGGTCGCCTCGACGCTGTCCTCGTCGACCAGCGCGACCTGCCAGCCGCGCTCCCGGGCGAGCGAGGCGGCGCGCCGCACCGTCTGGTCGGGCGGCGCCGGGAGGCGGACGGTGCGCAGGTCGCCGTAATGGGCGCGGTGGACGGCCTTCCATCTTTGCTCGGGCGGCAGGGCCTTGAGCTCCGCCTTGCCCTCGTCCGGAATATTCTCGAGATTGTCCGCCCGAACCTGCAGCCGGCTGAATTGGGGCACGTCGTCAAGGTCGGTGGCGACGTCGTGGATCGCCGGGACGCTCTTCGCGATCCGGACGAGATTGCCGAGATAGAGGACGAAGCCGAGAGCGACCACCAGGGCCAGGAGGTTGGCGAGCATCAGCTTCGCGCGCCGCCGCGCCAGGAAGAGGCCGATCAGGCCGAGAAAAGCGCCCGCGGCGGCGGCGAAGAACAGGTAGCGGAGCGCGGTCAGCCCGGCGCGAAAGCTCCACATCCCGGTCGCGCTTCCGACCGCGGCGACCAGAGCGGCGACGACCGCTCCGATGCCGAGCACGACGGCGGCCCGGGTGACCAGCCGAGTCCAATTCCTGTTCGAGTCCGCCATTTCGCTCTCCCCTTTTTCCCATGCTGCGCCCGCCGGAGGCTCACTGCAAGACCCGCCCGAGGCTGGCCGCGGACGCCGTGGCGCCTAAAAAGGCGATGCCGCGTTTGCACTCCGCCCCGTCCCGGCTAACAGCGGGAGACGATCTTCACCATCCCGGCGAAGGCCGAATCGAGGAGCTGGAGTGACCGAGATCGTCGCGGTCGACATCGGCGGAACCCATGCCCGCTTCGCCTTCGCCGAAGTGGCCGGCGGACGAGTCGTCGGCCTGGGCGACGTCTGCACTCTGGACACCGCCGGCCACGCCAGCTTTCAGACGGCGTGGGAGGCGTTCGGCGCCGAGGCGGGGCGGCCCCTCCCGACCGCCGTCGGAATCGCGGTCGCCGGCCCGGTCGAGGGCGAAATTCTCAAGCTCACCAACAATCCCTGGACGATCCGTCCGGCCCAGCTCCCCGAAAAGCTCGGCGCCGAGCGCTTTACGATCGTCAACGATTTCGGCGCCGTCGCCCATGCCGTCGCGCAGCTGGGCGACGCGCATTTCGCCCATTTGTGCGGGCCCGACCGGCCGCTGCCCGAGGAGGGGGTGATCAGCATCCTGGGGCCGGGCACCGGCCTCGGAGTCGCGATATTGCTCCGCCGCGAAGGGCGGTATCACGTCATCGAAACCGAGGGCGGCCATGTCGATTTCGCGCCGCTCGACGGCCTCGAGGACCGGATCCTCGCGATGCTTCGGCTTCGCCACCGCCGGGTGTCGGTGGAGCGGATCGCCTCGGGCATGGGCCTGACCAACATTTACGAGGCGCTGGCCGCGATCGAGGGCCGCGACGTCCGGTTCCGCGAGGAGAAGGCGCTCTGGCAGGCGGCCATGGCCGGGGAGGACAGCCTCGCCGCCGCCGCTCTCGATCGATTCTGCCTGTCGCTCGGCGCCGTCGCCGGAGACATCGCCCTGGCCCAGGGCGCCGGAGCGGTGGTCATCGGCGGCGGGCTCGGCCTTCGCCTCGCAGGCCACCTGCCGGGCTCCGGCTTTCGCGGCCGCTTCATCGCCAAGGGCCGCTTCGAGCGGCGGATGGACGAGATTCCGGTCAGGATCATCACCCATGCGCAGCCGGGCCTGTTCGGCGCGGCCGCCGCCTTCGCCGCCGAGCATTTCGAATGAGGAACATCGGCGACATCCTGCGCCTGGCGCCCGTCATCCCGGTGCTTGTGATCGAGGATCCGGACGATGCCGGAGCGATCGCCCGGGCCCTCGTCGCCGGCGGCCTAAGGGTGCTCGAAGTCACCCTGCGCACCCCCGGCGCGCTCGACGCAATCGCCGAGATGCGCAAGGTCGAGGGCGCGGTGGTCGGCGCGGGCACCGTCCTCGATCCCGGCCAGCTCGATGAGAGCCTCGCCGCCGGCGCCGAGTTCATCGTCTCGCCCGGCCTCACCGAGCCGCTCGGCCGCGCCGCCGTCTCCTCGGGGATCCCCTTCCTCCCCGGGGTCGCGACGGCCGCGGACCTGATGCGCGGGCTCGATCTCGGCCTCTCCCATTTCAAATTCTTTCCAGCCGAGACGTCGGGGGGAATTCCCGCGCTGAAGGCCTTGGCGGGGCCCTTTGGAGCCGCGCGATTCTGCCCGACCGGCGGGATCACCCAGGCCAGCGCTCCCGCCTGGCTCGCGCTCGACCCCGTGCTCTGCGTCGGCGGATCCTGGCTGGTCCCGAAAGGCACCGCCGATGTCGCGGAGATCGAAAGCCTCGCCCGAGCCGCGGCCGCGCTGCGGGGCTGAAGCGGGACTGCCCGGCGCCGCGCGCGCGCCAGACCCCGTCCTCGCAAGCTTCACGCCCTATCGTCGCTAGCGTCTCGACAAGGGCGCTCGCCTTTCCTAGATATCGGCGGCCTCAGCGGGCGTAGCTCAATGGCAGAGCAGAAGCTTCCCAAGCTTACGACGAGGGTTCGATTCCCTTCGCCCGCTCCACTTCGACAAGGTGAGAGGCAGGGCCGCCCCGGTCCAGCCGACACACAAAAATAAGCGAGCTGCTTAATTTTTCCGGATTGCCCGCAATGCAGTCCGGGCTATAAAAACGGTGCGGCGGAGTTGATGGAACGACCACCCTTTTGGACGGGCAGTCGCAGGGACCACCTTCATCATCTCCGCCGCACCCACGCAAACCGGTTGGACCCGGGCACGCGGCGCCCGCAATTGCGGGCACATCTTGATTCTACGTTCTATTTTGATTCGGGCGCAAGAGCGCCGGATGCAAAACCCGCGTCTAAATCGGGGCACAAGCCTGTGGATAACAGGGATATCGGGGATAAGTTGGTAAAAAGCTTGACCGGCAAAATCTTCATCACGGGATCAAAACCGCGCGAGTCGCGCCACAAGTCTGGCTAGCAGGGCTCAGATACCCTCCCTCACGACCTCCTTCCCAGCTTTCTCCAGCTCTGTCGTCAAGTCAGCTTCGCAGTCGGCGAGCGCCGCCGGCTCGGTCGAGCGGATGACGAAATTGGCGCCGACCCGGCCGTCCCTGAAGAAGGGGTAGGAGCCGATCTGGCAGCCGGGATGGGCGCGCTCGGTTTCGGCGAGGAGCTGGGCCACCTCGCTCTCCATGGTCCAGCAGCCGAGGGTGCGCGAAAGCAGCGGCCGGCCGCCCTGGATCGTCCCGGTCAGCGAATCCAGCATCTGGACCGCGATGTGCGGCACTCCGGCGAGGATGAAGAGATTGCCGTGGCGGATTCCGGGCGCTCCCGACATCCTGTTCTCGATCAGCTCGGCGCCCTCGGGAACCCGGGCCATCCTCAGCCGCCCCTCGTTGAGGCCGCCGCGGGTCGCGTAATAATCCTCGAGTATCGCCCGCGCCTTGGGATGGACGACCACCGGCACTCCGAGCGCATGGGCGATGGCGTCGACGGTGATGTCGTCATGGGTGGGGCCGATCCCGCCGGTCGTGAACAGATAATCATATTCGACCCTGAGCGCGTTGACTGCCGAGGCGATGCGCTCGATCACGTCGGGCACCACCCGCACCTCGGCGAGGCGGATGCCCTGCAGGTTCAGCCAGCCGGCGACCTGGGCAATGTTCCTGTCCTGGGTACGGCCGGAAAGGATCTCGTCGCCGATGATGAGCAGGCCGGCGGTCCAGATGCGTTCGGAGTTCAATGCATCGTCCTTCGATACGGGCCTTCGCCAAGCTCAGTCTCTACTCAGGATGAGCGGTTGAATTCCAGCCCTCCGCTCATCCCGAGTAGCCGCTGAGCGAAGTCGAAGCGGCGTATCGAAGGACAGGCTCACCCCGAACGGTGTTTGTCCTCGACCGTTCCCGGGCCTATATCCCCTTCATGACCCAATATCAGGCGATCAGCGGGACCGAAGTGGTCGGCCGCAGCGGGGCGATCAAGCTCCATGGGCCCGAGGCGTTCGAAGGGATGCGCCGGGCCGGCCGGGCGGCGGCCGAAGTGCTCGATGCGCTCGTCCCCCATGTCGTTCCGGGAATTTCCACCCAGGCGATCGACGACATCGTCTATCGCGAGATGACCGCCCGCGGCGGCATCCCGGCGACCCTCGGCTATCGCGGCTTCACCGGGAGCTGCTGCACCTCGATCAACCACGTCGTCTGCCACGGCATCCCGGGCGACCGGACGCTGAAGGACGGCGACATCGTCAACATCGACGTCACCATCATCCTCGACGGCTGGCATGGCGACACCAGCCGGATGTTCCTGGTCGGCGACGTGCCGATCAAGGCTCGCCGGCTGGTCGACATCACCTACGAATGCATGATGCTCGGGATCGAGCAGGCGAGGCCCGGCAAGTATCTCGGCGACATCGGCCACGCCGTCCAGACCCATGCCGAAAAGAATCGCTACGGGGTCGTCCGCGATTTCTGCGGCCACGGCCTCGGCCGGCTGTTCCACGACGCCCCCGAGGTCGTCCATGCCGGCCGCCCCGGCAGCGGGCCGGAGCTTCGCCCGGGAATGTTCTTCACCATCGAGCCGATGATCAACATCGGGAAGCCGGGCGTGAAGCTGCTCGAGGACGGCTGGACCGCCGTCACCCGCGACCGCTCGCTCTCGGCCCAGTTCGAGCACAGCGTCGGCATCACCGAGGACGGCTGCGAGATCTTCACCAAGAGCCCGGCGGGGCTGGACAAGCCGCCTTATTGACCGTCATCCCGGCGGAGGCCGCGACCCGTGAACACGGATCGTCGAGTTCCGGCACCGCCGTGTTCATGGATTCCCGCCTTCGCCGGAATGACGTAAGGCCTTGAAATTCTTCAAGTCTGCCCCATCTCCTAAACATCGTTCAACAACGGAAAGGAGGTGGTCTGATGTCTCATTGTCATATGCCGCGTGCGGCGGGTCGGGTGAGCGCAGCCTCCACGGGGGCAAGCGCCTAAGACTTCAGGCCGCATTCCGGCTGACAATGGAAAGGCCGTCCCGCGAGGGGCGGCCTTTCGCATTTTCGGGCGATTGACTCCCCGGCGCACCCGCTTAGCCTTCACGCTGACGACGGGGGAGAGCGAAGATGCGTTGGATCGTCACGGTCGGACTGGCGCTGAGCGCCGCTTCCGCATGGGCCCAGGTCCCCAAGGACCAGCTCGCCAAGCCGCCGGCCGACGCCAGGCGCTACGTCATCATGTCCACGGCCGGAAAGCATGGCGAGGCCAGCGAATGGACCGCTCCCGACGGCACCCTCTGGACCCGGGCGAGCCTGGTCCTTCGAGGCCAGGTCTGGGAGATTGACGAATCGGCGACGATCGGCCCGGACGGGATGGTCGCCCGCTATGCCGCCCGCGGAGTGAGCCCCCAGGGCGACATCGGCGAGACCTTCGCGGTCGCCGGCGGCAAGGCGGAGTGGACGTCGCAGATCGACAAGGGCTCGGCGCCTTACAAGGAGCCCGCAATCTATTATCCGGCCGGGCCGGGATCGCTGACCTTCGAGCGTCTCGTCGAGCGGCTGATCGCCGCGCCCGATCACAGCGTCGCACTTCTGCCCGGCGGCCGGGCGAAGCTCGAGCCACTGACCAGGGCGCGGATCGGCACCGGCGCCTCCGCCCGGACGGTGATCGCCTACGCCATCACCGGAATCACCAACAGCTCCATCCCGGTCTGGACGACCGAGGACGGCAAATTTTTCGCGTCGATCGGATTCCTCTCGACCATCCCGGTCGGTTACGAGGATTCCCAGCCGGCGCTCGAGAAGGCTCAGGACGAGGCGCTCGCCGCGCGCTCGCCCGCACTGGCGCACCGCTTCCTGAAGGCGCCCTCGGGACCCGTCGCCTTCACCAACGTCCGCGCCTTCGTCGACGGCAGCCGCTTCGCCGAGGGGCAGACGGTGGTGGTCGACAAGGGCCGGATCGTCGCAGTCGGACCGGCGGCGAGCATCCGGCCGCCCGGGGGGGCGCAGCTGATCGACGGCAAGGGCAAGACGCTCGTCCCGGGCCTGTGGGACGCGCATATGCATTTCGGCGACGACAGCACGGGCCCGATGCTGCTCGCCCAGGGCATTACCTCCGCGCGCGACCCCGGCAACGTCACCGCTTTGACCCTGGCCCGGCGCGAGCGGCGGGCGAAGGGAGACCTGCTCAGCCCCCGGGTCTACGCCTCGACCCTGATCGACGGCAAAGGGCCGAACACCGCCCAGGTCGCGGACGTCGCGAACTCGCAGGAGGAGGCGATCACCCTGGTCCGCAGGGCCAAGGCGAACGGGATGACCGGGGTCAAATTCTACGGCACCTTCAACCCGGCCTGGCTTCCGGCCGCCGCCGCCGAGGCGCACAGGCTCGGCCTCCACGTCCACGGCCACGTGCCCGCCGGCATGCGCACGCTCGACGCGATCGAGGCCGGCTATGACGAGGTCACCCACATCTATTTCATGATGATGCAGGCGATGCCGGACGAGGTCGTCGCCGCCTCGAACGGCATCCAGCGCTTCCAGGGTCCCGGCCGCTACGCCAAGGACGTCGATCTGAATGGCGAGCCGATCCGCAAGCTGATCGCCGAAATGGCGCGCCGAAAGACGGTCGCCGATCCCACCCTGGTCGTTGCCGAGGGCCTGTTCGTGCCCGAGAACGGCGACCTGTCGCCCGCTTACGCGCCCTTCGTCGGCACTCTCCCGCCGGCGACGGAGCGCGGTTTCCGGCAGGGCGGGTTCGCAGTGCCCGCCGGCGTGACCCGGGCCGACTGGCGGGCAAGCTACCGCAAGCTGGCCGGGCTCGTGGGAGCGATGCACAAGGCCGGAGTCCCGATCGTCGCCGGCACCGACGGGAGCGGCCTCGAGCTGGTTCGCGAGCTCGAGCTGTACGTGAACGACGCCGGCTTCACTCCGGCGGAGGCGCTGGCGGCGGCGACGATCGCCCCGGCGCGGCTGGTCGGCGCGGACAGGGAGACCGGCTCGATCGCGGTCGGCAAGACCGCGGATCTGGTTCTGGTCGACGGCGACCCGTCGCGGACCATCGGCGACCTCAGGCACACGAGGCTGGTGATGATGGACGGCAAGCTGATGGACGCCGACGCCCTCCGCGCCGCCGGCGGCTTCGCCGGCAAGCCGAAGTATGCGGACTAAGCTGCCTCCCCATCGAAGATGGGGAGGGGGACCACCGAAGGTGGTGGAGGGGTGATCTGGCGGGCCTCTGAAGGTTACCCCTCCACCAGGCTTCGCCTGGTCCCCCTCCCCACCGCTTCGCGCTGGGGAGGCAAATCAGGCGTTGCCCACGGCCCGCTCGACGTTGAGCGCCGCCTCGACCATCCGCTCCCACACGTCGGCATCGCCCGCCGCCGCCATCACCTGGTCAGGCTCGCGCATCGTGCGCAGGATCGACAGGGCGTCCTGGACATATTCGTGCCAGGTCTCGTTGACGCTCGGCCCGGCGGACGGATCGTCGCCGTCGGCGTTGATGCTGTGGAAGCGGCCCGCCAGCACTCGGGCGATTCGCTCGACCAGGGTCAGATTCGAGACGGGCATGAACGGAACCTCCTTCGTTTCGAGGGGACAACGGTGGAAGCGGCGCCGGGTTGCGACATGCTTGAGGCAGGCGGGAAACGACGCCATTATCCGATAATCGCGACTCACGGGGGAGATCGGAAAATGACGCCAGGGCCGGATTGCATCAAGCTCGTCCAGGAATTCGAAGGCTGCGCCAAGAAGCGGGCGGACGGCTCGTTCGAAGCCTATCCGGACCCCGGCTCGGGCGGCGATCCCTGGACGATCGGCTGGGGTTCGACCGGTCCCGACATCAAGAAGGGCGTCGTCTGGACCCAGAAGCAATGCGACGACCGCTTCACCGCGCATCTAGGCGAGTTCGGCGAGAAGGTCGCCAAAGTCCTCGGCAGCGCGCCGACCACCCAGAACCAGTTCGATGCGATGGTAAGCTTCGCCTACAATGTCGGTGTCGGCAATCTCTCGGCCAGCACCCTCCTCAAGAAGCACAAGGCCCGCGACTACAAGGGCGCGGCCGCCGAGTTCGCGCGCTGGAACAAGGCGGCGGGCAAGGTGATGGCCGGGCTGACCCGGCGGCGGGCGGCGGAAGCGGCGCTCTACGCCAAGTCCTGAATCTCCGGCTCCCGCGCGTCCATTCGAGGGTTTGGGCCGTAACGGTTCGGCTCCGGATCGTCGTTCCACAGCAGGAGGACGAGAAGCACCAAGCTGGCCAGGCCGGCGAGACCGCCCAGATCGGCAAGGGCCGCCATCCCGTCGGAGTCGAGCGGGGGGCCGGTATAAAAATCGTCCATGAAGTTCAGCACGTGGGCGGGCAAGGCGAGCAGCGCCCACCCGCCGCTTCGGCCGCTGTCGTGGAGTCGGCGCACGGCCAGCGCCACGCTCGGGCAGAGCAGGACCAGCAGCAGGAGCCATCCGACGACCGCCATCCCCGCCGAGCGCAGCACCGGCACGAACAGGCTCGAGCTGATGCCGATCGCCATGATCAGCATGAACAGCAGATAGAAAGCGATGAGCTCGGTCCGGGTCGAGCGGCCGCCGAACTCGGCGTAGCGCCTCAGCGGCAGGACTGCCCAGGCGAGACAGCCTCTCCGATCGGGCACGCCGGCGGCCACCGGCCTAGAGGACCTCGAACAGCCCGGCGGCGCCCATTCCGCCGCCGACGCACATGGTCACCACCACATATTTGACGCCGCGGCGCCGGCCCTCGATCAGGGCGTGGCCGGTCATTCGGGCGCCCGACATTCCATAGGGGTGGCCAATCGAGATCGAGCCGCCGTCGACGTTGAGCCGGTCGTCGGGGATCCCGAGGCGGTCCTGGCAATAGAGGACCTGGACGGCGAAGGCCTCGTTCAATTCCCAAAGGCCGATATCGTCGACCTTGAGGCCGAACCGGTCGAGCAGCTTGGGCACCGCGAAGACCGGGCCGATTCCCATCTCGTCGGGATCCGTCCCGGCGACCGCCATGCCGACGTAGCGGCCGAGCGGCTTGAGGCCGCGCTCCGCGGCGAGGCCGGCCTCCATCAGAACGCAGGCCGAGGCCCCGTCGGAGAGCTGGCTGGCGTTGCCCGCCGTGATCATCGCCTCGGGGCCCATCACCGGCTGAAGCTTCTGCAGATCCTCGATCGTCGTCTGAGGCCGGTTGCCCTCGTCTTTGGTGAGCGTGACCTCCTTCATCGAGGTCTCGCCGGTCTCCTTGTCCTTGACCATCATCTTCGCGGTAACCGGGACGATCTCGTCGTCGAACTTGCCTTCCGCCTGGCCCTTGGCGGTGAGCTGCTGCGAGCGCAAAGCGTAGGCGTCCTGGCGCTCGCGGCTGACGGTGTAGCGCTTGCCGACCACCTCGGCGGTCTGGATCATCGGCATGTAGACGCCGTTGTGCATGGACAGGAGCTCGGGGTCCGGACCGACCCGCATCTCGGGGGTCTGCACCATCGAGATGCTCTCGACTCCTCCGGCGATGCAGATCGGCATCCGGTCGACGATGATCTGCTTGGCCGCGGTGGCGATCGCCATCAGACCCGACGCGCACTGGCGGTCGACCGACATTCCCGACACGGTGACCGGAAGGCCGGAGCGAAGCGCGGCGGTGCGTCCGATCGTGGTCTGGACGCCCTGCTGGAGCGCGGCGCCCATGACGACGTCGTCCACCTCGGCCGGATCGATCTTTGCGCGCTCGACGGCGGCCCTGATCGCGTGGCTGGCGAGAGTCGGCGACGGAGTCGCGTTGAACGCGCCGCGATAAGCCTTGCCGATCGGGGTGCGGGCGGTTGAAACGATGACGGCTTCGCGGGTGGCCATTGTGGTTCCTTTTCTAATTTGCCTCCCCGTCGTCAGATGGGGAGGGGGACCACCGAAGGTGGTGGAGGGGCAACCTGGCGAGGCCTCGCAAGATCACCCCTCCACCAGGCAAAGCCTGGTCCCCCTCCCCATGCTGCGCATGGGGAGGCAGTTCATACAAATATAAGCCCGATCCAGTCGGCGACGAGGGCGGGCTTCTCCTCGCCTTCGATCTCGACGGTCACGTTATGGACGAACTGCCACTGGCCCGGCTTCTTCTCCTCGAGTCGGACCAGGGTGAAGCGGCCGCGGACGCGCTTGCCGGAGCGCACCGGCGCCATGAAGCGGACACGCTCGAAGCCGTAGTTGACGCCCATCTTCACGCCCTCGGGCCGGGGCATCGCGTCCGCGGCCATGCGGCTGAGCAGCGAGAGGGTAAGGAAGCCGTGGGCGACGGTGCCGCCGAACGGCGTCTTCGCCGCGGCTTCCGGGTCGATATGGATGAACTGCGGGTCCTCGGTCACTTCGGCGAAGGCGTCGATCCTGGCCTGGTCGACGAGGAGCCAGTCGGAGACTCCGACCTCCGTCCCGACCTTCGACTGGATGTCTTCGATGCTGGCGATGGGCATGGAGGCCGTCTAGAGCGCCCCGGACACGAGACTCAAGCCCCGCGAGGAAACGACATGGCGGACGCTACGGCAACCGCGCGCTCCGAATTGAGAAAGCTGCACCGGGCGAGCGAACCCGAGGTCCTGAAGCCGCTTCTGCGCGACGCGGCGCTGGATGCCGATTCGCGCAAGCGGGTCGAAAAGCGGGCGCTGGCGATGCTGGGCGACCTCCGCGCCGCCCAGTCCTCGGGCTGGGTCAACCAGTTCCTCCAGGAATATCGGCTCAATACCTCGGAGGGGATCGCTTTGCTCTCGCTCGCCGAGGCGTTCCTTCGAGTGCCCGATCCGGAGACGGCCGACCAGCTCATCGCCGACAAGCTCGGCAATGCCGACTGGCGCTCCCACAAGGGCAAGTCGCACTCGACCCTGGTCAATTCGGCGACCTGGGGGCTGGTGATCGGCCGCGCCCTGGTCAGCGAGAGCGAACAGGCGAGCGCCCTCAAGCGCCTTCTCTCCCGGGCGGGCGAGCCGTTCGTGCGCCAGGCGGTCGGCGCGGCGATGCGGCTGATGGGCGAGATCTTCGTCATGGGCCGGGCCATCGACGAGGCGATCCGGCGGATGGAGAAGCGCGACAATGCCGGCTTCACCGCCAGCTTCGACATGCTCGGCGAGGCGGCGCGCACCTTCCCCGACGCCGAGCGCTATTTCCGCTCCTACGAGGACGCCATCCGCGCCGTCGGCAAGGTCGCGGAGCGCGGGCACAGCATCTCGGTCAAGCTCTCCGCCCTCCACCCGCGCTACGAGGTGGCGCAGTACGAGCGCTGCGTTCCGAACCTGATCGAGCAGGTCGAGGCGCTTGCGGTGCTGGCGAGGGATTCGGGAATCGCCTTCACCGTCGACGCCGAGGAAAGCGAGCGGCTCGAGATGAGCCTCGACATCATCGAGGCGGTCGCGGGCCTGCCCTCGCTGAAGGGCTGGGACGGGCTCGGGATGGCCGTCCAGGCCTATGGCAAGCGCTGCCGACCGACCATCGCCTGGGCCGACGCCATCGGCGCCAGGACCGGCCGGCGGATCGCGGTCCGGCTGGTCAAGGGCGCCTATTGGGACAGCGAGATCAAGCGCACCCAGGAGCAGGGGCTTGCCGATTACCCCCTGTTCACCCGCAAGGCCTCGACCGACGTCTCGTACCTCGCCTGCGCGAAGGACATGCTCGCGGCCAAGAACATCTACCCGGCCTTCGCCACCCACAATGCGCTGACCGTCGCCACCCTCCTCGAATGGGCCGGCTCGAGCCGCGACTTCGAGTTCCAGCGCCTGCACGGCATGGGCGAGGGCCTCTACGAGAGCCTGGTCCGCGAGCAGGGCTACCACACCCGGATCTACGCCCCCGTCGGCGGCCATCGCGACCTGCTCGCCTATCTCGTCCGCCGACTCCTCGAGAACGGCGCCAATTCGAGCTTCGTCCATCAGCTCGCCGACGAGCGGCTGAGCGACTCGGACCTGATCGCCGACCCGGTGGCGAAGATCGCGGCGGTCGGCGGCACCCGCCATCCCGCAATCCCCCTCCCCCGCGACCTGTTCGCCCCGGAGCGGCCCAACAGCCAGGGACTTGACCTCCAGGACCGCGAGGAGCTCGCCCGGGTGGCCAGGGCGGTTGCGTCGGAAGAGCAGTGGAAGCCGGCGGTGACCTCGACGGGCGAAGGCTCGGACCGCTGCAGGGCGGAAGCCGGCGCAATGGTCTCCCGGGCCCTCGCCGCCTTCCCGGCCTGGGACTCGCGGCCCGTCGGCGAGCGCGCCGACTGCCTGGAGCGGCTCGCCGACCTGCTCGAGCGGGAGCGCGACGCGCTGATGCGGATCTGCGTCCAGGAAGCGCGCAAGACCATCCCGGACGCCCTCGCCGAGGTCCGCGAAGCGGTCGATTTCTGCCGTTATTACGCCGCCCAGGCGCGCAAGGGGCTCCAGCCGGTCGAGCTTCCCGGGCCGACCGGCGAGCGCAACCTGCTTCGCATGGGCGGCCGCGGCGCGTGGGTGTGCATCGCGCCCTGGAACTTCCCGCTCGCCATCTTCCTCGGCCAGGCGAGCGCAGCACTGGTCGCGGGCAATGCCGTCGTCGCCAAGCCCGCTCCGCAGACCCCCGAGATCGCGGCTTATGCCGTCGGCCTCGCCCACGGCGCCGGAATCCCCGACGACGTTCTGATACTTGCGCCCGGCGGACCCGACATGGGCGCGGCGCTGGTCGAGGACGGCCGGATCGCGGGAATCGCCTTCACCGGCTCGACCGCGACCGCCAAGCGAATCGCCCGCGAGCTTCTCAACGACGACGAGCGTCCGATCATCCCGTTCATCGCCGAAACCGGCGGGATCAACGCGATGATCGTCGATTCCACGGCGCTGCCCGAGCAGGTGGTGGTCGACGTCGTCACCTCCGCCTTCCGCTCGGCGGGCCAGCGCTGCTCGGCGCTCCGGCTGCTGCTCCTTCAGGAGGAGATCGCCGAGCGGACCCTCGAGATGCTGGCGGGCGCGATGGACGCCCTGGTCGTCGGCGACCCCGCGCTGCCGGCCACCGACGTCGGCCCGGTGATCGACCAGGGCGCCTACGATCGGCTGATGGCGCACCGCGAGGAAACCCGCCCGCGCTGGATCAAGACGGTGGACGCTCCGCCCGAAGGCCTGTTCGTGCCGCCGACCCTGATCCGGGTCGACCGCGTCGAGGACGTCAGGAAGGAATGGTTCGGTCCACTCCTCCACGTCGCCACGTGGAAGGCGGGACGGCTCGCCGAGACGGTCGAGCGGGTCAACCGCTCGGGCTTCGGCCTGACCATGGGCCTTCACAGCCGGATCGCCAGGGCGGCGGAGACGGTCGAGGAGCTGGCGACCGTCGGCAACCTCTACGTCAACCGCTCGATGATCGGAGCCATCGTCGGCTCGCAGCCTTTCGGCGGCGAAGGCCTGTCGGGCACCGGGCCCAAGGCCGGAGGCCCCCATTATCTCCCCCGCTTCTGCGCTGAGCGGGTGACCAGCACCGACACGACCTCGGCCGGGGGGAATGCGACCTTGCTGAGCCTCGAGGATGTGGGGCTTTAGAGTCCCGTCGCCCCAGCGTAGGCTGGGGCCCCGGCGGGTGAAAGGTGCGGGTGATCTTCACCCCCCGGGGTCCCAGCCTTCGTTGGGACGACGAGTCGCTAGAACCGCCGCGACACGCCTAGGTAGAGCTGGACGTCGACCGCTCCGTGGAGGCCGACATTGGCGCCGGCGTCAAGTTGCAGATCGTCCTTCGCCATCCAGCCGGCGGACAGCCCGGCCAGCCACTCGGTCGAATGCCCGGACGGGTCCTCGTCGCGGTCGGCTCCGATCTCGAAAGTCGCCTCAAGGGCTTCCGATAAGGGCACGGAGACGCCCGCCACGCCGCCATAAGCGAGATGACGCCCCTCGCGATCCTCATCCGCGGCCGCCTCGACCCGGCCGGTGAAGCCGATCTGCATACCCTCGCCGAGGTCGTAGCTCACGGGAACGAGCAGGCCCGCCGACCATTCGCCGGCGCCGATCGCGGAGCCGCCGGTCGGAAGGGTCGCGAACGGCATGACGGCGAGGGAGAGCCCGCTTCCGTCGGGATTCCTCAGATTCTGCCGGAGCGCGAGAGTGAGATCGCCGAGGCCGGAGGCCTTGACCACGGACCCTGTCCCGCGATCGCGGATTCGGACGTGGCCGAATGCGGTCCAGCCGACCTGCGCTTCGAGGCTGTCGGTAAGGCCGATCCGGATGAGCAGCTGGCCGGCCTCCACGCTGTCCGTGCGGCTGTCGGCCGTCTTGTCGAGGGTCCAGTCGGCGATGCCCAGCTCGACGTCGAAATGGCCGGGGTCGATCGTGCAGGCGGGGGAGCCGAGCCCGGGGCGATCGGGGCAGAAATCGCGAAGCTCCTCGGCGCGGGCGGCGGTTGCCGCGGCGGCGAGAGCGAGGGCGGCTAGCGGGATCCGGATGCGCTTCATGACTCGACTTTAGGAGCCAGGCCCCCATCCGTCATGCTGAACTTGTTCCAGAATCCAGGCCGAGCCTCTCGCGGGCGGGGAACCCTGAAACGGTTCAGGGCGACGTCCGGGGTGACGGCAGGGGATGTCGGCCTTATCCTGCGCATCATGACCGACCTCTCCTCCTTCATCGCGGGCCTGCCCAAGGCCGAGCTTCACATGCATATCGAGGGCAGCCTCGAGCCCGAGCTGATGTTCGAGCTCGCCCGGCGCAACCGTGTCGAGATACCGTTCCGGAGCGTCGAAGAGGTGCGGGCGGCGTACAGCTTCTCGAACCTTCAGGATTTCCTCGACATCTATTATCAAGGCGCGGAAGTACTTCGCACGGAGGAGGATTTCCGCGACCTGGCGCTGGCCTATTTCGGCCGCGCCGCCGCCGATTCGGTGAGCCACGCCGAGATTTTCTTCGATCCCCAGACCCACACCGACCGCGGAATCCCGTTCGCCGTGGTGATGAACGGGCTGCTGGCGGGCATGGCGGAGGCGCAAGAGCGGCACGGGCTGAGCTCGAAGCTGATCCTGTGCTTCCTGCGCCATCTCGACGAGGAGGCGGCCTTCGCGACGCTTCGCGCCGCCGAGCCCTGGCTCGACCGGATCGAGGCGGTCGGACTCGATTCCTCGGAGATGGGGCACCCGCCCGAGAAGTTCGCCCGGGTCTTCCGCGCCGCCGCCGAGCGGGGGCTGAAGCGGGTCGCCCATGCCGGCGAGGAGGGGCCGCCCGATTATGTCTGGCAGGCGCTGGACGTGCTCGAGGTGGACCGCCTCGACCATGGCAACCGGTCGCTCGAGGATCCCCGCCTGGTCGAGCGGCTCGCTCGGGAGGGGATGACCCTGACCGTCTGCCCGCTCTCTAACCACAAGCTGTGCGTGGTCGACGATCTCGCCGCGCACCCGATCGATCGAATGCTGGCCGCTGGCCTGCGCGCAACGATCAACTCGGACGATCCCGCTTATTTCGGCGGCTATGTGAACGACAATTATCGGGCGGTCGCCGGATTGCTCGGGCTCGAGGCATTGGTCACGCTGGCGAGGAACAGCTTCGAGGGGTCGTTCCTCGATGAGGCGGAGAAGGCGGAGCGGATCGAGAGGCTGGAGGATTATGTCGCCGCCTCTCCATCGTCATCCCGGACTTGATCCGGGATCCATGAACACCGCCGCTCGCCGATAAGTCGCGACCCTGTTCAGGGAGTCCGGCCTTCGCCGGAATGGCGGGCTAGTCCGGCCGGCGATCCGCCTTTGGCTCCGCATAAGGCATGATCAGCCGCCCGTCCGGGGCCGCGGTGAAGGTCGTCTGGGTCGGGTAGGCGAACTCTACGCCGAGCTCGGCGAAGCGGCGCAAGATGCCCAGCATCACCGCCTGCTTCACTTCGAGGAAGTCGTGCAGATCGGTCGCTTCGACGAAGAAGACCAGCTCGATGTCGATCGAGGAAAGGTTGAAGGCGGTGACGTGGGCGCGATCGAAGCGGGCGAGCGTTTCGCGCTCGACGATGACTCGAAGCTCGCCTGGAAGCTGGGCGAGACGCTCGACCTCCGTCCGGTAGACCAGCTGCAGCGTCATCAGGGCCCGCCGCCGCTCCATCCGGGTCCAGTTCTGGACGAGGGCGTTGAGGAGGTTGGCGTTCGACATGATCACCTCCTCGCCGCTGACGGCTCGGATGCGTGTGCTCTTCAGGCCGATTCGCTCGACGGTGCCGGTCGTCGGCGGGTTGCCGAAGGTGATCGTCTCGCCGCGGCGGAACGGCTTGTCGAAGATGATCGAAAGCGCCGCGAACAGGTCCGAGAAGATGCCCTGGGCGGCGAGGCCGATGGCGATTCCGCCGATCCCGAGGCCGGCGACCAGGCCGGTGACGTTGACCCCGAGATTGTCGAGGATGAGGATGATGGCGATGGCGAACAGGGTGACCGTCACCAGCAGCCGGATGATCCCGATCGCCGAGGCGAGCGTGCCCTGCTCCTGGTCGCCTGTGCGATGCGCGACATAGCCTAGGATCAGCTCGCGCGCCCAGATCGCCGCCTGCAGCGACGCGGCGATGACGAAGGCGACATGGATGGCCTGGAGAAGCGCGGGCGGCGTGTTGGCATATTCGGCCACGAGCTGAGCCGAGGTCGCGACGATGAAGTAGATCTTGGTCCTGGCCAGTGCCCGGGCGAAGATGGCGGGCCAGTGCGGGTCGCCGCCCCAACGGGCGATCAGCTTGCAGCCGAGCGACCGGATGGCGAGCATGGCCAGCGCGATCGCGACTCCGATCGCCGCGGCAACGAGGATGCCGACGATATTTCCGCTCACCCAGGCGGAAGCCTCGGCGGCGAGCGCGTTGCTCTTCTCGACGAAGTTCGAACCGGTGGCTGCCATCAGGCGGCCTTTGCGCGAATTTTGCCCTTCCCGTCCACCCTCGCCTGCTCCTCGGGCAGCGCCTCGAGGAACTCGATGAGGCCGCGCTCGGCGGAGCTCAGATATTTGGACGCGCGCGGCAGCGGCCGCTCGCCGATCGCTCCGGCGTCCCTGGCGGCCTCGATCAGCGCCGGGTGGACGTAGGATTTGCGGCTGATCGCCGCCGTGTTGCCGAGCGCCTCGGCGACCGGCTCGATGACGCTCTTCAGCTTGACCGAGCCGTGCTTGCGGAAACGGCGGATCATTTCCTCGAAGGCGATCGTGCTCGCGCCCCACGTGCGGAAGTCCTTGGCGGTGAACTCCTCGCCCATCGCCCCCTTGATATAGGCGTTGACGTCGCCCGAGGTGACGGGACAGATCGCCCCGTCCTCGCTGACATATTCGAAGAGGTTCTGGCCGGGCAGGTCCTGGGTCCGCCGGGCGATCCGGACGAGATTGCGGTCGGTGAGGGTCACGGTGCGCTTGATTCCGTGCTTGCCGGTGTAGCTGATCCTGAGCCGGCCGCGACTCACCTTGGCATGGCGGTTGCGCAGGGTGGTGGCCCCGAAGCTCTTGTTCTCCTTCGCATATTCCTCGTTGCCGATCCGCATCCTGGTTTCGTCGATCAGCCTCACCACCGCCGCCAGCACCGTCTCGCGGTCGGTCGGGTTGCCGGTCAGATCCGCCTCCACCTTCCTGCGCAGCTTCGGCAGCCTCCGGCCGAACTCGGCGAGCCTCTCATATTTCGCCGCTTCCTGCTGCATCCGGAAATCGGGATTGTAGCGATATTGCTTGCGCCCCCTGGCATCGTAGCCGGTGGCGAGGATGTGGCCGTTCGGCTTGGGGCAGAACCAGCAGCGTTCATAGGCGGGCGGCATGCCGACGGCG
This sequence comes from Allosphingosinicella sp., assembly GCA_036389015.1. Taxonomy (GTDB): domain Bacteria; phylum Pseudomonadota; class Alphaproteobacteria; order Sphingomonadales; family Sphingomonadaceae; genus Allosphingosinicella. The sequence continues at coordinate 143,891 of DASVQS010000054.1, read as the reverse complement.
TTCAGCCGGTCGATCTCGTCGCGGTCGGTGATACGGCTTCCGTCCGCCGCGAAATATTGCCAGTAGCGGCCCCGGCGTTTGCGGGTGATTCCGGGCAGGGACTGATCGTCGACGAAGCACAGCATGGGGCCTCTAAGCGCCCGCTTGGACGGTTCGTTCCGGGAACGCGGTTCAAGGCCTTTTCGTTGACGGCCCGAAGGAGGAATTCATGCCCGACATTTCCCACGCCAGGGTCCTGATGATCGCCACCGACGGCTTCGAGGATTCGGAGCTGCTCGAGCCTCGCCGGATCCTGCGCGAGCGCGGCGCCGACGTCACGCTCGCTTCGCTGGAGAAAGGCGAGATCGAAGGCGATGGAGGCGCCAAGGTCGACGTCGACTGCACAATCGGCGATGTCGAAGCCGGCGATTACGACCTGCTCGTCCTGCCCGGCGGAACCAAGAATCCGGACAAGCTGAGGATGGACGAGCGCGTAGTCGCGACGATCCGCGGCTTCGCCGAGGCCGGCAAGCCGGTGGGGGCGATATGCCACGGGCCCTGGCTGCTGATCGAGGCGGACGTGGTGCGCGGCCGAAGGGCGACGAGCTGGCCCTCGATCCGCACCGACCTGCGCAATGCCGGCGCCGAAGTGGTCGACGCGGAGGCCGTGACCGACGGCAATATCGTCACCAGCCGCAAGCCGGAGGACATCCCTGCCTTCACGGAGGCGCTGATTACTTTGTTCGAAAAGGCCGAGGCCCCGCTCGAGACGGCGTGACGCCAACCCGTCGCCCCAGCGAAGGCCGGAGCCCCCGCGGGTGAAGATCGTCTGCGCTTTTGACCCGCTGGGATCCCAGCCTTCGCTGGGATGACGGCCTATTCCGCGGCCGAAAACACCGGGCGATGCTCAAATCGCCGGTCGAACAGGCGATTCAGCGCCCGCTGCGCGGGCCGCTCGACGCCGTGGTAGAGCGCCGCCGAAGCGAGCAGGGTGAGCAGCAGGAACAGCCCGATCAGCGGCGGCGGCACGTTCGCGGGGTCGTCGACGAAGGCGATCTTGAAAAGGATGTAGAGGAGGAAGTGGACGAGATAGGTGGAGTAGCTGATCTCGCCCAGATAGACGATCGGCCGGGCGGCGAGCGGGTTGCCGGGACGGCCGGCGGTCAGGGCCAGTGTCAGAAGCAGGCCGGCCAGGAACAGCGGCACGACCAGGGTTTCCGGAGCATCGGTGGCGAAGCCGAGGAGCAAGGCGCCCGCGACGAGGCTGCCGGCGAGAGCGATCGCCGGAGCCGGTCTCGAACACCACCGCTGCCAGAGGGCGCACAGGATCGTCCCCATCGAGAACTCCGTGGCCGCCCGAAGCAGACCGAAGCGCGGTATGTCGCGGTCGAGGATCAAGGCGCCGTGCCAGCCCATGATCGCCGCGAGCAGCGCGGCCAGGAAAAGCAGGGCGGCGATCGCCAGCGCGGGCGAGAGCTTCTTCCAGTCGATCCCGAGCACGATCAGCGGGAAAAGCAGATAGGCCGCCGCCTCGCCGCTGATCGACCAGCTCGGGTCGTTCCAGGTGAGGCTTTCGGTGAAGCCCCAATTGTGGATGAGGAGGATGTGGAGGGGGAGCTCGGCCCAGGGATAATGGACCGGATTGATCTTGCCGGTCGCCGCCAGCACCGAGGCGTAGATCATCGTCAGGGCGAGGATGAAGAGGTGGAGCGGCCACACCCTCGCCACGCGGCGGGCGAGATATTTGGGGACCGCCGCCGGTCCGTCGCGGCGCAGGCGGTCGGAATAGTTCAGCCACAGGACGAAGCCCGAAAGCATGAAGAAGAGATCGACGGCGAGATAGCCCTTGGACAAAGCGTAATAGGCCCCGGCCGGAAGGTAAGGCCAGGCCCCGACCCGGATATGGTAGAGGACCACGAACCAGGCGGCGAGGCCGCGGATCCCGGTCAGCGCCGGAAGGTCGGCGCGAGGGTCGGCCGGGGCGCCGCTCATGCCGGAGCCGTCCCGGGCCCGCCGCGGGCCGCCGCCGGGGCGAAGGGCGCCCGCGGCCGCTCCGCCTGCTCGCGCCGGGCGACAAGGCTGTCGAGACCGATCTGCACGCCCAGGATCATCAGGGTGAAGGGCGTATAGGCGATGGCGACGAACGAAGCGCCGACCAGGTAGATGATCTGGAAATGCTGGAGGGCGGTGGCCAGAGGCGCGATCCAGGCCTTGTCGCCCTCAGCCAGCCGATAGCGGCGTCTCAGCACTTCCATCCTGACCAGCCCGCAGATGTGGATGACGAGGAAGAGCAGAAGGCCCGGGAAGCCCTGCTCGCCGAGCATCTCGAAATAGGCGCTGTGCCAGGCGCGGCCCTGGTCCACCTCGTTGCGCGCGGCGATCGTCTGGACTCCGCCATGGTCGACTGTGGTGACGGTGCGCACCTGGATCTTGTTGCCGAGATAGGCGCCGAAGCCGCCGCCCTGCGGATGCTCCTGGGCGTAGTTCCAGGTCCAGCCCCAGACGGCGAGCCTCACCTTGGCCGACGAATCCCCTTCATAGCCCTGGATGGTCGACATCCGGCCGGTGAAGCTGTCGGGCAGGAACGGGACCGAGGCGACGACCAGCAGGCCGGCTCCGGCGAGATAGAGGAAACGCCGCTTGACGTTGCGCAGAGTGAGAACGCCCAGCACCGCGATGCAGACGAGGCCGGTGCGGGCCTCGGTCCCGATCGGCATCAGCAGGCAGGCGAAGATCAGCGCCGCGGCGAAGCTCTTCACCCGCCAGTCGGGCGGGAACACCGTGCCGAACTTCGCAAGCCACAGGATGATCGGGATGAGCGCGATCGCGATCGTCGAGATGGTGCTGCTCTCGTAGAGGTTCGAATTGTTGGTCACCATCAGGTTGAGGACGCCGTAGCCCCCACCCGAGGCGACCGTCTTGAGCCCCCCGACGATGATGATCGCGGCCGCCGACAGGGTCAGGAACAGCAACAGAGCCTCGATCCTCAGCTTCGACCGCAGGGTGAAAGGAAGGAAAATAGCGAAAGCCAGAGCCGTCGACGCCCAGTCCCATTTCTCCGCCGCGGCGATCGGGAAGTCGGCGTTCGAGGTCGTGTAGAAGGTGTAGCAGAGCAGCAGCGCCAGAAGCCCCTGGCGGACGGTGAACCGGAGACCGGTCTTCTTCTCCGTGAGCAGCCAGCCCCCGAAGGCGAGGCAGGCGACGATCAGCGACAGCTGCAGGCTGTTCAGAAGATAATAGGAAAGGCGCTGCGGCGCGACCGTGTCGATATAGGCGTAGACGAGCACGAACAGGAACGGCCGTCGGAAACCGAGCGCGAGCAATCCGACGAGGAAGGCGACGAAGGCGAGGTCACGCATCGGGGCGGCCCTTGCCGAAGGACCAGCTTCGGCTCTTCGGGACGGCGGGCTCGCTCCCGGGCGCCGGATCCTCGTCGAGATCGGCGCGGAACATAAGGCGCCAGGCCACGAGCAGCAGTAGCCCGTGGGTCAAGGCGAGCGAGAAATTGTCGATCATCGCAGCCGTCCCTGCCCGCGCTTCATCCCAAGCTCCCTAGAGGGATGCGGTTGACGGGCCGTTAAGGGTCGTTTCTCCTCTCCCGCATTTCGCGGGAGAGGATCTTAAAGCCTCCGCTCGTAAACGGCGTTGCCCCAGGCTTGCTGGGCCATTCGAGATACCGTCAGCAGCGCTCCGGAGCGCAGAGGGCGAGCCTTGGAATCGAGCGGGAGACTGGAAAGGTCGGAAAAGAATGCCGTCGGAAGTCGCTCGCGATGGCCGGCCAGGAAGCCGCACAAACGCTCGAAGCGGCGGACCAGCGTCGGATTGCCCCTTTTGCCGCCGCGGGTGGCGAGCTCGAAGCTGTGGCCGACGAGCGTCGCGACCGGATGGCCCCGGTCGGCGGCGTGAAGCAGGGCGGCCCGCATCTCGTCGAACGAGACCGCGCAGATCTGGAGATGCCTGAGCTGGCCCGGCCTCGGCTCGATCTGGGTCACCGGGATTTCGATCACGCCTTCCACCAGCGCCGGCGCGATCCGGCGCGGATCGAGCGGCAGGTCGCTGGGGTCGGGATGGTGGCTGCCGTTGTGGCTGCTGTCATAGGCGATGCCGAGCCCCGCCAGCGCCTGGAGAGTCGCGCGGTCGGCGGCATAGCTGCCGGATCGGAAGGCGACGGGAGGCGGAGCGCCGGCCTCGACCAGCAGATCGCGGGCGGTCCGGATCAGCTCCGACTGCCGCTCAGGATCGAGCCCGGTCAGCTCGAAGACCGGGTCCGCCGGGTCCGCCCAGCACGGGTGGAGGTGGAGCTGGACCTCCTGACCCGCCGCGAGGATCGGCTCGACCATCCGGCGGATCGGCTCGAGTCCGTAGTGAAGCGCGGGCATCGGATCGACGAAGAAGCACGCCTTGAGGCCATAAGCGGCGAGGCGGTCGAGCTGGTAGGCGATCCCGACTCCGGCCGGATCGAAGCTGAGCGCCAGATTGTCCTGCCAGGAGGAGCCGCGCCAATCCCACCTCAGCTCGGTGTCGATGGTCAGAAGGACGGGAGTGGTCATTTACCGCCTCGTCAGACCGGATCGAAACATCCCGTCCCGTTCGCCCTGAGCCTGACGAAGGGCCTTCCTTCGGGTCCCGAACCGAAAGAAGCAAAGGGCTTCGACAAGCTCAGCCCGAACGGGAAATGGGGAGAGTCGATTTGTCATGCTCTAGCGCTTCGCGAGAGTTTCGATCTTGGGCCCGAGCCGGTTGTTGCGGATCTCGAGCCGCTCGCCGCTCCAGTCGCCGACGAACGCTGTGGTCCAGCGGAAGCCCGGAGCGACGGAAGCGACATTGTCCTCAATCACGAGCCCGGCGGAACGGTTTTCCGGGCCTTCGGGGGCGACCGTTATCATCGTTGTGTAATTCTCCTTGCCGGTGCCGTGGACGAAGACGTTGCCGGCGATCCGGCCGACGGCGCCGTTGGAGAGGTCGATGAGGTAGTTGGTCCGCCGGCCCGCGGAATCGTCGAAGCTGCTGTCGAGAACCTCGATCCTCGGCGCCCGGCTCTTGACGTAATGGCCGCCCCTCCCCCGCTCGAAGCGGGAGTTGGCGACCCTGAGGCTGCCGTAATGTCCGATGTAGATGGAATGGACTCCGTCGCCCTCGCCGAGGCCGCTGAACGTCGAATGGTCGACCGAGATGGTGCCCGGCGGGCCGTCGTGGGACAGAATCCCGCACTGGCCGTCGGAGAAGAGGGTGTAGGAGACGTCGAGGTCGCCGTCCTGAAGCCGGATTCCGGCGCCGTTGCCGTCCGGCACCCGCACCCGTGTGAAGACCAGCCCTTCGACCCGGGCCGCCTTGCCGCGAAGCACGAGCGTCGCCTTGCCCTCGCAAGCGCCACCGTCGAAAATCGACTGACCCCGCTTTTCGGCGACATAGGCGATTCGCCCGGCCTCCTGGACCGCGCATTCGCCATACACGCCCGGAGCGATCAGGATCGTCCCGCTGCCGCGGCCGACGGCGTTCACCGCCGACTGCAGGGTGGCGAAGGACTGTCCGGTCTCGGCCACCGTGAACAGCCCGGCGGGCTGCGCCTGCAGCGGGGCGGTAAGAACGGCGGCGAGGCCGAGCGTCAGGATCTTCGTCTTCATGGCTCTCCTGCTCCCCGGCGAACATGGACCGCGACCGGTTGACGGGCCGTTAAGCTTGCTGTGGCAGAGCGTCGTGCATGCGGATCCTCCACGTGCTCGATCACAGCCTCCCGCTCCACAGCGGCTATACGTTCCGGACCCGGGCGATCGTCACCGCCCAGAAGGCGCGCGGGATGGAGGTGGCGTGCCTGACGGGAGTCCGCCACTGGCGCGACGGCGCCGATCCCGAGACGATCGAGGGCATCGACTTCTACCGGACCGAAAGGCCCGCGCCGGCCCCCTCGCCCCTGCGCGAGTGGCGCGAGATCAAGGCGCTCGAGGCCCGCCTCGACGCGCTGGTCGAAGCCTGGAAGCCGGACCAGCTCCACGTCCACTCGCCCGTCCTCAACGCGCTCGCGGCCCTGCCGGTGGCGAAGCGCCGGGGGCTGCCGCTCATCTACGAGATCCGCGCCTTCTGGGAGGACGCGGCGGTCGGCAACGGAACCGGGCGCGAAGGCTCGGCCCGCTACCGGCTGATCCGAATGTTCGAGACCTGGGCCGCCCGCCGGGCGGACGGCGTCGCCGTGATCTGCGAAGGCCTTAGGCGCGACCTGATCGGCCGGGGGATCCCGGCGGAGAAGATCATCGTCGCGCCCAACGGAGTCGACCTCACCCTCTTCGGGAATCCGCTCGCCGCCGACCGCAATCTCGCCCGCAAGCTCGGCCTCGCCGGAGCCGACGTGGTCGGATTCATCGGCTCCTTCTACGATTACGAGGGGCTGGACGATCTCATCGCGGCGATGCCGCTGCTCCTGAAGAAACGCCCCAAGGCGCATCTCCTCCTCGTCGGCGGCGGCCCGATGGAGAAGGCGCTCAAGGCACAGGCGCAGGCCTCCCCGGCGAGGACCCGGATCCACTTCACCGGGCGGGTCCCCCACCATGAGGTCGACCGTTACTACGGCCTGATCGATATCCTTGCTTATCCGCGCAAGGCGATGCGGCTCACCGAGCTGGTGACTCCGCTCAAGCCGCTCGAGGCGATGGCGCAGAGAAAGCTGGTCGTCGCCTCCAACGTCGGCGGCCATCGCGAGCTGATCGAGGACGGGGTGACCGGCACGCTGTTCCGGGCCGGCGACCCCGAAGCCCTGACCGAAGCGCTCGACACCATGTTCGCCAACCGCTCGCGATGGGACGAACGGCGCGACACGGCTCAGGCGTTCGTCAGGCGCGATCGTAACTGGTCGTCAAATATTTCCAGTTACATACCCGCTTACCAGAAGCTCACGGGCAAGGCGGTCTGATGCCGAAACTTACTTTCCTCAGCGCACGCGGGTTCGACGCGGGGCTTGCAGCGCTGGCGGCATTGTCCGCCGGCTTCGTCGTCTTCGCAATGCCGGAGCCGCTGTTCGCAGGCCTGGTCGAAACCAGCCGGCTCCCCGAGTTCGTCGCCGCGGCCAGGCCGCCGCTGGGCGACACGGCGCGGTTCGCCGCCGTCGGCGCCGCGGCGCTGCTCACCTTCGCCGCGGTCTGGCTTCTTCTGGCGGCCGTCGGCCGTGTTCCAGCCGGCCGCAAGGCCGAAGCCGGGCCCGAGGCCGAGGCGCCGCGGCTCCGCCGGGCGGACGCCCATCCGGACGCTCCCGCCCGGCGGCCCTTGCTCGCCCGCGATCTGGGCGAGCCGCTCGACCTCGAGGATTTCGCCGAAGTCCCCGAAGTTCCCGCGCCGGCCGAAGCCGAATATCGTCCCCTGCCCGCCTTCCTCGTTCCCCAGCAGCCGGAGGCCGAGCCCGTCGCGGAGGCCGAGCCGGATTATCATGAGCCCGAGCCGCAACCGACCGATCACCAGCCGGAATGGAATCCGCCCGAATCGCAATGGCGCGGAGCCGAACCGGAAGCGGAGCCCTTGCCCATTTCCGAGCTCGCCGCGCAGCTGCCGGAGGCCGAGGAAGAGGAATCGGATCAGCCGCTGTCGCAGCTGGTCAACCGGATCGAATTCGGGCTGGCCCGCAAGCGCCAGGCCCTTCCCGCGGCCGACCTTTCGCCGCCGGAAGAGCCTTCAATCGAGCAGGAGAAGGTCGGCCACCGCCTGCGCAGCGCCATCAACGACCTGCAGAAGATCGCCTCCAGCGGCGGCTGATCCCGCCGCGTTCCCCGGCGAAAGCCGGGGGCCCAGCCTCCCCGCCCTGCCCGACGGGGCCCCCGCCTTCGCCGGAGGCATGGGGGCGGCTGAGGCGCTCACCTTTCTTCCACCGTCAGCGCGTCGAGGCGGATCCGAGCGAAGCCCGGCCGCCTTTCTTCCGCCACCAGCGACAGGTCGGCGAGGAGGTGGCCGCGAAGCGCGAAGGCGCGCGCGTCGAGACCGCTCAGGAAGCGGGCCGCCGCCGATCCGGCACCCGCGCCTTCCAGCCGGAAGGCAAGCTCATGACGGGCGCCCTGGAATGTGACGCTCGCCCAGCGGCGGCTTCTTATCTCTTCCAGCACGAACCCGGCGAAGTGGACGAAGTGGACACGGATCGCCTGCAAAAGCGCGCTGGCCGCGTCGGTCAACTGCGGCGGCGGACCGGCATGGCCGCCGCCTCGCCTTTCATCCGCTCCAGATAGGCATTGATCTTCGCTTCGAGGGGCGGCCGCGGTTTTCGGCCACGCCTCAGCTGAAAGACGAGCTGGGGATCGCCCGTGACTTCCAGCCCGAAGCGGGTCGGCCGCATCCGGGAACGCTTCAGATAGGCTTCTACCCTTTTCAGCAACGGCCATTTCACCAGCACTCCCCTGCGAATCAGTGTTCGTGATATGTTCTCTTCTTTAGTCCAGATTTCCTATTTGTCTAGGAATATTCCTACCAAAATGGATGAATTGTCGGGAGAGTGTGCGCTCTTCCCGATTCGCGGCTAGCGGCGGCGCTCGATCAGCCAGAACAGGATCGCGAGCAGAACCCCGGCGGCGAGTCCGGCCAGGAAGCCGAGGCTCGGCTGCCCGACGATCACCCCCGCGACCGCCCCGGCGACGATGCTGACCGCCAGCATCGAGCCGGCCGCCTGGGTGGAGCGTGTGCGCTGGGACATGACCGGCCTTTGGCAGGAAGAGGTCGGCTACTCAATTCCTCTCCGCGATTTCGCGGGGAGGGGGACCGCGCGAAGCGCGGTGGAGGGGTTCTTCGGACTCAGCCAAGCCCCTCCACCAGGCTTCGCCTGGTCCCCCTCTCCGAGAAATCTCGGGGAGGAATTTAATATGAATCTCCCGTCAAGCATCACCCTGCGCGCTTTCGAAACCCCGGCCGGCTTAAAGCCGCCGGAGTCAGAACGGGGGAAAGATTGCTTCAGCAGAATGTCTTCGCGCCCGCCGCCTTCACCGAGGCGGCGCGGCTGATCGAGCGCTTCGGCGACTATGCCGGGTCGGAGGCGGCGTTGCGCGCTGACAAAAGCCGCGACCTCGGCAATTTCGTCCATTTCTGCCGCTGGCGCGAGGTCGCGCGGATGATCGAGCTGATTCGCGACGACTCGGTGACCGGGCCGGTGCATTAGAATTTGCTCCCCGGCGAAGGCCGGGGCCAGTCCTTCCGGTCCGCGCCGCTGGGCCCCGGCCTTCGCCGGGGAACACCGCAATCTTACGGCTGGCGGCACACTCCCGCCCCCGCTAGTTTCCCCCCATGTTTCAATTCGATGCGGGGCGGGGGGTGGCGGCCGCGCTGGCCGCGCTTTTGCTGTGCGCCTGCCCCGGGGCGCTGCTCGCCCAGGAGCAGCCGCCCGCCGATCCGCTCGACCAGCCGCCGCTCGACCCTTCCGCTCCGCTCGACCCGCTGCCGGACCTCGAAGTCGACTGGCCGGACATGGCGCAGGGCCCGGACGACCGCATCGCCGACGCGCCCGACACGGGAATCGCCGATGCCGCCGCCGAGCGGCTTTACGCCGTCCGAATCGAGGGCGTCGATTCCGAGACCGAGGCCGCGCTCAGGTCGCAGTTCGATTCGCTCTCGACCCTGGCCAGGAGCGGCAAGGACCCCGCCAACGCCGCCCAGATCGACCGCCGCGCCCGCGAGGATGCCGACCTGCTGGCGGAATTGCTTCGCTCCCGGGGCTATTACGACGCGCTGGTGAGGACCCGGGTCGAGGCGGCTCCGGCCGGAGGCGAGGTGGTGGTGACGCTCGAGGCCGAGCCCGGGCCGCTGTACCGCTTCGCCGAGGTCAAGCTTCCCGGGATCGAGGCCGCCGGCGAGGACAGCGCGGCGCTTCGCGAAGCCTTCGGCGTTGCGGCGAACGAGCCGGTCGACGCGGCTCGGGTGACGGCGGGCGAAGCGGCGCTCCGGGCCGAGCTCGGCAAGCGCGGCTACGCCTTCGCCGAGATCGAAGAGATGGACGTCGCGCTCGACCATGAGACCCGGACCGCCGTCCTCACCCTGCCGGTCAGGCCGAACGGGACCCGCCAGTTCGGCCGGATCGTCGTCGAGGGGCGGCCGCTGTTCGCCGCCAGGCATATCCAGACGATCGCGCGCTGGAAGCCGGGGGGGCCCTTCGAGGCGGCCCTGGTCGAGGATCTTCGCCGGGCCCTGATCGCCACCGGCCTCGTCTCCTCGGTGGCGATCCGGCCGGTGGCGGCGGAAGACCGCAGCGTCGACCTCGCGGTCTCGCTGGAGCGGGCGCCGATGCGCACCGTCGCCGGCCAAGCCGGCTACGGCAGCGGCGAAGGCATCAGGGTCGAGGGCAGCTGGCAGCACCGCAACCTGCTCCCGCCCGAGGGCGCGGTCACCTTCAGGGCCGTCGCCGGGACCCAGGAGCAGCTGCTCGGAGCCGTCCTTCGCCGCAACAATTTCCTCCGCCGCGACCAGGTGCTGACCGCGCAATTCGCAATCAGCCATATCGACCGCGCCGCCTACGACGCCCGAACGACGATCCTCGCCGGGGCGATCGAGCGGCAGACCAACCTCATCTGGCAGAAAAAATGGACCTGGTCGGCGGGCGCCGAGCTCGTCGCCACCGACGAGCGCGACGTCGACCTCGAGACCGCCGCCACCCGCCGCCGGACCTTCTTCATCGGCGCACTGCCGGCGAGCCTCAGCTACGACGGCTCCAACGATCTGCTCGATCCGACCGTCGGATACCGGCTCGCCCTGCGCTTCTCGCCCGAAGCCTCGCTCCAGTCCGGCACCTTCGGCTACGCCCGGACCCAGGTCGACGCCAGCCTCTACCAGCCCTTCACTCCGACCGTGACCCTGGCCGGGCGAATTCGACTGGGCACGATATTGGGCGCGGGCCGCGAGAGGATCGCCCCGTCGCGGCGCTTCTACGCCGGTGGCGGCGGCTCGGTGCGCGGCTACGGCTTCCAGAGGCTCGGCCCGCGCGATCCGGTGTTCGACGATCCGATCGGCGGCCGAAGCCTCACCGAATTCGCCCTCGAGGCGCGGATCCGGTGGGGCAATTGGGGCGTGGTCCCCTTCGTCGACGGCGGCAACATCTCGACCTCGCCTCTGCCCAAGTTCGACAATCTCCGCTTCGGCGCCGGAATCGGCGTCCGCTACCACACCCGCTTCGGGCCGATCCGGGTCGACGTCGGCACTCCGCTCAACCCGCGAAGCGGCGATTCGCGGGTCGCCGTCTACGTCTCGCTCGGCCAGGCCTTCTGATGGACGAGGCCGAGACCCCGCCGCCGCCGCCCCGCCGCCGCCGGCGCTGGCTTTCCCGACTGGCGAAGTGGACCGTCAGCCTCGCCCTCGGCCTCGCAATCCTCGCGGGCCTGCTGGCGGTGCTTCTCGACACCGGCCCCGGCCACCGCTTCATCGCCGACCGGATCGCCGCGATGGCGCCCCATTCGGGGCTGCGAATCCATATCGGGCGGATCGAGGGATCGATCTGGAGCGACACGAAGCTTCGCGACGTCAGGCTCTACGATCCCCATGGCATGTTCGCGGAATCGCCTTTGATCCAGGTCGACTGGCAACCGCTCGGCTGGGTCACCAACCGGCTGGTCATCCATCGCCTGGACTCCGATCTCGCCACCCTCCACCGGCTGCCGAAGCTTCGGCCGAGCGAGCGGCCGGGGCCGGTCCTGCCGGGCTTCGACGTGCATGTGGGACGTCTTGACGTCGCCCAGCTCCGGATCGGCAAGGCGGTGACCGGCCAGCCGCGCGTCGCGAGCCTCGCCGGCGAGGCGGACATCCGCTCGGGCCGGGCCCTCGTCGGCCTCAAGGCGGTGGCGAAGGACGGCGGCGACCATTTCTCGCTGGTCCTCGACGCCGAGCCCGACCGCGACCGCTTCGACCTCGACGTGAAGCTCGTCTCCCCGTCCCGCGGAATCGCCGGAGCGATGCTCGGAACCGACCGGCCGATCGCGCTCAGCGTCGACGGCGACGGCAGCTGGGCGCGCTGGAACGGCACCGCCCGCCTCGACCTTTCGGGACGGCGCACCGCCGACCTCCGACTGCGCGCGCAGAACGGCCGCTACAGCCTCGCCGGCCTGCTGGCGCCGGCGCAATTCTGGAAGGGCAAGAAAGCCAGGCTGACCGCGCCCGTGGTCCGGGTGGCGGGAAGCGCAACGCTCGTGGACCGCCGGCTCGAGGGCCGGCTGGCCTTGCGCTCGCCGGCGATGAGCGTCGTCGCCACAGGGATCGTTGACCTCGCCCGGAGCGCCTTTCGCGACCTTCGAGTCGGCGCCGATCTGCTTCGGCCGCCGGCGATGTTCCCCAATATGACCGGGCAGAAGGTCCGGCTCGTCGCCCTGCTCAACGGTCCCTTCAAGACCTTCGCCTTCGCCTACCGGCTGACCAGCCCCAGGGTGGCGTTCGACAATACGGGCTTCGAGGACGTCTGGGCGCAGGGCCGGGGACGCTTCTCGAAGGCGCCGGTGACCGTGCCCCTGATCATGTCGGCCCGGCGGGTGACCGGGGTCGGCGACGTCGCCGGCGGGATCCTCGCCAACCTTCGGGTCGAGGGCCTGCTCAAGGTGACCGGCAAGGCGCTGACCGGCGAAGGGCTCAGCCTCACCTCCGACAAGCTCAAGGGCAAGCTCAGCCTGTTCGTCGACCTCGTCACCGGCCGCTTCGACGTCGTCCTGTCCGGCGGCCTCACCCGCTACCTCATCCCCGGCCTCGGAGTCGTCGACGTCGTCACCGAGCTCAAGGTGGTTCCCAACCCGAGCGGCCACGGAACGCTCGTCACCGGCAAGGGCCGCGCCTGGGTAAGGCGTTTCGACAACAAGTTCCTCGCGGGCCTCGCCGGCGGCCTGCCCTATCTCGAGGCGGACCTCGTCCGGGGCAATGATTTCATCGTTCACTTCAACAACCTCGTCCTCACCGCGCCGAAGATCCGGATCGCCGGCACCGGCCTGCGGCGGCGCGACGGCACCTTCTTCTTCGAAGGCAAGGGCGCGCAGGCGACCTACGGGCCGTTCGCGATGAGCCTCGACGGCCGGATCGAGCGGCCGAAGCTGGCGATCCGACTCGCCCGTCCGAGCGAGGCGCTGGGGCTGACCGACGTACTTCTCAACCTCGATCCGACGCCCGCCGGATTCACCTACGGCGCGGCCGGGGGCTCCTATCTGGGGCCCTTCACCTCGAACGGAGCGATCCTTCTGCCCAGGGATCGGCCGGCCCTGATCCAGGTGGCGGCGATCAACGTCTCGAGCACGGGGGCTTCGGGCGCCCTCCGCTCCGACCCCGGCGGCTTCACCGGGCAGCTCAATGTCGACGGCGGAGGCCTGGCCGGGCGGCTCGTCTTCAGCCCGTTCAACAACCTTCAGCGAATCGCGATCGACCTCAAGGCCGACAACGCCCGATTCGCCGGCCCGCCGCCGATCGTGATCCGGAGCGGCCGGCTCGAAGGGGTGGCGCTGCTCGATCCGGCCGGAACCTCGCTCAAGGGCAGCCTGAGCGCCCGCGGCCTCAGCCGCGGCGCCCTGTCGATCGCAAGCCTCAACGCGACCGGCGAGCTTCGCGGCGGCACCGGCCAGATAAAGGCGCGGATCGCCGGCACCCGCGGCCGCGATTTCGTCTTCGACACTCTCGCCGACATCGCGCCCGGGCGGCTTCGGCTGACCGGCCGGGGCACCGTCGACCGGCGAGCGATCGTCCTGGCCGAGCCCGCCGTCCTGGTCCGCGAGGGCGACGGCTGGCGTCTTGCTTCCACCGCCCTCACCTTCGCCGGCGGCAACGCCACCGTCTCCGGGCTGTTCGGCGGGTCGACCAGCGAGTTGAACGCCCGCGTGGAGGCGATGCCGCTCGGAGTGCTCGACATCGGCTGGCCTCGGCTCGGCCTCGGCGGCTCGGCCTCGGGGACCTTGAGCTACCGGTTCGGCGCGGTCGGCGAGCCGAGCGGCGACGCCAATCTGCGGATCCGCGGCCTCACCCGGTCGGGCCTCGTCCTCTCGTCCCGGCCGGTCGACATCGGGCTGGTGGCGAAGCTTGCCGGCGGCAACGCGGCGCTGCGCGCGGTCGCGGTCAGCGACGGGCGGACGATCGGCCGGGCGCAGGCGCGGCTGGCGCCGGTCGGGCGCAGCGGCAATATCGGCGAGCGGCTGAGCGCCGCGCCTCTGTTCGCCCAGCTTCGCTACAACGGCCCGGCCGACACGCTCTGGCGGCTGACCGGAGTCGAGCTTCTCGACGTCTCCGGACCCGTCGCGGTCGGCGCCGACGCTCGAGGCACGCTGATGAGCCCGCAGATTCGAGGCTCGCTCAGGACCGAGCGGGCGAGGATCGAGAGCGCGGTCACGGGAATGGTGATCGACAATGTCCGGGCCGCTGGGCGGTTCGGCGGCTCCAAGCTGGTCCTCGACAGCTTCGCCGGGACCACCAAGCGCGGCGGATCGGTGACGGGGCGGGCGACGTTCGACCTCGCCGGGCCGAAGGGCTTCGGAATCGACATCGCCCTCGACGGCAAGGCCGCCCAGCTGCTCGACCGCGACGACATCAAGGCGCAGGTGACCGGCCCGATCCGGATCCGCTCCGACGGCCAGGACGGGAGCATCTCGGGCAAGGTCGCACTGGCCAGCGGAAGCTTCCGCCTCGGCGCCGTCACCGCCTCGACCCAGGTGCCCAGGCTCGCCGTCCGCGAGGTCAACCGCCCGCCCGACGAGCGGCCGGTGCCGAGGCGCCTGTCGCCGTGGCGACTCGATCTCGACGTCGACGCCCGCAACCGGCTGATGGTCACCGGCCTCGGCATCAACAGCGAATGGAGCGCCGATCTCAAGATCGCCGGCACCGTCACCGAGCCTCGGATCACCGGGCGGGCCGACCTGATCCGCGGCAGCTACGATTTCGCCGGGCGCCGCTTCGACCTCGAACGCGGCCAGATCCGCTTCCTCGGCGAATCGCCGGTCAATCCGGTGCTCGACATCACCGCCGAGGGCGGAGTCCAGGGCCTCAACGCCGTCATCCGGGTAACGGGCCGCGGCCAGCGGCCGGAGATCGCCTTCACCAGCACTCCGGCGCTTCCCCAGGACGAGCTGCTCAGCCGGCTTCTGTTCGGCACCTCGATCACCAATCTCTCGGCGCCGGAGGCCCTGCAGCTCGCCGCCGCCGTCGCCTCGTTGAACAATAGCGGAGGCGGCCTCGATCCGATCAACGCCGTGCGCGCCGCGACCGGCCTCGACCGGCTGCGCATCGTCCCCGCCGACATCACCACGGGCCAGGGCACCGCGCTGGCCGCCGGCAAGTATCTCGGCCGCCACGTCTACGTCGAGGTCGTCACCGACGCCCGCGGCTATTCCGCCACTCTCGTCGAATATCAGATCACCCGCTGGCTCTCGATCCTGTCGAGCATCTCGACGATCGGCCGCGAGAGCGTGAATGTCAGGGTGTCCAAGGATTATTGAACCCCTCTCCCTGAAGGGGAGAGGGACAGGCGAGCGAAGCTCGCCAGGGTGAGGGCCCGTAATACGAATACCCCACGAGGCCCTCACCCTCCCGCCGCTTCGCGGCGGGCCCCTCCCTCTCCCCTGCAGGGAGAGGGGGCTTCAAATTGATCTAGGTTTACAACTACTCTCCGTGACCGGCAGCAATTCGTTAACGCGCGAGGATTAATCTCTGCCTCGACCTCAACTTGGGGATGGGGATCGTGAATGTCCTCGGACGAAGATAACGGCATGGACGGCGGCCGGCGCGCGGAGCGGCATCCGCTCGACGCCGAGACCCGGCTCCGGCCGAACAGCTGGAGCAGCCTTCAGGTAAAGATGCTGGACCTGTCCGCCTCGGGCTTCCGCGCCGAATGCGAGGCCCGGGTCAAGCCGGGCGGAAGCGTTTCCCTCGACGTTCCGGGGATCGGCGCCGTCGACGCCCAGGTGGAATGGCAGCGCGGCGACCAGTTCGGAGCGCGCTTCTTCGCGCCCATCGAGCTCAAGAGCTGCCAGTGGACCTTCCCCGAGCGCCATCACACGCTTGCGCGGCTGCTGGTCGAGCGGGCGGCGGCGAAGCGCGCCGGCCGGCGCGGCGCCGAAACCCAGATTCGACGCGAAATCCTCTCGGCCCTGCCGATGCGCAAAGGCGTCGCCTCGGCATGATTCGGAGAGCGCGGATAAGCGCTTTCTTAACCTCGGTTACCTAGGCTCCTTCCGTCTGTCTGCGGGGGACTCCGGCGGGACATTATCGGGACGCGAAAAAGCGATGCGCAAAGGGCGGTTCGCCGGGTTGAGCGACAGGGGCCAGGAGCCCGTCACTCCGCCGGAGCTGGCGGAGCTGCTGCTGTTCGATTTCACGCCCGCCGCGGACGAGGACGACGACCGGGCCGCCCGCGAGCGGGCCCGAACGCTGCTTCTCTCCTTGCCGCTGCTGGCCGGTTCCCATGCGCTGTGGAGCGCCGTTCTGGTCGGCGGGCTCGTCGCCTCCGGAGCGACCGCCGGCCTGGCGCTGCTCGCCGCCCTGCTCCTTGCCATCCTCCTCTTCGACCTGGCGCTCTGGCTCGGCCTGAAGCGGCTGCCCCTGCGCCCCTACCAGGCGGTGCGCCTCACCGCCGTCCACGGCGCGGCGACCGCCGGCCTCTGGCTGGGATGCGCGCTCGCCATCCCTGCCGAAGCGCAGACGATCCTGATCAAGGCGGCCCTCATCGCGGGAGCCGGCTCCGCAGTCCCGATCTTCTTCAGCGTCCCGGTGCTGATGATCCTGGCAGTATCGACCGCCTTCGCCGTCGCGGCGCTGCTTCCGAGCGAAGAGCCGGTGGTCCCGATCGGAGCGGCGTTCAGCCTCTTCCTGCTTTGCCTCGGGGTGTCCCGGTCGCGCCAACTTCTCCTGACCGCCCGCCAGCGTCTCTCGCTGGAGTGGCAGGCCGAGAAGGCCCGGCGATTCGTCGCCGACTTCGAGGCCAGCGGCCGCGGCTGGTTCTGGGAAACCAATGCCGATGGCGCCCTGACCTATGTCTCGGAGCCGCTCGCCGCGCATCTAGGCCTCGCCGCCGCCGAGCTGATTGGCCGACGCTTCGAGGAGGTGCTTCTGCTCGATTGCGGCGACGGAACGGCGGAGGACGACAGCCGGCGGACGCTGGGCTTCCACCTTTCGGCCCGCTTCCCCTTCGCCGACGTGGTGGTACGAGCGCCTGCCGCCGACGAAGTCTGGTGGTCGCTTTCCGGAAGCCCCAATTTCGACGGCTACGGCCGCTTCCTCGGCTTCAGGGGCCTCGGCAGCAACCTGAGCGAGCAGCGCCGGAGCGAGGCGGAGGCGAGCAAGCTTGCGCGCTACGACAGCCTGACCAACCTGCCCAACCGGGCAATGATGCGGGCCATGCTCGACCAGGCGCTCGCCAATGCCGACGCTCGCCGGCGCGGCTGCGCCCTGATGATCATCGATCTCGACCGCTTCAAGCAGGTCAACGACACGCTCGGCCATCCGGTCGGCGACAAATTGCTGAAGAAGGTCGCGGGCCGGCTGACCGAAGTGCTCGGCGAGGACGGCCAGGTCGGCCGGCTCGGCGGCGACGAGTTCGAGGCGATCCTGCCCGGGATCGAGGAAGAGGGGCGGCTGTCCGAGCTGGCCCGGCGGCTGATCGAGCAGGTCTCCCGGCCGTACAAGATCGAGGGGCACGAGATAAGAATCGGCACGTCGGTCGGGATCGCCGTGGCACTTCCCGGCAAGACTCTCGCGGAGGGGCTGATCAAGGATGCCGACGTCGCCCTCTACGCCGCCAAGGCCGACGGGCGCGGCACGTTCCGATTCTTCGCCCAGGAGATGCACGCCCTCGCCGCCGAGCGCCAGATCCTCGAGAAGGACCTTCGCGACGCGCTGGCGGGCGATCAGCTCGCGCTCCACTACCAGCCGATCGTCGATTCCGTCTCGGAGGAGGTCGTCGCCTTCGAGGCCTTGCTGCGCTGGCACCATCCGGTGCGGGGACTGCTTCCGCCGGCTCTGGTGATCCCGCTCGCCGAGGAAAGCGGGCTGATGCCGCGGATCGGGGACTGGGTCCTTCGGACCGCCTGCGCCGAGGCCGCGAAATGGCCGAGCCATATCCGGGTCGCGGTCAACCTGTCGCCGGTCCAGTTCGCCGATCCGGCGCTGGCGGCGACGGTGACCGGAACGCTCGCCGCGTCGCGCCTCGACCCGGAGCGGCTCGAGCTCGAAATCAACGAAGCCGTGTTCCTCGCCGACCGGTCGATCACCGAGGCGACCCTGACCCGGCTGCGGACCCTCGGAGTGCGGCTGGCCCTCGACAATTTCGGAACCGGACATTCGGGTCTCGGCCATCTCCGCGACGCCCCGCTCGACAAGATCAAGATCGACCAGAGCTTCGTTCGCGGCGCCGCCAGCCCGGGCAGCCGCAACGGCGCGATCGTCCGGGCGATCGTCGTGCTCGCCGAAAGCCTCGGAATGGATACGACCGCCGAAGGCGCGGAGACGATCGAGGAGCTGTCGCTGATCCGCCGGCTCGGCTGCTCTCAGGTCCAGGGCTTCATCTTCGCGCGGCCGATGCCGGCACACGAGGCCCTGGCGCTCGCTACGGAGAGCCGCCCGTCGGCGGAGGTGGTCGGCTTCAGCCGCCCGCCGCGCCACCGGCTGATCCGCAACGGCAGCCTGCTCTGGGAGGGCCGGACCGTGCCTGTCCGGCTTCGCAACATCTCCGCCGGCGGGGCGATGATCGAATGCGACAACCAAATCGAGCCGGGAACCCCCGTCGAGCTCGACCTGGCCGAGGCGGGGACTCTGCCCGCCGAGGTGCGCTGGTGCCAGCAGGGTCAGGTGGGCCTTCGCTTCGGCGAAGAATTCGCCCTGGGCAAGCTCGCCCGGACCCGGCGCAAGGGCGGCGCGGCCCAGGTTCTCAAGCCGGAATATCTGGCCCCGCGCAAGGCGGCGAGATAGGGCCCGGCGCGGTCGAGGCTATTCCCGATCGGGGACGAAGGTCTGCGGCGGCAGCGGGGCGTCCATGATCCGCAGCCGGTAGCCCTTCACCTTCCCGATAAGCAGTGGCGAGCCGCCCTCCTTGGGGGGCTCGAGCAGCAGCGGTCCATCGAGCGCTCGGTCGACCCGAACGGTCACGCGCTTGCCGTCCCAGGCGAGCAGGGAGAGCTTCGAGTCGCCGATTTCGATTTGCGTCGGAAGGCTTGCCGGATCGACCTCGACCATCGGCTCCAGGGGCAATTTGGCGCCGAAGCCGATCTGATAGGCGCGGGCCCGGAACAGCAGCCGATTGCGCGCTTCGTCGAAATCATATTCGATCGTGAGATAGGGCAGCGCGTGCTTGGGGAAGCTTCCCTTGTAGACCCGGCCCCAGGTCCAGGATTCGTAGGGCGCGGGGTCGATCGGCGTGAACTCGATCCGGGGGCTGTCGCGCTTCGAGACGTTGAAGGTCGCGGCCTGGTCGAGCCGGCCGTCGCCGTCGCTGTCCCGGAAACAGCTGGCGATCTGGCCGGAGAACATCTTGATGTGCGCTCCGCAATAGAGCCAGCCGACATGATGAAGGCCGTCGGGCCCGTCGCGCAGCCAGTAGGTAAGGGTGAGCTGCGACTTGCCCATATTATGGCGCTCCCGGAACGCCTTTTCCTGCGCCGGCGGCAGCTTGAGATAGGCTCCGCCCGCTTCGGCGAGGGACTGCTGGAGGATCGGCCGCTCCTGCGCCACCCGGCGCTCGGGGCGCAGAGGCACATCCTCAGCGCGCTGGCTGGTCGCGATCGTCTCGTAACCGGTGTCGGCCGGCTGCGCCGGCGCCGCGCCGGCGCAGGCCAGGGCCAGAAGCGCCACTCCTCGCATTTTTCAAACCTCCGAATCTCCGGCCGGAGAAGAGCGGATTCCTAGCTCGAATAATAGAGGTCGTATTCCACCGGGCTCGGAGTCGTCTCCCAACGCATCTGCTCTTCCCACTTGAGCTCCATATAGGCGTCGATCTGGTCGTCGCTGAACACGTCGCCCTTGGTCAGGAAGGCGCGGTCGTTCTGGAGCGAGATCAGCGCCTCGCGCAGGCTTCCGCAGACGGTGGGGACGTTGACCAGCTCCTGCGGCGGCAAATCGTAGAGGTTCTTGTCCATCGGATCGCCGGGATGGATCCGGTTCTGGATCCCGTCGAGGCCGGCCATGAGGATCGCCGAATAAGCCAGATAGGGGTTGGCGAGCGCGTCGGGGAAGCGGAACTCCACCCGCTTGGCCTTCTCGCCGGCGCCGTAGGGGATCCGGCAGGAAGCGGAGCGGTTGCGGCTCGAATAAGCCAGCAGAACAGGCGCCTCGAAGCCTGGGACGAGGCGCTTGTAGCTGTTCGTCGTCGGGTTGGTGAAGGCGTTCAGGGCCTTGGCGTGCTTGATCACTCCGCCGATGAAATAGAGCGCCGTCTCGCTGAGCCCCGCATAGCCGTTGCCGGCGAAAAGCGGTTTCCCCCCGTTCCAGATCGACATGTGGGTGTGCATTCCCGAGCCGTTGTCCGACTTGATCGGCTTGGGCATGAAGGTCGCCGTCTTCCCATAGGCCTGGGCGACCATGTGGACGACATACTTGTAGATCTGCATCCGGTCCGCGGTCTGGACGAGCGTGCCGTAGGTGAGGCCCAGTTCGTGCTGGGAGGCGGCGACCTCGTGATGGTGCTTGTCCATCGGCAGGCCCATCTCGAGCATCGTCGAGACCATCTCGCCCCTGATGTCCATGGCGCTGTCGACCGGGGCGACCGGGAAATAGCCGCCCTTGGCGCGCGGCCGGTGGGCGAGGTTGCCGTTCTCATAATCGCGGCCGGTGTTGGTCGGGAGCTCGACGTCGTCGATGCGGAAGTAGGAACTATTATACCCATCCTCGAATCGAACGTCGTCAAACATGAAGAATTCCGCCTCCGGCCCGACGAAGACCGTGTCGCCGACTCCGGCGCCCTTCAGGTAGTTTTCGGCGCGCTTGGCGGTCGAGCGCGGGTCGCGGGCATAGAGTTCCCCGGTGCCGGGGTCGACGATGTCGCAGAAGAGGACCAGCATCGGGGTCGCGCTGAACGGATCGACGTAGACGGCATCGAGGTCCGGCTTGAGGATCATGTCCGACTCGTTGATCGCCTTCCAGCCGTTGATCGAGCTTCCGTCGAACATGAAGCCGTCGACGAGCTGGTCCTCGTCGACCGCTCCGGCGACCATCGAGAGATGCTGCCACTTGCCGCGCGGGTCGGTGAAGCGAAGGTCAACCCATTCGATCTCCTCATCCTCGATCCGCTTCAAAATCTTGCCCGCGTCGCTCGCCATGATCTGTCTCCGTGAGGTGGATGCACCCGCTCCACCCGTTCGGCCTGAGCTTGTCGAAGGCCTCTTTTCCGTTCCGGCGACTGCAGGAGGGAGAGGGCTTCGACAAGCTCAGCCCGAACGGAATCGGGTGGTTCGTCACACGATCCATCCCAACCCGCCGCCCGGCCGTCCAGATGAGTCGGGGCCGGGGTGAACATTTCACGTGGGAAAGGTCAGAACGGCCTTCGCTGGGCGGCGATGAGCATCCTCAGAAGCATCGCCACCGGCCGGGGCACCCCGACCTTGCCCTCGAGCCACAGGCTGACCGCCGAGCGGCTGACTCCGATCGCCGCGGCGAGGTCGTTCTGGGTGCGGTAGCCGAGCGTGCGCATCGCGGCACGAAGCTCGTCCGGCGACATGGAGGCGAGGCGGGGGTCGTCCACGTGCGGCCTTTAGCTACTCCCGCTCATCCTGAGTAGAGACTGAGCGAAGGCGAAGGCTCGTATCCAAGGACCCTCCTTCGATAGGCCGCTTCGACTTGGCTCAGCGGCTACTCAGGATGAGCGGAAATCAGATGGCGTCCGAGCCCCGTTCGCCGGTGCGGATGCGAAGCGCTTCCTCGACATCCATGACGAAGATCTTGCCGTCGCCGATCCGCCCCGTGCGGGCGGCGTTGGCGATCGCCTCGACCACCCGCTCGGCGAGGCCGTCCTCGACCACCACCTCGAGCTTCACCTTGGGGAGGAAGTCGACGACATATTCGGCGCCGCGGTAAAGCTCGGTATGGCCCTTCTGCCGGCCGAAGCCTTTGGCCTCGGTGACGGTGATGCCCGACACTCCGACATCGTGAAGCGCTTCCTTCACCTCGTCGAGCTTGAATGGCTTGATGATCGCCTCGATCTTCTTCACCCGCCGACTCCTGCATCTGTTGCGGCGCAGCATAGCGGCCAGCCGGCTTTTGCGCTAGAGCGGCCCGGGGAGGACGGCGCATGGCGATCGAGATTATCGACGGGACCGTCGAGTCGGCGGCGGTGAAGCGCTCGAGCCCCACGCTCGCGCTCTACGACAGCATCGTCATCCGGACCGCCGACGGCTCCGAGCGCCGGCTCGAGAAGGTGGCGGTGGCGCCGGACGTCGCCGCGGCGCTCCAGCCGGGCACGGACGGGCGCTTCTACGGCTACAAGGCGATCGATCATCGCGGCCTCTTCGCCATGCGAACCCGCGACGGCCGCTCCGCCTTCGCCATCCCCAGCGGCAACGAGCGGATCATGCTGATGATGGCGGTCGCCGGCCTCGCCGGCTTCGTCATCCTGCTGCTGGTCGGCAAGGGCATCGGCGTTCTCGCCCTCGTGCTCGGAGTGCTGGGAGCGATCGGCTGGTTCAAATATCGAAGCACGCGCCTGGAAGGCCGGGCGCGCTTCGACGCCGATTCCGAATATACGCAGAGCTTCGCCTAGCCCTTCATCCGGGCTAATCGTGCCTGGCGATCCAGTCCTCGACGACGGGGGCGATCCGCTCGCGCCATTTGCTGCCGTTGAAGATGCCGTAATGGCCGACGCCCTTTGCGAGGTGATATTGCTTCATGTCGCGGGGCAGCTTCGTCGAGATGTCGAGCGCCGCCTTGGTCTGGCCGATGCCCGAGATATCGTCGCGCTCGCCCTCGATGGCGAGCAGGGCGACGTCGCGTAAGGCGGCCGGATCGACCCGGCGGCCGCGATGCTTCATCTCGCCCTTGGGCAGGAGATGGCGCTGGAAGACGACGTCCACGGTCTGGAGGTAGAATTCGGCGGTCATGTCGCAGACCGATCGATATTCGTCGTAAAAGGCCTTGCTCGCCTCGGCGCTCTCGCCGTCGCCCTGGACGAGATGCTTGAACATCTCCCAATGGCCGGTGAGGTGGTCCCCGAGGTTCATCGCCATGAAGCCGGCGAGCTGGAGGAAGCCCGGATAGACCGCCCGGCCGGCGCCCGGATAGGTGTAGGGGACCGAGGCGATGACGTTCTGCTGGAACCAGCTGTGGGGGCGCTGGGTGGCGACGGTATTGACCTGGGTCGGCGCCTTGCGGGTGTCGATCGGGCCGCCCATCAGCGTGAGGCTGCGCGGCCGAGCCGGATTCCTGTCAGCGCTCATCACCGCAGCGGCGGCGTAGCAGGGGACGGACGGCTGGCAGACCGCGAGCATGTGGGCGCCGGGGCCGATGTGCTCCAGGAATTCGATCAGATAATCGATATAATCGTCGAGATCGAAGCGGCCGCTGTCGAGCGGGACCAGCTTGGCGTCGCGCCAGTCGGTGATGAACACGTCGTGGCGGCGAAGCATGCGCTCGACGGTGCCGCGAAGCAGGGTCGCGTAATGGCCGGACATCGGCGCGACGATGAGCAGCCTGGGGCCGCCTTTCACGCCTTCCCTGCGGAAATGCTTGAGCTGGCCGAAGGGCCTGCGGAGCACGACGTCCTCGCGGACGGCCACCCTCCTGCCGTCGACGAGAGTGGAATCGAGCCCGAACTCGGGCTTGCCGCGCGGCGCCGAAGCGTGGGCGAAGACATCGAGCGCGGACGCGACGATCGGGCCCATCTGGCTGTAGGCGAAGGGATTGGCGGGGTTGTTCAGCCAGCCGGCGCCGATATTGGCGAGCGTGCTGGCTCCGGCGAGCAGCGAGCGCTGCATTTCATAGGCGTCATACAGCATGTGGAGCCTTGATGGTGCGGTGCGGCAGGGCCGTCAACGGAAAACGCGTTTCGAACCAAAACCATCCACAGCCGAGATGGGTCCTTGACCTCTTCGCCCGCTTTCGCGGGACAGGGGTCTTGTTGAGCGCCCTCGCCACCCCTGCTACCCCCTGCCGATGGCCGACACCCTGGACGAGACCGCGAGCCCGCGCCGAATCGCCAACCTTTCGCTGATCTGGCGATTCACCGCGCGCTACAAAGGGCATGTCGCCGGCGCCCTGCTGGCCTTGCTGGTGGCGGCGCTGGCGACCCTGGCCATTCCCGCCGCCTTCAGGCTGATCATCGATCGCGGCTTCACCGGCACCGGCGGAGACATCGGCCGCTGGTTCCAGTATCTGCTGATCATCGTCGTGGTGATGGCGATCGCCACCGCCACCCGCTTCTACTTCGTCTCCTGGCTGGGCGAGCGGGTGGTGGCCGACGTGCGCGAGGCCGTGCAGCGCAACCTGCTCCGGCTCGCTCCCTCCTTCTTCGAGGAGAACCGTCCGTCCGAGATCGCGTCGCGCCTCACCGCCGATACCACGATCATCGAGCAGGTGGTGGGCACCACCATCTCGGTGGCGCTCCGCAACATCGTGATGGGCCTCGGCGGCATCGTCTACCTCCTCGCCCTGGCGCCGAAGCTGACCGCGATGCTCCTGCTCGGGATCCCGGTGGTGATCCTGCCGATCGTCTTCCTCGGCCGCCGGATCCGCAACGTCTCGCGCTTCGGCCAGGACCGGATCGCCGAGGTCGGGGCGATGGTCGACGAGGTCCTGGGCGCGATGAAGATCGTTCAGGGCTTCGGCCAGGAGGAGCGCGAGGCCGGCCGCTTCGCCGCCGCGGTCGAGCGCGTGTTCCAGACCGCCCGCCGCCGGATCGTGCTGAGGGCGCTGATGACGGCGGGGGTGATCGCTCTGATCTTCGGCTCGATCACCATGGTGATGTGGCAGGGCGCGGTCGACGTCCAGTCGGGCGCCATCAGCGGCGGCACCATCGCCGCCTTCGTCCTGACCGGAGGCCTCGTCGCGGGCGCCTTCGGGGCCCTGACCGAAGTCTATGGCGACCTGCTTCGGGGGGCCGGCGCTGCCGGCCGGCTCACCGAGCTGCTTCGCGAGGAGCCGGAGATCCGGGCCCCGGCCGTTCCGAAGGCCCTGCCCTCGCCGGGGCGGGGCGCGCTCGAGTTCCAGGCGGTGACCTTTCGTTACCCGACCCGGCGCGAAGTCAGCGCCCTCCACGAATTCTCGCTGGCGGTGTCGCCGGGGGAGACCCTGGCGGTGGTCGGACCTTCGGGCGCGGGCAAGTCGACCTTGTTCCAGCTCGCTCAGCGTTTCTACGATCCCGAGGCCGGGACCGTGCTACTCGACGGAATCGCCTTGCCCGACGCGGATCCTGCCGAAGTCCGGGCCCGGATCGCGGTCGTTCCCCAGGACACCGTGATCTTCGCGGCGACGGCCCGCGACAACCTTCGCTACGGGCGCTGGGAAGCGTCCGACGACGAATTGTGGGCGGCGGCGGAAACGGCCAATGCCGCCGAGTTCCTGAGAAAGCTGCCCGAGGGGCTGGACACGTATATGGGCGAGAGCGGCGCCCGGCTGTCCGGCGGCCAGCGCCAGCGGCTCGCCATCGCCAGGGCGGTGCTTCGCGACGCACCCTTGCTTTTGCTCGACGAGGCCACATCGGCGCTCGACGCCGAAAGCGAGCGGCTCGTCCAGCGCTCCCTCGAGCGGCTCATGGAGAATCGAACGACGATCGTCATCGCCCACCGCCTGGCGACGGTTCGGGCGGCCGACCGGATCGTCGTCATGGACCAGGGCCGGATCGTCGAGCAGGGCAACGATGCCAGCCTTCGCGCCGAAGGCGGCCTCTACGCGCGGCTGGCCCGGCTTCAGTTCGACGGGATGGCGGCCTGATCTGCCGCCCCATGCGAAGCATGGGGAGGGGGACCACCGAAGATGGTGGAGGGGTGATGGCGCGGAGGTAGGCGGGATCGAGCGAGATCCTCCGATCTCTCGGCAGCTACCCCTCCACCATGCTTCGCATGGTCCCCCTCCCCATCTTGCGATGGGGAGGCAAAAAAAGGGCGGCCCCGAAGGACCGCCCTTAACAGGATCGTCGAGGCCGGCGCTCTAAAACGTGCCGTAGGCCTCGTTGCCGACGAAGCCCATTTTCTCGACCCGGGCACGCTTGGTGACGGCGAGGACCTGGTCGACCAGCTCGTACCGGGCGTTGGGCTCGGGCTGGAGATGGAGCTCGGGAACCGGGTTCATCGTCTGGGTGGAGTCGAGATACTGGCGAAGAGTCTCCTGGTTGATCGGAGCGCCGTTCCAAAGGATCAGGTCGTTCGGAGTGATCACGATCTTGTTCTTGACCGGATCGATGGGCGGCGGCTGCTGGTTCGGCTGGTCCTGCGGAAGGTCCAGCTTCACCGCGTGCGTCTGGATCGGGATCGTGATGATGAACATGATGAGCAGCACCAGCATGACGTCGATAAGCGGCGTCGTATTGATGTCCATCATGGGTTCGTCGTCCGAACCCCCGACTGCCATTGACATAATCTAACTCCTAAACCTTGTTGTCCCGCGCCGTCCTAGAGGCGGTCGCCGCCGCCCTGCGGGGGCGGCTCGGAAATGAAGCCGACGCGGGCGAAGCCGGCCCGCTGCATCGTGTAGATGGCGCCGCCGACGCATTTGTACGGCGTGTTGATGTCGGCGCGGATGTGAGCCTCGGGCATATTCTCTTCGGTGAGGTTGTCGACTCCGCCGACCCTCTTGATCTCGGCTTCGAGCTTCTTGACGGCTTCCGCGAGCAGCTGCTCGGAGTTCATCCGCTTGAGGCCCCAATAGACCTCGCAGCTGCCGCCCGGGCCGCCGCGCACGGAGAGCGAGACGTTCTCCGGCTTGGTCGTGGTCGCCTCGAACCGAACGTTGGGAAGCTTCATCGGGATCGTCTGGACGACGACCGGAACCGTGATCAGGAAGATGATGAGGAGCACCAGCATGACGTCGACGAGCGGCGTCGTGTTGATGTCGGACATCGGCGATTCTTCGCCGGTTTCGCTCTCTTGGCCGACATTCATGGCCATGGTGGGTATTCCTATCTAGCTCGAGTGCCGCTTGAAGCCGGCGACGGCGGAAGCCTCTCGGCCCCGCCGTCGCCATTTCGTCAGACTTTCTTCGGGCCGCCGTGCGGGGCGCCGATCGCGCTGCCGGTGGCGGTGGTGCCGCCCGGCGAGGCCGCGCCCGGAGCCTTGGCGGCGGTCGTGCCGCCGGCGGCCGCGCCGGCCCGCGCGGGCGTCACGACCGGACGGACCGCGCCGCCCGACATCATGTAGCCGTGAAGCTCGTTCGAGAAGCGGGCGAGCTCCTCGAGGATCGCCTTGTTGCGGCGGATCAGCCAGTTGTAGGCGAGCACCGCCGGAACCGCGACGACGAGGCCGAGCGCGGTCATGATCAGCGATTCGCCGACCGGACCGGCGACGGTGTCGATCGAGGCCTGGCCGGCAGCGCCGATCTTCACGAGCGCGCGGTAAATGCCGACGACGGTTCCGAACAGGCCGACGAACGGCGCGGTCGAGCCGACGGTGGCGAGGAAGGCGAGGCCGCTCGACAGGCGCGAGGTGATGGCGCCCTGGCTGCGCGCCAGCGAGTTGAGCATCCAGTCGTGCTGGTCGATCGGGTCGGTCAGCTTGTCATGCTGCTCGAGGGCGAGGATGCCGTCGTCGACGATCTGACGATAGGCGCTGTTCTTCTCGAGCTTGGAAGCGCCTTCGCGAAGATTCGCCGACTGCCAGAAGCTGGTCCGGGCGCGGCGGCCCTGGTTGATGATCTTCTGCTGCTCGAACAGCTTGACGAACAGGACGTACCAGGAACCGGCCGACATGATCACGAGGATGATGAAGGTGGCCCAGGCGATGAGACCGCCTTGCTGGAGGGCGGCCATGAGGCCGTAGGGGTTTCCGCCCGGAGGGGGGGCTGCGCCGGGTGCTGGGGTGGCCATGGTCTCTACTTTCCTCTCAGATAGAATTGAAAATTCGTGGTTCCGGTCGATCCGTCATTCGGCCGGGAGTCGCCAGACGATCCGGCCGCTGACCGAGTCACTCGTCGTCGATCCCGTGCTGTCGGTCGCGGGCGTGAAACGGGCGCGCGATTTGAGCAGCCGGCAAGTCGTCGAATCGAGCGCGGAAGAACCGCTCGACGACGTCACCGTGCAGTTGGTGACCCGCCCGTTGGCTCCGACGTCGAGCCGGAAGCCGGTCGCCCCCGATTCCCCGGAGCGGACCGCCGACGCGGGATAGTCCTCGTCCGAGAAGAGCGAGGCGAGATTCGCCTTCGCCCGGGCGGGCTGGACCTTGCGCGGCGGCGGCGGCGGCGGCGGCGGAGGTGCCGGGGGCGCCGGCGGAGCCGGAGGCGCGGTGTAGGTGATCTGCGGCGGCGGAGCGACGCTCGTCGTCACCATCGGCGGCGGCGGCGTGTTGGTCCGCACGATCGGCGGCGGAGTCACCACCGGCGGCGGAGTCTGCGGCTGGTCCGGCGGCGGGGGCGGCGGCTTCTCCTCGGGGGGCGGCGGCTCCTCCTCCACATTGAAGGTCTTGAGGTCGGCCGCCACCTTCTTGACCACATTGTAGGCAAGGCCGGTGACGAACGCGTAGCCGAGCAGAGCATGGAGGATGGCGACGATGATGATCGCCGTCATGCGGCTCCGGCTCATCCTGTTGTCAGCATATGCCATTAATCAGCCACACTCCCTCTCTTCGTCCCTCTCGCCGGGGACCTGCTCGCCACCACAACGCGGCTGATGGCCAACGGCTCCATCCGATATGCGATGTATCAACATATCATGGACCGGAGCCGGTTCCTCTATCGTGTGACACAGGAGGACGCAATCCTCCTGTATATGCAAGGCGCTTGCGGCTAAAACGGCCGAAATCCGCCGTTCATCCCGCTAAGCATATGGGAAACGTGGGATAAACTTACGGAGGCGGAACGGTGGCGAGGTCGCTAACTTTTTGTCGAGGGGCGCTCGCGGCGGCGCTCCTGACGGTCTCGGCGGCTCCGGCCGAATCGCAGGTGGCCCCGGCGAATGCGCCGACCTATGCCGATCTCGCCGATCTCGCGCTCGCCGCGCCGGTCGCCGCCCAGGTCCGAGTGACCGAGGCCGTCGCGGTCAAGGCCGAGCGCGCTCCCGGCCTCGGGCCGGGAATGGCCCGCTTCTATGTCGAGGCGGCCCTGATCTCGCTGATCCGTTCCCCGCAGTCGCTGCCGGCGCGCCTCAGCTACGTGGTCGACCTGCCGCGCGACCCGAAGGGCAAGGCCCCCAGACTGCGCAAGGGCAGCGAGTTCCTCTTGCTTGCGGCGCCGGTGGCCGGCAAGCCCGGCGAGCTCCGGCTGATCGCTCCCGACGCCCAGATCGCCTTCACGCCCGAACGCGCCGCCACCCTGCGCTCGATCATCCGAGAGTCGAGCTCGGCCTCGCCGGCGCCGCGAATCGCTGGAATCGGCCGGGCCTTCCATGTGCCCGGAGCGATCCGCGGCGAGAGCGAGACCCAGATCTTCCTTCAGACGGCCGGCGGCACGCCGGTGTCGCTGACCGTGCTTCGCCGGCCCGGCCAGACGGCTCAGTGGGCGGTGGCGCTTAGCGAGATCGTCGACGAGGCCGCCGAGCCGCCCGCGCCCGGCACCCTGCTCTGGTACCGGCTCGCCTGCGGCCTTCCGCGCGCTCTGCCGAGGCAGAGCCTCGCCGAAGCCGGCGACAGCGCGGCGGCGATCGAGGCGGATTACCGGCTGGTGCTGGAGCGGCTCGGGCCGTGCGTGCGGAGCCGGCGCTAGATACCTAAATTCTCCCCAGCGTTTGCCGGGGAGGGGACCAGGCGAAGCTTGGTGGAGGGGTTCGTGGGCAGTGCAGAACCCCTCCACCGCGCTTCACGCGGTCCCCCTCCCCCGCGAATGCGGGGGAGGAATTTAGAATGAAGTCAGCTCCACCCCTACTCCCGCGCAATCCGGATAGATGTCGGGCTTCCGCGTCGCCACCCGAAGTCCGGTGACTCCACGCCGGGCGGCGACGAGCTCATATATCTCCCGGGCCACCGTCTCCTGAAGATTGAAGCGGCGGCCCTCGATCAGGGCGCCGATCTCGGTTCGCAGGAAGTCGTAATCCCAGGCGCCGCCCGGCCGGTCGTCCGCGGGGAAGCTGGCCTCGTCCACCCAGACCTCAACGGTGACCAGCAGCCGCTGCGGCGCTCCGACCTCGAAATCGTGGAAGCCGATGTCGGCGGCGACGCAATAATCGTCGAGCACGATCTTGCGGCTCTTGGGCGCGAGCCCGGCGGGCACGAGGCCGTCGAGCTTCACATGCTCATTCATCACCGGGCTCCAGGAACTGGACGTCGCGCGGCAATGCCATGAAGCGCTGCCCGCCGTCGATGGTCAGAGTCTGCCCGGTGAGCGTCGGCGTGGCAATGATGAAGCGCAGCGCGGCGACGATCTCTTCGACCCCGACTCCGCGCCCGAGCGGGTTGAGGGCATGGACGGAGTCGAAATTCTTCTGGGCGCCGGACACCAGCGTCACCGACGGCGCGATCCCGCAGACCCGTATGCCGCGCCCGGCCCAGGCGCGGGCGCAAAGCTCGGTGAGGGCGGCGAGGCCGAATTTCGAGATGGTGTAGCTGAAGAAATCGGGGTTGGGCTGAGCCAGCTTCGAATCGAGCAGGTTGACGATCAGGCCGCCCCCCGCGGCACGGGCTGCGAAAGCCTGGGAAAGAAGCGCGGGCGCCCGCAAATTGGTGGCGAGATGCGCCTCCCAGCTCTCGACGGTGAAATCGTCGGCGCTGTCGAAGACGAAGCGGGAGGCGTTGTTGACCAGCAGCCGGGCCGGCGGAAGGCCCTCCAGCGCCGCCATCAGCCACGGCGCGGAGTCGGGCAAGGCGAGGTCGGCGACGACCACGGCGGCATCGCCCAATTCCCGAGCCAGCGCTTCGGCCTCCTCGGTGGAGCGCCGGCAATGGATCAGCAAATGCCAGCCGTCCGCGGCCAAAGCGCGGCACAAAGCGGCGCCGATCCGCCGAGCCCCGCCGGTGACGATCGCCGTCCGCTCGCCTTCGAACTCGCTGGCCATGGCGCCGGATAGGATGGACTGGGGAAGGCGGCAAGGCTTGCCGCCGGGCTCCCGCGCCGCCAGAGTCGCCCGCGATGCCCATGCCCCCGCCCCCCGACGATCTCGCCGGACTCTCGTTGGCCGAGATCGCCCGCCTGGCGGAGGAGAAGAAGCTCCCCCCGGTCGACAAATGGAATCCGTCCCATTGCGGCGACAGCGAGATGCGCATCGCGCGCGACGGGACCTGGTATCACCAGGGCAGCCCGATCGGCCGACAGGCGATGGTCCGCCTGTTCTCGACCATCCTTCGGCGCGAGGCGGACGGCCGCTTCGTTCTGGTCACTCCGGTCGAGAAACTCGACATCGAGGTCGAGGATGCGCCGTTCGTCGCCGTCGAGCTCAAGGCCGAGGGCGAAGGCGAGTCGGCCTCGCTCGCCTTCCGGCTCAACACCGGCGACATCGTCATCGCCGGCCCCGACCATCCGCTTCGGTTCGAAGCCGGGCCCGAAGGACCGCATCCCTATCTCCGGGTCCGGGGCGGGCTCGACGCGCTCGTCGCCCGGCCGGTCTATTACGAATTGGCGGAGCGAGCCCTGGCCGGCGGGGATCCCCCGGGCCTGTGGAGCGGCGGCGCCTTCTTCCCGATGGACTCGGCGTGACGAGCCTCGCCGACCGTCTCCGCGACTCGCTCGAGCGCGGACGGCACCGCCGTCCGATCCTGCTCGAAGGCGACGTTCTGGAGGAAGCCGACGGCGACCTCACTCCGGCGGCGGTGCTGGTGGCGGTGGTCGACCACCGCTCGCCGACCGTGATCCTGACCGAGCGGCCGATGACGATGCGCAGGCATCCCGGGCAGATCAGCTTCCCCGGTGGCCGGATCGACCCCGGGGACGACGGCCCGGTCGCAGCCGCCCTTCGCGAGGCCGAGGAGGAGATCCGCCTTCCCCGCGACCGGGTCGAGGTGATCGGCGCCGCCGACCTCTATCGGACCGTCACCGGCTTCGAGGTCACCCCGATCGTCGGCGCAGTTCCGCCCGGCCTCGACCTCCAGCCCCAGTCCGGCGAGGTTGCGGCGATGTTCGAGGCGCCGCTCGATTACCTGCTCGATCCGCGCCACCAGATCGTCCGTACCGCGCTCTGGCAGGGGCGCGAACGCTGCTATTACGAGATCGAGTGGGAGGGCCGGCGGATCTGGGGCGCGACCGCGGCGATGATCGTCAACCTGTCGCGCCGTCTCGAGCCCGTTCGATGAAGCTGCCCAGGGCGGCCTGGCAGAGGCGAGAGGGGATGAAGCCCCTTCTCGCAGCGCTCGGTGCCGGAGAGGGCGAGACTCGCTTTGTCGGCGGCTGCGTGCGCGACACCCTGCTCGGTCTTCCGGTCAGCGACGTCGACCTCGCCACCCGGCTTGCGCCGACGCAGGTGATGGAAAGGCTCGCCAGGGCGCGGATCAAGGCCGTGCCGACCGGCCTCGCCCACGGCACGGTGACCGCCGTGGTCGCCGGCAAGCCGGTCGAGGTGACGACCCTGAGGCGCGACGTCGCCACCGACGGCCGCCGCGCCACCATCGCCTATACCGACGACTGGCGCGAGGACGCCGCCCGCCGCGACTTCACGATCAACGCCCTGCTCGCCGATCCGGCGACTCTCGACATCCTCGACTTTTTCGGAGGAGAGGCGGATCTGGCGGAGCGCCGGGTGCGCTTCATCGGCGATCCGCTCACCCGGATCGCGGAAGACCATCTGCGGATACTCCGCTTCTTCCGCTTCTTCGCCCGGTTCGGCGCCGGCGAGCCCGATCCGGCGGCGCTCGACGCCTGCGCGGCCAGGGCCAACGACCTGATGGCCCTGTCGCGCGAGCGGATCGCCGACGAGCTGACCAAGCTGCTCGCCTTGCCCGAGCCCGTCGCCGCCGTCCGCCTGATGGTCGAGCGGGGCATCCTGAAGCCGGTTCTGCCGGAGATCGGCGCGGACGGAGCCGGGCGGCTGGAGCGGCTGGTGCGCCGGGAGAAGGAGGCAGGGGTGGCTCCGAACGCGCTGCGCCGGCTGGCGGCGCTGCTTCCCGCCGAGCCCGATCTCGCGGCAGCGGTCGCCGCGCGCCTCAGGCTGTCGAACCGAGCGGCGAAAAGGCTGGTTTCGGCGGCCGCGCGCGATCCCGGCGACCCGCGCACGCCGCAAGTGCTCGCCTACGCCACCGGCGCCGATGAAGCGGTGGACCGTATCCTGCTCGGCGACGGCGACCCGGGCGCGACGGCGGCGCTCGCCGGCTGGCAGAGGCCGCGGCTTCGCGTCGGCGGCGGCGACCTCATCGCCATGGGCCTCGCCGCCGGGCCGGTGGTGGCGCGGACCCTTCAGGCGATCGAGCGCGAATGGGCCGAGGCGGGCTTCCCGCCGGAGGGCGCGGCGCAACGGGCGATCGCCCGGCGCCATGTCGATCAGGCGTTGCGCGAGGCCCAGTAAGCGTAAGCGGACTCGGGATCGAGCGGCCGCGCGAAGTGGAAGCCCTGGCCGTGCGAGCAGCCCATTTCGGCGAGCGCCTGCGCCAGCTCGGGCGAATCGATCCCCTCGGCCGTCGTCGCCATTCCGAGAGCGCTGGCCAGCGACAATATGGCTCTGACGATCGCCACCGAATCGGAGTCGCGAAGCATTCCCGAGACGAAGCTCCGGTCGATCTTGAGCATGTCGATCGGCAGCCGCTGCAGATAGGCGAGTGAGGTATATCCGGTCCCGAAATCGTCCATCGCGACGCTCACTCCGAGCGCCTTCAGGCCCTCCAGCACCTCGGTCGCTCGCCTCGGATCCTGGACGATGGCGCTCTCGGTGAGCTCCAGAATCAGCCGCTCCCCAGGCAGCTTGTGGCGGGCGAGGGCGGAGGCGACGAGGCCGGCAATGTCGTCGCGGGCGATCTGCAGCGCCGAGAGGTTGACGCTGATCGAAAGCGGAAGCGGGCCACAATTGGCCCCGTCCCACTGGACGAGCGTCGTGATCGCCGTCTCCAGGGCCCATTGCCCGAGCGGGACTATCAGCCCGGATTCCTCGGCGACCGGGATGAACTCGGTCGGCGAGATCGGGCCGCGCCTGGGATGGTTCCAGCGCGCCAGCGCCTCGAATCCGGCGACCGCGCCCGAGCGAAGATCGATCAGCGGCTGGTAAGCCAGAGTGAGCCCGCCCTGTTCGATTGAGCGGCGCAATTCGGTCTCTATGCTGAAACGGCGGCGCGCCGCACGCGCCTGGTTAGGTTCGTAAATCTGCACCGCGCCGCTCGCCTTGGAGCGCTTGAGCGCGAACTGGGCGTTGCGAAGCACCTCCTCGGCCAAGGCTTCGCTTCCGCTGAGCAGGGCGCAGCCGAGCGAGCAGTCGACCCGGATCTCCAGCTCTGACAGCCGGAAAGGCGCGGCGAGCGTCGCCTCGATCCGAGCCGCCGCCTGAAGGGCCTCCTCGAGGCCGCGGTCGAGCCTCATCAAGATTCCGAACTCGTCGCCGCCGGTGCGGGCCAGAAGATCGCCACCCCGAAGGGCCGAATAGAGCCGGCGGGCGAAAGTGATCAGCAATTCGTCGCCGGCCAGCGAGCCGACGCACTCGTTGACTCGGCTGAAGCGGCGCATGTCGACCACCAGAACGGCGTAGCTGCCCGGTTGGAACCCGGAATCCTCGAGCACGGCCCCGACCTGTTCGTTGAAGGCGGTCCGGTTGGGGAGGCCGGTCAGGCTGTCGCGGAGCATCTCTGCGCGGAGGCTTTTCTCGGTCTCGACCTGGGCGGTCTTGTCGAGCAGCGAGATCATGCAGCGGACGGGCTGCCCGGGCAGCAGGCTCAGCCGGGCGAAGCGGACGGTGAAATGACGGCCGCCGACGTTTCGTCCGTCGGTCGTGTCGAAGTGAACGGCCGCCTCGGTCCCCGCGAGGAAGGCGCCGAGCCGCGCCCCGATCGGACCGGAGCTCAGCATCGGCACCTGGCTGATCCGGCGCTCTCCACGCCGCTCGTCCCAGTCGGTCATGAGCCGGAACGGATCGTTGGCGCACTCGATGAAGCTCTCCTCGGCGACGGTGAGGATGGCCGACGCGATCGGAAGGGCGTCGAGATAGCGCTGCCGTACCATCTCCAGCACTTGATGGAATTGCGGCGCAAGCTCGGCCGGCACGCCGCCGGGCGGCGGGATCGCTCCCGCAGCCGACTTGTCTCGCCGCGTTTTCGCTGCCTGCATGCCCGGGGGTTAGCGAAATAGGGTTAACGCATCGTTGAGGGTTCAGCCGAAGCGATTGTTCCTGGGGAAGCCGTTGGGGGGCATTCGCCCGGCGGCGCCTCGGGCGGTTCGCCAGGGGTTGAGGTCGGTCTCGGTGCGGGTGCGGCCGCTCTCGCCGCCCATCTCCCAGCTCAGGCCCTGGGCGAAGGCGAAAGTGGTCGCATCGGACAGGCCGCCGTCGCGATACCGCTGCAACTGGACGCCCTGGCCCCGGCCCATCTCGGGGAGGCCCTGGAGCGAA
Organism: Allosphingosinicella sp.; assembly: GCA_036389015.1. GTDB lineage: Bacteria > Pseudomonadota > Alphaproteobacteria > Sphingomonadales > Sphingomonadaceae > Allosphingosinicella. Next base: position 108,448 of record DASVQS010000054.1, on the reverse strand, counting down.
TAGACCACCAACTTCCGATTCTCGCCGATCACTCCGACATAATCGTGGCCCTCGCCGATCGGCCTAACCACCTTGAGCTTCGCGCCGGGCCTAAGATTGACGACCTGCTTGCCCTTGCGGGTCTCGGCGACCGCGCTGGCCGCCGAGGTGACGAAGCCGCGCCCGTCCGAGGTGGCGAGCAGAAGCCTGTCCGCCGCCGCCGCCCGGAACAGGGCGACGATGTTCCCCTCGCCCTCCACGTCGACCATCAGCTTGATCGGCTCTCCGAAGCCGCGTCCGCCCGGCAGCCGGTCGGCGGCGAGCGTGTAGAAGCGTCCGTCCGCGGCCGCGAGGAGCAATTTGTCGGTGGTGTGGGCGTGGAAGAAGAAGCGGCCGCCGTCGCCCTCCTTGAACTTCAAGGCTTCCGCCTCGGCGGGATCGACATGTCCCTTCATCGCCCGGATCCACCCGCGCTGCGACATGATCACGGTAATCGGTTCGCGCTCGATCATCGCCTCGAGAGGAATCTCCCGGGCCGGCGCCGCTTCCTCGATCAGCGTTCGGCGGCGGCCGAGTTCCGTCGCCTCGCCGAAGCGGTCGCGAAGCGCGGTCAGGTCCTTGATCAGCCGCCTGCGCTGAAGTTTCGGATCCCCCACCAGCGCCTCGAGCCCTTCGCGTTCGGCGATGAGCTGGTCGCGCTCGCCCCTCAGCTGCATCTCCTCGAGCCGGCGAAGCGAGCGCAGCCGCATGTTGAGGATGGCCTCGGCCTGGCGGTCGGTGAGAGCGAGTTCGGCGACCATCACCGGCTTGGGCTCGTCCTCGGTCCGGATGATCTCGATCACCCGGTCGAGGTTCAGGAAGGCGACCAGATAGCCTTCGAGCAGCTCCAGCCGGTCGTCGATCTTGCCGATACGGAACTGCGACCGGCGCATCAGGACGCTGAACTGGTGCGCGATCCAGGCCGACAGCACCTCCTTCAGGCCCATCACCCGCGGCGTCCGGTCGGCGTCGAGGACGTTCATGTTGAGCGGCACCCGGACCTCGAGATCGGTCAGCCGGAACAGGCTCTCCTTGAGAAGCTGCGGATCGATGGTGCGGCTGCGCGGCTCGATAACGATGCGGATGCGGGCGTCGGATTCGTCGCGGACGTCGGCGAGGATGGGCAGCTTCTTGTCGGAGATCAGGGCGGCGATCTGCTCGATCAGCTTGTTCTTCGGCACCTGGTAGGGGATTTCGGAGATGACGAGCTGCCACATCCCGTTCGGCAGCTTTTCAATCCCGCTGCCCTCCCATTCGGCCCGGTCGTTCTGCCCGGTCGAGAAGCGGCCACGCACCCTGAACGACCCCCGCCCGGTCGCATAGGCCAGGCTGATCGCCTCGGCGCTGTCGACCACGATCCCGCCGGTCGGGAAGTCCGGCCCCCGCACCTTCTCCATCAGCGCGGCGTGGTCCGCTCTCGCATCGCGGATCAGAACTATGGCCGCATCGATGATCTCGGCCAGGTTGTGCGGCGGGATCGAGGTCGCCATGCCGACCGCGATTCCGCTGGCGCCGTTGGCTAGCAGGTTGGGGAAGAGGCCCGGAAAGACCTCGGGCTCCTCTTCTTCGCCGTTGTAGGTGGGTCGAAAATCGACCGTGCCTTCGTCGAGGCCGGCCATCAGCTCGATCGCCGCCGGGGTCAGCCGGGCCTCGGTGTAGCGGTAGGCCGCCGCGTTATCGCCGTCGACATTGCCGAAATTGCCCTGGCCGTCGACGAGCGGATAGCGAAGCGAGAAATCCTGGGCGAGGCGGACCATCGCGTCGTAGACCGACTGGTCGCCGTGCGGATGATATTTGCCGATCGTGTCGCCGACCACTCGGGCGCATTTCTTGTAGCCGGCGGCCGGATCGAGCCGGAGCAGCCGCATCGCCCAGAGCAGACGGCGGTGGACCGGCTTCAGGCCGTCGCGAACGTCGGGCAGCGAGCGGGCGGTGATCGTCGAGAGGGCATAGACCAGGTAGCGCTGCGACAGCGCGTCCTCGAAACTGTGGTTCTGGATCGGGTCGATATCGTTCAGGGCATCGGACATGGCGGCCGGATAGCAGCCGCGCCGGGCGGTTGCGAGAGTGTGTTGCTATTGTCAACTGAATTGGTAGAGTAGCGCTTGCCGACTCCGTCGGACAACGAGAGACACGGGAGAGACGAGCATGCGCAAGCCCCTTGGACTGCTTCTCCTTTTCACCGCCGCCGGCTGCGGCCAGGCGCCCAGCAACGAATATTCCGGCCCCTCCGCGAGCCAGAACAGCGCCGATGTCGAAGCCACCGCCGACAGCTCCGGGGTCGCCGAGCGCGCCGCCGGTCCGAACGTCGCCGTCAGCGCGGCGCCGGGAGTCGCCTTCAACTATCGCTACGCCTTCCGCGCGCCCAAGGACCGGGTGCAGATCCTCCAGGAACAGCACGCCCAGGCCTGCGAGAAGCTCGGCCTCGGCCGGTGCCGGATCACGGGCCTGCGCTACCGGCTGGTCGGCGACGACATCGAGGCGATGCTCGCCTTCAAGCTCGATCCCGCGATCGCCCGCGAGTTCGGCAAGCAGGGCATCGACGCCGTCGTCCGCGCCGAGGGCATGCTGGTCGACGCCGAGATCAGCGGCGAGGACGTCGGCAGCAAGATCAACGTCGCCAGGCGCGAGGAAGGCAATCTCGAAGAGGAGCTGAAGCGGGTCGAGGCGCAGCTGGCGCGTGCCGGCCTGCGCGGCTCGGAGCGCGCCGAGCTGCAGATCCAGGCCCAGCAGCTTCGGGAGCGGATGCGCTCGTCGCAGGCCGTCCGCACCGAGCATCAGGAATCGCTGGCGACGACTCCGATGGTGTTCAATTACGGGTCCGGCGATCTCGCCCCCGGCTTCGGCGGCCGTCCAAGCTTCGCCCGGGCGTTGAGCACGGCGATCGACAATTTCGTCGGCGGCCTCGCCTGGATCTTCATCGCCCTGATCACGTTGCTGCCCTGGGCTCTGGTGGCCGGGCTGCTGGTCTGGGGCGGACGCAAGCTCGCCCGCCGGATCAGTCCGCCGGCGCCGGCTCCGGAGGCCTGAACGCCTCGGCCGGCCCGCCCGCGGCCTCCGCGGCGATCTCCCCAAGGAGCCACTCGCGGAACGCCCGGATCTTGGCCCGGCCGCGCTTGTGCTCGGGGTAGACGAGCCACAGCGCCGGGCCGGTGACGACGACCAGCTCGAACGGCTGGACGAGCCGGCCCGACGCGAGCTCGCCGCGCCAGTAGAGCGGGGTGAGCATTCCGACGCCGTGGCCCGCCAGCGCGGCATTGCCCTCCAGCGCCTGCGAATCGAGGCGGATGCCTTGCCGGCGCGCCTCGTCCGGCAAGGCGATTCCGGCGGCCTCCAGCCATTGCTTCCACCAGTCGTCATGCGGGTTGAGGCGAGGCACCCGAAGCAGGTCCTGAGGCCGCTCGAGCCGGTGGCGCTCGCGAAAGTCGGGCGTGCAGGCCGGCGACGTGTGCAGGCAGAAGAGGAAATGCTGCCTGAGGCCCGGCCAGGGCCCGGCGCCCATCCTCACCGCGACGTCGACATCGTCGCGGGCGAAATCGATGAGCTCGTTCGAGGTGAGCAGCCTGACCGCCAGCTCCGGGCGGGCGATCTGGAAGCCGCCGAGCCGGGCGGCGAGCCAGTTGGAGGCGAAGGTCTGGGCAGTGCTGATCGCGAGAACGCTTTCGTCCTCGTCGACAATGCCCGAAAAGCCTTCCGCCAGCCGCTCGAAGGCGTCGGACACCACTGGCGCGAGACGCCGGCCGGCCTCGCTCAGGGTCACGCGCCGCTTGGAGCGGACGAACAAGGGCACGCCGAGCCGCTCCTCGAGCAGCCTGATCTGATAGCTGACCGCGGCCTGGGTCATTCCAAGCTCACTGGCCGCGAGCGTGAAATTCTCGTGGCGCGCGGCGGCCTCGAAGACCCGGACCGAGGGCAGCGGCGGGAGGTGGCGCATCGCCGAAGATGATAAGTCCAGCTTATTACCTGAGTCCAGCCTTTAGTTGGACGATAAAGCAGGTCGGCTCCTATCTCACTCCTGCGAAGCGCCGCACACTGCGGCACCGGAGTGAAGGAGTGATAAAATGCGCGACGAGATCGACAGCCGCCTCTGGGTCCAGCACGGCCACGCTTTCTCCGAGAGTGTGGCGAATTTCTTCGCCTCAGCCGGCGACGCCATCGGCACCGGCCTGAGGCGCCTCAACGAGATGGAGTTCGATGCTCCCTGGGAGCGCGACGCCCGCGGTCCCGGCCAGGCGTGAGTCCCCGACCGGCGAAGGAGATTGCACATGAGCGGACTTTCCCGACTTGCCCCGGTCCTGCTCGCCCTCGCTTTGACGGTTTCGGGCGTGACCCTGGCCGCCACCGCTTCGGCGCCGACCCTGAGCGGTCCGATCGCCCCGTTCGGCTGCGGCGCCTGAGCCGCGGCCGCCGACGAGCGCCGGGGGTGCCCTCTCCCCCCGGCGCTCGCTTAATTCGGTGTCTGACACCGAATTAGCGGCTTGAGCGGGTTTGCCACGATTGGCGCCTGGCGCTACCGCCGCCCGGATGCGTCCCGCCCTTGCCCTTGCCCTCCTCGCGGCGCTAGCCGGATGCTCGGTGTCCGAGCCCCCCGCCTCCCCGCCTCAGGCGCAGCCCGAGCTGATGAAATGGCCGGCCCTGCTCGAGCGCCCCCGCCCCGAGCCCGACTCGACCATCGCCTACGGACCCGACCAGATGCAGAAGGTCGACCTCTGGCTCCCGGCCGGCCGCGGGCCGCATCCGACCGTGCTGATGGTCCATGGCGGCTGCTGGCAGACCGAAATCGCCGACCGGCGAATCATGAACTGGATCGCCGACGACCTCAGGAAACGCGGGATCGCCGTCTGGAACATCGACTATCGTGGAGTCGACCGCGATGGCGGCGGCTATCCCGGCACGTTCGCGGACTCAGCCGCCGCGGCCGACGCGCTTCGCCGGCACGCCGCGGAATATAAGCTCGACATCCGCCCGCTCGTCGCGGTCGGCCATTCGGCAGGCGGCCACCTGGCGCTCTGGCTTGCGGCGCGGCCAGCCGTGGGCCGCCGCCGCTCGAGCCCGCTGATACCGCGCGGCAGCCCGATCCTCGCCGCCGACCCGCTGCCGATCGACACGGTCGTCAGCCTCGGCGGCCTTCCGGACCTCGAGCTGGCCGCGACCCCGCCGGGCAGCGGCTGCGGCACGGAGGTGATCGAGCGACTGGTGGGCCCGCCGACCCTGAGCAGCCGCCATGTCTACGCCGACACCTCGGTTCCCCGCCTCGCCCCGCTCGGAATCCGACAGGTGCTGATCAACGGCCTCCAGGACCGGATCATCCCGACCGCTTACGCCGAGGATTATGCGAGGAAGATGCGAACGGCGGGCGACAAGGTGAAGGTACGGATGATCGACCGCACCGGTCATGTCGAGCTGATCGCCCCCGAGACCGCGGCCTGGGCCGCGGCCGTCGAGGAGATCGAGAATGCCTTGGGCCGTCATTCCGGCGAAGGCCGGGATCGATGAACACCGTCGGCGGAATTACGGAGATGACCCTGTGCATGGACCCCGGCCCTCGCTGGGGAGACGAGGGAAAGCGTCGAACATGACCACCCTCGAGCAAGTCCGCGCGCTCGACTCCGCCGATCCGCTCCGTCGCTTCCGCGACCGCTTCGTTCTTCCCGAAAGCGTCATCTACCTCGACGGCAACTCGCTCGGCGCTCTGCCCAGGGCCGCGATCGCGCGGCAGCGGGCCCTGGTCGAGGAGGAGTGGGGATCCGAGCTGATCCGAAGCTGGAACACGCGCGGCTGGATCGACGCGCCGCAGCGGGTCGGGGCGAAGATCGCCGGCTTGATCGGAGCGAAACCCGGCGAGGTGATCGTCGCCGATTCAACCTCGGTGAACCTGTTCAAGCTGATCGTCGCCGCGGCCGCCCTCCGCCCCGGACGCCGGCAGCTTTTGTCCGAAGCCGGCAATTTCCACACCGACCTCCACATCGCCTCCGGCGCCGCAGAGCTGGCGGGCCTTCGCCTCGACATCGTCGAACGCGATGGCATCGCGGCCGCACTCGGGTCCGACACCAACCTCCTCCTTCTCACCCACGTCCATTTCAAGGCCGGCTTCCGCTTCGACATGGCCGAGGTGACCGCGCGAGCGAAAGCGGCGGGGGCGCTGACCCTCTGGGACCTGAGCCACAGCGCCGGCGCGGTCCCGCTCGACCTCAATCGCGACGGGGCCGAGCTCGCGGTGGGCTGCGGCTACAAATATCTGAACGGCGGGCCTGGCGCTCCGGCCTTCCTCTACGTCGCCGAGACGCTCCAGGACCGGCTCGTCTCGCCGTTGCGCGGCTGGATGGGCCATGCCGAGCCCTTCGCCTTCACCGACGATTACCGCCCCGCCCCCGGCATCGACCGCTTCCTCGCCGGGACTCCGCCGATGCTCAGCCTGGCCGCGCTGGAAAGCGGGGTGGACAGCTTCGAGGGCGTGGAGCTGGCCGCGCTCTGGACCAAGTCGATCGCCTTGTTCGAATTGTTCGCCGACCTCGTCGAGACGCATTGCCCCGACCTCGACCGCATCTCTCCGAGCGATCCCGAAAGGCGCGGAAGCCATATCAGCTTCCGCCACCCCAACGCCTTCGAGCTCTGCCAGGCGCTGATCGCCGACGACGTGATCGGCGACTTCCGGGCGCCGGACGTCGTCCGCTTCGGCCTCACCCCGCTCTATCTGGGATTCGAGGACGTGTTCGTCGCGGTCGAGCGGATGCGGGCGATCCTGGACAGCGGCCGCTGGCGCGATCCGCAATTCGCCGTGCGCGGAAAAGTCACCTGACCCAAATTCCTCCGGATTTCCTCTTGTGTATTAGTTGCATAATACACTAATAAGGGAAATCCAACCGTGAGAGGTGCCTGATGAATGCCAAGACCCTGTTGCTCGCCGCCTGTGCTGCCGTGACCGCCGCCGCCGTCCCCGCCGTCGCCCGGGGCGACGTGCCGCTCATCCCGCGCGAGAAGATCTTCGGCAATCCGACCCAGGTCGCCGGCCGCCTGTCGCCGGACGGCAAGTGGCTGAGCTGGATCGCGCCGCGCGACGGCGTGCTTAACATCTTCGTCGCGCCCGCCTCCGATCCGAAGGCGGCGCGAGCGCTCACCGCCGAGACCAAGCGGCCGATCCGCCAATATTTCTGGTCGCCGGACAGCAGGCAGATATTGTTCATCAACGACAAAGGCGGCGACGAGAATTTCCTGCTCTACGGGGTCGACGTGGTCTCGGGTGCGCAGCGCACGCTCACCCCGTTCGACAAGACCCGGGTTCGGATCATCAACATTTCCAATGAGGTGACCGACCGGATCCTCGTCGGGGTCAACAATCGCGACCCCAAATGGCACGACGTGCACAGTCTCGACCTGAGGACGGGCAAGCTCAGCCCGGTGCTGATCAACCAGGGCGATTATGCCAATTTCCTGGCTGACGAGCAGCTCAACGTCCGAGTCGCCGCCAAGTCGAGGCCCGACGGCGGCACCGATTTCTACCGGGTCGTCGACAATAAGGTCGAGGCCAGGCCGTTCGAGCAGGTCACGCTCGAGGACGCGCAGACGACCCAGCCGATCGGCTTCACCGCGGACGGCAAGACGCTTTACTGGCTCGACAGCCGCGGCCGCGATACCGCGGCAGCGATCGCCCAGGACGTCGCCACCGGCCGCAGGACGATCGTCGCGGAGAGCCCCAAGGCCGATATCGGCGGCGCCATGGCTAACCCCCGCACGGGCCGCCTCGAAGCCTATGCGGTCGATTACCTCAAGAACGAGTGGGTGCCTCTCGGCGGCGCGGTCAAATCGGACCTCGATTTTCTGAACAGCCGCCTCGAAGGTGAGATCAGCGTCACCTCGCGGACCCGGGCCGACGACAAATGGATCGTCGCGGTGGACCCGGTGACGGCTCCGTCCAGCGCCTATCTCTACGACCGCAAGGCCAGGAAGCTGACCAAGCTCTATACCAGCCGCCCGGAGCTCGAAGGAGCGCCGCTCGCCGCCATGCACCCCGTCGAGATTCGGACCCGCGACGGCCTCAACATGGTCTCGTACCTGACCTTGCCGCCGGGCAGCGATCCCGACGGCGACGGCAAGCCGGACCGGCCGGTGCCGATGGTGCTGATGGTTCACGGCGGGCCCTGGGGCCGCGACAGCTACGGCTATGACGGCTATGCCCAGTGGCTGGCCAATCGCGGCTATGCCGTCCTGTCGCCCAACTTCCGCGCCTCGACCGGCTTCGGCAAGAAGTTCATCTCCGCCGGCGACCTGCAATGGGGCAAAAAGATGCACGACGACCTCATCGACGCGGTCGACTGGGCGGTCGGGCGCGGAGTCGCGAGCGCGGACAAGGTCGCGATCATGGGCGGCTCCTACGGCGGCTATGCGACGCTCGCCGGCCTCGCCTTCACCCCGGACCGCTTCGCCTGCGGAGTCGACATCGTCGGACCCTCCAACCTCGCCACCCTGCTAAGCACCATTCCCCCTTATTGGGAGGCGCTGAGGGCGCAATTCTACAAGCGGATGGGCGATCCCAACACGCCCGAGGGCAAGGCCTATCAGCGGGAAGTCTCGCCGCTCTACAGCGCCGACAAGATCCGCCGGCCGCTGCTGATCGGCCAGGGCGCTAACGATCCCCGGGTCAACGTCGCCGAATCCCAGCAGATCGTCGACGCGTTGAAGGCCAGGAACATCCCGGTCACCTACGTCGTCTTCCCCGACGAGGGCCACGGCTTCGCCCGCCCGCAGAACAACATCGCGTTCAACGCGGTGGCGGAGAACTTCCTCGCCAAATGCCTGGGCGGCCGGGCCGAGCCGATCGGCCCGGCGCTGAAGGCTTCGTCGGCGCAGGTCCCCTACGGGGCCGAGTTCGCGCCCGGCCTGGCGGAGGCTTTGAAGTAGAAAATCCTCCCTATGCGAAGCATGGGGAGGGGGACCACCCGAAGGGTGGTGGAGGGGTAATTGGCAGAAGCCTGCGCCATTACCCCTCCACCAGGCTCCGCCTGGTCCCCCTCCCCATCGCGCGATGGGGAGGATTTAGCCGCCCACGTCCTCCCACTCGTCGAACACCGTCCGCGGCACCTCCACCCCCTCGCGCTCGTCGTCCCAGATGAGATGCATCAGCCACCAGCGCCTGCCGTCGTTGAACAGATGCGCGCAGTTCATCCCCCGCTTGATCGGCTCGCCGCCTTGCGGTGCGGTTCGCGCCTCGTAGGCCGAAAAGACCTGCGCGATATTCCCGAAGCGGACCGTCCGCCGCTCGGTCTCGATCTCGTAGAATGGCATGTCCGCCAGCAGCGCCTTCGCGTTCGCCTCATATTCCTCGCCGGAGAATGAGTAGGCGACCGGCTTTCCCGCCTCGTCGAGCCGGGTCCGGACCAGCCGGACAGCGGGATGGTAGAGCCGCCGCGACAGCTCGAAGTCCTGCCCCCCCGGCGGCCCGGAGATCGAGCTGTAGAGAGCCGTCATAAGCCCGTCGATGGTCGCGAATTCCCCGTCCTCGTCCGTCATCGGTGCCTCCCTTGCCGGGCGGCCACATTGCACAAAGAGGGGGCTTCCGCTATGGGCCGAAGCCCGTCCGTCACGCCGCGTCACGGGGCCGATTTTTCCCAGTCCGTGGAGGACCTCCCCGCCCATGTCCCGCCGCCGCCAGATTTACGAAGGCAAGGCCAAGATCCTCTACGAGGGCCCGGAGCCGGGCACGCTCATCCAATATTTCAAGGACGACGCCACCGCCTTCAACGCCCAGAAGCGCGGCACCATCTCGGGCAAGGGCGTTCTCAACAACCGCATCTCCGAGCATATCTTCACCCTGCTCGGGACGATCGGCATCCCGACCCATTTCATCCGCCGCCTCAACATGCGCGAGCAACTGATCCGCCAGGTCGAGATCATCCCGATCGAAGTGGTGGTGAGGAACGTCGCCGCCGGCACCCTCTCGACCCGGCTCGGGATCGAGGAGGGCACCCAGCTCCCCCGAGCCATCCTCGAATATTTCTACAAGGACGACGCGCTCGGCGACCCGATGATCGCCGACGAGCATATCGCCTGCTTCGGCTGGGCGAGCCAGGAGGAGATGAACGACATCGCCGACATGGCGGTGCGCGTGAACGACTTCCTCTGCGGCCTGTTCGCCGGAATCGGGATCCGGCTCGTCGACTTCAAGCTCGAGTTCGGCCGGATCTGGGAGAATGAATATCCCCGGGTCATCCTCGCCGACGAGATCAGCCCCGACGGCTGCCGCCTGTGGGACATGACCACCAACGAGAAGCTCGACAAGGACCGCTTCCGCCGCGACCTCGGCGGCGAGGCCGAAGCCTATCAGGAAGTGGCGCGCCGCCTCGGCCTTATGCCCGAGGGCGACGGCAACATGGTCCTCGACCTTGACAAGCACCGGCAAAAGAAGGGGCGCTGACCGGCGGGCGCCGCCGGTCGGCTCGTATAAATGCCGGGCGACGACGGACTAACGGCTCACTCCACGCGGTCCTGTTCCTTCTCCCGGTGGCGCAGATAGGCCGCGACCGCGACTTGCGTCGGCAGCAGGAGGAGCACGATCGCAACGACGATCCCCTCCGAGCCGCAGGTACCGGCCCGCTCGCAGGGTGACCAGCCCGTCGACAGCAGCTCGAAGATCGCCCAGCCCCATGAGATGGCGCATGCCACGGCGAACAGGGTCCATTTGAGCATCCTGTTCACCGTTCCCCGCCTCGCCTGGCGCTCAATCGCTGCATTTATAAGGATTCTTAGGGTCGTATAAGCTCACGAGAGCCTCTGAGAACGAGGTACGTCTCCGACCTTTGCGCGCAAGTGCTGAGGCGAGGCCGCGACCTTCTCGCAAAATGAAAAGCCCCGCCGTTGCCGGCGGGGCCTTCGGCCTTGCGGCTCTCCCGGCTGGGATCAATTGGCGGCGGCAGGTCCGCCGATGGCGATCCGGGTGGCGGCCGCGGCGCGCTGCTGGACCGACTGGAGGTACGAGGTCGACTGGAGGAAGGGCACCGGGTTGACCGCCTTGCCGTCGATCCGGACTTCGTAATGGAGGTGGCTTCCGGTCGAGCGGCCGGTCGAGCCCATCAGCGCGATCATGTCGCCGCGCTTCACCTTCTGGCCGGCGACGACCATCGACTTGGAAAGGTGGCCGTAGCGGGTCTGGATGCCGTGGCCGTGGTCGAGCTCGACGAGGTTGCCGTAGCCGCCGTTATTATATTCGGAGCGCTGCACGACACCGTCGGCGGTGGCGTAGATGGGGGTTCCGATCGGGCCGGCGAGGTCGATCCCGGCGTGCATCGCGGCGCGGCCCCGGAAGGGGTCGGAGCGCACTCCATAGCCCGAGGTGAAGTTGGTGCCGTGGACCGGCTCGGCGGAGGGGATGGCGACGGTGCCCTGCTCGAGCTGGTCGAGCTTGGTCCAGCTGTTGAACAGCGCCTTGAAGCTGGGATCGGCGGCGCGGACAGTCTCGACCGGCTCGTAGGGGCCGCCGGTTCCGGTCTGGAGCCGGCTCGGATCGAGCCCGAGGCGGCGGACCTCGCCGGCGGTGAACTGATAGCGGCGCTGCGCGACTTCCTTGATGACCGCGACGTCGGCCTGCATCGCGGCGAGCTCGCGCTCCATCCGGGTCACGTCGGCGTAGGACGGCGCGGCGGCGGCATTGGCGAGCTGGGCGGCGGCGAAGATCGACCAGAAGAGCAGGAGCAGGGCGGCGAGAGCGCCGGCGGCCTGGATCCCGGAACCGACGCGAACCCGGCGCAAAGCCTTGCCGTCATGGAGAAAAATGTCGCGCGGCTTGAACAGGGTGCGGAACATTCCGAGGAGCCCCGCATTGTTGGTCTTGGTCAGCACAATCTCTTCCCCACTGGCCGCCCCTCGATGGGCGCGGCCACGCGCCAGGGCGCGACCGAAAACATTAAATTCAAGGCGTTTCCGCCCCCTCGATGACGTCAGGGAAGTGCCCCCTCCGCGACGTGTGGCTGGAGACTGTTAAACATCTCCTGCCACGGCAAGGGCGTCGTAGTATTCCCGGGACAGACCGGCTTCGTCGCGCGCCGAATCGTTGAACGGAGGCTTCAGGGCGCCTTTGAAGTGGGCGCCGACCAGTCGTTTCCACGCCGAAACAGGCTCGAATCCCCGCGATTCACAGCCCCATTTGAACCAGCGCGAGCCCGCCGCGACGTGACGGATTTCGTCGCGGTAGATCCGGCCCAGGATCGCCGCCGAACGCGAGTCCCCGGCCGCTTCGAACCGGGCGACCGCCGCCGGAGTGACGTCGAGCCCGCGCGCCTCGAGCACCATCGGAACGACGGCCAGCCTGGCCAGCGGATCGCCGGCGGTAGCCGCCGCCGCTTCCCACAGGCCGTCATGCGCGGGCAGATCGCCATAAGCCGAGCCGAGCGTCTTCAGGCGCCGGTCGAGCAAAGCGAAATGCATCGCCTCGTCGGCGCCGACCGCGAACCAGTCGTCGACGAAGGCGGGCGGGAAGCCGGCGCCGAAGCGGCCTGCGAGGTCGAAGGCGAGGTCGATCGCTGAGAATTCGATATGGGCGAGCGCGTGAAGCATCGCGATCCGCCCCCGATCGGAGCCGCCGCGCCGCCGCCTCGGCATTTGCGAGGGCGGCAGCAGCTCCGGCCGCTCCGGGCGGGCCGGGGCGTCCGGCATGGCGTGGTCGAACAGGTGAGCCAGCGCTCCGCGCCGCAAGGCCCGCGCCGCGGCGCGTGCGGCCCTGACCTTGTCGCCCGGCCGGGAGGCGAGGAGCACCGTCCGGCAGGCGTCGGCTACGGAGAGTGGGACTGGGTCCATGACGCCCACTAGTTCATCCTTGGCGGAGTTGGGAAACGGGTTCATGATCCGGAAACCGGATTTGGGGGCCGGTGGAATAGGGGGCATCATGACAGATCTCGACGTGGCGATCATCGGCGGCGGCTGCGCCGGTACCTACAGCGCCTGGCGGCTCCAGCAGGAGCTTGGCGCGGACACCAGCATCGGCCTGTTCGAATATAGCGACCGCATCGGCGGCCGGCTCTATTCCGTGACCGTGCCTGGGGTGCCCAGCCTCAAGGCCGAATTGGGCGGGATGCGCTACATCCAGGAATCGCACAAGATGGTCGGCGACCTGGTCGAGCATCTCAAGCTCGCGACCCGCGACTTCCACATGGGCGCGCCCGAGCCGGTCGGCGCCAATTGCAACCTCTTCTACCTGCGCGGCCGCCACCTTCGGCTCCACGAGCTCGCCGACCCCGACAAGGTCCCCTACAATCTCGCCTGGTCCGAGCGCGGCCTCGGGCCCACCAACCTCCAGATCCAGGCGATGGACAACATCTACCCGGGCATGGCCAATCTCAGCCTGTGCCAGCTGATGAAGCTCAAGGTGTTTGGCCGGCCGCTGTGGAAATACGGCTTCTGGAACCTGATGTTCCGGGTCCTCTCCAACGAGGGCTATCAGTTCATGAAGGACGCCGGCGGCTACGACGCCAACGTCGCCAACGCCAACGCCGTCACCCAGCTCCCCGCGACCGAATATGGCGACGATACCGAGTTCCTGACCCTGTGCGAGGGCTATCAGCACCTCCCGCTCACCCTTGCCGACCGGTTCAACACGGCGAAGGGCGGCAAGCTCGAAGCGGGCCAGCGCATCTACCTCAACCATTGCCTCACCGAGGTCGTCGAGGGCGACGGCGAATATCGCTACACCCTCAATTTTCGGCCGACCGAGACGATCGAGGCGAAGACGTCGCTGCTCGATTCGGCCGAGCCGGTCGTCGTCCGCGCGAAGAAAATCGTCCTGGCCTTGCCCCGCCGGTCGCTCGAGCTGATCAAGTGCGCCGCGCTCGAGCGCAGCGAGCAATATATGGACGATCGCAACTCGGTGCTGATCCAGAGCGCGTTCAAGCTGTTCATGGCCTATGAGGCGCCCTGGTGGCGGACCCTCGGCCTCGTCGCCGGCCGCTCGGTCACCGACCTGCCGATGCGCCAGGTCTATTATTTCGGAACCGAAGGGGAGCAGCGCGGCGGCGAGCCGTTCCTCAACTCGCTCGTCCAGGCGAGCTATAACGACATCTCGACCGTGCCCTTCTGGAAGGCGCTCGAGAAGGGAACGCCCTATGAGGGCTACATGCCGGCCTGCGTCGAGCCCGGAGTCACCGACCCCATTCCGGTCACCGAGCATCGCGCGACTCAGGAGATGGTCGAGGATTGCAACAAGCAGATAGCGCAGGTCCATGCGCTGCCCGAGATCCCGATGCCCTATTCGGCGGTCTACCACACCTGGAACGAGGACCCCTACGGCGGCGGCTGGCACGAGTGGAAGGCGGAATACCGGCTCGACCAGGTCATGTGGCGGATGCTCAAGCCCGTCGCCTCCGAGGACATCCACATCTGCGGCGAGGCCTATTCCTACGGCCAGGGCTGGGTCGAGGGCGCCTTCTGCACCGCCGAGCAGATGCTCGAGAGCCATTTCGGGCTCAAGCGGCCGCGCTGGCTGGACTCCGATTATGCGATCATGCCCTGCCCCGAGGGCGGCTGCGGCGACCTCGACGGCTGCGTCGAGACGCCCGACACCGCGGAGCTGGTCGAGGAGCTGAACGCGCTCACCCCCAGCTGCCTCGCCAAGCGGGACATCAGCTGATGGCCGCCCCCGCCTACACCGTCGCCCAATATCTGGTCGACCGCCTGAAGCAATGCGGCCTCGGCCACGTCTTCGCGGTCCCCGGCGACTATGCCGCGAACTTCCTCAACGCGCTCGACTCCACCGAGGGGATCCTCCGGGTCCCCAACATCAACGAGCTCGGCAGCGGCTATGCGGCCGACGGCTATGCCCGCTTCAAGGGCATCGGCGCAGCCTGCGTCCAGTATGGCGTCGGCACGTTCAGCGCTCTCAACTGCGCGGCGGGCTCGTTCGTCGAGCGCGTTCCCGTGGCGATCATCTCGGCCAGCCCGCGCACCAGGGACCGGCTGCTGGAGACCGAGGAATCGATCCTCTTCCATCATTCGACCGGCGACCTTTTCGCCGACCGCGACATCTTCGCCGAGGTCACCGTCGCCTCCGAGATCGTCTCCGACGCGGAAGAAGCGCCGGCCCAGATCGACGGCGCGATCGTCGCCATGCTGACCCACAGCCGGCCGATCTACATCGAGGTGCTCCAGGACATCTGGATCGCGCCCTGCGCCGAGCCCGTCGGAACCCTCGCCGCGGCGGCTCTGCCGAGCGAGGCCAAGCCGCTCGCCGCCCTCCTCGACGCCGCCTGGGAGCGGATCACCGCCGCCGAGCGGCCGGTGCTCTGGCTCGGGATCGACATAAAACGCTTCGGTCTGCAGGAGATCGCCCAGAAGCTGGTCGATTCGAGCGGCCTTCCCTTCACCACCACCAGCCTCGCCAAGACCGTCCTCGACGAGGCCCAGCCCGCCTTCATAGGCACCTATGCCGACGCCGCCTCGCCGGCCTCGACCCGGGCGGCGATGAAGGCGTGCGACTGCCCGGTCGCCCTCGGCACGATCATCACCGACGATTACCTCCCAATCATGGCGTCGAGCTACGGAGCGATGATCGAGGTCAATGACGAGGAGGCCCGGATCGGCTGGGCCCAGTATCAGGGGGTGAGGCTGAGGGATTTCCTGGAGGGGCTGCTCGAGCGGTTCGAGGCGGATCCGGGCTATCCGCGCCGCTGCGAACGGCCGGAAACGGCCGGGGAGCCGGAGGATGAAGGCCCCGGACTCAACTACAACCGCTTCTATCGCCAGCTCACCCGGTTCCTCGAGGAGGAGAAGCTGCTCGGCGAGGCCGTCCTCGTGCTCGGCGAGAGCACTTCGCTCTACGTCTTCGGCAACGCCTTCGGCCTGCCCCGCGACAGCTTCGTCGCCCAGGCCGCCTGGGGCTCGCTCGGCCACGAGACCGGCTGCGCGCTCGGGGTCGCTTTGGGCTCGGGCAAGCGGCCCTTCGTGGTCGCCGGCGACGGCGGCTTCATGATGGTGTGCCAGGAGATTTCCAGCCTGGTCCGCGCGGGCGTCAACGCCGCCGTCTTCGTGATGAGCAACCGCGGCTATGCGATCGAGCAGGCCTTCGTGAATCTCGACGGCTTCACGCCCGAAGGCGAGTTCGCGGCCTACGACGTCCTACCGGTCTGGGACTATCTCGCCCTGGCCAAGGCCTTCGGCGCCCGCGGCTTCCGCGTCGAGACGGCCGGCGAGCTGGCGGAGGTGCTCGCGGAGGTCAGGGACCTCGAGGGCGTGCCGGCGCTGGTCGAGGTGGTCATCCCCGACAAGGATCTCGCCCCCCAGCTCAAGCGCCTCGCCACCCCGCCGCCGGCGCTTCGAAGGCAGGGCCGGACGGGCCCGATCGAGTAACCCGCCCCCGTCATTCCGGCGAAGGCGGGATGACGGGATGCGCGGCGACGGTCAGGTGGCTGTCACCGGAGTGTCCCTAGAGCGCCGCCAGCCTCTCCTGCAGGCCGCCGAAATCGATTCCCCTCCGCAGCGCCTCCATCCCGTCGACCACGAAGTAGCGCGGCTGGAAGCGGTCCGAACGGTAAGGCGTGCGCAGCGCCCGGCCAAGCTCGAAGGGAAGCCGCTCCGGCTTGCCGCTGTCGAGCGCGTAGCCCGCTTCGCCGAAGCTCGAGGCAAGGCCAGCGCCGTAAAGCCTGAGCGCCCCGTCCTCCAGCGCCATCCCGAACTCGACCGTGTACCAGTAGAGCCTCGAGAAGGCGGCGAGCGTGCCTTGCGCCAGCGCCTTGAGCCCCTCTTCGCCGAGCCGTTGCACGAAGTCGGCGAACCAGGGCTCGGCGAGCATCGGAACATGGCCAAACACGTCGTGGAAGACGTCCGGCTCCTCGAGATAATCGAGGCTGGAGGCGGGACGGATGAAATTGCCGGCCGGAAACTGGCGGCGGGCGAGATGGGCGAAGAAGATCTCGTCGGGCAGAAGCCCCGGCACCGCCACCACCGTCCAGCCGGAGCGGGCGAACAGGCGCTCGTTGAGATCGTCGAAATCGGGGATTCCCGAACGCGACAGGCGCAAAGTGTCGAGCCCGCGCTCGAAGGCGGCGACGGCCCGGCCGGCGAGCTTCCGGCGCTGGCGGGCGAACAGCGTGTCCCAGACCCGATGCTCCTCGGCGCGGAAGCGCTCCCAGCGCTGCGGGATCGTCCAGTCCTCGGCCGCGCCCGGCGGACGGGCCGGCCTCGGCGGCGGCAGGGTCTCGGTGAGTTCGGTGAACATCGGGGTCTCTCCACATGAAAAAACCCCGCCCGGAGGTCCGGACGGGGTCGGTTTGAAGCGAAAGGCTGTTAAGCGCGCGCTATTCCGGTCCCGCCCGAGCAGTGCCGTAATAATAATAGCTGGAAGCCGCGGCGGAGATCGTCGCGATATCGAGAGCGGCGGAGGCGCGCATCGGCTTCATCCTTCGAAAGCTGACTTAGGCGACGGATTTTGTCAACGTGTCGCTGAGCGGATCCTGAACGCGAAAGCCCCTCCCCTCGCTGGGGAGGGGTTGGGGAGGGGTGGGTTACGAGACCCGCGGCTCGCCACGCCGACCCTCACCCCCACCCAACCCTCCCCCATCGAGGGGGAGGGCTTCAAGGCAGCGCCCTCGCCGCCTCCAGCACTTCCTCCGCATGGCCCGGCACCTTCACCTTGCGCCAGACGCGCTTCACCACGCCGTCGCGGTCGACGAGGAACGTGGCGCGGTCGATTCCCATATATTTTCGGCCGTACATAGACTTCTCGATCCAGGTCCCGAACGCCTCGCACACCGAGCCGTCCGAGTCGGTCGCCAGCGGGACCTTCAATCCATATTTCTCGGTGAACTTCACATGCTTTTTGGCGTCGTCCTTCGACACGCCGAGGATCCAGGTGCCGGCATTCTTGAACTCGTCGGCGAGCGCGGTGAAGGCCTGGGCCTCGGCGGTGCAGCCGGACGTGTCGTCCTTGGGATAGAAATAGAGGACCAGCTTCTGGCCGCCGAAGTCGGCCGGGCTGATCGCCTTGCCCTCGACGCTCGCCAGCTTCACGTCCGGAACCTTGTCGCCTTCGCTCAGCATGTCATTCTCCCGACCCCACCCGGCGCCACAGCTCCGCCACCCTCTGCCGCGCCGCGTCGTGCGCCGCAAGCAAAGCGTTCCAGTCGGCAAGGCCGCAGGCCGCGGCGACCAGCGGCTTGGTCTCGTCCGGCGGCTCGTCGGAGGCTGGCGAGACCAGGCGGAACATGACCAGCATCCGGGTCAGCAGCCTCAGCGCGGGGTCGATCTCGTCCGACACCAGCCCCGCCGCGACCAGTTCCTCGAGCGCGTCCTCGAGATGGGGGTGGAGGCCGACATTGTGCCTGAGCTGGAGCGTGTGGACTGCGAATTCGAGGTCGACGAGGCCGCCCGGGCCGAGCTTGATGTCGAACCGCCCCTTCGCCGCCTTGTGCGACGCCATCTCGGCCCGCATGGCGACTGCGTCCGCGACCAGCCGCGCCGGGTCGCGCTTCCGGCTCAGCGTCGAGTCGATCACGGCCTGAAGCGCCGACCGTCCCGCCGCCGATCCGAAGACGGGGCGGGCCCGGGTCAGCGCCATATGCTCCCAGGTCCAGGCCTGCTCGCTCTGGTAGCGCTCGAAGCTTTCGAGGCTGACCGCAAGCATTCCATCGGTGCCGGAGGGGCGAAGGCGGGTGTCGACGTCGTAGAGCGGCCCCGAGGCGGTCGGAACGCTCAGCGCCGCCGTCACACGCGGCGCCAGCCGGTTGAAATAATCGGTGGCCCGAAGCGGCCTGGAGCCGTCGCTTTCGGCTTCGTGGGTGCCGCTGAACAGATAGACGAGGTCGAGGTCCGAAGCGTGGGTCAGGGCCTCCCCGCCGAGCCGGCCGAGGCCCATGACCAGAAGCTCCGAGCCCGGAACCCGCCCGTGCACCCCCTCGAACTCGGCGATCGCGGCCCGGGCGAGGACGTTGATCGCCGCTTCCGCCACCCTTGAATAGCCTTCGGCGGCCTCGATCGGGTCGGAATGGGCGACGATCAGCTGGACTCCGAGCGCGAAGCGCCGCTCGTTCACCCGCCGCCGGACCCGGTCGAGCACGAGCTGGTAATCCTCACCCTCGCGGTCCGAGCGGGAGAAATCGCGGATCAGCGCCTCGACGGACGGCGCCGGCTCGAAGGCGGAGGCGTCGACCAGCCCGTCCAGCAATTGCGGGCGCCGGCCGAGTTGCTCGGCGAGCGCGGGAGCGTGGCTGAGGATGGTGCCGAGATGGTCGGTGAGGCCCGGACGCGCCTCGAGCAGGCGGTAGAAATTGACCCCGCTCGGAAGCCGGGTGACGACGTCGTCGAACCGATTCATCGCCCGCATCGGATCGGGCGCCCGCCCGAACGCCTCGATCAGGACCGGGAGCATCGCCTCGAACGCCTCGCCGGCGGCGGCGGTGCGAAGCGAGCGCGCCTTGCCGCCGCGCCAGCCCTCGATCCGGAGCCGGGCCGAGACGGGGTCGTTGAAGCCGGCGTTGCGCAAATGCGATTCCAGCGCTTGCGGGTTCAGCGGAATCCTCGTCTCGCCTTGTCCGGCAAGGCCATCATACAGCTCTCCGCAGCGGGTGACCGGCGCCTCCAGCAGGGCGAGCAGGGCCTCGCCCGAGGCCGCGCCGTGCAGCCGGGCGACATTGTCGAGCGCCTCCGGCTCGGCCGGCAGGACGTGGGTCTGGCGGTCGTCGACCATCTGCAGCCGGTGCTCGACGGTGCGCAGAAGCCGGTAGGCGTCGGCGAGGTCGTCGGCGGCGTCGGCGGGGATGCGCCCGGCCGCCCTCAGCGCCGCGAGCGCGTCGAGCGTGGCCGGAGCCCGAAGCGCCGGCTCGCGGCCCCCGTGAATGAGCTGGTGGATCTGGGCGAAGAACTCGATCTCGCGGATTCCGCCGCGGCCGCGCTTCACGTCGAAGCCGGGGCCGAAAATCTGGCCCTGCGAATAATGGTCGCGGATCCGGCGGGTGATCGACTGGATCTCGCCGATCGCCCCGAAATCGAGCGAGCGCCGCCAGACGAAGGGGTGGAGGGCGTCGAGGAAATAGCGGCCCACCGCCTCGTCGCCGGCGACCTGCCGGGCCCGAACGAAGGCCGCCCGCTCCCAGGGCAGAGCCGAGGATTCGTAATAGGAGATTGCGGCGTCGACCGGCAGAGCGATCGGGGTGGCTTCGGGAGACGGCCTGAGGCGAAGGTCGACGCGGAAGACATAGCCCTCGCCGTCGCGCTTCTGGAGAAGCTCGACCAGGCGGTTGCCGATCCTGAGCGCGCCCTGCCCCGCCTCCTCGCGCGGTTTCAACGGCAGCGTGGAGGGATCGTAGAGGAAGAGGAGGTCGACGTCGGACGAATAATTCAGCTCCCGGCTGCCGTGCTTGCCGAGCGCGATGACGGCGAAGCCGCGCTGAGGCTCGTCCGGGGTGCGCTCGGCGAAGGCGGCGGCCAGCGCCCGGCCCAGAGCGCGGTCGGCGAGGTCGGCGAGCGCCTCCATCAGCCGCTCGAGCGGGATCGCTCCGGCGAGATCGGCCACGGCCAAAGCCGCCGCGAGCGCCCTCCGCTCGCGCCTCAGCGCGGCGGCGAGATCCTCGGCGGCGGCGCCCGCCTGTCGGGCTCGCGCCATCGCGTCCTCGACCCGACCCGCCTCAAGCGATTGCGCTATATCGGGAAAGCGTTCCAGCTGGAGCCTGAGGAAGGGCGAATGCGCCCGCGCCCGGGCGAGCGCGTCCTTAACCGCTTCTTCACTCTGTGTTTCATTCATACAACAGCACAGGTCAGTTCCGTTCGGGACGCGCAACGTTTGAAACTCCGGCGTTCGCAGCGCGTTCTTGACGTCGTGAATACGATGAATCCGAGATTAGAAGCCATGGTCCATGCTTCCTCCAGGCGCTTCGTGAAAGTGGCGCCGCCGACGGTGCACGCCGGAGTGGGCAATGCCCTGCGCGAAGCCTTCGCCATGGATGGCGAGACCCGCTCGCTCGCCATGTTCGAGGAGCTCCTGGTCCGCCTCGACCAGGCCTGAACTCCGATCGTCCTTCGATACGGGTCTTCGCCAAGCTCAGCCCCTACTCAGGATGAGCGGATGGGATTCTTCTCGACCGCTCATCCTGAGTAGCGGGTGAGCTTGTCGAACCCGCGTATCGAAGGACGGACGCTACAGCCCCGGATCGCGGTCGCGGCTCAATTCGTCCACTTCGCTCATGATGCTCTGAAGCGCGGAGCGGCCGCCCTCATTCTCATGCTCGCGTCGCGAGGGCAGCTTGCCGTCGGTGAGCAGGGCCTCGAGCGCGACCCGGCCGCGGGCGACCCGGCTCTTGATCGTCCCGACCGCGCAGCCGCAGATCTCGGCCGCCTCCTCATAGGCGAAGCCGCCGGCGCCGACCAGGATCAGGGCCTCGCGCTGCGGCTGCGGCAGGTGGAGCAGGGCGCGCTGCATGTCGGTCAGCTCGACGTGGCGGTCCTGGCTCGCCGGAGCAGCCAGCATCTTCGACGCGGTGATCTCGTCCCATTCGCCCTTGAAGCGGGCCCGGCGCATCTGGCTGAGGAACAGGTTGCGGAGGATGATGAAGGTCCAGGCGCGCATGTTGGTGCCCGCCTGGAAGCGCTTGCGCGCGGCCCAGGCCTTCAGGAGCGTCT
Organism: Allosphingosinicella sp.; assembly: GCA_036389015.1. GTDB lineage: Bacteria > Pseudomonadota > Alphaproteobacteria > Sphingomonadales > Sphingomonadaceae > Allosphingosinicella. The sequence continues at coordinate 86,842 of DASVQS010000054.1, read as the reverse complement.
CCTGGACGAGATCGTCGGCGAGGTCGCGGCTTCCCGAGAGCGAGCGGCCGAAGGCGCGCAGGTGGGGAATGACCTGCGCGAGCTGGTCCTTGAACTCGTCGTCCGGCAGCGGCACCGGCTCGAAGCGCGGCGTCTCGATGTCGTCTTCGTCTTCGTCTTCCGGCTGCTGGCCCAAGCTGCCCCCGTTATACGCTGTACTGATTTCGCTCATGCGGTGCGGACGGGCCGGAGCCCCCCTCTCTTCTGTCAAGGATGTAGGCCTCTACCGCCAGAGAAACAACAAGAGCAGGAACGCCAGGATCACCAGCCCCAGGGATATCGGCAGAATATAGCGTGTCATGTGCGGGGTCGCCCCCGCGCGCGCGCTCGTCGTGTCGATATGTTCGCGCTCGTCCATGATCCCTCGGTTCCGCTCGTTATGTGGGCGCAACGCCCGCTGCGGGGGCGGGTTCCCTTGGTCCCCGGCCCCGCCCCTTTTCGCGGAGACCTCAGTTCCGGCCGTGACGGGAGAGCCAGGCCTTCATCTGCGCGATCTCGCTCTCCTGAGCCTCGATCACGTCCTCGGCGAGGCGCCTGACCTCCGGATCCCTGCCGTGCTGCAGGGCGACCTTCGCCATCGCCACGGCGCCTTCGTGGTGAGGGATCATTCCGCGCATGAAGTCGGCGTCGGCGTCGCCGGTATAAGGCTGGTCCATGGCGCCCGTCATACGCTGATGGGCGGCGCGGTAGGCGGCGGTAGAGGGACTCTCCGCACCGGCCGGGGACGACATCTGGACCTCGTGCACCGGCCGGGTCATCGCGTGGGATCCTCCAGCGGCGAGGCCGGCTGCCCCGAAAGCCATCCAAAGGGCCATCGCGATCATCATCAGATTCTCGGTCAGCGAGACGAAGCCCAGCGGAACGTTGCTCGAGCCGCCGACGCAGGCGCATTTGAGCTCCCTCCGGTCGACATAGACGGCCTTGAAGACGGAGACCGCGCCGATCGTCCCGATGAACAAGGCGACGGGGACCGAAAGCCAGGTCAGCGCGCCCGCGACCATCAGCACTCCGGCCAGCCCCTCGGCGAAAGGATAGATGTAGCCGTAGGGCACCCAGCGCCTGGCCAGCAGGTCGTAGTTGAGGAACATCGTCGCGAAGCTTTCGACGTTCTGGAGCTTGAGGAGCGCCAGAACGATCATCGAGAAGCCGATGAACCACTCCGCCGCCAGCCGGGTGAAGACTCCGCCGCTAACGGCGTAGCTCGCGGCCAGCGCCATCAGTGCGGTCATCGCGAACAGGGCGATCACGGGCCGGTAGCTGGTCGCCTTCGGATCCGCGACCCGCTTGCCGAGGAACCGCCGAAGGTCGTCATGGCCGCCGATGCGCTCGCCGCCGATGAAAATCTGGGGCGTGGTCGCGACTCCGTGCTCGGCCTTGAAGGCGTCAGTCTCCTCGCGCGTGGTGAGGTGATGATCCTCGACCTCGTAGCCGGCGCTCTCAGCAGGTGCAGGGCCTTCAGTCCGTAGGGGCAGGTATGACCGGCCATCACCATTCGGTGGATGACCGCCTTTCCGGGGGCGGCCGGAGGGTTGCTCATGTCCGACATTTCACGTCTCCTTGTGATCTCGTCGGCGCTGATATAGGGTCTGTACCATGGTACGGAGTCAAGCCCCTGCGTCCCTGACGATCGGCAAGCTCGCCGCGGCCGGGGCCGTCGGCGTGGAGACCATCCGCTTTTACCAGCGCAAGGGCCTCCTGGGCACTCCAACGCGCGAGAGCGGAGTTCGCCGCTACGGCTCGCAGGACGTGCGTCGGCTGCGGTTCATTCGCAAGGCTCAGGCGGCCGGATTCACGCTCGAAGAGATAAGGGAATTGCTCGACCTCGACTCGGGCCAGGATAGAAGCCGTGCCCGCGAGCTCGCCCGGACCCGAATCGAATCGCTCGACGCCAGGATCGCCGATCTCGAGCGCGCCCGCGATTCGCTGCGGAGCCTGGCGGCGGAATGCGCCGGCGGCGGCGAAGGGCCGTGCCCGATCCTCGCCTCGTTCGGCGTCTGAGCCGCGGCCGCCCCGGCTAAGCGGGCAAGGTGGCGCTGTCGAAGAACAGGGCCTGGGCGATAGCGGCCTTCACCGTCGAGCGCTGGAACGGCTTGGTGATGAGGAAGGTCGGCTCGGGCCGCTCCCCGGTCAGCAGCCGCTCGGGGAAGGCGGTGATGAAGATCACCGGCACCTGGAATTGGGCGAGGATGTCCTTGACCGCGTCGATTCCGCTGCTGTCGTCGGCGAGCTGGATGTCGGCGAGGACGAGGCCCGGGCGGCGGGCCATCGCCTGGGCGACCGCCTCGTCGCGGGTGACGGCGACTCCGGTCACCGAGTGGCCGAGGTCGCGGACGATCGTCTCGATATCCATGGCGATGATCGGCTCGTCCTCGATGATCAGGACTTCGGCGCGGGTCTGGCGCTCGATCTCGGCGAGGGCTTCGGCGACCAGCCGCTCGACATCGTCGGCGGAGGCCCCGATCAGATAGCCGGCGTCTTCGGGAGTGAAGCCTTCCATCGCCGTCAGCAGCAGGGCCTGGCGCGACAGGGGCGTGATCCGGGCGAGGCGCGCCTGGGCGATGCCTTCCGGATCCTCGCCGCCGACGGCGCCCGGATCCTCCTCGATATTGGCGGAGGACCAGATGGCGTGGAAGGTTCGGTAGAGGCCGAGCCGGGGATCGACGTCGCGCGGGAATTCATTCGGCGCGGCGACGATCGCCTCGAGAGTCGCCTTGACGAAAGCGTCGCCATGGCCCTGGCTGCCGGTGAGGGCGCGCGCATAGCGCCTCAGGAACGGAAGGTGGGGCGCGAGATCCTGACCAAGCGACATGTTCGTTTCGACTCCTGTTCGTTCCGGGTCCTATTGAGGCTGCGCCCGCGCTTTGCAACCCGCCATCAGGTGGGTGCAACGGCGCGAACAGGAGAGAAAATCGGCCCGGCCCGCTCCTCACGCGGCATTGGAACCATTCAGCGAGTTTTTTGTTTCCACGGCGACTGCGGGCCATTATCTGGCCGCGGGTGGGTCCTGCGCATCGGTTTCGATTTCGGTCGTGGCCTTGGCGGGCGCCAGTTGAAATGCAGCGGGCGCGGCGCCGGCGTCGCGAGGGGTAGAGATTTGAGCTTCGAGAACGAAAGCGATCGCCGGCGCAAAACCGATCCCACCCCTCCGGCCGACAGTGAAGACATGCCCAGAAGCCGGAAGAAACGCGGCCCGAATGCCGAAATCGGCCAGGCCCTGCGCAAGGCCTATTCCGACGCGGTGGACGAGACCATCCCTCCCGAAATGCTCGATCTACTGGGCAGGCTCGGTTAGGATTCTCCCTCACTACCGGAGGCGCCGCTCGGCGGTATCGGAACGGCGTGGCGACTGAAACCAAAGGTTGGCTCAAAGCTCGCTTCGCCCGGCTGTCCACCGGGCTCAAGATGGCGCTCATCTTCAGCGCGGCGCTGTTCCCGCTCGGCCTGGTCGCCATTCTCGTCTCCATCCAGAGCGCCGACCAGAAGAAAGCGGATCGCGAGGAGGAGACCCTGTCCCGGCTCGAGATCAAGGCGCAGCGCCTGAACTCGGCTTTCTCGCGGAGCGTGCTCACCATCAACACCGCCAGCGTCGCGATCTCGCTGACCCCCGAGGGATCGCGGGTCTGCGAGACCACGCTGCGCCAGCTCGAGCAGGGCCCGGTTCCGGTCCGCTACGCCCTCTATTCGGGCGACGGGCGGCTGCGTTGCGCAAGCGCCGGCTTCGCGCCCTCGATCGGCGCCGCCCGCGCCCGCCGGTCGGGGACCATCGCCCGGATACATGCGGACGGCTCCGCGCTCAGCCTGTTCGTCTTCGGGGACCGCGGCCAGCTCGAGGGAGTCGCCGAATATGGCCGCCAGGCGCTAAGCGACCTGGCCTACATTCCGGGCACCAGCCGGGACTTCAATCTCGACCTGAGCGAGGGTTCCCGCCGGATGGTGCTCCGCTCCGATTTCAAGGCCGGCGCCTGGCGGCAGACGGTGCAAAGCTCCGAATCGGTCGCCGGAGGACAGCTTCGGCTGAGCATCCTGCTGTCCGCGGTGCCGATCACGCTCTCGGATATGCTGCTCATCCTGCTGCCGGTGATGATGTGGGGCTTCGCGACCCTGATCGGCTGGGCGATCCTCAACCGGCTGCTGCTGAGGCCGCTGGCGCGGATGGAGCGCGCCGTCGCCGCCTACCGCCCCGGCGACCGCGAGCTCGCTCTCCCCCGGGTCGCAACTCCCGCGCGCGAGATCAGGGAGCTTGGCGAGGCCTTCGACCGAGCGGTTCGAACCCTGGCTCACCACGAGGCCGAGCTCGAGGCCGCGGTCGAGCGCCAGACCAAGCTGGTGCGCGAGGTCCACCACCGGGTGAAGAACAACCTCCAGGTCGTCGCGTCCCTGCTCAACATCCACTCGCGCGGCTCGCCCAACGAGCAGGTCGCGGCCGCTTATGCCTCGATCCAGCGCCGGGTCGACGCTCTCGCCGTCGTCCATCGCAACCATTTCGCCGAGCTCGAGGAGAATCGCGGGGTCGCCCTTAAGCCGCTCATCTCGGAGCTCGCCGCCAACCTGCGCGCCACCGCTCCCGCTTCCGCGCTCGGGATGAGCATTCGGCTCGCTCTCGAGCCTTATTATGTCACCCAGGACGTGGCGGTCTCGGTCGCCTTCCTGATCACCGAGATCGCCGAATATGCGATGCTGTGCGGCGCCGGAGCGGTCAGCATCGCGCTGACCGGCGACGGCGCGAGCCCGGGAACCGCCCGGCTCGCCATCGAATCGGACAGCCTTCGCCCCGGCGCGGCGAGCGAGGTCATCCTGACCGAACGCTTCGAGCGGATCGTCACCGGCCTGTCCCGCCAGCTCCGCTCGACGATCGATCGCGATCTCGAGGCCGGCCGCTACACGCTGGCGGTCGCCGTGGTGGACAAGGCGGAGCGATAGCGTGCCTCCGCCGGGATGAGGGCTCAGCTCCGGTCGTCGCGGTTCTTCACGTCGTCGGAATAATCCGGCCTCGCCGCATTCTCCCGAGCCGCACGGGCGAGATCTTCCGTCCCCTGCCCCGCCTCGACGGCGCTCTCGACATTGGGCTTCTCGTCGCGATGGACTCCGTCAATGTCGCTGTGGGGCGTGGATTTGGGCGGCCTGGTCACGTTTCTGGGCTCCTCTTCGCCCTTCTGAACCGGCGGAAGAGCGGGGCGGTTTCGAAAAAAGTTCGGTCAACGCAATTTTTTTGCGGATCGACGGAACCGCTCCCCGCCTTCCTCGTTATGCAGTTCGGATAGTGACCTTTTGCCCCCCCGCTCTCGCTATCCACGACATGAGCCCGGACGCGCCAACCTCCCCCCCCCCGGTGGCGCCTCCGGGCTCAAATTTGTCTAAGCCCCCCAGCTTCATCATTCCCTCGCGACTGGCGAATTCATTCCGCGCCGACGAGGCGCGACCGTCCGCCGCATTCCCGGGCCCACGGGATGACGCAGCCGGAACAATCGGTCCCCTTCCCGCATTCCCCGTCTTACCAGTCCAGGAGACGGAACATGCGTAAGCTTATCACCCTCGCTCTCGTCACGTCGGGCCTCTTCGTGAGCGCCTGCAATACGGTTCACGGCGCCGCGAACGACGTCGAATCGACCACCGACTGCGCCGACGGCAAGCCCGGCAACTGCTGAGCCGAAGCCGATCGAGAAAGGCCGCCTCCGGGCGGCCTTTTTTTGTCAGCCGCGCGGCGCCGCGATCAGCTCGACGACGGTGAGGCCCGCTCCCGGCGAGGGCTCGGGCAGAGTGAGCCGGTAGCGGAATTCGCCGAGGCGCTCGACCAGTCCGGCCGTGTCCCGCGACGGGTCGTCACCATAGGCCGCGGCGGTCTTGGCGCCGGGCGGCACCGCTCCACCCAGGAAGACGAGCCGTTCGCCGCCCTTCAGCTCCCACAGATAGCCGCCCAGGCGCAGGCCGCGAAGCTCGGTGGCGAGGCTGAGCTGGCCCGACTCGACGCCGACATAGCAAAAGCCCGGCGGCGAGCTGACCCATTTGCGGCCCCCGGGCCGGACATAGCGGCAGCGGTAGCTTCCCGGCGCCGGGGCCCCGCGCTCGAGCCGCGCCTCCGGTTCCAGAAGATCGCCCTGAGCGGCGATCCGGCGCGACAGATTGGCCGCCCGCCCGGCGGCGAGAGCCTGCTGCCAGCGGACCGGCAGGCCGTCCAGGGCGGCCAGGTCGCGTGCCGAAGCCACGCTCCGCCAAGCCTCCGCCTCTTCGACGACGACTCTCGGCCTCGCTGCGGCCGGCTTGTCCGGAGGCGCCGTCTGGCACGAGGCGGCGCCTGCCAGGACGACCAGACAATAGACAAGACGCCGCCGCGACATCGTGAACCTCCCCATTTTCCTGAACGCCACGCCTACAACACCCGCGCTCCCGGCGCGTCAGCCGCTCCGCCGGGCCGAAGCGATCGGGACGACGCCGTCGCCGTCCGCCTCGACCAGCCACGGCGCCAGCTCCCAGCCCTCCATCGCCCGGGCGATGAAATAGCCCTGGGCATGATCGCAGCCGAGCTCGGCGAGCAGCGCCAGTGTCTCCGAATCCTCGACGCCTTCCGCCGTCGCCTCGAGCCCGAGGCCGTGGGCGAGGTCGATCACCGCCTTGACGATCAGCCGCGACTCGCGCGATCGAACGGCCTCGCTGACGAAGCATTGATCGACCTTGAGCTCGTTATAGGGCAGCTGCCTGAGCTGGAGCAGTGAGGAATAACCCGTACCGAAATCGTCGAGCGCCAGGCTCATCCCCTTGAGCCGGAAGCGGGTCAGGGTGTCGAGCAGCCGGACCAGATGCTGGGTGGCGCCTTCGGTGACCTCGATGGTCAGGCAATTGGCCGGCACCCCTTCGGTCTGGCAGAGCCGGTGCAGATAATCGGGAAAATAGACGTCGCGAAGGCTCAGCGCCGAGACATTGAAGGCGATGTTGGTCCGAAGCCCCTGCTCGCTCCAGGTCACCCATTGCTTGAGCCCGCGCCGAAGCACCCAGTCGGTAAGCTCGTCGATCAGTCCGTAGCGCTCGGCGAGCGGCACGAAGGTCGACGGCTCGACCAGGCCGAGCGCCCGGTGCGGCCACCGCGCCAGCGCTTCCACCCCGACCAGCCGGTGGTCCGCCACCGCCACCTTGGGCTGGTAGAGCAACGACAGCTCGTCGCGCTCGACGGCGAGCTGAAGCTCGGTGAGCAGCTCCGCTTCAGAAACCGATGCAGCCCGCATCCTGCGCCTCCCGTCCCTGCATCGCGTCCATCAGTTGCTGGAGCCGCACCGGCTTCCGAAGCGGCCCGGCCATGCGAAGGCCGAGCGCGGTGCCCAGCCGGACCGAGGCCTCGAGCACGCGCTCGTCGAAGCCGCTGATCGGAAGCACCAGCGCCCGGCACTTCTCCTCGGCGAGGAAGCGCAGGAGCTCGACTCCGTCGCTTCGCGGCAGCGCGAGATCGAGCACGACCACGTCGGGATCGCAGGCCAGATACTGGCTTCTGAAGCTTTCCGCGGTGACGGTGATGATCGCCTCGTAGCCGCATTCCTCGGCCGCGTGGGCGATGAAGCGGGCCACCGAAAGCTCGTCGTCGATCAGCAGAAGCCTCCGGCGCCCGCCCGGCTGCCGAAGCAGCGGTCGAACGGCGGCCTCGGGGAGGAGCGGCTCAGTCATGGCGCGGCCGGGCCATTCGAAGCCCGTCGATTCCGGAGCGGTAGAAGCGGCGTTTCCAAAGACTGAACTCCTCGATGCTGAGCTCGTAGCGCCTGAGCGCGTCGTCGAGCCTGAGCATCCCGCCCAGCACCGCGTCGACCACCTGCGCCTTGCGGCGGGCGACCCAGCGGCGCGTTCCGGCCGGGGGCAAATCGGTGAGCTCGGTCCGCGCGCTCGCGCGCGGTCTGCGGGAGTTGCGGCGATCGGCCATGTCGGCCTCCTTGTGCTTCGCCCCGCTCCAGCCCACTCAACGCCCGCAAAGGTTAAGAAAGTCCTAAGAGACCAGGTTTACGAAAGATTGCGCCGGTGAGTTGAGGGATGGCTGCGATGAGGCACCCTCGCCCGACGGCGACGCTAGGCCGGCGGCGACGCCGCGAGCTCCTTCGCGCGCTTCCGCTCGGTGAACCAGATCGCGATCAGCGACAGTTCGTAGAGGAGGATGAGAGGGATCGCGAGCATGAGCTGGCTGATGACGTCGGGCGGAGTCGCGATCGCGGCGACGATAAAGGCGACGAGGATGGCGTAGCGGCGCCCCCGCTTCAGCTGATCGCGAGTCACCAGTCCCGCCCGCTCGAGCAACATCAGCAGCACCGGCAGCAGGAAGGCTATGCCGAAGGCGAGGACGAACTGCATGACGAGGCTGAGGTAATCGCCGATCGCTGGCAGCGCCTCCTGCTGGATGCCTCCGATATTGCCCTGGTACTGGAGGAAGAAACGAAAGGCGGTCGGCATGACGAAGTAATAAGCGAGGGCACCCCCCATCACGAACAGCACCGGGGTCGCGATCAGGAACGGCAGGAAGGCCCGTTTCTCCTTGCTGTACAGGCCCGGGGCGACGAACAGCCAGATCTGGTTGGCGATGATGGGAAAGGCCAAGAAGAATGCGCCGAAAAAGGCGACCCGCACTTTCACGAAAAAGGCTTCGTACAGCTTGGTGTAGATGAGCTTGCCCTGGTGGTCGCCGAAGGCGTCGGCGAGCGGCTGCGCGAGGAACGAGATGAGGAAGTCCGAATAATAATAGCATATTCCGAATGCGATCCCGAGCGCGAGGAAGGAGCGGATCAGCCGCTTCCTCAGCTCGACCAGATGCTCCATCAGCGGAGCGCGGGTCTCATCGATGTCGCTCATGGCAGCGTCGGGTCGGCCGCGGGCGAGGCGGGCTTCCCTTCCTCCGGTCCAGGCGGTTCGTCATCCGTCGCGGGAAGCTCGGCCGGCGCTGCGAGGGCGGCGGGATCCGCGAGAGGCTCGGCGAAAGGATGCTCGGCGAGGATCCGGGCGTTCTCCTCGCGCCACTTCTTCTCCATCTCCTCGAGCTCGGCCTCGCGCATCATCGTGTCGATCCCGGAGCGGAAATGGCGCGCCATGCCGCGCGCGCGGCCGACCCACTGGCCGACGGTGCGCATCACCCGCGGGAGATCCTTGGGGCCGATCACCACCAGCGCCACGATCGCGATGACGAGAAGCTCGCTGTAGCCGATGTCGAACATCAGTCGCGCCCTTCGCGCGGGGCCTTAGGGCTCGCGGCGATCGCTCGGGTCCGCGTCGCGGCTGCGCTCGGCGGCGGGGGGCACGACCGACGCTTCGTCGGTGAGCCGGCGCGGCGGCTCCGCGGCGCGAGCGGCGGCCGCCTCCTCGTCCTCGCTCATTCCCTTCTTGAAGCTCTTCAGGCCCTTGGCGACGTCGCCCATCATCTCGGAGAAGCGACCCTTGCCGAACAGAAGCAGGATGATCACTCCGACCACCAGCCAATGCCAAATGCTCAACCCGCCCATGATGTGTCTCCAATGACCTTGGGAGCTACCTAGTCCCCCTGCGCTCCACTTTCCACCCCGTCACTCCTCCTCGGCTTCCTCCAGCTCGGCAAGCCCGAGCTGCTCCATCGCCGCGTCGATCGGATCGAGCAGGCCGGCCGCCTTGAGGTCGTCGAGCCCCGGCAGGTCGCGCCGGCTCTCCAGGCCGAAATGGGCGAGGAAGGCGGGTGTGGTGGCGTAGATGAGCGGCCGGCCAGGCGCCTCGCGCCGTCCCGCCGGGCGGACCCAGCCGGCCTCCATCAGCACGTCCAGCGTCCCTTTCGAGATCTGGACTCCGCGGATCGCCTCGATCTCGGCCCGGCTGACGGGCTCGTGATAGGCGATGATGGCGAGGGTCTCGACCGCGGCGCGCGACAGCTTGCGGGTCTCGTCGCGCTGGCGCCTGAGGATGAAGGCGAGGTCGGGCGCGGTCTGGAAATGCCAGCGGCGGCCGCGCTCGACCAGCTCGATGCCGCGCCCGTCATAATGGCTCGCCAGCTCGGCCAGAGCAGCCGCGACGTCGACCTCCGGGCCGACATGGGCGGCGATGTCGTCGGCGCTCATCGGCTCCTCCGCCGCGAACAGCACCGCCTCGACGGCGCGCAGGCTGTCGTCCATCCCGATCATGCCGCGCGGATGAAAAGGGGCTCGAACGCCCCTTTCTGGTCGAGCTCGACGCGGCCCTTGCGGGCGAGCTCGAGCGCGGCGACGAAGCTCGAGGCGAGCGCGGACTTGCGGAATTCGCCGTCCTGGGTGTCCGGAAGGAAGGCCTCGATGCGGGTCCATTCGAGCCTCGTCCCGATCATTCGTTCGACCCGCGCCAGCGCCTCCTCGAGAGTCATCACCGGCCGCCGGGCGACGACGTGGAAAGCAGGCTCGCTCCTTGCCCTGACCGAGCCGTAGGCGGCGATCAGGTCGTACAGCTCCGCCTGCCACAGCGAGCGGCGGACCACCCTCAACCCCTCGGGCGCGCCGCGCAGGAAGACGTCGCGGCCCAGCCGATCGCGGCCGAGCAGCCGAGCCCCCGCCTCGCGCATCGCCGAGAGCCGCTGCAGCCGAAGCTGGAGCCGCATCGCCAGCTCCTCGGGGCTCGGGTCGGCCTCCTGGTCGCGGGGCAGCAGCAGGCAGGATTTGAGATAGGCGAGCCAGGCCGCCATGACGAGATAATCGGCGGCGATCTCGAGCTTGAGCTTCTTGGCGTCGGCGATGAAGGCGAGATATTGCTCGACCAGGGCGAGGATCGAGATCTTCGCCAGATCGACCTTCTGGTTGCGCGCAAGAGTCAGAAGCAGGTCGAGCGGCCCCTCCCAGCCGTCCAGGTCGAGAGTCAGCCGATCGGCCTCCCGCACCGGCGCCCCCGAGTCGAACTCGTCGAAGATATCGTCCCCGTCCACGCCGGGGAGGTTAGGACGTCGGGCCCCCTAAGCGAAGGGGGATCGGCCCATTTATGCACAGCATTTTTTGGCCCTTGCCGCCTCGCGCACGATGATACAAAGTATCCAGACAATAGTCCGGAGAAGCCATGCGCACCCCTCTGCTGCTCGCCGCCGCCTTGGCCGCTTTGTCCCTCGCCACGGCCGCTCCCGGCTTCGCCCAGCCCCAAGGCCGGACCGCCGCCAGCACGGGGCCAAGCAAGCCGCGAGGCGGGCTGACGGCATTCCGCTCCGATGCCGAGCTGCGAACCTTTCTTCGCCGCCTCAAGCGCCGACAGCAGGCGATCCCGCCCGTTGAGTACGCACCGATGCCGGCGCCGATGCCGGCGCCGCCGCCGCCCTCCGCGGGCGCGCCGAGCCAGAGCTATGCGGCCGCCCCTCTCGCCACCAAGCTCAACGACCTGCCCCAGGCGACGGCCGGCATCACCAACAACCAGGAGGCCAATGTCGACGAGGGCGATATCGTCAAGGTGAGCGGCGACACGCTCGTCATCCTTCGCCGCGGCCGGCTGTTCACCGTCTCGCTGGCCGGCGGCCGGATGCGCCCGGTCGATTCGATCGACGCCTTCCCGCCCGGCGTCAGCGGCCGCGGCGACTGGTATGACGAGATGCTGATCTCGGGCGACCGAGTCATCGTCGTCGGCTATTCCTATGCGCGCGGAGGCACCGAGATTAACCGTTTCCGCCTCGATCCCGCCGGCCGGCTGCGCTTCGAGGACGCCTGGCACCTCAAGTCCAACGATTATTATTCGTCGCGCAACTATGCCTCGCGGCTGATCGGCAACCGCCTGATCTTCTACACGCCGCTCGATCTCGACTGGGAGGACGATCCGTTCGAAGTGCTGCCCGGAGTCCGCCGCTGGCAGGCCGGGGCCGGCGCCGAGAAGCGCAAGTTCCGGCGGATCGCCCGAGCCACCCAGGTGTTCATCGCGCCGGCGATGCGCAGCTCGCGCGATGCGATCGTCGACACGCTGCACAGCGTCACCAGCTGCGACCTCACCGCCGCCGATCTCGGCTGCTCGGCGACCGCGGTGCTCGGTCCGCCGTCGCGCACCTTCTACGTCTCGGCGCAGGGCGTCTATCTGTGGGTCAGCGACGCCTGGCAATCCGAGCGTCCGGAAAGCTACCTCTACCGCCTGCCCTTCGGACTCCAACGCCCGTCGGCGACCGCGGCGCGCGGCGTTCCGACCGACCAGTTCTCGTTCCGCGAGGATCCGGCCGAGGGGCTAATCAACATCCTCGTCCGAAGCGACGGCGGCGGCGACGCGATGTTCGCGCCCGAAGGCAGCGGCGGCGGTGCGGGGGTCGCACTGCTTCGGGTGCGCTTCTCCGATTTCGGCGACGCTTCCCGGCAGGTGCCGCGCTCGCGCTATCGCTTCCTTCCGTCGGTCCCGGGCTGGTCGTTCCACAACCGCTTCGCCGGCGATTATGTCCTCTACGGAGCGGGCTCCAATGGCGAACGGGCCAAACGTTCGAACCTGATCGCCGCCCGCCTCCGTGACGGCCGGGTGACCGAGCTTCCGCTGCCGCACGAGGTCGACCGGATCGAGCTGCTCGGGCGCGACGCGATCGTCATCGGCGGAACGTCGCGCGGCCTCGGCTTCTCGACGGTCGAACTCGACGGCGCCGAACCCGGCCTCGGCGACCGCTACGTCCACCCCGACTCGGCGGAAGGCGAGAGCCGGAGCCACGCTTTCTTCTTCAGCCCCGATGCCGACGCGCCCGACGGCGCATCCGGCACGGTCGGCCTTCCGGTCGCCAAGCGCTCGGACCCGGCGCTCGCCCGCTTCTTCGGAAGCTCGGCGGCGATGGTCTATTTGCGCCGGGAGCAGCGCCGGCTGGCGCCGGCCGGCGAACTCGAGGCCCGCACCGCGGGAGTGGTCGACGATGCCTGCCAGGCGAGCTGCGTCGACTGGTACGGCAATGCCCGGCCGATCTTTTGGGCCGGCCGCACCTTCGCCTTGCTCGGCTACGAGCTGGTCGAGGGCGAGCTCGCCCGCGGCCGCATCCGCGAGGTCGGCCGGATCAGCTTCGCACCCGGTGCCGCGCGGCAGTGACGGAGAGGTTGCCAGCGTCCGCCGCCGATGCGTAGGCTTCGCCGATGCTCGGCCCGACGCTTGAAACCGACCGCCTGATCCTCCGCCCGCCGGAAGAGCGCGATCTCGACGGCTTCGCGGCGATGATGGCCGATGAGGAGGCCGCGCGCTTCGTCGGCGGCCGGCAGGCGCGCGCGGGCGCCTGGCGGGGCATGGCGGCGATGGCGGGAAGCTGGGCGCTCAGGGGCTATGGGATGTTCTCGGTGATCGAGAAAGCGAGCGGCCGCTGGATCGGGCGGGTCGGCCCGTGGCGGCCGGAAGGCTGGCCCGGCGCCGAGGTGGGCTGGGGCCTCGAACGCTCGGCCTGGGGCAAAGGCTATGCCACCGAGAGCGCCGTCGCGACGATCGACTGGGCGTTCGAGCGGCTCGGCTGGGACGATGTCATTCACTGCATCGATCCGGACAACGCGCCGTCCGCCCGAGTCGCCGAGCGGCTCGGCTCCGCCCGCCGCGGCAGCGCCTATCTGCCGGCGCCGTTCGACAACACGCCCGTCGAAATCTGGGGCCAGAGCAGGGAGCAATGGCGGGCGAAGCGCGCCCAGCGGAGCGTCCGGACCTCGATCACCTTGAGATAGCCGCGAAGCGTCCGGACGGGCAGGTCGATCCCTGCGCGCGCCAATTCAGCGGCAAGGGCGCGGGACCTAGGCAGAAGCCAGCAGCCGGTCCCTCTTCTCGGCCAGCTCCGCATAGACAAAGGCCTTCGCCGGCCCGGAGACCAGCGTCATCGCCCGGTCGAGGCGCTCTCGGCCGGCCTCACCCAATTCGCCGACCGCGGAGGCCACCGCCACCATCTCCTCCATCGCCCCCGAGCAATGCAGGACCGCGTCGGTCCCCGCGTCGATCACCCCCCGGGCCCGCTCGGCGAAGCCGCCGGCGAGCGCGTTCATGCCGATGTCGTCGGACATCAGGAAGCCCTCGAAGCCGATCTTGCCGCGTATCACTTCGCCGATCACCGTCGCCGACTGGCTGCCCGGCCGATCCGGGTCCCAGGCGGTGTAGACGCAGTGGCAGGTCATCCCCATCGGAGCCGAGCGGAGGGTCCGGAACGGTTCGACGTCCACCTCGAGCTCCTCGAGCGAGGCGCTCACCACCGGCATCTCCTCATGGCTGTCGACCAGCGCCCGGCCGTGGCCGGGCATATGCTTGATCACTCCGACGACCCCGCCCGACGCGAGGCCGTCGAGCGAGGCCCGGCCCAGCGCCGCCACCTGCATCGGCTCGGAGCCGAGCGCGCGGTCGCCGACGATGTCGGTGGCTCCGGGCTGGCGGACATCGAGCACCGGCAGGCAATCGACATTGACCCCGACTTCGCGAAGCAGCGTTGCGATCGCCGCCGCATTGGCCCGAAGCGCCTCGATCGCGCTCATCGGCGCTTTCTCGTAGAGCTTCGCGAAGGCCTCGCCGGCGGGGAAGGCGGGCCATTCCGGCGGCTTCATTCGAGCCACCCGGCCGCCTTCCTGGTCGATCAGGATCGGCAGATCGTCGCGGCCGCTGAGACCGCGCAAATCGCCGGTCAGGGCGCGCATCTGCTCGCGGCTCGCGCAATTGCGCCTGAAGAGGATGTAGCCGACGGGATCGCAGTCGCGGAAGAAGGCGCGTTCGTCCGAAGTGAGCTCGAGCCCCGAAGGGGCGTAGATGGCGGCTTGCATGGCCTCGGTTTAGAGACACCGTCATTCCCGCGAAAGCGGGAATGACGGCTTGGTCGCCTACACCTTGAGGCACTGCTCCCCGGCGACCTTCAGTCGACTGCAGATGCCGGCCGCCCCGGCGCCGCTGGCGCGGAGCCGGTAATAGGTCTTGCCGTTGACCTGGGCGACGACGACGCTGTGGGAAAGCGGCGCCAGATAGCCGAAGCGGCCGGACAGGGCTTTCCACGCCTTCTCGGCGGCAGCGCCGCTCGGGAAAGCGCCGAGCTGGATGGTCGCTCCGCCCGCGGCGGCCGCCGGAGCGGCCGGGGAATCGGGTTTCGCGGCCGGGGTGTTGGTCGGGGCCGGGGCGTGGAGCAAGGGCGGCTCCTTCGCCGCCGGGGCCGGGGCCTTGGGCTGGGCGGTCACCGGCGTTTCCGCCACCGCGCTGGTATCGATGCTGGCATTGGGGGTTCCGCCCTGGGCGGCGTCGAACGCCGTCTCGCCCTGGCCTTCGACCGTCATCCCGCCCGGGCTGTCGGGCTTGACCTTGTAGGGACCGTTGGGGGCCGCGATCACTTCGGGAGCCCGATTCTCGGCGCCGTCGCGATTGCCCATCCAGAAGATGCCGCCCACTATTCCGCCGATCGCGGCGAGGCCGATCAGGACCGCGACGATCAGCTTGAGCGCCGAGGGGCCGCTGTCGCCGCCTTCTTCCTCGACCGCTTCCAGCCAGGGCAGACGATCGTCATTGTCGAGCGCAGGATCGTCGGCGCGAATGTCGGTCATCACTGCATCTCCTCGGCGGCCGCCACGCCCATGATATTGAGGCCATTTCGCAAAATCTGGCCTATAGCCGAGGCTAACTCTAGCCTCGCGCTGGTTAATTTCAAATTATCTTCGATGAGGAAGCGCCGCGACGGATCGTCGTTGCCGCGATTCCACAAGGCATGGAAGGCCGCGGCGAGGTCGCCGAGGTAGAAGGCGATCCGGTGCGGCTCGTGCGCCTGCGCCGCGGCCTCGACGATGCGCGGGAACTGGGCCGCGATCCGGACCAGCGCCAGCTCCTCGTCGTCGAGCAATGTGAGGTCCGCGGCTTCGCCCGAATCGAGGCCCGCCTCGGCGGCCCGGCGGTGGAGCGACCGGATCCGGGCGTGGGCATATTGGACGTAGAAGACCGGATTGTCCTTCGAGGCCTCGACCACCTTGGCGAAGTCGAAATCCATCTGGGCGTCGTTCTTGCGGGTCAGCATGGTGAATCGGACGACGTCCTTGCCGACTTCCTCGACCACCTCGGCGAGGGTGACGAAGCTGCCCGACCGCTTCGACATCTTGACCAGCTCGCCGTTGCGAAGGAGCCGGACCATCTGGACGAGCTTGACGTCGAGCGCCGGCCGGCCGGCCAGGGCCTGGACCGCGGCCTGGGTCCGCTTGACCGTGCCGGTATGATCGGCGCCCCAGACGTTGATCAGCTCGTCGGAGGCCTCGAGCTTCTGCATGTGGTAGGCGGTGTCCGCGGCGAAATAGGTCCAGCTTCCGTCCGACTTCCTGATCGGCCGGTCCTGGTCGTCGCCATATTCGGTCGAGCGGAAGAGGAGCAGCTCGACCGGTTCCCAATCCTCCACCGTCTTGCCCTTGGGCGGCGGCAGAGTGCCCCGGTAGACGAGGCCCTTCTCGCCGAGCAAAGCGAAGGCGCGGTCGACGGCGCCCGACTGCTGGACCTCATGCTCGGAAGCGAACAGGTCGTGATGGACCCCGAGCAGGGCCAGGTCCGCCCTGATCAGGTTGAGCATCGCGGCGACCGAGCGCCGGCGGAAGGTCTCCAGCCACGCCTCTTCGGGTAAGTCGGCATAAGTGTCGCCGAACTCCTCCGCCAGCGTCTCGCCGACCGGCTTCAGATAGTCGCCGGGGTAGAGGCCTTCCGGAATCTCCCCGATCTGCCGGCCGAGCGCTTCGAGGTAGCGCAGGTGCGCCGAGCGGGCGAGGACGTCGACCTGGGCACCCGCATCGTTGACATAATATTCGCGGGTGACGGCATAGCCCGCATGTTCGAGCAGGCTCGCCAGGGCGTCGCCGACGACGGCGCCCCGGCAATGACCCATATGCATCGGCCCGGTCGGGTTGGCGGAGACATATTCGACGTTCACCCGGCGCCCCGCGCCGGCTTTGGACTGCCCGTAACCGCCGCCGCCGGTCAGGATGGCGCGAAGCTCCCCGTGCCAGACGGCGGGCGCCAGCCGGACATTGATGAAGCCCGGCCCGGCCACTTCGGCGCTAACCACCTCCTCGAGCGCCGCGAGGCTCGGCGCGATCAGCTCGGCCAGCGCCCGGGGATTGGTCCTTGCGCCCTTGGCCAGCACCATCGCCGCATTGGTCGCGAGGTCGCCGTGCGAGGGATCGCGCGGCGGTTCGACCGCCACCGCCTTACGCTCAAGCCCGGACGGCAGCGTCCCCTCTCCTTCGAGAGCGTCGAGGATGGCGTCGAGATGCGCGGCGAAGCGGGCGTAAAGGGTCACGATGGGTCCGGATTTTGGAGGAGCGCGCGGCTTAGACGATGTCGACGGCGATTTGAAGGTACCCGCCGGGACGCCGGGCAAAGTGGACGACTTGGACGGGCACGCCTTTTTTTCGGGGACATGCGGCGAAGGTGAAGTTCATGAATTGCCGGATGGAATTTCACTGTGACCTTTCACCGGGGGACCGCAACTTCGGACCCGCCGGCGAGCATCGTGATTCAAGCGGTCGCACCGCGTCGGTCCCGGCCCGCCACGTTCAAAGAGCTATTGGAACATAGCAGAAACATTGAGCTTTTCAAGGGAGGTCCAAACGCGCTTTGGAGCGGGCTAACACTCGCCTTCGCGGGCGGCGGCCGCCAGGTCGCGAAGGGACCGGTTCTCGTGGCGGAAGACGCCCGCCTCGGCTTACCGAAGCGCGCCGGCTATCGCCGCCGCGACGATATCGGCATCGATCGCCGCATAGCGGTCGAGCCGTCCGCGCAGAAGGAGGTTAGCGACCGGGCTAAGAGCGATCCCGACCCGCTCGCCAAGCCGCCGGTCGGCGCCGCGGTCCCCGCGCAGCAGGCCGGGGCGCAGGATGTCGAGCCGGTCGAAGCCCAGGGCCTCCAGCGCCTGCTCCATCTCCCCTTTCGTTCGGAGGTAGAAATTCCACGCCTCCGGGTCCGCTCCGACCGACGACACCGTCACCATGTGGCGGGCCCCGGCCCGCCGCGCGGCCGCCGCGAAGGCGACGACCGAGTCGAGATCGACGGCGCGGAACGCGGCTTCCGATCCGGCGGAGCGCATCGTGGTTCCGAGCGCCGACACGGCGGCATCCACGGCCAGGCCCTCGGCGAGCCGTGGCCAGTCCGATGCCGGAGCGACGTGCTCGTGCCAGCGCTCGTGAGCTCGCCCGCTCGGCCGACGAACCAGAGCGTGGATCATAGTCCCGCCCGCCGGCTCGAGCAGGCGCTCGGCGAGCAGCCCGCCGACCAGCCCGGTCGCGCCGATCAGGACGAGCCGCGGAGGGCCGGGCTCACGAGACCGGATCGGACGTCACCCGCCGAAGGTAGAGGGTCGCGCCGCCGAGGGAGTGGGTCAGCTTCATCGTGTCGCCGCTGGTCCGATAGTCGAAGACCAGCCCGTCCTTGGGGAAGTGGATCTGGCTCTCGTTGATCTCGTAGCTCGCCTGCTCGTCCTCGTCCTTCCAGCGGCGGTGGGTCAGCACCTCGTTGTCGGTGTTGAACGAGAGGCGGTCGCCGCGGCGCAAATCGCCGACCCCTTCGACCCGGCTCACCTCCCAGGTGCCGACCACGGTGAGGTGGCGAAGCGACTTGGGCGCTTCTCCGGCATAGCCTGAATAGAAAGCGGCTTGCTGGAGCATGTCCGCGGCGAGCTTCCTTTCGTCCTTGAGCCCGTCGAGGCCCGAGCCGTCGAGCCGGTCCGACAGGCCCTTGAGAAGCGCATAGGCTTTCTTCGGATTGCCCTCCGCGTGGAAGGCGGTCGAGGCGCCGCGCAGGGCGAAATATTCGTCGACGAGCAAGTGGGCGAGGCGAAGCGGCTGGCTCGGCGTTCCAGCCGGGGCCTCAACCGCGAGCCGGTCGCTTCCGGCCCGACCGTCGCGGGCTCCGACATAGGAGAGGGACACGCCGAGGAGCGGCTTGCCGCCGAGGGCGGCGGCGGGAAGGTTCTCGCGCTCCCGCGCCTTGGCCAGCGACAGGAAGATGCCGCCGCCGTTGGTGCTGAGGAAGGCGGTCGGGACGGTGATGCTGACCGCGCCGTCCTGGCCCTCCGCCATCAGTCCGTCCGGGACTCCATAGACTCCCGAAATCCGATAGCCCTCCCTCGGGCTGAGCACGAGCGTCACGTCGTGGGCGAGCTCGCTGACCATGGTGTCGAGCTGCTTCTCGAAGACGCCGGCGACTTCGGCTTCATTGGAAATGAAGAAGAGGTTGCCGCCGCGCGCGCTGGACACCTTGGTCGCCAGCGCCCCGTCGAACTGAACCCCCACTCCGATCGTGGTGAGGCCGATCTTCCGGCGCGACGCCGCCTCGGCCATTCCGATGAAGCTGTCGGCGTCGGTCCGGCCGACATTGGGCTGCTCGTCGGTGAACAGCATCAGCCTCGTATTGCCCTTGAACGCCGGGGCGGTGGCGAAGGCGGTGTCGTAGCCGACCTTCAGCCCGGCCTCCATGTTGGTCGAGCCGGCGCTCTCGATCCCGTCGATCGCCGCCAGCGCCTTGTCGCGGTCGCGGCCGATGTCGGTCGGCGCAAGGTAGAGGTGCGAGATGTCGCCGTAGAGCACGATCGACAAGCGGTCGCCCTCGCGCATCTGGCCGACGATCTGGCGGAGGCTCTTGCGGACCAGGTCGAGCGGGGGTCCCGACATCGAGCCGGACTTGTCGACCACCGCGACGAGGTTGAGCGGCTCGCGCCGCCAGGTCGCGGAGTCGATGTTCGAGGTGAAGCCGAGACCGACGAACAGCCGGTCGTCGGGCCGCCCGGGAAGGCTCGCGGCCATCGCCTCGGTGACGAGGCAGAAGAGCTGGGCGCAGGGCTTGGCGGAGGGCAGATCGAGGTCGTGCTCGCCCATGAGCCCTTCGACGGTGAGCGACTCCGGCCGGGGCATTCCGACCTCGGCGGCGGTCGCCCGGAAATGACGTATGTCCTGGGCCCCGCCCTGGCGCACCCGGGTGCCGGTGACGACGATGCTTTCGTCCGAATGATCTTCCTCTTCGGGCGGCGGCTGAACGTCCTGCGCGAATGCGGGCGGCGCGAAGGCCATCAGGGCGGTGCACAGGGACAGCAGACGGACGGTCGAGCGCATGGCGAATCTCCTCATCCAGAGGCTGGGAGAATGCCTGAAATCGGCTCATGTAACAATATCTCGTTCGAAAAGCGCTTCACGTTCGCTTCGTGCCGGGCTCGTCATGCCGGACTTGATCCGGCATCCACCTTTTTGCCTTTGCTGTCAGGGCTTGAAGAAGGTGGACCCCGGATCAAGTCCGGGTGACGAAACCAACGGCTCCATCAACGTCCTAGAAGCCCTCCGGCAGCTCGACGGGCCCGACCAGCTCGCGATATTGGCGGATGGCGTAGCGGTCGGTCATTCCGGCGATGAAGTCGCCGATCGCGCGCAGGGTCGTCACCTCGTCCGCACCGGGGTCGAGCCATCCGGGGGGCAGCCGGCGCGGGTCGTCGCGGTAGGCGGCGAACAGGCCCGCGACCACCTTTTGCGCCTGGTCGCGCACCGCCGTCACCGCCGGAGCATTGTACATCCGGGCGTGCAGGAAGCGCTTCAGGACCGCTTCGTCGGCCGCCAGCGCGGGCGAGAAGCCGGCGAGCGGGCAGCCGGCATTGCGAACGTCGTCCGCCGTCTCGACCGGCGTCCGCTCGAGCCGCCGGGCGGTCTCGTCGAGAACGTCGCCGACCATCAGGCCGATCTGGTCGCGGACCAGCTCGGGCACCAGCCGTGCCTCGTCCACCTCGGGGAAGCGGGCGCGAACCTCGGCCCAGGCTTTCGCGACCAGCGGCACCTCGAGCAGCTCCGCGAGGGTGAACAGGCCGGCGCGGAGGCCGTCGTCTATGTCGTGATTGTCATAGGCGATGTCGTCGGCGACCGCCGCCACCTGGGCCTCGAGGCTGGGCCAGCTCGCCAGGTCGAGCGGGAATTCGGCGTCCGCCTCGGCCAGCGCCCAGGGCGCATCCAGAACCGGTCCATTGTGCTTAGCAAGCCCCTCCAGCATCTCCCAGCTGAGGTTGAGACCGGAGTGGCGGGGATAGGGGCTTTCGAGCCGGGTGAGCAGCCGGATCGTATGGGCATTATGGTCGAAGCCCCCCGCCTGCCGCATCTCGGCCTGCAGCACCGCCTCGCCCGAATGGCCGAAGGGCGGGTGGCCGATGTCGTGGGCGAGGCACAGGGCCTCGGTGAGATCCTCGTTGAGGCCGAGCGCCCGCGCCATCGTCCGGCCGATCTGCGCCACTTCGAGGCTGTGGGTGAGCCGGACCCGGAAATGATCGCCGTCAGGGGCGACGAAGACCTGGGTCTTGTGGCGAAGGCGGCGGAAGGGGACCGAATGGATGATCCGGTCGCGGTCGCGCTGGAAGGCGTCGCGCGGTCCTCGCTTGCCGCCGCCGGCTTCGCCGTGCAGCCGCCCCCGCGAGCCGGCCGGTTCGCAGGCATAGCGGGCCAGCGGCTTCACTTGGACGGGAGCTTCTCGACCTTCTGCCCGGCCGCGCTGGTCCAGGCGAAGCCGCTCAGATCCTGCGACTTGAGCTGGTTGACGAAGGCCTGCGCCTCCTTCGAGCTGGCGAAGGGGCCGACGAGCAGCCGGTTGGTGGCGTTGAGCGGCGCCGTCCAGGCGGCACGGGCGCCGAGCAGCTTGGGCGCCTTGGCCTTGAGCCTGGCATATTCGCGCGGCAGCGCGGCCTTGGCGGCGCCGCCGGCGATCTGCACCCAGACCCGGCTGGGCTCGGGCGGCGGCGCCGCCGGCTTCTTCGCCGGCGCGGTCGCGGCCGGCTTCGGCTTGGCCCTGGCCGAGGCGGTGCGGGCCGGGGCCGGCTCGGGTTCGGCGATGTCGGCGATCGCCGCCGAAAGATCGGCCAGCCGGCTGCCCGTGGGCACGGCTTCGGCCTGGGGCGGAGGGGCAGAGGGCTCGAGGGCGGCGATCCGGACTTCGGACGGCTGCGGCTGCGCCACGGCTTGAGATTCGGGCGGCAGTGATTCAGACCCCAGGGTAGCGATCTGACTTTCGGCCGGCCGAGGCTGAAGCTGGAATTGCGGCAGCGGCGTCGAGGCGGGCGCGTCGGACGTCGTGGGAGGCGCAGGCTGGGTGTCGCTCGTCGAGGCGGAGGGCGCGGCAGTCGCGGCGATCGCCGTCTCGGCCGTGTTCCCGCTGGGAGTCGGGGTCGACCGGGCCGGCTTGGGTTTCGCCTCCTGCCTGGGCCGCGGCGGGCTCTGGTCGAGGCCGCGCGCCAGCGCCCATTGAGAATTGCCGAATCCGGGACTGGAGGAGGAGCGGCTGGTGGCCGAACCCTTTCTGACCCCGGCAAGCGTTTCCCCGGTTCGCGATTCGGCGGTCGGCCGGAGCGCGGCGGTCGAGCGGCGGACCGCCGGGGCGAGCCCGTCCTCGGAGCCCGGGCGGCGGCGAGGCGCCGTCAAGACGGGCTCTTCCGGCGGCGAGCGGCGGGCGAGCGTCGGCAGGCTGGGGTTCGGACGGCCGGCGTCGGTGACCGCGTTGGCGAAGTCGTTCGCCGCGTAAGTGGAAGGAGCGGCTGTCCGACCGTCGTTCGGAAAGACTCCGAGATGGACGGCGAGCGCCCGCTCGGCCGGCGAAAGGCTCGGGAGCCGCGCCAGGAACGGGCTCATCGCGCCGGCCTGCGGCCCGGGCATCGCGGTCTGGACGGCTCGGGCGGCGCCGGCGGAGTCGCCGGTCAGCGCCAGCACCAGCGCACGCGCGCGTTCGGCGGCGCGGTCGCGGACCACCAGCTGGTCCTCGAGCAGCCGAAGGGCCGGCTCCCGCTCGCCGCTGATCGCCAGCGACAGGGCGAGCCTGCGGGTGACCTCGTCGTCGCGGCCCTTCTGCAGGGCCAGCCGATAGTCGCGCTGAGCCTCGCGGGGATTGCCGGCGATGTCGTGCGCGAGCCCGCGGTCGCGGGCGAGGTCGGCCGCGGGGACTCCGAGCTCGGCGGCGTCGCGGAAGAATTTGAGCGCCGCGTGGGGCTGCTGGAGCTGGACCAGAGCGGAGGCGATCCACATCTTGACCCGCCCGTCGCTCGGCATCTGCTCCTCGGCGCGGGCGAAGAAGGTCAGCGCCGCCTGGGCGTCGCCGAGGTCGAGCGCGGCCCTGCCTGCGCCCATCAGGGCGGTGACGCTCTTGGGGTTGGCGGCGAGGCTGCGCAGGTTGCGCGACAGAGCCGCGTCCGGGCGCTCGGTAAAAGCGCCCGTTGTCTGAGCCGCGACCGGCGCGGCCGTGAACATTGTCCCCGCACCCAGAACGGCCAAGCCGAACCGGATGCCCCTCCGCAATGAAGTCATGTTCGCGGTTAGAGCGGGTGGTGCCCTGTGGGGCAACCGCCGTGCGTTCAGCGGTTGCCTCCCTGCGGCGAAGCCGTGGGGAGGGGGACCATGCGAAGCATGGTGAGGGGTAAGTGGCTGAAGAATCAGAGGTTCTGGCGCGAGAACCGCGTGGGTCCGCGCCTTCTACCCCTCCACCACGCTTCGCGTGGTCCCCCTCCCCATCTGGCGATGGGGAGGCAAGATTACTGGTTGTTCTGCCGTCCCAGGAAGCGCGGGATGTCGAGCGGATCGCGGCGGAGGCGGGGCTGGGGCTCCTCCTCGACCTGGGCCTTGGCGGCGCCTCGGGCGATGCTCGACATGCGCTCGAACAGCGTGCCGCCCTCGCGGGCCGGACGCGCCTCGGGCTCGGCCGCCGCTTCGGGCTCGCCGTCGATCCAGCTGCGCGTGCCGGGAGCCACGCTCTCGGGTCCGCCGGCGAAATCCTCCTCGATGAAGCTCTCGCCGCCATCGTCCTCGTCGCCGAGCATCGCCGCGTCGAGCAGCAGCTCGTCGCCCGCTTCCTCGGCGACCGGCTCGTCGAGGGTCAGCTCGTCGGCCGCCGCTTCGGCGCCCTCGGACTCGGCCATAGTCTCCTGCGGAGCCTCGGCAACCTCGGCCACCGGCTCCGGCGGAGTCAGGGTTACTTTCGGCGCCTCGGCCGCCGGAGCGGCGGTTCGGGCGCCGGGGAAGGTGAAGACCTTGGCCGGCATCGGCGGCGCCTGGGTGACCGCCTCGGCGTCGATCCCGGTGGCGACCACGGAGACCCGGATCTTGCCCTCGAGATCGTTGTTGAAGGCCGAGCCCCAGATGATGTTGGCGTCCGGATCGACCAGCTCCTTGATGTGGCTGGCGGCCTCGTCGACCTCCATCAGCCGCATGTCCTCGCCGCCGGTGATCGAGATGATCACGCCGCGGGCGCCCCTCATGCTGACTCCGTCGAGCAGGGGGTTGGCGATCGCCTTCTCGGCCGCCTCGATCGCGCGATTGTCGCCCGAGGCCTCGCCGGTGCCCATCATCGCCTTGCCCATCTCGCCCATCACCGAGCGGACGTCGGCGAAGTCGAGGTTGATGAGGCCGGGCATGACCATCAGGTCGGTGATCCCGCGGACGCCCTGCTGGAGGACCTCGTCGGCCATCTGGAACGCTTCCTTGAAGGTCGTGTTCGGGTTGGCGATCCGGAAGAGGTTCTGGTTGGGGATGACGATCAGGGTGTCGACATGGGCCTGGAGCTCGGCGATCCCGGCCTCGGCGGAGCGGCCGCGGCGATTGCCCTCGAAGCTGAACGGCTTGGTGACGACTCCGACGGTGAGCACTCCCCGGTCGCGCGCCGCCTTGGCGATGACGGGAGCGGCGCCGGTGCCGGTGCCGCCGCCCATTCCGGCGGCGATGAAGCACATATGGGCGCCGTCGAGCGCCTTCTCGATCTCGTCGATCGCCTCTTCGGCGGCGGCCTTGCCGATCTCCGGACGCGAGCCGGCGCCAAGGCCCTGGGTGATGCGCAGGCCGAGCTGGATGCGCTGGTCGGCGGGCGAGGCGTTGAGCGCCTGGGCGTCCGTATTGGCGACAATGAAGTCGACGCCCTGAACGTCATTGGCGATCATGTTGGCGACCGCGTTGCCGCCGGCGCCGCCGACTCCGATGACGCTGATCCGGGGCCTCAGTTCATCTACTTCCGGCCGGATGAAGTCGATGCTCATGCTTGCTCTCCCCCTGATCTTGCCCAACGGGACACCTGTTAACTCCTTTTGCACTATGCGAATCTTGGGCGCGAGAAAAAAGTTAACGAACTGGTATTTTTTCGGTGTGGAGACCCCCGTGTGAGTCCCAAAAGTCACGCTTGTGAGTCCCGCAAGTCACGCCCTGAATCTCAAAAGCCACTCTTCACCGCGTTGATCAGCCGCTGGACGATATTGCCGCCGCTCTCGCGCGGCATGATCCGGTCCGGCGACATCACCGATCTCAGGTCCAATTCGTCCGAAGCGGCGAACAAGGCGAGTCCGACGAGGGTGGTGAAAGCGGGCCCCGAATGGGCGTCGGGAAGGCCCGCGAGGCTCGGCCGGCCGACCCGGACCGCGCGGCCCAGCACGCCCTGCGCGTAATCGGCTATGCCCTTCAGCTCCGAGCCGCCCCCGGTCAGCACCACCTGCCGGCCGAACGGCCCGCCGAAGCCGAGGTCCTTCAAGGCCGCGGCGATGTCGCCGGTGAGATGCTCGAGGCGCTGGCGGATCACCGCGATGAGCTGGGCGCGGGTGATCCGCGCCGCTTCAGTCCCCTCCTCCGAGCCGGCGATCGGCGACAATTCGATCATGTCGTGATTGTCGCGAGGGCTGGTCGTCGCCGATCCGTAGAAGCATTTCATCCGCTCCGCCTCGACCCGGCGGGTGCCGAAGGCGGAGGCGATGTCGTCGGTGATGTCGATCCCGCCGACCGGGATCGACTTCAGCCCGAGCAGCATCCCGCCGGCGAAGACCGAGACGTTGGTCACGCCCGCGCCGAGCTCGACCAAGGCCACTCCGAGCTCGCGCTCCTCGTCGCTAAGGCAGGCCTTGCCGGCCGCGACCGGCGAGGCGACGATCGCCTCGACCCCGAGATGGGCCGAACGGACGCACAGGTCGAGGTTGCGCACCGGCGAGGGATCGCCGGCGATCACGTGGATGTCGACGGCGAGCTTGTCGGCGTGGAGCCCGAGCGGCTTCTTGACGCCTTCGAGCCCGTCCACCGTATAGAGCGCGGGAAGGGCGTGAAGGATCATCCGCCCGTCGCTGCTGATCGACTCGCGGCCGATGCCGAGCAACTGGTCGATGTCCGCTTTCTCGATCCGCCGGCCGCCGATCTGGAGCTCGACGCTGGCGACGGTGCTGACCAGCCCCCCGGCGGAGAAGCCGACGAACACGTCCTCGATGTTGGTCGCCGCGATCCGCTCGGCCTGCTCGACCGCTTCCCTGATCGCCCCTTCCGTCTTCTCCATGTCGGCGATGAAGCCGCGCCTCACGCCCTGGCTCTGGCGCTGGCCGGTGCCGAGGATCTTGAGCCGGCCGTCGTCGCCGGGCTCGGCGATCAGAGCCGAGACCTTCGAGGAGCCCACGTCGAGAGCGGTGACGAGCTTGCGGGGGGCCTGGACGGTCGGGCGCTTCATCAGATCGTCCGGGCGGTATCGACGTCGCCGCTTCCGGGCGCGACGGCCGCCGGCGGCGGTGCCTCGGGCGCGATCTCGGGGACGGTGCTTCCGGGGTCGCCGGGCAGCCGGACCAGCATCCGCCTGGGATCCCGCATGTCGATCCGGACATAGCCCTTGCCGAGCAGCTGGACCGACTGGTCCATGCTCGCGAACTTGGTCAGCGCCTTGCGTGCCGCCGCCTCGCCCTCGGGGAGCGCAAGCACCTCGCCCGACTGGAAGCGAAGATCCCACCGGCGGCCGCCCACCCAGCTCGCCCCGGCCATCGCCGGCTTGAGGTTGGGCGCGGCCTGGGTGAGTCGCGCCAGCTCGGCGGCGTGGAGGTTGGCGGCGGGGCCGATCAGCAAGGGCAGATCCGGCATCGCGTCGAGCCTGACGGCCTCGAGCACGACTCCGTCCATGTCGATCAGGGCGAGCCTCTGGTTGTGCTGCCAGATCGCGGCGGGCCGGCGCTCGACGATGTCGACGACCAGAGTGTCCGGCAGCCTGCGCGAGACCCGGGCGTCGCGAACCCAGCCGAACTGGAGAAGCCGCTGCCGGGTCGCCTCGAGGTCGACCAGGGGCATGGCCATCGAAGGCTGGTCGAAGGCGATATTGTAGACGTCGATCTGGCGGATATGGGTCGCGCCCTTGATCTCGACCCGCTTCATCGCGAAGCCCATCTCGCCGACGCTCTCGCCCATCGTTCCGCCGAGCATCTGCGGGACCCTGAGCGCCCAGAGCAAGGCGAGCGCCACGGCGATCATCATTCCGAAGAAGATCCACCAGCTCAGCCGGCGCACCGCCTCGGGCAGGGCGGGGGCCGCGGAGGCGCCGCGGCCGCGCTGCGCCTTGCCCCGCGCCGGCGCCCTGGCCTTGCTGCGCTGTCCCGAGCCGCGCGCGATCGCCTTGCTCATAAAGCCTCCTCCACGATCTTCTGGACCAGCTCGGCATAGCTGAGGCCCCGGTAGCGCGCCTGCTCGGGCACCAGGCTCAAGGGAGTCATTCCGGGCTGGGTGTTGATCTCGAGCAGATAGAGACCCGCCTCGCCCTTCTCGTCGTCCCAGCGGAAATCCGCGCGCGAGCAGCCCCGGCAGCCGAGCGCCCGGTGCCCGTCGAGCGCCATCTTCATCGCCGCC
This sequence comes from Allosphingosinicella sp., assembly GCA_036389015.1. GTDB lineage: Bacteria > Pseudomonadota > Alphaproteobacteria > Sphingomonadales > Sphingomonadaceae > Allosphingosinicella. Next base: position 59,324 of record DASVQS010000054.1, on the reverse strand, counting down.
GCCGCGATCTCCTCGGGAATCTCGGCCGGGCAGATGTGCTGGGTCATACCCTCGGTATATTTGGCGTCGTAATCGTAGAAGCCGGACTTGGGCTGGAGCTCGGTCACGGCCAGCGCCTCGTCGCCGAGCACCGCCACCGTCAGCTCGCGGCCCCGGATGAAAGGCTCGGCGAGCAGGCGCTCGAAATGGCGCCACGGCCCCTCGCTCTCGCGCCCGATCGGATCGCCGTAATTGCCGCCCTCGGTGACGATCGCCACGCCGACCGAGGAGCCTTCGTTGACCGGCTTGAGGACGTAGGGGCGAACCATCGGGTCGGCTTCGTAAAGGCTCTCGCTTTCGACCATCGTCCCCGCGGGCATCCTGATGCCGCGCGGGACGAGGACCATCTTGGTCAGCTCCTTGTCGATCGCGATGACCGAGGTCTCGACTCCGCTGTGGGTATATTTGAGGCCCATCAGGTCCATCAGGCCCTGCACCGTGCCGTCCTCGCCGGGCGTTCCGTGGAGGGCGTTGAAGACGACGTCGGGCGCGGTTTCACGAAGCCGCTCCGCGACGTCGCGGCCCATGTCGATCCGGGTGACGCGGTGGCCGAGGCTCTCGAGCGCCTTCGCAACGTCGGTCCCGCTCGACAGCGAGACCTCCCGCTCCGCGGACCAGCCTCCCATCAGGACGGCGACATGCAACCCGGTCACGCTTTCGCTCCCACACGCTGGATTTCCCATTCGAGCTCGACGCCCGAATGAGCCAACACCCGCCGCCGGACCTCCTCGCCCAGAGCTTCGATGTCCGAGCTTCTCGCCTTGCCGAGATTCAAAAGGAAGTTGCAATGCTTTTCAGAGACTTGGGCATCGCCGATGGTGAGCCCCCGGCAGCCCGCCTCGTCGATCAGCTTCCAGGCCTTGGTTCCGGGCGGATTCTTGAAGGTCGAACCGCCCGTGCGGCTCCTCAGCGGCTGGCTCGCCTCGCGCTCGGCCGCGATCCGGTCCATCTCGGCGCCGATGACGGCGCGCTCCCCCGGGACGCCCTGGAAAAGAGCCTCTACCACCACTGCGCCCTCCGGGACTTCACTGTGACGGTAGGTGTAGCCGAGCCTCTCCGCCGGCCAGGTCTCGACCCGCCCGTCGCGAAGCACCAGGGTCGCCTCGACGAGGATGTCGGCGACCTCGCGGCCATAGGCGCCGGCGTTCATCCGCACCGCGCCGCCGGCCGTGCCGGGGATGCCGCGCAGGAACTCGAGACCGGCGATATGGGAGTCGCGCGCCTTCGAGGCGACGGTGATCCCCATCGCGCCGCCGCCCGCGCGGACCCTTTGTCCCGGCTCGACATGGACGTGGCTCATCGCCTTGGGCAACCGGACCACCACGCCGGGCACCCCGCCGTCGCGGACGATGAGGTTGGAGCCGACGCCCACGGGCAGGACGGGAACCGAGGGATCGAGCTCGGACAGGAAGCGGGCGAGGTCTTCGACGTCGTTGGGCCGGACGAGCCATTCCGCCGGGCCGCCGGTGCGGAACCAGATGAAGTCGGCGAGCGAGCCTTCGGCCTCGATCGAGCCTCGCAAGGGGACATTCCCCACCCCAAACCCCTCCCCTGAAGGGGAGGGGCTTAAGTGGAGCGCGCCGGAAAGCCCCTCCCCTTCAGGGGAGGGGTTGGGGTGGGGGCTGTCGGTCATCGCGCTCATGCCTTGGCCGCCCTCGCGCAGGCGATTCCGTCGGCGAGGCCGGCCGCCCATTTGGTGATGTCGCCCGCGCCGAGGCAGATGACCATGTCGCCGCTCGCGGCGAGGTCGCGGAGGCTGAGGCAGAGGTCGTCGAGATCGGCGACCGCCTTCACCGCGCGGTGGCCGCGCTGCTTCAGGCCCTCGGCCAGGGCCTCCGAATCGACCCCCTCGATCGGCTCCTCCCCGGCCGGGTAGACCGGGGTCACATAGACGACGTCGGCGTCGTTGAAGGCGCCCTGGAACTCCTCCATCAGGTCGCGGAGCCGGGTGAATCGGTGGGGCTGGACGACGGCGATGACCCGGCCCTGGGCGCCCTCGCGGGCGGCGGAGAGAACGGCCCGGATCTCCGTCGGATGATGGCCGTAATCGTCGATGATCGTCGCGCCCTCGATCTCGCCGACCTTGGTGAAACGCCGCTTGACGCCGCCGAACTTCTCGAAGCCCCTGGCGATGACGTCATGGCCGATGCCGAGCTCCGCGGCGACTCCGATGGCGGCGAGCGCGTTCTGGACGTTGTGACGCCCGGGCATCGGCAGCTCGACGTCGGTGATCGTGGCGACCTCCCCCGACCGGTCGCGGAGCGACACGTCGAACCGGTTGCCGCCCGGCACCGGCCGGACGTTCTCGCCGCGGACGTCGGCCAGCGCCGCGAAGCCGTAGGTCACCACCCGCCGGTCGCGAAGCCGCGGGATGATCGTCTGCACCTCGGGATGGTCGACGCAGAGCAGGGCCGCTCCGTAGAAGGGGACGTTCTCGACGAACTCGACATAGGCGTCCTTCACCTTGTCGAAGCTGCCGTAATGGTCGAGATGCTCGGGATCGATGTTGGTGACGACCGCGAGGGTGCCGTCGAGCCTCAGGAAGCTGCCGTCGCTCTCGTCGGCCTCGACCACCATCCAGTCGGACGTCCCGAGCCGGGCGTTGGAGCCGTAGGCGTTGATGATCCCGCCGTTGATCACGGTCGGGTCGATCCCGCCGGCGTCGAGCATCGCCGCGATCATCGAGGTCGTCGTCGTCTTGCCGTGAGTCCCCGCCACCGCCACCGTCGACTTCAGCCGCATCAGCTCCGCGAGCATCTCGGCACGGCGGACCACCGGCACTCGCCGCTCGTAGGCGCAGACCAGCTCGGGATTGTCCTTCTTGATCGCGGTCGAGATCACCACCACCGCCGCGTCGCCGAGATTGTCGGGATGATGGCCGACCTTGACCGGGATCCCCGCCTTGCGGAGCCCCTCGACGACATAGCCCTCGGCGACGTCCGAGCCCTGCACCTTGTAGCCGAGGATGTGCATGACCTCGGCGATGCCCGACATGCCGATCCCGCCGATGCCGACGAAATGGATGGTGCCGATGTCCTTGGCGACCCCCTTCATCCCCCGCTTCGGCATCAGGCGAAGGCTCCGCTCGGGATCGGGGTGAGGATCATCTCCTCGACCGGCATCGGATCGACTCCGAGGTCGCGGCCGGTCATCTCGACCAGGTCGGCGAGGTCGCTAGCGGCTTTCGGGCGGCCGACGGCCCAGGCCCGGGCCGCCGCATTGGCGAGCGCCGCGGGCTCGAGCCCGAGCTTCTGCATCTGCTTGGCGAGCTCGACGGGGGTGAAGCTCCGCTGGCTGATCGTCCGGGCACCGCCGGCCTTCGCCATCTCGCGGGCGTTGGCGGTCTGATGGTCGTCCGTCGCCGAGGGCAGGGGGATGAGGATGGCGGGGCGTCCGGCCACGGTCAGCTCGGCGATGGTCGAGGCGCCCGCCCTGGCGATGACGAGATGAGTCCAGGCGAGCTTGTCCGGCATGTCGGGAATGTAGGTGGCGAGCTCGGCCGCGATCCCGAGCGCGGCGTAGCGGGCGCGGACCCCCTCGATATCCTCGGCCCGGCATTGCTGGGTCACCTGAAGCCGGCGGCGGAAATGCTCGGGCAGGAGGCCGAGCGCTTCGGGCACCACGTCGGACAGGACGGTCGCGCCCTGGCTTCCGCCGGTGACCAGGAGCCGGAACACGCCTTCGTCGGTGAGCTCCGGATAGGGCTGGTCGCGAAGCGCCAGCACCTCGTCGCGTACCGGATTGCCGACGAGATGGGTCTTCGACTCGCGGCTTTTGGCGAGGCGCTGGACGTTGGGATAAGCGGTGGCGATCGCGTCGACGCGGCCCGAGACGATCCGGTTGACCCGGCCGAGCACCGCATTCTGCTCGTGGATCAGGGTGGGGATTCGGTCGCGCTGCGCCGCCATCAGCGCCGGAAGCGCCGGATAGCCGCCGAATCCGATCACCGCCGACGGCTCGAACGTCTCGTAGAGCCGCGAGGCCATCGCCCGGCCGGTGAAGATCTTGCCGATCGCCCTGAACCAGCCGACCGGACCTCCTCCCAGCCGGCCGGCCGGAAGGATGTGCACCGGAACGCCCTCGAACAGGCCGGGGATTCGAGCACCGCGATCGTCGGTGACCAGCGCCACCCGGTGGCCGCGCCGCATCAGCTCCTCGGCGAGCGCATGGGCCGGGATCATATGCCCCCCGGTGCCGCCGGCGGCGAGGACGTAGTGACGGCTCAGCATGAAATCCTCCCCTGCATTTGCAGGGGAGGGGGACCAGGCGAAGCCTGGTGGAGGGGCCTTGCCGACTCCGCAGAACCCCTCCACCGCGCTTCGCGCGGTCCCCCTCCCCGCGAAAGCGCGGGGAGGATTTCAGGTGCATGAACCCTCATCGCCCGCTCCATTTCACCACATAAGGCGACCGGTGCAGATACGGATTGCGCCTCGTGAAGGCGAGCAGAAGCCCCATCCCGATCGACAGCGCCACCATCGACGAGCCGCCGTAGCTGATGAACGGCAGGGTCATCCCCTTGGACGGAGCGATCTGGACGTTGACGGCCATGTTGATCAGCGCCTGGAGCCCGAACTGGCAGACGAGACCCGCGGCGGCGAGGACGACGAACTTGTCCTCCTCGTGGAGCAGCCGGATCAGCACCCGGGCGACGATCACCAGATAGATGGCGGCGATCGCGAGGCAGGCGATGATCCCGAACTCCTCGCCGATCACCGAGAAGATGTAGTCGGTATGCGGCTCGGGCAGCTGGAACTTGTGCGAGCCCGCGCCCGGCCCGGCGCCGAACAGGCCTCCCGCGGTGAGCGTCCGCAGCGCCGATTCCGTCTGGTAGGTGTCGTGCTCCGCGCCGGCGAAGAGGAAGGCGTCGATCCGGGTCGTCGCGACCGGATAGAAGAAATAGGCGAGGACGATTCCGACCACGCCCGCCAGGGCGAGCAGGCCGAGAGTCCGAAGCGATGCTCCGGAGAGGGTGAGGAGCATCACCCAGGCCGAGGCGAAGATGATCGTCTCGCCGAAATTGGGCTGCTTCATGAGGAGAAGGGCGATCAGCCCGGTGCAGATCCCCGACAGCGGCACGACCGGCAGGCTCGCGTCCTGCTCCTTCAGGGAAAGCATCCACGCGATGCTGACGATGTAGAGCGGCTTGAGGAATTCGGACGGCTGGAACTGGGTGAAGCCCACGCTCAGCCACCGCACGGCTCCGTTTCTCTCGACCCCGAAGATCGGCACCAGGAACAGCAGCGCTGTGAAGAACAGGGTCCCGATCAGGCACCAGCGCCGCGCCTTGGCCCTGGGCAGCATCGACACACCGATCATCACCGGCAGGGCGACGACGATCCACATCAGCTGGCGATAGAAATAATAAAGCGGCGCATAGCTCACCCCGCCGCCCGACAGGCGCTGGCCGGCGGCGGGCGAGGCGGCGGCGACCGCGATCAGGCCGATCGCGATCAATACCGCGACGAAGAACAGGAGGACCCGGTCGATCTCCCAGAACCACCGCCCCGCGGCGCTCCGGTCCGACCGGCCCAGCCGGTTCTCGGTCCTGCTCTTCAGCTGCGCGACTACGCCCATATCACAACGCCTCCACCGCGGCGCGGAAGGCATCCCCCCGCGCCTCGTAATCCCGGAACTGATCGAACGACGCGCAGGCGGGCGAGAGCAGCACCACCTCGCCCGGCCTGGCCGCCTCGGCCGCCGCGCCCACCGCCTCGAAAAGCATCTCGCATTCGCTGACGGGCACCTTCTCGCGAAGCAGCTTCGCGAACATCGGCCCCGCCTCGCCGATCGTATAGGCGGCCCGGACATGACCGAGGAACGGCTCGCACGCCTCGAGGTCGTCCGATTTGGGCAGCCCCCCCAGGATCCAGTGCACCGCCGGATAGGCGGCCAGCGCCGGCGCCGCCGAGGTCGGGTTGGTCGCCTTGCTGTCGTTGACGAAGAGGACTCCGTTCTTCTCGGCGATCCGCTCCATGCGGTGGGGGAGGCCGGGATAGGTGGCGAGGCCGCGGGCGATCGCTTCCTCGGGCACGCCGAGCACCTTGGCCGCCGCGACCGCGGCGGCGATGTTCTGGGCGTTGTGCGGCCCCTGCAGCGCCGGCCAGCGCGACTGGTCCTTCACCTGGCTCGACGAGACCAGCACCTTGCGGCCGCCGATCTGGCCGGCGATGGCCCGGGTGTAATCGTCCTCTGCGGCGATCACCGCGACATGGCCGGGCGACTGCATCGCGAACAGGCGGGCCTTGGAGGCCGCATAATCGTCCACCCCGTCGTAACGGTCGAGATGGTCGGGGGTGATGTTGAGAAGCACCGAGACGTCGCAATCGAGGCCTCGGGTCAGGTCGATCTGGTAGGAGGAGAGCTCGAGGACATAGACCCCGCCCTCCTCCAGCGGCTCCTGGCCGAGGATCGGGAAGCCGATATTCCCAGCCATGGTCGCGGGCCGGCCGGCGGCCTTGACGATATGGTGGACGAGGGCGGTCGTCGTCGACTTGCCGTTGGTGCCGGTGATCCCGACCACCCGGTGGGGCGGCAGCGTCGGCCGCGCCTGGGCGAAAAGCTCGATGTCGCCGATCAGCGGCACTCCGGCTTCCCGGGCGCGCGCGGCGATGGGATGGCGGTTGAGCGGCACTCCCGGGGAAACGACGATTCCGTCAAAGCCGTAGAGGGAGGTGGCCAGCGGATCGGCCATGCGCAGACCGAGTCCCTTCACCTGCTCGCGCGCCGCCTCGTTCTGATCCCAGGCCATCACCTCGGCGCCGCTGGCCAAAAGCGCCTCCACCGTGGCCAGCCCCGATCGGGCCAGACCGTAGACGGCATATTTGCAGCTGGCAAAGGCGGAACTCGCGATCATCTCAGCTTCAGGGTCGAAAGGCCGGCCAGGGCGAGGACGAAGGCGATGATCCAGAAGCGGATGACGATGGTCGCCTCGGACCAGCCGATCTGCTCGAAATGGTGGTGGATCGGCGCCATCTTGAAGATCCGCCGGCCGGTGCGCTTGTAGAAGAAGACCTGGATGATGACGCTCATCGCCTCGACGACGAACAGTCCACCGATGATCCCGAGCACGATCTCATGCTGGGTGGCGACGGCGATCGCTCCGAGCGCTCCGCCGAGCGCGAGGCTGCCGGTGTCGCCCATGAAGACCGCGGCGGGCGGGGCGTTGAACCAGAGGAAGGCGAGGCCGGCGCCGACGATCGCGGAGCACAGGATGGGCAGATGGCCCACGCCCGGAACGAAGGGAATGCCGAGATAGGCGGCGAAGACGGCATTGCCCGCGACATAGGAGATGACGAGGAAGGCGAGGCTGGCGATGATCACCGGCATGGTGGCGAGCCCGTCGAGGCCGTCGGTCAGATTCACCGCATTGCCGAACGCGACCACGACGAAGGCGCCGAAGAAGGGATAAGCGAAGCCGAGATCGACCACCGGGCCGTTGTAGAACGGGATATAGAGCTCGGTGCCCGCCCCCCAGGTGATGATCGTGCAGCCGATCCCGGCGACGACGAACTCGGCGAGCAGCCGGGTGCGCCCGGAAATGCCCTTGTGGCTCTTCTTGGTGACCTTGTCGTAATCGTCGAGGAATCCGATCAGCCCGAAGCCGACGGTGATGAACAGGCACGCCCACAGGAAGGTGTTGCTGAAGTCCATCCACAGCAGCATCGAGGCGGTCAGCGAGGTCAGGATCATCAGGCCGCCCATCGTCGGCGTTCCGCGCTTGGCGAGGTGGGATTCCGGGCCGTCGAGGCGGATCGGCTGGCCGTGCCCCTGGCGGACGCGGAGCCAGCCGATGAACTTCGGGCCGATGATCAGGCCGATCAGCAGCGCGGTCGCGGTGGCGGCGCCGGCGCGGAACGTGATGTAGCGGAAGAGGTTGAACACCCCCGGAAAGCCAAGCTGTTCGGATATCCACAAAATCATCAGCTGTTCCCGCCCGCCAGCGCCTCGACGAGGGCGGCAAGACCGATCGAGTTGGATCCCTTGACGAGAATCGCGTCGCCCGAACGGGCCTCGGCCCTCGCAAGCTCGATCGCCGTCGCCGTGTCCGGCACATGCGCCATTTTAACCTTTGCGCCAAGGGCTTTCGCCAGCGATTCCATCTCCGCGCCGACCAGGATCGCATAGTCGACCCCGGCGGCCTCGACCGGCCCCGCCAGGGCGGCGTGGAAGGCATCCGAAGTCTCGCCCAGCTCGCGCATCCCGCCCAGCACGGCGATCCGCCGCCCGGACACGGACAGGCCGCCGAACGTCTTCAGAGTGGCCGTCATCGAGGCCGGATTGGCATTGTAGCTTTCGTCTATCACCAGCGCCTCGCCGCCGTCGACGACGATCCTATGGCGCTCGCCGCGGCCCTTGATCCCCGGCAGGTCGGCCAGCGCCAGCCCGGCCTGCGCGAGGTCCCCGCCCAGCGCCTCGACCGCTCCGAGCACCGCGAGCGCGTTCGACACCCAATGGTCGCCGGGTTGCGAGACGGTGAAGGTGAGCTCGGCTTCCGGCAGGACCGCGGTGACCAGCGAGCCGCCGCCCGGCGCGGGAACGATGTCCCGGGCTCGGATGTCGGCGCCCTCGCCTAGGCCGAAGCTGATGACCTTGCCCGCATAGGGCCGCGCCGCCGCGGCGAGGCGATCGCGATAGGGGCTGTCGTTCGGGACGAGGGCGATCCCGCCCTCCTCCAGACCCTGGAAGATCTCGCCCTTGGCGTCGGCGATCTCCTCCTCGCTGGCGAAGAAGGCGCGGTGGGCGGAGGCGATGGCGGTGACGATGGCGACGTGCGGCCGCACCAGCCGGGTCAGGGCCGCAAGCTCGCCGGCATGGTTCATGCCCATCTCGAACACGCCGAACCGGGCTTCGCGAGGCATACGGGCGAGCGACAGGGGCACGCCGGTATGGTTGTTGTAGCTCTTGACCGAGCGGTGCGCCTCGCCCGGCGCGGCCCGGTCGAGCGCGGCGAAGAGGGCCTCCTTCGTGCCGGTCTTGCCGGCCGAGCCGGTCACTCCGCAGATGCGCGCCGAGGTTCGGGCGCGGGCGGCCCGGCCGAGGGCGTTGAGGGCGGCGGTCGTATCGGCGACATGGACGTGGGGCCGGGCGATCTCTTCGCCGACGATCGCCCCTGCCGCGCCGACGGCGAAGGCCTTCTCGACGAAGCGATGCCCGTCGGTCGACTCGCCCTTCATCGCGACGAACAGGTGGCCGGGCTCGACCTCGCGCGAATCGAAGGCCACGCCGGAGACTTCGAACGGACCATGCGCGACGCCGCCGACCGCGGCCGCGATCTCGCCGGAGGTCCAGAGGCTCACAGCCCCCGCCCCCCGCCGCCCCAAAAACGGGGACAGTCCCAAAAACGGGGACAGTATACATTTTTCAACCGCGGGCGCCCCGTGGCGCACCCGGTCCCGCGCGTCAAAAATGTATGCTGTCCCCGTTTTCTTGTCATGCCGCGCACTCCCTCGCGACGGTGACGTCGTCGAAGGGGAGGACCCTGTCGCCGACGATCTGGCCCTGCTCGTGGCCCTTGCCGGCGAGGAGGACGATGTCGTCGGCGCCGGCCTCGGCCACGGCGGCGGCGATGGCGTCGCGCCGGCCGCCGACTTCGCGGGCGCCCGGGGCCCCCCGAAGGACGTCGCGCCGGATCGCGGCCGGATCCTCGCTCCTCGGATTGTCGTCGGTGACGACGACCAGGTCGGCGAGCCGGGCCGCCGTCGCCCCCATCTCGGCCCGCTTGCCGACGTCGCGGTCGCCGCCGGCGCCGAAGACGATGATCAGCCGGCCCCTGGCGTGCGGCCGGAGAGCCTCGATCGCCGCCTCGATGGCGTCAGGGGTGTGGGCATAATCGACATAGACAGGCGCTCCGGCGCGGCTGATCACCGCCCGCTCGAGCCGCCCGCGCACCCCCTGCACCCGCCCGAGGCTGGCAAGGGTCCGCTGGAGGTCGCCGCCCGTGGCGAGAACCAGTCCGGCGGCAGTCAGGGCGTTGGCCGCCTGGTAGGCGCCGATCAGCGGCAGGTCGATCCCGTGGATCCCCCCCTCCGCTTCGACGGTCAGGCGCTGGCCGAGCTGGGTCGGCTCGCGCCCGGTCACCTTCAGGGTCTCGCCCCGGCGGCCCACCGTCAGCAGCCTCAAACCGCGCGCCCGGGCGCGGCGCGCCACTTCGTCCGATTTGGGATCGTCGGCCCAGATCACCGCGGTGCCGTCCGGCTCGACCACCTCGTCGAACAGCCGCATCTTCGCCTCGAAATAGGCCTTCATCGTCTCGTGATAGTCGAGATGGTCGCGGGTGAAATTCGTGAAGGCCGCGGCGTGAACCGGCAGGCCTTCGGTCCGATATTGCGAGAGGCCATGGCTCGAGGCTTCGAACGCCGCGTGGGTGACCCCCTCCCGCGCCAGCCCGGCCATGTTCGACAGGAAGGTAACGATGTCGGGGGTGGTGAGGCCGGTCGTCACCCTGTCGTCGGCGGTGGTCACTCCGAGGGTTCCGATCGAGGCGGCATGGTGGCCGGCCATGCGCCACAATTGCCGGGTCAGCTCGACGCTCGACGTCTTGCCGTTGGTGCCGGTCACGGCGACGACCGTCTCGGGAAAGGGCTCGAAGAATCTCGCCGCCAGCCGCGCGAATTCGCGCCGGGGCTCGTCGGCCGCGACATGGGCCGCGCCGTCGACCCTCACCTCCGGCCGCGCCACGACCGCGACGGCGCCGGCGCCGACCGCCTGCGGGATGAAATCCTCGCCGTTGAACATCGTGCCGCGAAACGCCCCGAATACCGTTCCGGGCGCGACCTTGCGGTGATCGATCGCGAAACCCGTCACCCGGGAATCGCCGCCGATTCCCGCGAGGTCGGCGAGGCGCATCGATCAATGTTCCTTGTGAACGTAGGGGAGAACCTCGGTCATGTTGGCGTCACGATGTTCGTCCGGCTGCACTCCGAGCAGCGCTCCGATGCGGCTGACCACCCGCGACACGACCGGAGCAACGTTCCAGCCGGCGGTGTGGAAGCCGGCGGTCTCGGCCGTCGCCTTGGGATCGTCGAGCATGGCCACGACCACATAGCGCGGCTCGTCCATCGGGAACACGCCGGCGAAGGTGGTGACCACTGCCGCGCCGGTATAGCGGCCGCCGACGATCTTCTCGGCTGTACCCGTCTTCCCGCCTACCCGGTAGCCCGGAGCGTCCGCCCGGCGACCCGTGCCGTCGGTAACGACCAGCCGGAGCAAGGAGCGCATCCGGTAGGACGTCTCCTCGGTGAAGACCCGGCGGCCCTGCGGCAGCGGATGGCGGCCGTCGATCTTGAGCAGGGTGGCGGGCCGCCACACGCCACCGTTGAACAGGGTGGCATAGCCGGTCGCGAGATGGAGAGGGGTGACCGCGATACCATGGCCGTAGCCGACCGTCATGGTCGCCACCTCGCCCCAGTTCGAGCCGGGAGTCAGGGTCCGGCCGCGCTCGTTCAACTCGATGGAAACCGGCTCCAGGAAGCCCATCTTGCGCAGGAACTCCTGCTGCCGGGCAGAGCCGACCTGAGCCGCGATCTGCGCGGTGCCGATGTTGGACGATTCCTTCATGATCTCGGCGACGCTGCAGGCCCGGCCGAACGGATGGGTGTCGGTGATCGTGAAGCCGCCGGCCTGCAGCCCGCGCGGGCAATTGTACATCTGGCCGAAGCTCTTCACGATCCCGGCGTCCATCGCCATCGCGACGGTGAACGGCTTGAAGGTGGAGCCGAGCTCGTAGACGCCCATGGTCGCCCGGTTGAACCCGGCCTGCTCGGCATTGCGGCCGGGCTTGTTGGGATTGAGCTGCGGGAGCGAAGTCATGGCGATGACTTCGCCGGTCTTGAGGTCGAGCACGATCCCGGCGGCGCCGATCGCGCTGAACTTGGTCATTGCCGCGTAGAGCTCGGTCTCGAGAACGCCCTGGACCCGTGCGTCGATCGAGAGCGCGACGGGCGTGCCGCGCTGGGCCGGGTCGCTCAGCCGGTCCTGGAGCACGCGCTCCATTCCGGCGACTCCGTTGCCGTCGAAGTCCGTCCAGCCGAGGATGTGGCCGGCCATCGCCGTCTGCGGATACATGCGCTGGGGCTCGCGGCTGAACTCGATCGCCGGCTCGCCGAGCGCGTTCACCGCCGCGACCAGCTCGGGGACGGCGCGGCGGCTGAGAAAGACGAAGCTTTTGCCCGACTTGAGCAGCGCCTGATATTCGGCGGCGCTCCGCTCCGGCATCAGCTGGGCGAGCTTGACGGCGAGCTCGGCGGGATTGCCGAGCAGCCGGTCGGGATGGATTGCGATCGACCAGGAGTCGATCGTCCGGGCCAGCGGCGTTCCGTTGCGGTCGACGATGTCGGCGCGGGGCGGAATCAACGGGTTGCCGATCTGGCCCGCGTTGCCGCGGTCCGTGAACAGCTGCAGGAACAGCAGCCGGCCGGCGATCAGCATCGTCACTCCGGCGAAGACCAGCATCATCAGCATCAGCCGCTGATAGGTGAGGCTGAGCCCTTGCGGACGCTGGCCGGCGCCGCCGAAGCGGGCGGGATGGAGCGCGGCGGTCGCCATCAGTTGCCGCCGCCTCCCTTGGCCTTCGCGGCGCGCGGCGCCGCGGCGGCTTCGCGCACCGGCCTGGCGGCGGCGGGCTTGGCGGTGGGACGGCCGGAAGTCGCCTCGGGCTTCGGCGTCGCGGCCGACGCGGTTCGCTGGTCCTGCGGCTTGGCGACCTTGGTCGTCGGCTTCACCACGGCACGACCCGGCTCCGACTTCCGCTGGACGAGGGAAGGGGTCCGCTGCGCCGCCGGCTTGTCAGGCTCGGCGACCGGAACGGCAGTTCGCACGCGTTCGGACTGGGCGACGGCCGGCCGGGCCCTGGCCGGGGCCTCGGAGGGGGTGAAGCTCGCCCGGTGGATCATCGGCGGCTGGGGCTCGGGGCGGTCCGCGACGGCCTGGACGACGGGCGGGGTGGCCGGCTTCGCGGTGTCGGCGGGCTTCGCGGCGGCGTCGGCGGAGGCCAGCCTGACCTCGGCCGAGCGGTCGGCGACGGTCGGATCGTTGCGATAGAGCCGGGCGAGCGTGAACTCGTCCTTGAGGAACTGGGCCGAGCTCGGCGCGGATAAGGCGAGCACTTCGGCGTTCCACTGCTCGAGCTGGGTCATCCGCCCGCGAGTCCCGAGCTCGGTCTGGAGCGAGCGGATGTCGCGCTTGGCGGCGACGATCTGCCGCTCGACCTTGGCGAGCTCGTTGCGCTCCGTAGCGACCCGCAGCGACACCATGTAGCAACTGAGCGCGGCACCGCCGACGGTGGCGACCCAGATGACGGACTTGAAGCCCCTTGCGATCATGAGGGCATCCTTTCCCTGCTCGTCCATGCGGATGCGGACGTCCGCCGGGCGACTCGAAGGGTCGCCGAGCGGGCCCGCGGATTGGCTTTGATCTCGGATTCGCGCGCCTTGACCGGCCTGGCGACGGCCTCGAACGTGGAGTCCGGCCGGTTTGCGCTCGGCACGGGCAGGTGGCGCGAGCCCGACGGGATGTCGCCGCTGCGTTCCTTGAGGAAGCGCTTCACCATCCGGTCCTCGAGGCTGTGGAAGGTGACGACGGCCAGCCGTCCGCCCGGCGCCAGCACCTGCTCGGCCGCTTCCAGCCCGCCCTCGAGCTCCTGAAGCTCTTCGTTGAGGTGGATGCGGATCGCCTGGAACGTGCGGGTCGCCGGATCCTTCTTCATTCCGTTATGCCAGCCGAGCGCCTTGCGGACGATCTCGGCGAGCTGGCCGGTCCGCTGGATCGGGCGCGCGGCGACGATCGCCCGGGCGATCCGTCGCGACCTGGGCTCCTCGCCGTAGCGGTAGATGACGTCGGCGATTTCCTCTTCCGCGGCGTGGTTGAGGAAGTCCGCGGCGCTGGTCCCGTCCCGGCCCATGCGCATGTCGAGCGGCCCGTCGGACTGGAAGGAGAAGCCCCGCTCGGCGCGGTCGAGCTGCATCGAGGAGACTCCGATATCGAGGGTCACCCCGTCGACGCAGGCGACATTGCGGGCGGCAAGCGCCTGACGCATCCGGGAAAAACGCTCCGGAACAAGCGTCAGGCGCCCCCCGCTCGAAGCCGCCAGGGCCTCGCCTTCTTGTATCGCATCGGGATCGCGATCGAAGGCGTAGACCCTGGCGGCTCCTTTTTCGAGAATTGCGCGTGTGTAGCCGCCGGCGCCGAACGTGCCGTCGACATGGGTTTCGCCGGGGGCGACGGCGAGGGCGGCGATCACCTCGTCGAGAAGCACCGGGACGTGCGGGGCGGGCACGCCCGAAGTTTCGGAGGCCGGGCTCATGGGGTTATGCCCTTTTCCTCGAGGCGCCACGCGGCGATCTCCTTGAGGTCGCGGTCGCCCTCCACCAAAGCGACCCGCGGGTTCCAGATCTCGACGATCCCGCCGACTCCGACGAACAGGGCGAGGTCCTCGATCTTCCCCTTGCGGCGCATCATCGGCGGAAGGACGATCCGGCCGGAGGGATCGTAGGGGACGTCCTCGGTCATTCCGAACATGCGCCGGGCGCGGGCATAATGATCGTCGAGGGTGCCGCCGCGATCCTCCTCGGCGAGTCGGCGGCGCTCGAGGTCGGTCCACAGATTCTTCGCGTAATTGCGCCCGTAGGCGGTCAGGCAGGGCGCGATCTCATGGGCGCCCACGACGACGGCGCGAGCGTCCGAGCGTCGCTCGATGACGGAGCGGACGAAGGCGGGAACGGAGAGACGCCCCTTGGCGTCCACTACGTTGAGCGCGCTTCCCTGGAAGAAGTCCTCGACCTCCACCGCCCCTGTTCGCTCCCCTACACGGAGCTCTCCCGTTCGCGGACGCGCACATTGCGCCGCGTGACTCGCCGGTCAGCCGGGAAGATGCCCCAAAAATCAGAAGGCGTGGATAACATCGGCGGACCCCTAAGGGAAGGGGATTTCATGCCTTTTTTGGGGATTTGATGCCTTCAGAGGGTATTTCGCGGTTTGTTCACAAGTTTGTTCAAAGATTGTTCTCAGTCGCGAAGCCTGTGGATAAGTATGTGGTTAGAGCGCCGGGCGGCGGCGGCGCAAGAGTCCGATTCCCGCCGCCGCGGCGAGCACGGCCAGGATCAGCGCCCCACCGAGGCTCCGATGGCCGCCCGCCCCGGCCGGCCGCGGCCTCGGCCGGCTCAGCTGGGCCAGCTGGTCCAGCCATTCGGCGATCACGGCGGCATTGTCGGCCTTGCCGGATGCCCAGAGCGAGTCGCGCAGCAGGTCGGCGTCGGCGACCAGGGTCACCTTCCCCGGCCCGAACTGGCAAAGCGCCTTCCAGCCCTCCGGGTCGACCTCGCAATCCGGGTTCGTGCTTCGGAACCGGCCGGGCGAATCGAAGCGGATCGGCCGGCCGCCCCAGCGCGCCTCGACCACTCCGGGCCGGCCCGGCGCTTCCAGGGTCATTCCCCAATGGTCGAGCAGGGGAGAGAGCAGGCCGGCCGGGGGCGGCCGCCTTATGTCGCCGAGCGGCAGCTCGCTCGGCCAGGTCAGCATCGGGTCGGTGAGGATGAGGGCCCGCCCGCCGCTCCGGACCCACGCATCGAGCGCGGCCAGCTCCGCCGGCGCGAGGCGCTTCGGCTGGGCCAGGAACAGAAGCCTCCCCTTCGCCAGGGTCGCCGGTCCGAGCACGTCCACCGGCCGGAAATCGAAATCCTTGCTGAGCTCGACATAGGCCGCCGCGGGCCGCGAACCCGGCTCGAATGGCCCTCGCTCGCCCCAGACGAGCGGAAGCCCGGTCATCAGCATCACGGGGTGCCGGAAATGCGCCGGTACGGCTTCGTTGCAGGCGCGGGCCTGGCCGGGCAGGAGCAGCGGCAGGGCGGCGGCCGCGGCCGCGAGCGCGGCCGCCCGGCTAGCGCGGCTGGGCCGGCGCGGGCTCGGCGCTGTTGTCGTCATCGGCATTGCCCGGCGCGACCCCGAGCTCGGCGAGCGGTTCCTTGGGCTGGGCCTCGTTGACGGCCGGGACTCCGATCCGGTTGCCTCCGGAGAGCTGGGTCTCGATCAGATTGGGCGTGATTGGAGCCTCGTTGCTCGGGCTGGTGAAGACCGCGCCGAGCAGCACGAGCAGGAACACGAAGGCAAGGCCGGTGAGGCCGATTCGGACCCGTTGCACGCGCTTCCCTTGTCTCCAGCCCCTCGATCGTCGCGAAAAGCGTAACTTAAGAGCGGCCGCTTGTCGAACCCGGCATCGCTGTTGCGAAGCACTCGCAGAAAAGGCCTTGACGAGCCATGCTGCGCTGGCGAAGTGAATGGCATGATGAAAAGCCCTCTCCGCATCGCCGCCCCCCTCGCCCTGCTCGCCGTCCTTGGTGCCTGCAAGCAGCAGACGATCGACCCCAACAAGGAAGCCGAGAACGTCGCCGTCAACACCGTAACGCCGGTCCAGGCGCCGCCGATGATCCAGGCCAGCCGCACCTACCGGTGCAAGGACAACAGCCTGCTCTACGCCGACTTCTACACCAACGACACGGTCCAGGTCCGCTCGGCCAAGGACAAGCCGGCGACCGTCCTCACCGCGGCCGAGGGCAAGCCGCCTTATACCGCCGAAGGCTATTCGCTCAGCGCCAATTCCGAGCAGATCAGCTACACCGCCCCCGGCAAGGGCGCCCAGAGCTGCAAGGCGTAAAATCCTCCCCATCGGAGATGGGAAGGAGGACTCCGGTAGCGGGGTGGAGGGGTAATTGCTGGACTCCAAAAGGGGACAGTCACTAGTGACTGTCCCCATCCCACCCCGCGCCCTTCACCCCATGGGATGCCAGCCTTCGCTGGCATGACGACAAGTGCGCCGCTAACAGGCGCACGCATGAGCGAATCCATCACGCCTGAAATCGTCGCCGGGCACGGCCTTTCCCCGCAAGAATATGAGCGGGTCCTCGACGCGCTCGGCCGCGAGCCCAACCTTACCGAGCTCGGCATCTTCTCGGTGATGTGGTCCGAGCATTGCTCGTACAAATCGTCGCGCCTCCATCTCAAGACCCTTCCGACCACCGCCCCCTGGGTGATCTGCGGCCCCGGCGAGAATGCCGGAGTGATCGACATCGGCGACGGCCAGGCCGCCATCTTCAAGATGGAGAGCCACAACCACCCCTCCTACATCGAACCCTATCAGGGCGCCGCGACCGGAGTCGGCGGGATTCTTCGCGACGTCTTCACCATGGGCGCCCGCCCGGTCGCCAACATGAACGCGCTCCGATTCGGCCGGCCCGATCATCCCAGGACCCGCCACCTCCTCGCCGGAGTCGTCGCCGGAATCGGGGGCTACGGCAATTGCGTCGGCGTTCCCACGGTCGGCGGCGAGGTGAACTTCCATCGGGCGTATGACGGCAACATCCTCGTCAACGCGATGACCGTCGGCATCGCCGAGCAGGACAGGATCTTTTATTCGGCGGCGGCGGGGATCGGCAATCCGGTCGTCTATGTCGGCTCCAAGACCGGCCGCGACGGGATCCACGGCGCGACCATGGCCTCGGCCGATTTCTCGGAGGACAGCGAGGAGAAGCGGCCCACCGTCCAGGTCGGCGACCCCTTCACCGAGAAGCTCCTGATCGAGGCCTGCCTCGAGCTCATGGCCTCCGACGCGATCGTCGCCATCCAGGACATGGGCGCCGCCGGCCTTACCTCCTCCTCGGTGGAAATGGCGTCCAAGGGCGGGGTCGGCCTCGAGCTCGACATGAACGCCGTCCCCTGCCGCGAAACCGGGATGACCCCCTACGAGATGATGCTCTCCGAATCCCAGGAGCGGATGCTGATGGTCCTGAAGCCCGGCCGCGAGGCCGAGGCCGAGGCGATCTTCCGCAAATGGGAGCTGGATTTCGCGGTGATCGGCCGGGTCACGGACACCGGCCGCCTGGTGCTGAAGTGGAACGGCGAGACTGCCGCCGACATCCCCCTCGGCCCGCTTGCCGACGACGCCCCCTGCTACGATCGTCCCTGGGTGGCGACTCCGGCGCCGGAGCCGCTGACGGACCTGCCCGAATGCAGCGACGTCGCCGCCGACCTCCTCGCCCTGATGGCCTCGCCGGACCTCGCCAGCCGGCGATGGATCTGGGAGCAATACGATCACATGGTCGGTGCCGACACCGTCCAGCGCCCCGGCGGCGATGCGGCGGTGGTGCGGGTCCACGGCACCGGCAAGGGACTTGCGATCACGACCGACGTCACTCCGCGTTATTGCTTCGCCGATCCGGTCGAGGGCGGCAGGCAGGCCATCGCCGAGGCCTATCGCAACTTGAGCGCCGTCGGCGCGACCCCGCTCGCCGCCACCGACTGCCTCAACTTCGGCAATCCGCAGCGGCCCGAGATCATGGGCCAGCTGGTCGGCTGCATCCAGGGCATGGCCGAAGCCTGCCGGGCGCTCGACTTCCCGATCGTCAGCGGCAACGTCTCGCTGTACAACGAGACGAAGGGCGAGGACGGCCGCGGCAGCGCCATCCTCCCGACTCCGGCGATCGGCGGGGTCGGCCTGCTCAAGGACTGGCGCAAGAGCGTCGGCATCGCCTTCAAGGGCAGCGGCGACGTCATCGTGACGATCGGCGAGCGAAGCGGCCATCTCGGCCAGTCGCTCTGGCTTCGCGAGCTCCACGGCCGCGAGGAGGGCCCGCCCCCGCCGGTCGACCTCGCCGCCGAACGCTCCGCCGGCGAATTCGTCCGCGCCGCAATCGCCGGGGGCGCGATCACCGCCTGCCACGACGTCGCCGACGGCGGCCTCGCCGTCGCCCTCGCCGAAATGGCCTTGGCCGGCAACGTCGGGGCGATGATCAACAAGCTCAGGCCGGAGAGCAACGCTGCCCTCTTCGCCGAGGACCAGGCGCTCTACGTCGCCACCATCTGCGACAATTGCCTGCTCACCTTCCTCGCCCGCGCCCATGCCGCGGGAGTCGCCGTCGAGGCGATCGGCCGCACCTGCGGCACCCGCCTGATCTTCGAGCTCCCCGAAGGCGACCACGCCGTCCCGCTCGCCGACCTGCGCAAGGCCCACGAAGGCTTCTTCCCGAAGCTGATGGGGAGCGAACCGGCGGTCGCTTAAGCCGGATCGCATTCAGTTCACTGCCCGAGCGCAAATCCCCTTTCCCGTACTTACGGGAGAGGAGGGGCCAAGCGAAGCTTGGGAGGTGAGGGTCTGTACACCGGACTCGGTAAGACCCTCACCTCCCGCCGAAAGCGGAGAGGGGAAAGGAGGCGTGAAGTCGAGAGAGTGTCAGGCTCGGCGTCGCGGCGCGGGATTGACTTCCAGGCTACGGCGTCTTTTCTCCCGTCGGGGGAATTGAAGATGCTCAGACCCGTGCTGCTCGCCACCCTGGTGGCCGGAACGCTCGATATCCTGTCCGCCTTCGTCTTCGCCGGAATGGCCGGCATGACGCCCGGAGGCGTTCTCACCTACGTCGCCAGCGGCCCCTTCGGCGACGGCGTGCGCGGCGGCGGCCCGCTCTGGGCCGCGATCGGCCTCACGGTCCACTTCGCGATCATGGCCTGCATGGCGGCGGCCTATTTCCTGGCGGCGCGGCGGATCCCGGCGCTGGTCAGTAACCCCGTCCCGGCCGGCCTAGCCTACGGCGTCCTACTCTGGCTGATCATGTACTGGGCGGTGAAGCCGCTGCGCTGGCCGGACGCTCCTCTGCCGCATACCGCCTGGGGGATAGGCAATGCGCTCTTCTCTCACTGCATCCTGGTCGGCCTGCCGATCGCCCTGATCGCGGCTCGCCATTTGCGGCGGCGGCCCGAATGAGCTCCGGCTATTCCGGCACCCCTCTCGCACGAAAGCTGTCGCTGAAGGACGGACAGCGGGTCTGGTGGGATGCAATGCCGGACCCGGTTCGCGCCGAGATCGAGTCGGAAGGCCTTGCCCTCGACCTCCTCTCCGCCCCGGGCGCCCCGCTCGACGCCGCGCACATCTTCGTCACCGACTATTCCGACATGGCCGGCAAGCTCGCTTCGCTTCGGCCTTTGCTGGCGCCCGGCGGCTTCATCTGGGTGAGCTGGCCGAAAAAGGCCTCCAAGGTTCCTACCGACATCAGCGAGGACCGCATCCGCGAGGCGATCCTGCCGACGACGGACCTGGTGGACGTGAAGGTCTGCGCCGTCGACTCGGTCTGGTCCGGCCTCAAGCTTATGGTCCGGCGCAGCCCGTCACCCCGGACTTGATCCGGGATCCATGAACGCTGGCCTCATCGAAAAGGGCGGTGTTCATGGATTCCGGCCTGCGGAATGACGACCCTATTGCGAACGCTTCGCATTATCGCTACATCATCGCCATGATCGTTTGCGTCTGTAACGCGATTCGCGAATCCGACGTCCGCCAGGCGGCGCTCGAAGGCGCTTCCTGTCCGAGCAGCGCTTACGGGCGCTTCGGCCGCAAGCCGCGCTGCGGCCAATGCTTTTCCTTCGCCCGCGAAGTCATCGCCGCCGCCCAGGCGGGGGCGTAGCGCCGCCGTTGCCCTGAACTTGTTTCAGGGTCCAGGTCTCCACCCGCGAGGCGCGTCCACCCTGGATGCCGAAACAAGTTCAGCATGACGGCTGAGCCTTGACGTTCAACCTCGCCGGTCCGAAAGCGGCGGCTCGGACAGGGGAGAGCCGGAATGAAGGGCGACGCGAGGGTCATCGAGCTTCTCAACGAGGCTCTGCGCAACGAGCTCACCGCCACCAACCAATATTGGCTCCACTACCGGTTGCTCGACAATTGGGGCGTCAAGCGGCTCGCCGCGTTCGAGCGCGGCGAATCGATCGACGAGATGAAGCATGCCGACCGGCTCGCCGAGCGAATCCTCTTCCTCGACGGCCTGCCCAATTTCCAGCTGCTCGGGCGCCTGCGCATCGGCGAGACGGTTGAGGAGGTGCTCCGAGCCGACCTCGATCTCGAGATCGAGGCGGTTGAGCAATTGAAGGGCGCGATCCAGCATTGCGAGGCGGTCCGCGACTATGTCAGCCGCGACCTCTTCGCCGAGATTCTCGAGAATGAGGAATCGCATGTCGACACGCTCGAGACCCAGTTTGAGATGATCGCCCGGATGGGCCTCGAAAACTACATCCAGCTCCAGTCGAAGCCGGCCGAGGATTGAGGCACACTCCGGCGCCTAGTCGATTTGGCTTCTCACCTGGGCGATGCGTTTGTCGAGGAATCGGAGAGCAGCGCGCTTTTCTTCCGCAGTCGCCGCCATCCGCTCGAGTTCCGCGCGCCGTGCAAGCAACGCGTCGAGCAGCGACTTGTTGGTCTCGCGAGTGCGTGCTCTGATGGCCGCCGCCGTCGAAGCGTCACTCGGCTGCGCCGCAATCGGCGCGTCGAGCGCGAATGCCACGAGGCACACCATCGCGCCGGCCCAAAGCCTTTTCGATGCCCGCATCAGATCCTCCTGCTCGAAAATCGCGGAATTACGCAACCACATCAGGCTTATAGCTGCTAGTCCAGCGCCTGATAAAGGCCTGAATTCCGGCATCCGGAAATAGGTTTCGGGTCTATCCGGCTCGGTTGAAGAATCGGTCGGATCCGATATCAGTTCTATCAGCGAAGGTCGGAAGGGGGATGGAACATGACCGCCGCGACCGAGCCGCCGCGGCGAATCGCCACCCTGGACATTGTCCGGGGAGTCGCCGTGATGGGCATATTGGCGATGAACATCGTCGGCTTCGCCTTGCCCTTCCAGGCCTATCTGAACCCGGTTGCGCTCGGCCCGGTCGGCGACGCCGATCTCGCCTCCTGGGCGGTCAGCTTCATCCTCGTCGACGGCAAGATGCGCGGCCTGTTCTCCTTCCTGTTCGGGGCGAGCATGCTTCTGGTCATCGAGCAGGCCAGGGCCAAAGGCGAGCCGGAGGAGCGGATCCACTATCGCAGGATGTTCTGGCTGCTCGCCTTCGGCCTCATCCACCTCTACCTGATCTGGTTCGGCGACATCCTCGTCGGCTACGCTCTGGTGGGGATGGTCGCCTACCTGTTCCGCGACCTTCCCCAGCGCGCCCTGATCCGTTGGGCCATTGGCCTGCTGGTCGTCCAGCTTCTGATCTTCACCGGCCTGGCTGCGTTCGCGACGGTGCTCCAGCACGCCGCGGCGGCGCCCGGCGCGGAGGCGGCGACGATCGCCGAATGGCAGGGCCTGGAGCGCCAGGTCGGAGCGATGAGCGTCCCCGCAAAAACGCATGAGCTGGCCCTGTACCGCGGCGATTACGCCGGAATCCTCGCCGACCGCGTCCGGGACCAGGCGCTCGGGCCGCTCAAGGGGCTGAGCCTGTTCGGATGGGAGACGCTGGCTTATTTCCTGCTCGGAATGGCGGCTCTGAAGTCGGGCTTCCTGACCGGCGCCTGGACCCGGGCCCGCTACCGCAAGATCGCACTGCTCGGATTCGGAATCGGCATCCCCGCCTACGCCTTGCTCGCCTGGCTGCTCGTCCGCGACAATTTCGCCGTCCCCACGATCTTTGCTTTGTCGATGGCTGCGACCGTGCCGTTGCGACCCATCATGGTGATCGCGACGGCTTCGCTCATCGTCCTGGCGACCGGCAAGGGCGGCGCCCTGGTCGACCGGATCGCCGCCGCCGGGCGAGCCGCCTTCACCAACTATCTCGGCACCAGCCTCGTCATGACGACCCTCTTCTACGGCTATGGCGGGGGCCTGTTCGGGACGCTGGGGCGGGCCCAATTATGGCTGGTCGTGCTGGCGATGTGGGCGCTGATGCTGCTCTGGTCGAAGCCCTGGCTTGACCGGTTCCGGTACGGCCCGCTCGAATGGCTCTGGCGCTCGCTCGCCCGGGGCGCCCCGCAGCCGATGCGGCGCGCCTGAAATCCTCCCCGCGGTTTCTCGGGGAGGAAGGCGGATGTTCTCAGGTCGCCGCGCGGCGGCGGTGCACTAGCGGATTGGCCTCCGCTTCGAGCTGGGTGATCGTCTCCAGGTAGAGCGGCCGGAGGCGGGCGACGGAGGGGAGGAGGTTGTCCGGGAAGAAGCCCATTTCGATCGCCCGGCGGGCGCCGAACTCGATCTCCTCGGCCAGCGCTCCCAGCGGCTCGGCGCCGAACTGGCGGGCCTCCGATTTCATCGTGTGGGCGGGGAGGACCAGGCCGGCGGTGTCGCGAGCGTGCATCGCCGCCTCGATCCGGCTCACCGCTTTCTCGCCGTCCTCGCGGAAATAGCTGAGGATGCGCGCGAATCCCGCGCCCAGCTCGCTGCGCGCCGCACAGAAGACCGTCCAGTCGACGACCTCTTCCTCATTCCCGGTCCACTCGTCCACGCGGCCAGCCTAGGCCCGAGGGAGTAAAGGACCCGTTGACGAGAGTGTAAAGCCTATCGACAATCGGCGGTTCGAAGCGCCGGCTCCTCGCGCGGCGGCTCCGCGCCTAGGTCTTCGAATCATACGGATTCTTGCCGCCGCGAAGGGCGAGCCGGATCGGCACGGCGCCGAAGCCGAGCTCGCGCCGCATCCCGTTCATCAGATAGCGGCGATAGCTTTCCGGCAGCGCCTCGAGGCGGCTTCCGAAGACGACGAAGCTCGGCGGCCGGGCGCCGACCTGGGTGATGTAGCGAAGCTTGATCCGGCGGCCGCTCGGCGCCGGCGGCGGGTTCTTCTCGACCGCGTCCTCGAACCAGCGGTTGAGCTGGCCGGTCGAGACCCGCTTCGACCAGGTCTCCCGAACCTCGAAGGCCGCGCCGAGCAGGGCGTCGAGGCCCTTGCCGGTCTTGGCCGAGACGGTGAGCAGTGGGACATTGGGCGCCTGGGCGAGCCCTTCCCCGAGAGCGGCCTTGATCCCGTTGAAGAGGCTGCTCTGGTCGTGCGCCACGTCCCATTTGTTGATCGCGATGATCAGCGCCCGGCCCTCCTGGAGCACCCGGTCGGCGATCCTGAGGTCCTGGGCCTCGAGCCCGAGCGTTCCGTCGAGCAGTAGGACGACAACCTCGGCGAAGTCCACGGCGCGAAGCCCGTCCGCAACCGCCAGCTTCTCCAGCTTATCCTGGACCTTGGCCTTCTTGCGCATTCCGGCGGTGTCGATCAGCCGCACCGGCCGCTCCTCGCCGTCCGGGGCCCGCCAGAGCCAGTCGATGGCGATCGAATCACGGGTGATCCCGGCCTCCGGGCCGGTGATCAGCCGCTCCTGCTCCAGGATCCGGTTGATCAGGGTCGACTTGCCGGCATTGGGGCGGCCGACGACCGCGAGCTTGAGCGGCCCCTCCCCGAGCCTCTCCTCGTCTTCCTCCGGCTCGCGCTCGATATGCGGCCGCAGATGCTCGAACAGGTCGACGACACCCTCGCCATGCTCCGCGCTCATCGCGATCGGCTCGCCGAAGCCGAGCGACCAGGCCTCGATGATTCCGGCCTCGCCGGCGCGGCCCTCGGCCTTGTTGGCGGCGAGGATGACCGGGGTCGTCTCGCTCCTCAGCCAGCGGCCGATCTCCTCGTCGAGGGGAGTCAAGCCGGCGCGGGCGTCGATCAGGAAGAGCGCGGCGTCGGCCTCGCGAACCGCGGCCACAGTCTGGGCGCGCATCCGGCCGGGCAGGGTGTCCGGATCCTCGTCTTCGTAACCGGCGGTGTCGATGACCCTGAATTCGAGGCCGAGCAGGGTCGCCTCCCCCTCGCGGCGATCGCGGGTCACGCCGGGCCGGTCGTCGACCAGCGCGAGCTTGCGGCCGACCAGCCGGTTGAACAGGGTCGACTTGCCGACATTGGGCCGGCCGACGATCGCGACGGTGGGAAGCTTCGCCATGCGACGCCCGTGCCCTTTAGGCGCGGGAGGGTCAACCGTGACACCCCTCCCCTGGAGGGGAGAGAGACAGCCCGAGCAAAGCGACGACAGGGTGAGCGCGGCACCGGAGGATATGCCCTCACCCTCCCAAGCCTTCGGCTTGGGCCCCTCCCTCTCCCCTTCAGGGAGAGCGGTTCAGCGCCAGGCGCTCAGCTGGCCGTTGTCGTGGAGGATGTAGAGCGTGTTGTTGGCGACGATCGGCGACAGGGACACCGGCATACGCGTGTCCTGGGTGGCCTGCACCCGGCCGTCGACGGGGGAGACGTAGACGATCTGGCCGGCCGAATTGGCGAGCACCAGCCGGTCGCCGGCCAGGACGGGGCCGACCCAGTCGATCCGTCCCTTCTTGTCCTTGGGGTCCCGGTAGCGGGTCAGCTGGGTCATCCAGCGGATGTGGCCGTTGGTCCGCGACAAGGCGAGCAGCCTGGCCTCGTCGGTGACGACGAAGATCCAGTCGCCCGCGACCCACGGGGTGGCGATCCCGGCGACGTTGATCTCCCAGATGCGCTGGCCGGTGATCAGCTCGATCGCGACCATCCTGCCCCCCTGCCCGACCGCATAGACACGCCCGGAATCGATCACCGGATCCGCGTCGATGTCGCTTAGCGAGGTGACGCTGGTCGAGATGCTGGTGCGAGCGAGCGCGTCCTGCCAGAGATTCTGGCCGTTCTCGTAGCGATACGCGTTCAGCTCGCCGGACGAGAAGCCGGCGACGACCGTGCCCTGGGCGGCGGCTGGCGAAGCCGCTCCGAGCACTCCGGCGATCTCGACCGCGCCCGACCCGGTCCAGCGAGTCGCTCCGTTGGCCGGGTTGAGCGCGAACAGCTGATTGTCCTGGGTGACGACATAGACATTGTCGTTGGCCACGGTCGGCGCTCCGCGCAGCGGCCCGCCGGGACGAACCCGCCAGATGAGCTTGCCCGTCTTCGAGTCGAGCGCGGCGGCGTCGCCGACTCCGTTGGTCGCGTAGATCCGGCCGTTGTCGTAGGCGACTCCGCCCCCGAACAGCGAGCCTTCGGGGGCATTGGCGCCGCGCACCTGCGCCTGCCAGACGGTAGCGCCATTTTCCGGGCTGATCGCCCGGACCACGGCCCTCGTGTCGATGGTGAAGAGCCGGCCTTCGGCGAGGACGGGCGCGGAGGCCAGCTGCCCGGCATTGCCGCTGCCCTCGCCGATGCTGACCCGCCAGGCCATGCCGGGCGAGGCGCCGAGGGCGAGATGACCCATCGACTTGGCGGCATTGCCGCCCGACTGGGTCCATTCCGCATTGGGCTGCGCCGGAGGCAGTGTCACGGCGATTCCGGCCAGGGTCGGATCGACCTCAAGCACCCGCTCCCGCGACAGGACGGAAATTCGCTCGCCGACCGTCGGAGTCTCGTTCTTCTTGCCTTTGCCGCCGATCCCGAGGGAGCCGCAGCCGCCGACCAGGCTGGCCGCCGCGAGGGCGAGGAGGATACGCTTCATCGAGTGCCTTCCTGTGTTGCGTCCGCCGTCTCCTGGACGGCGTCGACTCCGAGCGATCCGGCCATCTGGGTGGCCCGGGAGCGGAGGGTGTCGGGGAGCTTCTTGTCCTTGGCCATGGCGGCGAAGATGCCGGCGGCCTGCTGCGACTTGTTGAGCTTCAGGTAGGAGAGCGCGACCATCTCGCCGGCGCTTCCGAACCAGGGGTTGCCGGCGACGGCGAGGCCCTTCAGCCGGTCGATCACCGCCTGCGGGGGCAGAGTATCGAGCTCGACCGCCGTCATCCTCACCAGGGCGAGGTCGCGATAGGGCTGGGCGAGGCTGGAATCGTCCGCGACCTGCTTGAAGATCGCGGCCGCCCCCTTGAGGTCCTTGCCGTCGATGGCGAGGTCGGCCTTGGTCAGCAAGGCGGCGGCGCGATGACCGTCCGTACCGGACTTGGCCAGCCCGTCGAGCTTGGCGATCGCGGCCTTCTTCCGGCCCGCCGCGACGTCGTCGAAAGCTTCTACCAGGGTCGAGCTCCGCTCGGCGGCTTTCACCTCCTTCTGGTTCTGCCACCAGATGAAGCCGCCGATCAGCGCCAGCACGAGCACCACTCCGGCGATGACGAGCTTGCCGAAGCGCTCCCAGTAGGTCTTCATCTGGTCGCGGCGAAGCTCTTCATCGACCTCGCGATAGAAGGATTCGTTGTCGACAGGCCTTAGCGCCAAGAAAAACCTCCAAATGCTGTCCGGTCGACCCCGTCCGCCCGAGCCTCATCGCCGATGAAAGCGATACGGAGGATGAACGAAATGCGTGGCGCCGGCATCTGCCCCGGGCGCTTCTCTACCCACGGGCGGCCTGCAACGGAAGCCTTCACTTTTTCGAGCGCTGGATTTGCTCCTCGCCGGGAAAGGCGCGGCTTCGCACCTCCCCGGCATAGGCCGCCGCCGCGGCCTCGATTCGGCCGGCGAGATCGTCATAGCGTTTGACGAAGCGCGGAGTCCGCTCGAACAGGCCGAGCATGTCCTCGGTGACGAGCACCTGCCCGTCGCAGCTCGGGGAGGCGCCGATTCCTATGGTCGGGCAGGAGACCAGGCCGGTGATCTCCGACGCCACCTCCTCCATTACCCCTTCCAAAACGAGCAGGAAGCAGCCCGCTTCGTCGATTGCCCGGGCGTCGGCGACGATCTTCCTCGCCTCCGCCTCGCCGCGGCCGCGGGTACCGTAGCCGCCGAGCGCGTTGACCGCCTGAGGCGTGAGGCCGACATGGCCGATGACCGGGATGCCGCGCCGGACGAGGAAGGCAACCGTTTCGGCCATCGCCTCGCCGCCCTCGAGCTTCACCGCGGCCGCTCCGGTCTCCTTGAGGATCCGCGAAGCACTGGCGAAGGCCTGCTGAGGGCTCGCCTCGTAGGCGCCGAACGGCATGTCGACGGCGACGACGGCGTGCCACGATCCGCGCACCACGGCGGCCCCGTGGGCGCACATCATCTCGATCGTGACCGGAACGGTCGAGGGCAGGCCGTAGATGACCTGGCCGAGGCTGTCGCCGACGAGCAGGATGTCGCAATGCGGATCGAGCAGCTGCGCCCAGCGCGCCGTGTAGGCGGTCAGCATGACGATCGGGTCGCCGCCCTTCATCGCCTTCAGTTTCGGCACCGTCAGCCTCTTCATCGGGCTCGGCACCGGATTGGCGCGGCTGGTGGCGGTATCCAGCGAATGGGTGACGGACATATCCGCCTCTTAGCCGCCGAACTGCATCGCGACCAGCCCGGCGGCGAGTGCCAAAGCCGCCGCGATCCGCCTCGCTCCGAATCCTTCCTTGAGGAACACCGCCCCGAGAAGCGCGGCGAAGACGACCGACGTTTCCCGCAGCGCCGAGACCCTGGCGGTCTCCATCAGGCTGAAGGCGTAGACCGCGGAACCGTAGGAGAGGATCGAGAGGAAGCCGGCAGCGACGCCGAATCGCCACTTCGACGCGATGGTGCGTCCGAGCTCGCGCCGTCGGCGGAGCAGCGCCGTGGATGTGATGCAAATCGAATCGAGAATGAAAATCCAGACGATATAGGTGAAGGGCTCCGGAGCTCGGCGCACGCCTCTGGCATCGGCGACGTTGTAGAGCGCCACCCCAACCGCCGTCGCGAGAGCCCAGGCGAGCACCCGGCCGTCCGGATGGTGGCGAAGCAGGGTGCCGCGCGGCGGCGCTGCGAAGACGAAGACCGCGGCGGTCGCCACCACCAGTCCGGCCAACGCGAGCGGCGGCAGGGTCTCGCGCAGCAACAGGAAGGCGGCGGCGGCGGTGAGCAGTGGCGCGGCGCCGCGCATCACCGGGAAGACGAGCGACAAATCGCCCCGCTGGAGCGCCCGGACCAGGCAAAGCTGATAGAAATAATGGGCGGGCACGGCGAGCAGGAGCGCACCCCAGGTCCGTGCGTCGGGCAGCGGCACGAAGAGCGTCGCGGGCGCGACCATCAGGGCAGCGCTGGCGGAAAGGACGGCCCGCCCGACGAGAATGTCGCTGCCCATCTTCACCGACATGTTGGCGGCGGCGAGGGTTATCGCCGAGAACAAGCCGAGACAGATGGCGAGCAGAATCGGGCTCAAATCCGGGGCTCCGCCGGGTGATTCGCCGATGGCCGGATCGAACCGAATCCGGATGTTAGATTATTAGCGTAAATGGCCCGAATACCTCCTAAGCCCTTGTGAGAATTAACCATTTTTCGGATAAAATGTTGGAGTAGGTAGGGGCAAATTGTGATATTCATTTGGGGTTCATTCAGTCCAAATGGGGAGGACAATCAATGATTGGAATGAGAAACCGTATCCTAATGGTGGCGCTCGCTACCGCCGGGATGACCGTCGGCTATGCGACTCCGGCCGCGGCTCAAGCGACCCGCACCTGGGTGTCGGGCGTCGGCGACGACGTCAATCCGTGCAGCCGCACGGCGCCGTGCAAGACCTTCGCCGGTGCGATCTCCAAGACGGCGGCGGGCGGCGAGATCAACTGTCTCGATCCGGGCGGCTTCGGCGCCGTGTCGATCAACAAGTCCCTGGTCATCGACTGCCATTATACCGAAGGCGGCGCGCTCGCCGGCGGCAACGGCATCACGGTCAACGACAGCCTGTCCGCGACTCCGAACACGGCCGTCGTCGTCATCCGCGGGCTCGACATCTTCGGAGTCAATCCGCCTTCGAACGGAGTCCGCTTCGTCGCAGGTCTTTCCCTCCACATCGAGGATTGCGTGATCCGGCGCTTCAATGCGGCCAACAGCGCCGGCGTGTCCTTCGCGCCCGGCACGGCCGCCAACCTGTTCATCAGCGACAGCAGGATCACCCAGAACGGCAACGGCGCCACCGGCGGCGGGATCGTGATCGCTCCGACCGCGGGCGGCAGCGTCAGGGTCGTCATGACCCGGGTGCAGGTGCAGGACAACGCCAATGTCGGAATCAAGATCGATTCGACTGCGACGGCCTCCGCCAACGGCATGCTGACGACGATCGCCGACAGCGAGATCTCGGGGAATCCGACCGGGCTCAACGCCACCGGCGGCGGCACCGGCAACAACGTCATGGTGACCCGCTCGACGATCGCCATCAACGGGACCGGCGTCAACACCAACGGGGCCACCGCGGTCGTCCGTATCGGAACGACGAACATCTCGAGCAACCAGACCGGGATCACCGCGTCGGGCGGCGGCACCAACCGCAGCTTCGGCGACAATCAGGTGATCGGCAATCTGTCCGACGGCACCTTCAACGGCGCCGGGCTGACGGAAATCTAGGCGAATGAAGCGCGGGAGGCGGGCATGATCGAGCCCGCCTCCCGTCATTCCCACTCGATCGTTCCCGGGGGCTTCGACGTGTAATCGTAGACGACCCGGTTGATCCCCTTGACCTCGTTGATGATCCGGGTCGCGACCCGGCTGAGGAACGCCGCGTCGAACGGGTAGATGTCGGCGGTCATCCCGTCGGTCGAGGTCACCGCGCGCAATCCGCAGACGTAATCGTAGGTCCGCCCGTCGCCCATCACGCCGACCGTGCGCACCGGCAGGAGCACGGCGAAGGCCTGCCAGATCGCGTCGTAGAGGCCGGCGTTGCGGATCTCCTCGAGATAGACGGCGTCGGCCTTGCGCAATATGTCGCAGCGTTCCCGGGTCACCTCGCCGGGGATGCGGATGGCGAGGCCGGGGCCAGGGAAGGGGTGGCGGGCGACGAAGGCGTCCGGAAGTCCGAGCTCGCGGCCGAGCTCGCGCACCTCGTCCTTGAACAACTCGCGAAGCGGCTCGACCAGCTTCATGTTCATCCGCTCGGGCAGGCCGCCGACATTGTGGTGGCTCTTGATCGTCACCGACGGGCCGCCGGTGAAGCTGACGCTCTCGATCACGTCGGGGTACAGCGTGCCCTGGGCCAGAAAATCCGCGCCTCCGACCTTCCTTGCCTCGATCTCGAAAATGTCGATGAAGGTCTTGCCGATGAACTTGCGCTTGGCTTCCGGGTCGGTGAGGCCGGCGAGGCCGGAGAGGAAAAGATCCTCGGCCTGCACATGGACGAGCGGGATGTTGTAATGGCCGCGGAACAGAGCGACGACCTGCTCGGCCTCGCTCTGCCGCATCAGGCCGTGGTCGACGAAGACGCAGGTGAGCTGATGCCCGATCGCCTCGTGAATGAGGACCGCCGCGACGGCGCTGTCGACCCCGCCCGACAGGCCGCAGATGACCCGTCCCCGGCCGACCTGCTCGCGAATCTCGGCGATCTTGGTGGCCCTGAACTCGGCCATCGTCCAGTCGCCGCCGAGGCCGCAGACTCGGCGCACGAAATTGGCCAGCAATTTTCCGCCGTCGGGCGTGTGGACCACTTCGGGGTGGAACATCAAGCTGAAGAAGCGCCGCGACTCGTCGGTGGCGATCGCATAGGGCGCGCCTTCGGAATGGGCGACGACCTCGAAGCCCTCGGGCAGGGTTTCGACCCGGTCGCCGTGGCTCATCCACACCTGGTGGCGCTCGCCCTTGCTCCACAGGCCGTCGAACAGCCTTGATTCGCCGACGATGTCGATGAAGGCGCGGCCGAACTCGCGGCTGTCGGAGGGGGCCACCCTGCCGCCGAGCTGGTGCGCCATCGTCTGCTGGCCGTAGCAGATGGCGAGGATGGGAACCCCGCAATCGAAGAAATGCTGAGGCGCGCGCGGGCTGTCGTCCCACATCACCGAGGACGGACCGCCCGAGAGAATGATGCCCCGCGGCTTGAGCCGCTCGAAGGCCGCATCGGCGGCGTTGAACGGTGCGATCTCGCTATAGACCCCGGCCTCGCGCACCCGCCGGGCAATGAGCTGGGTCACCTGGCTTCCGAAATCGACGATGAGGATGGTTTCGGAAGGGCGGACGGTCATGAAGGCCGATAAGCGCGGCGGTCGGCGCGTGTAAAGCGGCTAGGCTCCGTCGGCGCGGGTTTCGAAATTGTAGACGACGCCGTGACGGACGGTGCAGGTGAAATTATCGCCGGGGCCAATCTCCCCGTCCAGAGCGCCTTCGACCGTATAATAGCCGTGGCGCTTGCCGACGCTGAAGATCTCGGCGACTCGCCCGCCGGTGCGGCTCTCCGCCTCCCCCGAGCAGCGGTCGACCGCCAGATCCTGCTTGCGGCGCTTGTCCGCCTTGATGGCCGAGGCGATCGCGGCGATTCCGCCGATCACGGCGACTCCGGCGACGATGTCGCCGGAGTCGACATCGTCATGGTGGCGGTAGTGGTGGCGACGGCGCGCTTCCGCCGGCGAGGCGAGCGAAGCCAGCATGGCCGCCGTGGTCAGTCCGATGATCAGCCTTCGCATAATCCCTCCGGTGAACGAGCGGAGGTCGTTACGGATGCGATCCTGTCTCGGGGCTGAACCCAAAGAAATGCGCGCGGGCTTTCGCCCGCGCGCATCCCTTACGCATATTGCCGCTGGTTACAGGCGGAAATCGGTGATCCGGCCGTTGCCGCGGGCGACGCAGGTGAAGTCGTCCCGCCCGTAGCTGCCGTAGCCGCGGCCGTAGCGGCTGTCATAGCCGCGGTCGTAGCGGTCGTAGCCCCGGCTGTAGCCGCGGTCGTAACGGTCGTAGCCGCCGTAGCCGGCCTGGACGATTCCGCGGACCCGGTAACGGTCATTGCCGGCGCGGTCGACGTCGAGGATCTGGACCTGGCCGCGGCCCATGCGCTGGGCTTCCTGGGCGCAGGCCTGGACGGCGTAATTATAGCCGCCGCGATAGCGGTCGCGATATCCGTAGCCGTAGCGGCTGCCGTCGCGGTCGAGCGCGGAGCTGATCGCGGCGATCCCGCCCAAGATGGCGACTCCGGTCAGGACGTCGCCCGCGTCGATTCCGCGGTCGCGGTCGTAGCGCCGGTACTGCGCCTCGGCGGGAGCTGCGAAGGTGAGAGCGGCGACGGCAGCGGCGCCCGCGCCCAGCATGGTCTTCGAAATGGCCTTCATGGCATTATCTCCTGTAGACGTGGGCCCCACAAAACGCGTGGGCTATGCTCCCCGTCTACAGGAGCGGGTGTGAGTCGGCGCTGAACCGGTCTGTCGGCTAATATTCAGCTTTCGCAGGAGCTTGCCGACCGTCCGGAGCCCGCGCCGTTGGAAGCGCGGGCCCCGGTGGACAGTCAGGCGAAGGTGCTCGCGAGATCCTCGCCCTTGGGGTCGGGCCCATATTCGTTGGGGCCGCGCGTGCCCTCGAGGACGTAGAAGACAAGCAGGATGAGGCCGCCGACGAATGGAACGAAAGAGATCAGGATCCACCAGCCCGAGCGGTTCGTATCATGGAGCCGTCGGATGCCCACGGCGATGCTGGGGACGAGGATCGCAAGCAGGAACAGGGCGGTGAGCGGTCCGTAATAGCCGACCATCCCGCCGAGGCCGAGGATGCTCTCGACGATACCGAGGACGACCGCGACGACCACGCAAAGGAGGGTGAACATCCAATATTCTTTGCGGCGCGAGCGGCCGGTGAATTCCGCATATCTCTTAAGCGGCAGAGTTGCCCATTCCATCTGAATTCCCCCTTTTCTCGGATGATCCGAAGCTGCCAGCCTAGCCTGAACCTCCGCGATGGCAAGCCCGCATGCGGCGGTCATTCCGAGTGGAACAGGCCCGCGGAAACGCAGTTGAGCGATCGGCATCTAAGCCTGGACAGCAGGAGAGCATCATGGCGAGTCGCGACGACAAGGGGACCTATTGGAACGCGACCGCCGATTCGGACGGATTTCCCGCGCTGTCGGGCGACGTCCGAGTCGACGTCGCGATCATCGGCGGCGGAATCGTAGGAGTCACCACCGCCCGCCTGCTCAAGGACCGCGGCCTGAGCGTCGCCGTCATCGAAGCCAGGCGAATCGGCCGGCAGGTGACGGGCAAGTCGACCGCGAAGATGAGCTCGCAGCACGGCACCACCTGCTACCAGGATCTCGTGAGCAGCTTCGGCGAGGACCGGGCGCGGCTCTATGCGGAGGCCCAGGAAGCCGGCATCCGCCGGATCTCCGACCTTGCCGCCCGGCACGGAATCGACGCCGACATCGAATCGATGCCGGCCTTCGTCTATACGCTGGACGAGAGCTATGTCTCGAAGATCGAGAAGGAGGTCGAGGTCGCGAAGCGGCTGGGACTGCCCGCCAGCCTGACCCGCGATACCGGCCTTCCCTTCGACGTTCGCCAGGCGATGCGCTGGGACGGCCAGGCCCAGTTCCATCCGGTCAAATATGTGACCGGGCTGGCGGCGACGCTGCCGGGCGACGGAAGCCACGTCTTCGAGGATAGTCGGGTGATCGATTATGAACCGACCCGGGTCGTCACCGACCGGGGCACCGTCTCCGCCCGCCAAGTCGTCATGGCCACCCACCTGCCGCTCGGCCAAGTCGGAATGTATTATGCGACCAACTATCCGAAGGCCGAGCCGGTGATCGCTGCCCCGATCCGCCGGATTCCGCCCGGAATGTACAAGAATGCCGAGCAGCCGGGTCACTCGATCCGAACCCACCGCAATGCGAACGGCCAGGTCTACGGGATCGCCGCCGGAACCCATTTCAAGCCGGGCCACCCGGACGAGGAGCGCGAATATCTCGCCGACATCGAGCGCTGGCTGACCGAGACTTTCGACTCCGGCCCGGTCGAATATCGCTGGATCAACGAGGATTACACGCCGATGGACGGCGCGCCCTTCATCGGCTGGTCGTCCAGGTCGGACGGCTATCTGGTCGCGACCGGGTTCAACGCCTGGGGGATCAGCAACGGCACCGTCGCCGCGGAGATCATCGCCGACCTCGCCACCGGCAAGGAGAATCGCTGGCTCGAGATATTCGACGCCACCCGGGTCAAGCCCATCGCGGGCGCCCCGGACTTCGTTAAGGAGAATCTGTCCGTCGCCGCGCACCTCGTCGGCGGCTACCTGGGCAGCAAGGCCAAATCCTATGAGGAGCTCGGGCCCGGCGAGGCGGCGATCCTGAAGATCGACGGCGATAATGTCGCGGCCTATCGCGACCCGGACGGCGCCCTCCATGCCGTCTCGGCCGTCTGCACCCACATGGGCTGCCTGGTTGGATGGAACTCCACCGACCGCACCTGGGATTGCCCGTGCCACGGCTCCCGCTTCGAGCTTAGCGGCGAGGTCATCCACGGCCCGGCGACGCTGCCCTTGGGATCCAAGATCACCGGCTAGAACGCTTCGACCCGATTTTTGCCACAAAAGCCTGCAAAGGAAGCTCCCGGGGGCGTCTGAGGGCCTGACCGGCCGAGGACGGGTGTTCGATGAGCTACATGACGCACAGCCATGTGCCGGCGGCGGAGCGGTCGGTGCCGCAGCTGCCGCTCTTCTTTCGCATCGGCAAGAAGATGCGGCATCGTATCGGCGCGGTGATCGCCCGCTCCTCACGGGTCGGCGACACGCCGGTCTACGATACCCGGCTGTTCCCCTGGATCGCGGGGCTCGAGGCACGCTGGCCGGAAATCCGGGAGGAAGTCGACTCGCTTCTCGCCCACGAGGAAGGCATTCCGTCGCTGGCCGAGATTTCACCCGATCACCGGCGAATCGCTCCGCCTGGCAAATGGAAGTCCTTCTTCCTCTGGGGCTACGGCTATCGCAACGAGGCGAATATCGCCCGCTGCCCGAGGACGGCGGCGGCGGTGGCGGACATTCCCGGCCTCAACAGCGCCTTCTTCTCGATCCTCGCGCCCGGCGCCCATATCCCCCGCCACCGCGGAGTCACCAAGGCAATCCTCACAGCCCATCTCGGCCTGGTCGTGCCCACGCGGCGCCAGGACTGCCGGATGCAGGTCGAGGACCGGATGCTGCGCTGGGACGAGGGCCGGATGCTGGTCTTCGACGACACATATTTTCACGAGGTGTGGAACGACACGGACGAGCAACGGGTCATCCTCCTCATCCAGTTCCGCCGGCCGGCCGGGCTCATCGGCCGGCTCGTCGGCGGCCTGTTCCTCGCCGCCGTCCGCCGCTCCCGCTTCGTCCAGGACGCGCGGTCCAGTCTCGGCGACTGGGAGAAGGCAATGCAGCGGCTGGAACGGGCGCGCGGCTGAGCCCCTTTCGAAACGCCGCCCCTTGCCTAAGTAGGTGGGATGAGATCCCTGGTCTTCGTCCCGGCGCTGGCGATGCTGGCATCGGCCTGCGCCGAACGGACCGCGCGGGTGGAGGCGCGGTCGCCGGCCGACCTGCGCGCGAGCGCCGCCGTCGCGGGGCAGGTCCGCCGCTGCTATCGGGCGCCGCGCGTTCCTTCCACTGCCCAGACCATCGTGACCCGCCTCATCGTCAGCTACACGTCCGACGGCACATTGGTAGGCGTTCCGACGCTCGTCTCGCAGCAAGGTGTCACCCCCGAGAGCCAGCCTTATGCAAGCAGGATGGCCGAAGCCGCGAAGCTCGCGGTCCTGCGCTGCAACCCCGTCCGGCTTCCGCCGGAGGCGGGCAAGGGCCGGGGCAGCGACTTCTTCCTAACCTTCAGTCCGCGCCGAAACGCCTAGGTTCGACCGGGCCCGCTTGCGTTGCCATCGCGCTTGACACTATTGAGAATGACTTGCAATAGCACCCCTGAAGCCGACACGGCCAAGGGGCATCGATGCATTCCGAATTCACTGGCCGTCCGGGCCGATCGTCGGTTTTCCTGGCACTCGGCTGCGTCGGCTTCCTGTCCTCGCCGGCCCGCGCGGCCGACGACCAGAGCTCGGTCCAGCCTGCCGACCAGCGCGATATCATCGTCACCGGCACTCGCGAGCAGCCGAAGCTCGAATCGCCAAAGGCAACAAGCGAGTTGCTGGACACGCCGCAGACCGTCACCGTCATCGGCGACCAGACGATCCGGCGGCAAAACCTGCTCACTCTCCGGGATGCCCTGACGGCGGTTCCGGGAATCACCTTCGGAGCGGGCGAGGGCGGCGGCGGCTACGGCGATGCGATCAACCTGCGCGGCTATTCCGCGAACAACGACATCACCCAGGACGGGGTACGCGACAGCGCCCAGTACAGCCGCACCGATCCGTTCAACCTCCAGCAGATCGAAGTGTATAACGGCGCCAATTCGGTCTTCAACGGCTCAGGCAGCGTCGGCGGGACGATCAACCTC
Organism: Allosphingosinicella sp.; assembly: GCA_036389015.1. GTDB lineage: Bacteria > Pseudomonadota > Alphaproteobacteria > Sphingomonadales > Sphingomonadaceae > Allosphingosinicella. Next base: position 22,507 of record DASVQS010000054.1, on the reverse strand, counting down.
GTCTCGAAGGTGCCGCAGCCGCGCGACCTCACTATTCTCCAGGCTGGGGTGGGGACCGACGATTATTACCGCGCCGCCGCCGACTCCAATCTGCGCGTTTCGGACCTGATCGCGGTGCGGCTCAACGCAATGGTCCACCGCAACGACGTCCCGGGCCGCGACGTGGAGAAATATGAGCGGTGGGGCGTCGCGCCGGCCGTCACTTTCGGAATCGAAGGGCCGACCAGCCTGACGCTGGCCTATCTCCACCAGGAGGACCGGAACACGCCCATCTACGGAATTCCCTATTTCCGTAGCCAGATCAGCGACGGCCCGCTGCCGGGCGCCGACGACAGCGATTATTTCGGCTTCAGGAGCCTCGATTCGCAGAACGTTACGGTCGACCGGCTGACCGCCACCCTGCGCCACGAGTTCGGCGACACCCTTTCGGTGCGCAATCTCACCCGCTGGCAGCGGGTCGGCCAGGACAGCCGGACGAGCTCCCCCGAAGGCACTTTCTGCCTGAGCGGCACCGGCCGCCAGCCGATCGCCGCCGGACCCACCGCGACCGCCGGCCTGCCCTGCCCGGCCGGCCTCGCGCCCGGTTTCTACCGGCCCTCCGGGCCTCGAGGCCGGGTCCGCGACCAGGAGAACCGGCTGCTCCACAACCAGACCGACCTCAGGGTCGTCACCGGCACGCCCGGCGGGCTTCGCAACACGCTCGTCGTCGGCGCTGCGCTGGCCTGGGAGGATTACCGGATCGAGACGGCGGAGCTGGCCCGCAATCCCGACGGCTCGGCGGTCACTCCACTGCCGGTCGATAGCATCGCCGATCCCGCCGGCCTTTATACCGGGCCGGTCAACTACACCGTCACCGCCCGCTCCCGGAGCAAGACCTGGAACGGCGCCGTCTACGCCTTCGACACGGTCGAGATCGGCAGGAGGTTCGAGCTGAACGGCGGAGTCCGCCTCGAGCGCAACGAGGCCGAGTTCCGGATCGTGCCGCTGGCCTCCTATCCGCCGGGCACGATCCCGCCTTCGGCGGCCGAGTTGGCCCCGCAGCGCAGCGAGGAGACGCTTTTCTCCTACCGCTTCGGCGCCGTCTTCAAGCCGACCCCCAGGTCCAGTGTCTACGCCGCTTTCGCCAACTCGCGGACGCCCGCCTCGGCGACCGTCCGCCTCGGCTGCAGCAGCGGATCGGGCGCGACCTTCGTCAATTTCTGCAACGTCGCGCCGGAGACCGCGCGAAGCTTCGAGATCGGCGCCAAGGCGGAGCTGTTCGGGCGACTCCAGCTCACCGCCGCGGCGTTCCGCAACGAGCGGAGCAACTTCCGGGTGCCGTCCAACGAGCCGGGCGTGCCGGACCCGCAGGTCCTCGACGGCCGCTCGCGAGTCGACGGCCTGGCGCTGGGAGCGAGCGGAAATCTGACGCCGAGGTGGACGATCTTCGCCAATTACACTTATCTCGACGGCAGCGTTCGGCAGAGCGTGTCGGACTTCTGCCTCGCCAATCCCGGGCGGCCCGGCTGCAGCAACAGCGCCGCCATCCCCGATCCTCAGGCGGGCGACCGGCTGATCCAGACTCCGCGCCATTCCGGAAGCCTGTTCACCACCTATCGCCTGCCATTCGGGCTGGAGGTGGGCTACGGCCTCACCTACCAGGGCGGCTTCGCGCTCAACCAGCGCACACTGCTCCAGCGGACCCAATATTGGTCGGACGACTGGCTGACCCACCGGCTGTTCATGGCCTATCCGTTCGACAACGGGCTGACCGTGCAGCTCAACGTCCAGAACGCGACCGACGAGCGCTACTTCACCAGCATCCGGACCGTCGTCAACGCGACCACGGGCGCGATGGGCAACGGCTGGGCGGCGCCGGGGGAGGGGCGCTCGGCGGTGCTCAGCCTGTTCTACAGCTTCTGAGGAGGCTAGAGGCAAGCCGATGATGCTCGCCATCCCCGATCTGCTCGACAAGGAGGCGGTGGCCCGGATCCGCGGAATCGTCGATTCGGCCGAATGGGTAGACGGCAACGCCACTTCCGGCCCGCAATCCGCGCTGGCCAAGCGCAACGCCCAGCTTCCCGAGGATTCGCCGGCCGCTCGCGAGGCCGGGAGGCTGGTGCTCGGCGCGCTCGCCCGCTCGCCCTTGTTCATCGCCGCCGCTCTGCCGCTCAAGATCTTCCCGCCCCTGTTCAACCGCTATCGGGGCGGTGAGGCGTTCGGCACCCACATCGACAATGCCATCCGAGTCCACCGGAGCAGCGAATTCCGGATTAGAAGCGACCTGTCGGCGACGCTCTTCCTGGAGGAGCCGGAAGGCTATGACGGCGGCGAGCTGGTCGTCGAGGACAATCTCGGGGTCAATTCGACCAAGCTGCCGGCGGGACATCTGCTGCTTTATCCGGCCTCAAGCCTGCACCGGGTCGAACCTGTGACGAGGGGCGCCAGGGTGGCCGCTTTCTTCTGGGTTCAGTCGATGGTCCGGGACGATTCGGCGCGGACCCTGCTGTTCGACCTCGACCAGTCGATCCAGACCATCGCCACGGAGCGCGGGCAAGGCGACCGCGAGGTGATCCGGCTGACGGGAATCTATCATAATTTGCTCAGGCGCTGGGCGGACAGCTAGGCGCGTAGCAGCCCATCTCCCGTTCTAACGGGAGAGGGGAACAGAAGCCTCAGCCGCGCCGGGACAGCGCCAGCGGCATCCCGCCCGCGGGACGGAGCGTCACCATGCCGTGGACCCGCACCTCGTGCCCCGGCACGGGTGCGAAGCGCCAGCGGGCAAGCCAGTGGGCGAGGATGGTGAGCGCCTCGGCGGTGGCGAAGCGGGCGCCGACGCACAGTCGGGGGCCGGCGCCGAAGGGGATATATTGGAAGCGGTGGCGGCCTTCCCGCCGGCCCGGGGCGAAGCGCCCGGGATCGAATTCGTCCGGCCGATCCCACAAGGCTTCGTGCCGATGAAGGATCCACGGCCAGATCGAGACGATGTCGCCCGCTCCGACCTCCTCGTCGCCGAGGCGGTCGGGCTCGACCGCCTGACGGTCGAAGCGGGGCGCCGGCGGGTAGAGGCGAAGCGATTCCTCGATCACCATCCGAAGCAGAGTCAGCCGGTCGGGCAGTTCCGGCCCCTCCCCGCCCGCCACGGCCTCCGCGCTCTCGACGGCGACCCGCTCCTGGAGATCCGGCTGCTCGGACAGCAGATAGAGGGTCCAGGTCACCGCATTGGCGGTCGTCTCGTGGCCCGCGAGGTAGAAGGTCATGGCGTTGTCGGCGGCGAGCGCGGCGGCCTGGGCCGGCTCGAACCGTTCGCCTAGGCCGCGAATGAGCTTGCCGAGAAAGTCGTCGGGCCCGCCGTCGGGGAGCCGCTCGCGGACCACCGCCTCGAGCGTGCCGCGCAGATACTTCTGGCCCTTCTGGGCCCTCCAGCCGCTTGGGGTCCAAGGGATCCGGGGCAGGCCGAGCATCGCCTGAAGCCTCGCTTCGCTCACGCCTTCGAGCGCCGCGGCGATGTGCGCCATGGCCGCGTCGCTGGTCAGCCGGGGGTCGCCGCTGAACAAAGTGTTGGAGATGACCCGCATCGTCGCCTGGGTCGCCTCGACCGCCATGTTGCGAGTGCCCGGCTGCCACCGCTCCAGCGCATCGCGGCCGACCCGGCCGAACTCGGGAACCAGCGCGTCGACCGCGGCCGGCGCGAAATTGGCGGCGACGATCCGCCTCTGCTCCCGCCACAATCCGCCGTCCGAAGTGAGCAGGCCACGGCCGATCGCGGGGGCGAGCAGCTTCTTGACCACGTCGGGCTTCACATAATTGGCGGCATTGTCGAGGAGGACGTGCTGGACCATGTCGGGATCGAGCGGGATGTGGACGTTGAAGCCGAGGATCCGGCGCCGGATGTAGCGCTGGCGGAAGGCAAGCTCGGACCAGCCGTAGACGGCGGTGCGCGCCCGTTCCCCGACGAACCCGCGCCAGGTGGCGACCGGCCCGGCGCTTCGCGGAGGGTGCGGCGGGACGAATGGCTCACTTTGCCTCCCTGCCGGCGAAGCCGGTGGGGAGGGGGACCACCCGGAGGGTGGTGGAGGGGTGGCTGCGCCCATCTCGGCGGTTCCCGTCAGATCCTCGGACTCCTGCGTCATTTACCCCTCCACCATGCTTCGCATGGTCCCCCTCCCCATCTGGCGATGGGGAGGCAAATCATTCCGCCGGCCTGGTGCTCATATATCCCCTTTACCCTTTACCGGCGTCTGGCGCGCCTGGATCATGGCCTCGTCATAGACCTGGATCAGAGCGTCGAAGCTGGCCCTGAACTCGACCGCCTCGGTGCGGAAGGGGATGTCGCTCCCCTCGGCGATCTCGGGCGAGAGCAGCCAGTCGAGATGCCGCCGGGCCGCGTCCTTGCGGCCGCCTCTGGCGCCGTCCTCGCGAAGCCGGATCATGGCATCCTCGACGCACTGGAAGCGCCGCGACCATACGTCCACCCAATTGGCGCCCTGCTCCCCGTAGCGGCGGAGCCAGACGATTTGCGGGTCGTCCGGATCGACCTCCTTCTCGTCGGCGAGGATCGCTCGAGTGCGCTCGTACATCAGCTCCTGGAAGACGATGTCGCGCTCGCTCCGCCAGCGGGCGAGCAGGCGGCGGTCGGGCCGGCTGAAATCGCCGTCGGGGAAGAGGAAGCGGTCGACGAAGATCGGATGGTCGAAGGTCAGCGGCCGAAGCTCGGGGAATTCGAGATAGACGGCCATCTCGGTGGCGGTGCTCGCCTCGCGCTCGTTGCGGAAGGCCTTGGCCTCGAAGGTCGGGACGTTGCCGTTGGGGATGTAGGGCAAGGTCGCGGCATGGTGGATCTCGTGCAGGTAGCGAAGGTCGCGGATCGCGGGATTGTCGTAGTCGCACAGCAGGATGCCGCCCCACCAGGTCGAGAAATGGGTCCATTCGATGCCGCGGTCCGACGCCCGGAAGAAGAAGCGGGGAAGCCGCGCGAACCGGTCGACCAGGCGCTTCACCGAGCCGCCGGAGGCGTGGGACCGGCGAATGGGCCCGTCGCTCCACAGGCCCAGCACGAAATCGTGGATGTCGGCCGGCTCGACGAGAAGCTCGATGCTCTCCGGCTTCATTTCCAGGCCGCCTCCAGGCGCGGGCCGGTGACCGGGGCCATGGCGGGGTCGATGAGGCAGGTCAGCGCCGGAGTCAGGCAGAGCCGGACGACCTGCTCGGCCGGACTGCCCCTCAGCACGTTCGCGAGCAGCGGCGGAAGGCCTTCGTAAGGCACGGCGGTGGCGAGCAGCAGCACGTCGGCGGCGGCGAGCCCCTCGATCCCCAGCACGGCCGCCACCCGACTCGCCGCCTCCTCCTGGAGCGGACGGTATTTGCGGGGAAGATCGAACACGCCGTGGCGGCGCATCATCTCCGTCCCCCAGGCCAGCGACAGCAGATTCTTGAACCATTTGTTGCCGAACAGGGAGGGGTGCTCGCGCCGCGTCAGAACGCCGCCGACGCGATGATAATAGCCTCCGAACGGCTTGCTGTGGCTGATCACCACCGCCGGTATCGTGGGCGAATCGAGCGCGATGCGATAGCCGCGGGCGACGCTTCCGACATAGGTGAGGTCGGGGACGAGCTGGGCGCCCCGGCCCTTGTCGGCGATCGCCGCAACGAACGCCTCGAAATGGGGCCAGACACTGCCGTCGATCGCCGAGGGCTGGCTGATCCAGAATTGGCAATCGGCGTCCAGCTTCGCGGGGACGTCCCGCCAGGCGGCGCGGTCGTGGCGCACGGTCCGCACCTTCAGCGCTTCCGCATACGCGGGGAAGCCCTCATATTCCCCTTCGAACATATGGACCGCGGGTTCGCGGCCGGCCGCTCGGCGTTCCGAGGCGAATTCGGCGAGGAGCTTGAAGATCGCCTCGCTCGCCCCGGCGGTGGGGTAGCGGAACGCGAAGTCGTCGCCCCGGATCGAAACCACCGGCGCCGACCAGCGCAGCCACTGCTCGAAATAGGCCTCGTGCATCGAATCCTGCTTCTGGGTCCAGGGCTCGTGGTAGCGGGCGAAGAAATCGGACTCCCCGACGACGGCGGCGAACGCAGCTTCCGATTCGGGCATGACCAGCGAATAGATGGTCCCGGAAGCGCCGGCGGCCAGCAAGCCGGCCTTGACGTCCGCCGCGGCGTAGGCCGGAAGGTCCGCCGGCCGGCGCTCCGCCATCACTCCGCCGCGAGCAGGCGTTCGGCCCCGCCGAGATCGACGCTGACCAGCCGGCTGACGCCCTTCTCGATCATGGTCACCCCGAACAGGCGGTGCATCCGGCTCATCGTCACCGCATTGTGGGTGACGATGAGGTAGCGGGTCTCGGTCTCGTTCACCATCCGGTCGAGGAGGTCGCAGAAGCGCTCGATATTGGCGTCGTCGAGCGGGGCGTCGACCTCGTCGAGGACGCAGATCGGCGCGGGATTGGTGAGGAAGAGGGCGAAGATCAGGGCGATCGCGGTCAGCGCCTGCTCGCCGCCCGAGAGCAAGGTCAGAGTCGAGAGGCGCTTGCCGGGCGGCTGCGCCATGATCTCGAGCCCGGCCTCGAGCGGATCGTCCGATTCGACCAGCTCGAGATGGGCCTGGCCGCCTTCGAACAGGGTGGTGAACAGGCTCCGGAAATGGCGGTCAACGGTCTCGAAGGCGGTGAGCAGCCGCGCGCGGCCTTCGCGGTTCAGGCTTCCGATCGAGCCGCGCAGACGGTTGATGGCGAGACCGAGCTCCTCGCGCTCCGCCTGGCTGGAGGCGCGGCCCTCGTCGAGCTCGGCCAGCTCGCGCTCGGCGATGAGGTTGACCGGACCGATCCGCTCGCGCTCCGCCGACAGCCGCTCGTGGCGGCTCGATTCCTCCGAGGCCGCGACGATCGCGCCGTCGTCGAAGCCGAGCTTCTCGGGAAGGAGAGGCGGCGGACATTCGAACCGCTCTCCGGAGATCCGGCCCATCTCGATCCGCCGCGCCTCCTGATTCTCATGGCGCGCGGCGGCGCCCGCTCGGGCCTCGCGGGCGGTGGCGAGCGCCTCGGCCACTTCGGCGAGCCGGGCCTCGGTCTCGCGCAAGGCCGCTTCGCCCTGCCGCTCCGCCTGCGCCGCCGTCTCGGACGCCGCGCCCGCTTCGACGGTTTCGGCTTCAAGCGCTTCGAGGCGGCGCGCGATCTCGATCGGAGCGTCGGCGAGCCTTTCGGCCTCCGCCTCCGCCTCGGCTATCCGGACTCCCATGTCGGCGTGGCGCTTGCCCGCCTGGGCGGCGCGGACCCGCCAGTCGGCCGCTTCCTTCAGCGCCGCTTCGGAGCGCTGCCTGTCGGCACTGACGGCGCGGGCATGGGTCGCCGCCTCGGCGCGCACCTCGGCGAGAGCGAGCTGGGCCGCTTCGGCGGACCCGCGCAGCTCCGCCACCCGAGCCTCGGTCGCGGCGGCATCGGGCAGATCGGAGACGACCTTCCGGGCCTCCGCCTCGCCGCGCCGCGCTTCCGCCAGGTCCTGGGCCGCCTGTTCAAGCCGCTCGGCGAGGCCGGTGCGGCGCAGATCGAGGCGCTCTATTTCGACCCGAGCGGAATCTTCGGCCCGGCCGGCATCGCGGATCTCGACCGAGGCCTCGGCCTCGGCCCGCCGGGCGGAGTCGGCGGCGGCCCGGGCCGCTTCCATTTCCGCCAGCGCCGCCGCGATCCGCGTCTGGGCGGAGTCGACCGCGGCCGCGGCCGCCGGAAGCGCCCGCTCGATCTCGGCGAGCCGGTTGACGCGGATCAGCCGTTCGGCGGCGGCGGCGCCGAGGCCGGTGGCGACGAAGCCGTCCCAGCGGCGAAGGCGGCCGTCGCGGGTGACGAGGCGCTGGCCCACCGCCAGGGCGATGCCTTCGTCCCGCTCGACGACTCCGACCTGGGCCAGCCGACGGCTCAGGGCCGGCGGAGCCTGGACGTGGGCGGCGAGCGGCTCGCATCCCGCCGGGAGCGGCGGGTCGCCGGGGAGCGGCTCCGCTCCGGACCAGCGCCTCGGCGCATCCCCTTCGAGGGCCGCTTCGAGATCGTCGCCGAGCGCCGCGGCAAGGGCCCGCTCGTAGCCGGGATCGGATTTGACATGGTTGATAGCGCGGTCGCCGCTCGAGCCTTCGACCGCCTTGATCAGCGCCTTGGCCTCCGATTCGAGCGCTGCGAGCGCGGCCCGGGCGGTGGAGCCTTCGCTTTCGGCGACGTCGCGGGCCGCGGCCGCCCGCTGGCGAGCCGCTTCGGCGGCGGCAATGGCCTCGCCGGCGGCTTCGAGCCTCGCTTCGGCCGCCTCGCGGCGCTCCCGCGCGGCGCGGAGCGATTCGACGAGAGGCGCCTCTTCCCCGAGGCCGGACATCTGGTCCTCGAGCCGGCGGCTCTCCGCTTCGGCGCGGACCAGCTTGGCCCCGGCCGCTTCGAGAGCGGCCCGGGCGACCCGGGCCTCGGCCTGCTCCGCCGCCTGGACCGCCCGAGCCTTGCCGAGCTCGGCCTCGGCTTCCCGGGCCCGGTCCTCGAGCTCGACGGTGCGAACGTCGATGGTTCCGCGCGCGGCTTCGGCGGCGGCCAGCCGGGCGGCGATATCGCGCCCTTCCCGGTCAAGCCGGGCAAGCGCCGATTTCGCATCCTCGCCCAGCGCCGCTTCCCGCTCGCGGTCGGCGAGGAGGGCGGTGCGGCGTTCGGACAGCTCGACCAGCCGGCGGGCAATGCCGTCGCGTTCGGCGCGCAACGTGGCGAGCTGGTGGCCGAGCGCGGTCGAGCGATCGCGGGCCGCCTGGGCGGCGGAGCGGCGGTCGGCGAGGGTCCTGGCGGCCTCGCTCTGCCAGGCCGCGGCGGCGCGCTGGGCCTCCGAGGCCTTCTCAACCGCGGCTCCGGCGGCTTCGGCATCGCGCTTGGCGGCATCCGCCGCCGTGGCCGCCTCGCGCCACCGGGAAAAGATCATCCGGCCTTCGGCGATCCTGATCTGGTCGGAGAGCTTGCGGTAGCGCTCGGCCGCTTTCGCCTGCCGGCGAAGTGCGGAAGCGCGCATCTCCATGTCGGCGAGGACTTCGTCGAGCCGGGTGAGGTTGGCCTCCGCGGCGCGCAATTTCTGCTCGGCGTCCTTGCGGCGGACGTGGAGGCCGGAAATGCCGGCGGCTTCCTCGAGCATCAGCCGCCGCTCGGTCGGCTTGGCTGCGATGACCGCGCTGATCTTGCCCTGGCTGACGAGCGCGGGCGAATGGGCGCCGGTGGCGGCGTCGGCGAAGAGCAGGGCGACGTCCTTGGCGCGGACGTCGCGGCCGTTGACCCGGTAGGCCGAGCCCGCGCCGCGCTCGATCCGGCGGGCGACCTCGACGTCGCCGACCGGCGCCAGGGTGACGTCCCCCGGCATGTCCTCCGCCTCGCGCTCGACGAGCAGCGACACTTCGGCGAAATCCCGCGCCGGTCGGGAGGCGGTGCCGGCGAAGATCACGTCGTCCATGCCCGCGCCGCGCATCGACTTGGGCGAGCTCTCGCCCATTACCCACCTTATAGCTTCGAGCACGTTGGATTTACCGCAGCCGTTGGGGCCGACCACTCCGGTCAGGCCCGGCTCGATCCTGAGCTCGGCCGGCTCGACGAAGCTCTTGAAGCCGGAAAGCTTCAGCCGCTTTATCTGCATGGCCGGCCCCCCGCTGCCATCCTAGCCCGCCGCTTCGCGAAGGATCGGCTCCAGAGTCGCCCAGCTCTGCGGGCCGATGTTTGCGCCGTTGAGGAAGAAGGTGGGCGTGCCCTGGACGCCCTGCGCCCCGGCCGCCTCGGCCATCTTGCCGAGCCGCTCGAACGCCGCCCGGTCGGTCAGGCACCGCTTCGCCGTGGCGGGCGCGATCCCGTGCTGAGCCGCGATCTGGGGGATCCCCACGAGCTCGGCCAGCCGGCCCAGCCGCTGGTTTTCCGGAAGCGCGTTCAGCGCCTGCTTCTGAGCGTCGGTGAGGGCGGCGGTCCGGGCCTTCCATTGGTCCTGGGTCGCGTAGAGCCTGTCGGCCACCGGGAAGAAACGGCCCGGCCCGCCGCACCGGGCGACCAGGGTGGCGGCGACGTCGAGGCCATTGAGGATGAAGTTGCGATATTCGTAGCTGACCTTGCCGCTTCGCACATAAGTGCCGACCAGCGACGCCATTCCCTCCTTCGCGAAGGTGGCGCAATGGCCGCAGGTCAGCGAGCCATATTCGACGAGCTTCACCTTGGCCGCCGGATTGCCCATGCGGAAGCCGCCTTCGGGGGTCGCCGCGACGGTGCGGGCCCAATCCGCCCGGGCCTGGGCGGCAGTGCCCGCCGGCGCGGCGGCCGCGGCGGGTAGCGCGGCCGCCGCCGCCGTGAGGAAGACCGCCGCCTTCATTGTCCGATCGCCTCGCGCAGGGCTGGTTCGAGCCCGCGCCAATTGGCGGCGCCTTCAACGAACTTGCCGTTGATGAAGAAGGACGGCGTGCCGTTGACCCCCTCCTCGTCGCCTTTGCGCTTGATCTCGGCGATCTTCTCGAGCCCCGCCGGATCGGCGAGGCAGGACTGGATCTGCGCCGAAGGCATTCCGCGCTGGCGGAAGAATTCGTCGAGCCCGGCGGCTCTCGCGACGAGGCCCGCGGAATCGCGCAGCGGCATGGTGCCGAGCGCCGTGAGCTGGTCCTGAGGCAGCTTCTGGATCTTGTCCATCCAGTTCCGCTGATCCTTGTAGATCTGCTCGACCGCGGGGAAGAAGGCGTCAGCGCTCTGGCAATTGGCCAGGAGCGAAACGCCGGGATCGGTCGGGAACAGCAGATAGGTCCTGAATTCCCAGCTCACTTGACCGCTCTTCACATAGGTGTCGCGAAGCGCGGGCGCGCCCTGCTCCTCGAACTCGGCGCAATGCGGGCAGCTCAGCGAGCCATATTCGACCAGCTTCACCGGGGCCTCCGGATTGCCCAAGCGGAAGCCGCCCTCGGGCGTCTTCGCCACCATCTGGGTCCAGTCGCCGCCGTTCGGAGCGGGGATCTGCTTGAGCGGCGCATCGCTGACGGCGGCCGACTGATTGCCGTCGCCGCCCCCGCAGCCGGCGAGAAAAAGGGCCAAAGCGGCCGCACCGGCCGTGAGCATCGACTTCATCGCTTCGTCTCTCCACCAATTCTACCGAGCACCGGAATCGCGACCGCCGGCCCAAGCCCCGCCTCATTCGCCGCGACTCCGCGGGCCAGCGACTCCAGGCAGGCGCGAAGCTCCGGGTCCGCCACCTCGCGCAGCGAATCACCGAGCTCGACCGGAATCGGGCGCAGCGACGCGGGCGCGGCGCGAGCCCTGGCGCGGGCAATCTGAACCAGCCCTTGCCTGAACGCGACCCGGGCCACCGCCTGATAGCCGAAGAAGCGGTTGACCCGTTCGACGATCACCGGCGCGACATGCTGCATCATCGGCGCGTGGGCGCCCTCGACGATCAGGTTGAGAACCCCTTCCGAGCGCTTGCCGGCCGGAAAACGGATCGATTCGGGCGACGAGACGGCGGCGTAGCGTTCGCCGACGATCTCTCGCCAGCGGCTGACGATCGACGACTGGACGAAGCCGAAGCGGCGAAAAGCCGCGCGGCCGATATCGGGGACGAGGTCGGACACCGCCCGGGCACGGTTCGCCCGCGGCGCCTCGGTCTGCTTTTTCCTGGTCCCGCCCGATTTCACCATCGGCCCGACCATGGCATAGGCACGGCATGTCCGTCGATGCTTCAGAGCCCCTTTTGCGTTGGTTTGCTGTGGATAAACGGCAGCTGCCATGGCGCGCAGAGCCCGGCGAGGGGCCCGACCCTTATCGAGTGTGGCTTTCGGAGGTGATGCTCCAGCAGACCACGGTCGCCCATGCCTCGACCTATTTCGAGACCTTCGCCAGCCGCTGGCCGACCGTGTCGGCGCTCGCGGCGGCGGCGGACGGCGAGGTCATGGCCGCCTGGGCAGGGCTCGGCTATTACGCCCGGGCCCGCAATCTCCTCGCCTGCGCGCGCAAGGTCGCCGGGGAGCTCGGCGGCCGCTTCCCAGACAGCGAGGAGGGGCTGCGCAAGCTTCCGGGCATAGGCCGCTACACCGCCGCCGCGATCGCGGCGATCGCCTTCGGTCGGCGCGCGGTGGTGGTCGACGCCAATGTGGAGCGCGTGGTCGCCCGCCTGTTCGCGGTCGAAGCCGAGCTTCCGGCGGCGCGGGAGGAAATCTACCGGCTCGCCGCGTCGATCACTCCCGATTCCGAGGCTGGCGATTTCGCCCAGGCGATGATGGACCTGGGCGCGACGATCTGCACTCCACGCTCGCCCCGATGCGGCCGCTGCCCCCTCTCGTCCCGCTGCGCCGCGCGGGCCAGCGGGAATCCGCAAGCCTTTCCCCGCAAGGCCGCCAAGGCGCCCAAGCCGAGGCGGGAGGGAATCGCCTATTGGCTCGAGCACGAGGGCCACGTCCTGCTCGTCCGCCGACCCGCCAGGGGGCTGCTCGGCGGAATGCTGGCGCTTCCCACCGACAGCGAGGGCGCCCCGGCCGAGGCGCAATGGCACGAGGCGGGCAGCGTCGACCATGTCTTCACCCATTTCGCGCTCAACATGCGGCTGCTCTGCGCCGACGCCGGGACCCGTCCCGGCGGGACATGGTGGCCGATCGAGCGGCTCGGGGAGGCGGGCCTGCCGACCCTCTTCGCCAAGCTCGCTTCGCGCGGCGCCGAGTGGCGGACCGCCGCGTGAGGCCGGGCTTCACCGGCTCCGGGCTCGACCGCGCCGATCATCTCCGCCTCGACGAGGCGGGGCTCGCCGCGCTGGCCGCGAGCGAGGAAGCGCGGCTTCTTCGCCTCAGCGGCCTCGATCCCGAGCTGGACCAGCAAGGCCGGCTCGGCTGGGAATCCATGGCGGAAGTCGAAGAGCGAATCTTCCTCGGCCTGCGCGAAGGCGCGCCCCTGTTCGCGCCGCTGATCCGGGTCGAGCCGGGACAGCGCGCCTGGTCGGTCTTCGCCCTGCTCAATCGGATGGCGGCCGACGACACCGCGATCTGGGGCACCGCGCGAAGCCTGATCGAGTGGCACAACCGCCACCTTTTCTGCGGCGCCTGCGGCCTTCCCACCCTCCCGTTCCGAGGCGGCTGGGGCCGGCGCTGCACCGGCTGCGGCCTCGAGCATTTCCCGCGAGTCGACCCGGTCGTGATCATGCTCGCCGAATACGGCGGGCGGGTCCTGCTCGGCCGCCAGCCCCAATATCCGGCCGGCCGCTATTCCGCCCTCGCCGGCTTCGTTGAGCCCGGCGAGTCGATCGAGGAAGCGGTGGCGCGCGAGCTCGGCGAGGAAGCGGGCATCGAGGTGAGCGACGTCCGCTACGTCGCCAGCCAGCCCTGGCCCTTCCCCGGCCAGCTGATGATCGCCTGCACCGCGACGGCGGCCGGCGACGAGATACTTCTCGACACCAAGGAGCTCGAGGACGCGATCTGGGTCGACCGCGAGGGCGTGCGGGCCGCGCTTGCCGGAGAGCCGGCCGCGCCGTTCCTGGGGCCGCCCCCTTTCGCCATTGCACACACATTGCTCCGGCACTGGGCGGAATAATCCTCCCCGCCGCGAAGCGGTGGGGAGGGGGACCACCCGAAGGGTGGTGGAGGGGTAATTGACGAGGCCTGCGCAGCTACCCCTCCACCATGCTCCGCATGGTCCCCCTCCCCATCTCCGATGGGGAGGACAGCTCCGTCTTGCCCCGTCCTCCGGCCCCGCCTAAAGGGGCTCGCGAATTCCCTTATCCCGCGCGCGTCCGCGGGCCGCCCTGGAGGTCTTTGAAGGCATGGACAACCGCTCCAACACGATTGCGGGCTGGGTGCTCGGCGCCGGAATCGTCGCGCTCGGCGCCACGATCGTCACCGGCGAGCTGTTCCACCAGGAGCGGCCGGAGAAGATGGGCTATCCGATCGAAGGCGTCGTGGTTGCGGGCGAAGGCGGAGCCGAGGCCGAGCAGCCGATCGCCAATCTCCTCGCCGCCGCCGACCCGGCCAAGGGCGAGGGCCAGTTCAAGAAATGCACCGCCTGCCACACCATCACCAAGGGCGGTCCGAACGGCACCGGGCCCAATCTGTGGGGGGTGGCCGGGGCACCGATCGGCAAGCATGCCGCCGGCTTCCCTTATTCGGCGGCGCTCGGCGGCAAGGGCGGCAATTGGGATTGGGAAGCCCTCAACCACTGGATCAAGTCGCCGCGCGACTTCGCTCCGGGAACCAAGATGACCTTCGCCGGAATCGGCAAGGCCGAGGACCGGGCCAATTTGCTCGCCTATCTCAACAGCCAGAGCGACAGCCCGATGCCGCTGCCGACTCCGCAGGCGGCACCGGCGGCCAATCCGGCCAAGGCCGCCGCCGAGAAGGCCGACCAGCCCGCCGGCGGCAAGGCCGAGACCGAGCCGGTGATGAACGAGCAGCAGGCCACTCCGAACCGGGTCGGCGGCGAGGGCGCGCCCTCGGTCGCGGGCCGCGCCGGGCAGGAAAAGCATTAGGCGGCCGCGGGGATGGTCAGCAGCAAGGCGCCCACCCCCGAAGCCTATCTGAGCGAGCTCGAGCCGGAGCGGGCCGCTTTCGTCTCCAGCCTCCGCGACCTGGTCAATTCCAACCTCCCCGACGGCTATGTCGAGCGGATGAACTGGGGAATGATCAGCTGGGAGGTCCCGCTCGAACGCTATCGCGACACCTATAACGGCCAGCCGCTCGTCTATGCCGGCCTCGCCGCCCAGAAGAACCACACCGCTCTCTATCTCAACTGCGTCTGCGCCTCCGAGGAGCGCACCGAGCGGCTGAAGGCGCAATGGGCCGCCGCCGGAAGGAAGCTCGACATGGGCAAGAGCTGCCTTCGCTTCAAACGCGCCGAGGATGTCGCCGAGGACGTGCTTGCGGAGACGATCCGCTCGATTCCCGTGGAGCGCTTCATCGCCGAATATGAGGCGGGGCGGCGCTGAATGTTTCCCGGCGAAGGCCGGGATCCAGACTTCGCGCGTTCGCGCTGGGCCCCGGCTTTCGCCGGGGACCGGGGCTATCAGGCGCAGGTCACCGGCTCGTCGTTCGCGGCATAATGGTCTCGGACATGCTTCCAGGCCTCCTCCGCGGTCTCCACGAAGGTGAACAATTTGAGGTCGTCGGGCGCGACCACGCCTTCCTCGACCAGCGCCTCGAAATTGACGACCCGCTCCCAGAATTCGCGCCCGAAGAAGACGATCGGCAGCGGCTTGACCTTGCCGGTCTGGACGAGGGTGAGCAGCTCGAACGCCTCGTCGAACGTGCCGAAGCCGCCGGGGAAGATCGCCACCGCCCGGGCGCGGAGCAGGAAATGCATCTTCCTCAGCGCGAAATAGTGGAACTGGAAGCTGAGCGACGGAGTGACATAGGGGTTGGGCATCTGCTCGTGCATCAGGACGATGTTGAGCCCGACCGATTCCGCGCCCACGTCATCGGCGCCGCGGTTCGCCGCCTCCATGATCGAGGGCCCGCCGCCCGAGCAGACGACGAAATGCCTGAGGCCGTTTTCGTCGGGACCGCAGCGGCTGGCCAGCTGCGCGAGGCGCCTCGCTTCCTCATAATATACGGACTTGGCCTTAAGGCGTTCGGCGATCCGGCGCTGCTCGTCGGTCGCCGCCGCGGCGATGAGGGCGTCGGCCTTGTCGGGCTCGGGGATTCGCGCCGAGCCGTAGAAGACGAAGGTCGAGCCGATCTTCGCCTCGTCGAGCAGAAGCTCGGGCTTGAGCAGTTCGAGCTGGAATCGGACCGGGCGAAGATCCTCGCGAAGCAGGAAGTCCATGTCCTGGAAGGCGAGCCGGTAGGCGTCGTGCTCGGTCTGGGCGGACTGGGTCTGCTGGGCGGCGGTTTCGGCCTCCTGGCGGGCGGCCGGGAAGACTCGGTTGGGCGGTATGGGATCGGTCATGGCCGCCCGTTTAGCGGCAATACGGCCCCTGTCCCATGTCGAAATGAAGATGGTCGCGGTGGAAGGCGTCGGCGTCCGGTCCGAGGACAATTCCGAAGCGCCGGCATCCCGCGGCGTGGAGGTTGCGAAGGAAACGGCGAACGTCCTCGTCGCCGCCGCTCCAGCCCTCCCGGACCGTGATCCGGCGGCCGTCCGCGAGGACGAAGGCGCCGATGTCGACCGCATTGGCCCGGCCATGCTCGCTGAGCCGGGCGCCGGGCCGGCTGTTCACCGAACGGCAGCTGTAGGTTCCGAAGCTCTCGACCCTGACGACCCGGCTGCCGAGCCAGGCTCTCGCCGCCGGCTGCATCGCCTCGCGGGTCCAGCGGGCGAACCGGAGCGCGAGCGGACAGGTCATCGCTCCGAGATTGGCGACCGGAGTGCCGATGTCGAGCAGCTGCACGGCGCCCAGCGCGCTGCAGCCGTTGCCGAAATCGCGGTCGGGCAGGGATTTGAAGCGTACGCCTTCGGCGTTGAGGTCGGCGAGGCATATGCGGTTCGTCACGGTCCGCTCGGCGCGGGCCGGCTCGGGCCCGCGACGGTCGCCCGACGGGATGCAGGCGGCCAGAAGCAGGATCGAGCAGAGCACCCATCTTCGCATGTATTTGATCGTGCGGGTGGCGGGCCCGACCGTCAACAGTCCCTCTCCCGCTTTTCGCGGGAGAGGAGGGGCCCGCCCGGCGAAGCGGGTGGGACGGGTGGGTCTGTACACCGCGCTCGAGCAAGACCCTCACCTGCGAGGCCTTCGGCCTGGGCCCCTCCTCTCCCGTGCAAGGACGGGAGAGGGCTTCCCGCGGTTGACACCCCCGCCCACGCCCCTAAACCCCGCCACGGGCCACGCCGTCCCAACGCGGCGCGTGCTCTCTGCGAGGAGAGTTGAAAGTGACGATTACCAAGCCAGAGGTGCGCCCCGAGCGGCCCTTTTTCTCTTCCGGCCCGTGCGCCAAGCCGCCCGGCTGGGGTCCCGAGCATCTCGCCTTGGGCTCGCTCGGGCGCTCGCACCGCTCGAAGCTGGGCAAGGCCCGGCTCGGCCACGCGATCGAGCTGACCCGGCGGGTGCTGAGGGTCCCGGCCAGCCATCGCATCGGGATCGTTCCCGCCTCCGACACCGGCGCCGTCGAGATGGCCCTGTGGTCGATGCTCGGCGCCCGGCCCGTCACCCTGCTCGCCTGGGAGAGCTTCGGCGAGGGCTGGGTGACCGACGTCGTCAAGCAGCTCAGGCTCGACGCCAACGTGATAAGGGCGGATTATGGCGAGCTTCCCGACCTCGCCGCGGTCGACCCGGGACATGACGTCGTCTTCACATGGAACGGGACCACTTCCGGAGTGAGGGTTCCCGACGGCGAGTGGATCAGCGACGCCCGCGAAGGCCTGACCATCGCCGACGCGACTTCCGCCGCCTTCGCCCAGGAGATCCCCTGGGACAAGATCGACGTCGCCACCTTCAGCTGGCAGAAGGCCCTGGGCGGCGAGGGCGGCCACGGCATGCTCGTCCTCGGCCCGCGCGCGGTCGACCGGCTGGAGAGCTACACTCCGCCCTGGCCGCTGCCCAAGATCTTCCGCCTGACCAAAAGCGGCAAGCTGATCGAGGGCATTTTCCAGGGCGAGACGATCAACACGCCGTCGATGCTGGCGGTGGAGGATTATATCTTCGCGCTCGAATGGGCGATCGGAGTCGGCGGGTTGCCGGGGCTGATCGCCCGCTCCGAGGCGAATGCCGCTGCGGTCGATTCCTGGGTCGGGCGCACCGACTGGGTCGAGCATCTCGCCCGGGTTCCGGAGACCCGTTCGAATACCAGCGTCTGCCTCCGCTTCGCCGAGTCCGGCGACGCCGAGGCGCAGTCGGCCCTGGTCAGGAAGATGGCCGGGCTGCTCGAGGCGGAAGGGGTGGGCTACGACCTCGCCGGCTATCGCGACGCGCCTCCCGGCCTCAGGCTGTGGTGCGGCGCGACGGTCGACACCGACGATCTCGAAACGCTCTTCCCCTGGCTCGACTGGGCCTTTCACGAGGCGAAAGCGAGCTAGCCTGCTCACCGGCGAAGGCCGGTGCCCAGCCCCTTTTCTGGACCCCGGCCTTCGCCGGGGAACGAGGTGCAAATGCCAAAAGTCCTGATTTCCGACCAGATGGACCCCAAGGCGGCGGAGATCTTCCGAGCCAAGGGAGTCGAGGTCGACGAGAAGCCCGGCCTCTCGAAGGAGGAGCTGAAGGCGATCATCGGCGGCTATGACGGGCTCGCCATCCGCTCCGCCACCAAGGTCACCGGGGACCTGCTCGAGGCGGCAGCCAACCTCAAGGTGATCGGCCGCGCCGGCATCGGCGTCGACAATGTCGACATCCCCGCCGCCACCGCCCGCGGGATCGTCGTCATGAACACCCCCTTCGGCAATTCGATCACGACGGCCGAGCATGCCATCGCCCTGATGTTCGCGCTCGCCCGGGACCTGCCCGCCGCCGATTCCTCCACCCAGGCCGGCAAGTGGGAGAAGAACCGATTCATGGGCGTGGAGCTGACCAGCAAGACTCTCGGCCTGATCGGCGCCGGGAATATCGGCTCGATCGTCGCCGACCGGGCGCTCGGCCTCAGGATGAAGGTGGTCGCCTACGATCCGTTCCTGACTCCCGAGCGGGCGCTCGACCTCGGAGTCGAGAAGGTCGAGCTCGACGAGCTGCTTGCCCGAGCAGATTTCATCACCCTTCACACGCCGCTCACCGACCAGACCCGCAACATCCTTTCCCGCGAGAATCTGGCGAAGACCCGGAAGGGCGTGAGGATCGTCAATTGCGCCCGCGGCGGCCTGATCGACGAGGCGGCGCTCAAGGAAGCGCTCGAGAGCGGCCAGGTCGCCGGAGCGGCGCTCGACGTCTTCGTCGAGGAGCCCGCGAAGGCGAGCCCGCTGTTCGGGACGCCGGGCCTCGTCGCCACCCCGCACCTCGGCGCCTCGACCACCGAGGCGCAGGTCAACGTCGCGATCCAGGTCGCCGAGCAGATGGCCGAGTTCCTGGTGCGCGGCGGAGTCACCAACGCGCTCAACATGCCCTCGCTGTCGGCGGAGGAGGCGCCGCGGCTCAGGCCCTACATGGCGCTGGCCGAGAAGCTCGGCTCGCTGGTCGGGCAGCTGTCCCACGGGCCGATCGCCGGCCTGTCGATCGAGGCGGAGGGCGCGGCCGCCGAGCTCAACATGAAGCCGATCACCGGCGCCGTCCTCGCCGGCTTCATGCGAATCCATTCGGACACGGTGAACATGGTCAACGCGCCCTTCCTGGCCAAGGAGCGCGGGCTCGACGTGCGCGAGATCCGCCACGACCGCGAGACCGACTATCACACCCTACTGAGGGTCTCGGCGATGACCTCGGCGGGCGACCGGCCGGTCGTCGGCACCCTGTTCGCCAACAGCGCTCCGCGCCTGGTCGAGATTTTCGGGATCAGGGTGGAGGCGGAGCTCGAGGGCGAGATGATCTACATCGTCAACGAGGACACGCCGGGCTTCATCGGCCGGCTCGGCACCCTGCTCGGCGAGGAAGGGGTCAATATCGGCACCTTCAGCCTCGGCCGCCGCGAGGCGGGGGGAGAGGCGGTGGCTTTGGTTTCGGTGGACAGCCACATCGGGCCGGGGCTGGTCGCGAGGCTGCAGTCGCTGCCGGGGGTGAAGACGGTGAAGCCGCTGCGATTCTAGTTCCCCTCCCTGCAAGGGAGGGGTTAGGGGTGGGTAGGCGAGCGCAGCGAGACTCCTGCGGACTCCGAGTTTCGGCCGCCTTCGGCGGACCCACCCCCAGCCCCTCCCTTTCAGGGAGGGGAGTGAACGTAGGAGTGTGATTCCTTGGCCAACGTCACCGTCATCGGGGTCCAGTGGGGCGACGAGGGGAAGGGCAAGATCGTCGACTGGCTGGCGAGCCGGGCCGACGTCGTCGCCCGATTCCAGGGCGGGCACAATGCCGGCCACACGCTCGTCGTCGGCGAGCAGACCTACAAGCTCTCGCTTCTCCCCTCCGGGATCGTCCGAGGCACGCTCTCCGTCATCGGCAACGGAGTCGTCCTCGACCCCTGGGCGCTGAAGGCGGAGGTGACGAAGCTCGCCGAGCAGCAAGTCGCGGTGACCCCGGACAACCTCCACATCGCGGATACCTGCCCGCTCATCCTCCCCTTCCACCGCGACCTCGACGCCTTGCGCGAGGATGCATCCGGCCAGGGCAAGATCGGCACCACCCGGCGAGGCATCGGCCCCGCCTATGAGGACAAGGTCGGCCGGCGCGCGATCCGGGTCTGCGATCTCGCGCATCTCGGCCAGCTCGGCCCGCAGATCGATCGCCTTTGCGCCCATCACGACGCGCTGCGCGCCGGCTTCGGTGAGCCGCCGATCGACCGCGGCCGGCTCGAGCGCGACCTCGCCGAGATCGCCGAGTTCGTGCTTCGCTTCGCGCGACCGGTGTGGATCACGCTCAACGAGGCCAAGTCGAGCGGCAAGCGCATCCTGTTCGAGGGCGCGCAGGGCGTGCTGCTCGACGTCGACCACGGCACCTACCCCTTCGTCACCTCGTCCAACACCGTCGCCGGCACCGCCGCCGCCGGCAGCGGGCTCGGGCCGGGGGCGGCCGGCTTCGTGCTCGGGATCGTCAAGGCCTATACCACCCGGGTCGGCGCCGGGCCCTTCCCGACCGAGCTGGAGGACGAAACCGGCCAGCGGCTCGGCGAGCGTGGCCGCGAGTTCGGCACCGTCACCGGCCGCAAGCGCCGCTGCGGCTGGTTCGACGCCGTCCTGGTCCGCCAGGCCTGCGCGGTGGCGGGGGTCACCGGCGTTGCGCTGACCAAATTGGACGTGCTCGACGGCCTCGAGGAGATCAGGATCTGCACCGGCTACCGCCTGCGCGGAAAGGCTTTCGACCACCTCCCCGCCCACGCCGCCGACCAGGCCGCGGTCGAGCCGGTGTACGAGACGATGAAGGGCTGGACCGAATCGACGGCGGGCGCGCGCAGCTGGGCGGAGCTTCCCGCCCAGGCGATCAAATATATCAAGCGGATCGAGGAGCTCTGCCGGATCTCGGTGGCTCTGGTGTCGACCAGCCCGGAGCGCGAGGACACGATTCTGGTCCGCGACCCGTTCGCCGACTGATTTTGCCTCCCCATGCGCAGCATGGGGAAGGGGACCGGGCGAAGCCTGGTGGAGGGGTGACTTGTCGGGGCCTCGTCTGGTTACCCCTCCACCACCTTCGGTGGTCCCCCTCCCCATCTGACGATGGGGAGGCAGAGAGCGCTTCCCCTCGCCCTCGCCCGCGACTATCGCGCCGCCATGGCCAACATCCTCGTCACCGGAACCAGCCGGGGGATCGGCAAGGCGATCGCCGCCGCCCTCTCCTCTCATAAGGTCGTCGGCCATTCGAGCCTCGGCGGCGACTCCATGATCGCCGCCGACCTCTCCGCCCCGGGCGCGGCGGAAGCGCTGTGGAGCGAGGCGGTGGAGCGGCTCGGCGGGCGGATCGACGCCCTCGTCAACAACGCCGGGATCTTCGAGGCCGCCCCGGTCGACCTGCCGGCGGAAGAATGGACCGCCCAATGGGAACGGACGATGCGGGTCAACCTCACCGCTTCGGCCGAGCTGTGCCGGCTCGCCGTCCTCCACTACCGCGATGAAGGGGGTGGGAGGATCGTCAATGTCGCAAGCCGGGCCGCCTACCGCGGCGACAGCCCGCAGCACTGGCATTATGCGGCGTCCAAGGCAGGGATGATCGGAATGACCAAGTCGATCGCGCGCGGCTACGCGGCCGACGGCATTCTCGCCTTCGCCGTCTGCCCCGGCTTCACCGCCTCCGACATGGTCGAGGACTATATGGCGAGCCGCGGCGGCCAGCAGATCCTCGCGGACATCCCGCTCGGCCGGGTCGCGACCGCCGAGGAAGTGGCCGAGACGGTTCGCTGGCTCGCGGTCGACGCTCCGGCTTCGGCGACCGGGGCGGTGATCGACGTCAACGGGGCAAGCTATGTCCGATAAATCCTCCCCGAGCCTGCTCGGGGAGGGGGACCAGCCGGAGGGTGGTGGAGGGGTAGCTGGCACAGTCCTGCGCCGTCTACCCCTCCACCCCGCCACGCGGGGTCCCCCTCCCCATCTCCGATGGGGAGGATCTTCGTGACCGGCAGCTGGAAGGTGACCCTCCCCTGCACCAAGGCCGAGGCCGAGGCGCTCAAGGACGACATCTCGCCGCTCGCCTGGCTCGATTTCCCGCCGGTGCTGATGACCAGCGAGGCCGACGGGGCGCGACCCGACGAATGGCGGCTCGACGCCTATTTCGACGGCGAGCCGAGCGCCGAGATGCTGGAGCTTCTCGCCGGCCTTGCCCCGAGCGCGAAGGGGACGGCGCCGGCCGTCGAGAAAGTCGAGGACCGCGACTGGGTGACGCTCAGCCAGCAGGGCCTGGAGCCGATCCAGGCCGGGCGATTCTTCGTCCACACGCCCTCGTATCGCGGCGAGGCGCCGGCCGGCTCGATCCCGCTCGAGATCGATGCCGGCCGCGCCTTCGGGACCGGCCAGCACGAGACGACGACCGGCTGCCTGATCGCGCTCGACAGGCTCAGGGCCGGCGGCGCCGCGGTCGCCAATCTGGTCGACCTCGG
>DASVQS010000053.1:0-87833 GCA_036389015.1 Allosphingosinicella sp. | reverse complement strand
GGGGTGGGGCACCCCCGGGAGGGTGGGGGTGGGGTAGAAGGCGCGGACTCGGCGGGTTCGCGCGAGAACAGCTCAGCCCGGTGCCAGTTACCCCTCCACCAGGCTTCCGCCTGGTCCCCCTCCCCATGCTTGCATGGGGAGGATTTCTAAGTCGCGAAGCCGGGATCGAGCCGGTAGGCCTTGCGCAGCAGCGCCGGCCAGGCCAGCGCTCCGGCGGCGAGCTTCAGCCCGACCTTGCCCTGCGCGGCGGTGACCTCGGGCGAGCCCTGGGGCGGGTTGTTGAGATTGCCCTCGCCGGCGGACAGAGCCAGGATCTGGGCCTCGCAGGCGCGCTCGAGGAAGTACATCTTGACGAAGGCCTCGCCGACCGTGTCGCCGACCGTCAGTGTGCCGTGGTTCCTGAGCAGCATCGCGCCCTTCGAGCCGAGGTCGGCGACGATCCGCTCGCGCTCGTCGAGGTCGACGGCGACTCCCTCATAATCGTGATAGGCGACCTCGTCGCGGATCAGCATCGCCGTCTGCGTGAGCGGCAACAAGCCCTCGCCATGGGCGGAGACGGCCTGGCCGTGCGGCGTGTGGAGGTGGATGACGGCCTGGGCGTCCTCCCGCGCCATGTGGATCGCCGAATGGATGGTGAAGCCCGCGGCGTTGGTCATGAACGGAGTCTCGCCGACCGGATTGCCGTCCATCCCGACCTTGACCAGGCTCGACGCCGTCACCTCCTCGAACATCAGCTGGTACGGGTTGAGCAGGAAATGATGCTCCGGCCCCGGCACCCGCGCCGACAAATGGGTGAAGATTAGGTCGTCCCATCCGTAATGGGCGACCAGCCGGTAGGCGGCGGCGAGGTCGACCCGGATCTTCCATTCCTCGGCGCTCACCCTGTCCTTCATCGGCGGGATGTCGAGGCTTGCCAGCGGCGCCAGCTCCGCCATGTTCTGCCCGATCGCTTCGACTCGGCCCATATCCGATCCTCCTATGCCGACGGACCTATAGCGTCGGGATGCGCCGCCGCGAAGGCTTCGAGCCGGTTGGCCTCGGCATCCGCTCGGACCAGGGTGGGATATCGGTCCAGCGGTGCCTCGAGCCGTCGCGCGTTGAACATCTGCGGCACCAGGCAGACGTCCGCGACCGTCGGCGCGTCGCCGAACAGGAAGCGCCCCGCGGACGGCGCCGCCATCGCCTCCAGCGCCGCGAAGCCTTCGGCGATCCAGTGCCGGTACCAGGAGTCGCGCGCCGCCTGCTGCTCGCCGAGCTCGTCCTTGAGATAATTGAGCACCCGCAGATTGTTGAGCGGGTGGATGTCGCAGGCGACCGTCATCGCCAGCGCGACGACGTGCGCCCGATCGAACGAGTCCGCCGGAAGCAGCGGCGGCAGCGGGTGCTCGCGGTCGATCCAGCCGATGATGGCGAGGCTCTGGGTGATCCGCCGGCCCTCCGTCTCGAGCGCCGGGACCAGGCCCTGCGGATTGATCGCTCGGTAGCCCGGCGTCCTTTGCTCGCCGTCGATCAGGCTGATCGGCACCCGGTCGTAATCGAGGCCCTTGAGGTTGAGCGCGATCCGCACCCGGTAGCTCGCCGAGGAGCGGAAATAGTCGAACAGGCGGGGCTTGGTCATAAGCAGCACGCTAGTGTCAGTTCGATCGATCCGGAAGTCTCTGTTCCCCGGCGCCAGCCGGGGTCCAGCGGCGCCGGCGGAACGGCTGGACCCGGCCTTCGCCGGGGAACGGCTTGCGCTCGCCCTGTCCGCGCGGTTACGTCGCCGCTTCGAAGGAGCGAGCGACTTGGCCGACACGAAAGCGAAAAAGACGGTCTTTTCCGGGATCCAGCCGACCGGCGGCCTGCACCTCGGCAATTATATCGGCGCGGTGTCGCTGTGGGTGCGCGAGCAGGACAAGCACGACAACATCTTCTGCATCGTCGATCTTCACGCCCTGACCATCCCCGAGGCGATCGAGCCGGCTCAGCTCCGCTCCAACTCCCTCGACGTCGCCGCCCTCTATCTCGCCTGCGGTATCGACCCGGAAAAATCCCTGGTCTTCATCCAGAGCCACGTCCGCCAGCATCCCGAGCTGGCCTGGATCCTGACCTGCGTCACTCCCGAGGGCTGGATGAACAGGATGACCCAGTACAAGTCCAAGTCGAAGGGCGCGGACAGCACCGGGGTGGGCCTTTATTCCTATCCGATCCTCCAGGCCGCCGATATCCTCCTCTACCATACCGACCTGGTCCCGGTCGGCGAGGACCAGCGCCAGCATATCGAGATCGCCCAGGACATCGCCCAGCGCTTCACGCACCTGTTCGGCTATCAGTTCACCCGGCCCGAGATCATGGTCCAGAAGGTCGGCGCCCGGATCATGGGGCTGGACGATCCCGAGGCGAAGATGTCGAAGAGCGCCGACAAGCCCGGCCACGCGATCGGCCTGCTCGATCCGCCCGCCGCGATCCTCAAGAAGCTCAAGTCGGCCAAGACCGACAGCCGCACCGCGGTCGACGCCGAGGATCCGGGGCCGGGAGTGCGCAACCTCATCACCATCTATCACGCCTTCGCCGGCGGAAGCTGGGAGGAGGCGCTCAAGCGGTTCGACGGCCAGGGCTACGGCGCCCTCAAGACCGGGGTCGCCGAGGCGGTGATCGCCGGGCTCGAGCCGATCCAGGCGCGTTTCGCCGAGATCCGCGGCGACGAAGCCGGCCTAGTCGCCTTCCTCCGCCGATCGGGCGAGGCGGCGGCCGAGCGGGCGGAGGCGACGATGAAGGACGTTCGCGAGGCGGTGGGCGTGTGGTGAGGGCTGGGTCGGTCCTTCGATACGCCGGTTCGACAAGCTCACCGGCTACTCAGGATGAGCGGTTACGCACTCCGCTCATCCTGAGTAGGGACTGAGCTTTGGCGAAGGCCCGTATCGAAGGACCGAACCATGGATTTCGCCACCCGCGCCTGGAACCACGGCTTCCCGTTCGACCCGATCGTGAGGTCGCTGCTCGATACCGATTTCTACAAGCTGCTGATGCAGCAGTTCATCTGGGAGCATTACCCGAACGAGCGAGTGACCTGGCGGCTGACCAACCGGACGAAATCGGTCAGACTGGCCGACGAGATCGAGCTCGACGCGGTGCGCGAGCAGCTCGATCATGCGCGGACCCTGCGCTTCACGCCGACCGAGATCGTCTATCTTCGCGGCCAGAGCTTCTACGGCCAGACCGGGATCTTCAAGCCGGGCTATCTCGACACCCTGCGCACTTTCCGCCTGCCCGATTACGAGCTGTCGAGGACGGGGGACGGCCAGATCGAGCTGGTCTTCGACGGCCATTGGTGGGAGACGACGCTGTGGGAGATCTACGCCCTGGCAATCGTCAACGAGCTCCGCTCGCGAGCGCTCCTCAAGACGATGGCGCGAGGCCAGCTCGACATCCTCTACGCCCGGGCTAAGGTGAAGCTCTACGCGAAGATCGAGCGGCTTCAGGGGCTCGACGGACTCAACCTTTCCGATTTCGGAACCCGCCGCCGCCACGGCTTCCTGTGGCAGGAGCATTGCATCCTCACCGCCCGCGAGCTGCTCGGCGAAAGCTTCACGGGCACTTCCAACGTCTATCTGGCGATGAAGCACGGCCTCGAGGCCAAGGGCACCAACGCCCACGAGCTGCCGATGGTCTTCGCGGCCCTCGCCCGCCAGCGCTCCCCGGGCGACGACGAGGCCCTTCGCCAGTCGCAGTACAAGGTGCTCCAGCAATGGCAGAACCAGTATAGCGGCAATCTGCTCGTTTTCCTCCCCGACACCTACGGAACCACGCAATTCCTCGACGGGGCGCCGCAATGGGTGAGCTACTGGACCGGAGCACGCCCCGATTCGAAAGAGCCGGTTGCGGCCGGGGAGGAGCTTCTGGCTTTCTGGGACAGGGTCGGAGTGATGCCCGAAACGGTGGCCGCGAAGAAGCTGGTCATCTTCGCCGACGGGCTCGACGTGGCTTTGCCCGGGGCCGAGGCCAACGGCGCCGACATTCCATCGATCCACCGCCATTTCGCCGGCCGGGTGCAGGCCGGCTTCGGCTGGGGGACCAATTTCACCAACGATTTCCTCGGCTGCCACCCGGCCGGCGCGGACCGGATGAAGGCGCTCTCGCTGGTCTGCAAGGTGGCGGCGGTGAACGGCGATCCGGCGGTGAAGCTAAGTGATAATTTCGGCAAGGCCACCGGCCCGGCGCAAGAGATCGCCGCCTATCGGGCGGTGTTCGGGACCGAGGGCATCGCCGACGCTCCGGTCAAGGTCTGAGGAGGAGGAATTGGACAGCTTCGAAGCTCAACCGGGCGATGCCCTGATCGTCATCGATCCCCAGCTCGACTTCTGCCCCGGCGGCGCCCTCGCCGTCGCCGGCGGCGACGAGATCATGTCCGGGATCGCCGGGCTCGCGGCGAGCTTCGAGCTGGTGGTGGTGACCCAGGACTGGCATCCGAAGGGGCACAGCTCCTTCGCCACCAGCCACGAAGGCGGGGCACCGTTCGCGACGACGCAAATGCCCTATGGGGAGCAGGTGCTTTGGCCGGACCATTGCGTCCAGGGCAGCGCCGGAGCGGACTTCCATCCGGCGCTGGCTCCGGCGGTGGAGCGGGCGCACCTGATCCTTCGCAAGGGCTTCCACCCCGGCGTGGATTCCTATTCCGCTTTCTACGAGAACGACCGGACGACGCGCACCGGCCTCGCCGGCTATCTGCGCGACAAGCGGGCTCGGCGCTGCGTTCTGGTCGGCCTCGCCTACGATTTCTGCGTCGCTTATTCCGCCGTGGATGCGGTCCGCGACGGCTTCGAGGCGGTCGTGCTCAAGGATCTCACCCGGGCCATCGCCATGCCGGCCCCGGGCGGCGGCACCACCGCCGACGAGGCCGAGGTCCGGTTCCGCGAAGCGGGCGTCGCGGTCGCCTAGCCCGCTCGTTCCGAAAGCGGGAATCCGCCGCTCAGTCCGAACCGGGTATCCTCTTTCTCGACGCTCGGCCGGGACCCGGCGGATTTTCCGCTTTTCGGCAAGTCAGCTTGCCGCGTTGTGACCCCGCGCCGACCTTGCTGTAGAACTATAGTAAAGCTAAAAAAAGGAGTCGGCTCCGTTACAATTTCGCACGCAAAGCCTGGGCACTCGAAATAATCCACAAAAAGTTTTTTCGGCGCGATTGACACATTCAAATCCCTCGCTTTATTCGGCGCTGCACGAACGAGGGGCTTTAAGTGCTGGGTAAATCAAGGGGGGCCAGATTTATTCTGGCGACGTCGGTGTGCGCCATCGCGACAGCGACGCAGGCGTCCGAAACGACATCATACAGCTATGACGCGCTTGGGCGGCTGGTGAGCACCAGCAGCACCGGGACGGTCAACAATGGCCTGGCGACGACGCTCGGCTACGATCCGGCGGGCAACCGGTCGAGCTACGCGGTTTCCGGCGCCGGCGGAACGCCGCCACCGCCACCGCCGCCACCGCCACCGCCACCGCCACCGCCGCCGCCGCCGCCGCCACCACCACCACCGCCGTCCAACACGGCGCCGGTCGCGAACGCCGACCTGCTCGTGGTCAATGAATATGAGGGCGGCGTGATCAACGTCGTCGCCAACGATACGGACGCGGACGGCGATTACCCGCTCACCGTCCTGTCGATCAGCGACCCGAGCGGAGCCGCCTACCTGGCCAGCGGAACGCAGATCGGCTGGTACGGCGAGGCCGCGGGCTATTATTATGTGAGCTACACGGTGAGGGACGCGCGCGGCGCCACCGCCACCGGACAGCTCACAGTTCGGGTCAAGGCCCCGGTCACGACTTGCGGTACCCGCTTCTGCGTGGAGCAGTGAGCGCGACCGTCTTCCATCCCACTATTTTTCTTTTTTGAAGGAGCGGACCTTGAAGCGCTCGGCCTTAAGACTCATTCTCCTCGCGACCGCGGTCTCGTGCCCCGGCCTGTCCTACGCGCAGGACGCGACCACGTATGTGGAAGCGTTCAACGTCCCCGTGTTCGAGAGCGTCGATCAGAACGGAGTCGACCTGATCACCGGATCGCTTCGGGTGACCACGCCGATCCTGCAGATGGGCTCCGAGCACAACAAATATGTCCTCGGCCTGCAGTGGAGCGGCAAGGGCTGGATGATGTACGGACAGCCGACGATCTGGCGCGACGGCGACAAGTACATCGTCAACTACAACGGCAGGTCCGAGGAATTCAACAACCGGAGCAACAACTACAGCCAGCGCAAGCCGATCAGCGGCGCCGCGCTGAACTGCGTGACCTGGTCCGGCGGCCTGACGTCCGAGTGCGTCTATACCAGCCGAGAGGGGGACATCGTCCATTTCAAGGGTCAATATTCGCCGTTCACCCCCTATCCGGCGGCCTACGGCAACTCCACTTACGCCTGGGGCAACATCGGCATGGCCGAGGCCTATGTCTACTCGATGGACAAAGGCAGCCGCCGATTCGGGGCGGCGTCTCCCGGCGCCATGGCCGACTATAATTATTATAAAAGGGACGTAACCCTCACCCTCGGCCAGCAGACCCTGAGGATCACGACGCCGAACCACTCGACGGACTCGTCCAAGCATTTCCTGAGGCCGAACAACACGACCCAGACGATTACGGACAGCTACGGCTCGACCTGGTCCTACACCGTCAACGACAACCGGCGGCTGACCCGGATCGCGTCTCCGGACGGCGCCGTCATCACCGTCACCTACAATGACGGCAAGGTGGCGAGCGTCACCAACGCGAGCGGCACCTGGACCTACAGCTACACCAGCCCGGGCGACTACGGCACCACGACCGTGACCAATCCGCTCGGCGAGCAGGCCTACGTCAAATACCATCGCGAGCGCGGCTATGTGACGGAGTCGCGGGATCCGCTCAACCGCTGGACCTATTACACCTACGACGCCGGCTATCGCCCCACCCGGATCACCTATCCGGAGGGCAATTACGTCGACTATGCGTACGACGCCCGGGGCAACGTCACGAGCAAGACGAGCGTGCCCAGGCCGGCCGTGGGCGGCCCGGCGCTCGTCGAGCGGGCAGGCTATGACTCGACCTGCGCGGATATCGTGATCTGCAACCGGCCGCGCTGGACCGAGGATGCCCGCCTCGGCCGGACCGATTACGAATATGCGGCGTCGACGCCGATGAACCTGGCCATGTACGGCAATTCGAGCCAGACCTGGCCGATCCGGCAGGGCAGCGGCAAGCCGCTCACGGTGACCCAGCCGGCGGTGGGCGGAGTCCGGCCGCAGGTGCGCAACACCTATGCGACGGCCATGCCGACCCGGTCTTCGACCTGCATGACCCAGGCGAGCTGCGCCGGCACCGCCGACGAAATCGTCACCACCTTCGACTGGGGCGGCACCGAAGCCACCACCCGATATCTGTTCGGCAAGGCGGTGACCGCGAACGGAGTCACTTTGCGGACCTGCTACGGCTACGACAATCAGGGGCGGGTGATCAGCGAGACGCCGGCGCGGGCGGGCCTGACCAGCTGCTCCGCCAGCGTCACCGCCGCCCCGGCGGTCACGGCGACCATGCCTTCGCCGGGCGTATACGCCGTCGCTCCCACCTTCCCGGACGGGACGACGGGCACCGGCGGCGGCGGGGGCGGCACCGACCCGGATCCTCGCGAGCCGACCTGTGGGTACGGGGGCGTCATCTGTCCGTAGGACATATTCCGGGGCCACGTGGAAAAGACGATCGATCAGGGGGTTAGAATGCGCGTCAATCAATCCAACGAGCGGGCCCGCCGGCGCGCGATTCTCATGGGCACCGCGGCCGGCCTGGCGTTGCTTCTCGGCGGCGCGGCGCAGGCGCAGGATACTCAGCCCAGCGTCTATTCGAGCGCGATGCGCTACGACGGCGCCGGCCGCCTCGTCGGCGAGATCGCGCCGGATCCGGACGGGACCGGCCCTTTGCGCTTTCCCGCGACTCGAACCAGCTACAATGCCGTGGGCCAGAAGGTGAAGGTGGAGACGGGTGAGCTGGCGGACTGGCAGCCGAGCAGCGTCGCCCCGAACGCCTGGCCCAACTTCACGATCTTCGCGACCGAGGATTTCGCCTACGACGTGATGGGCCGTCTGGTGAGAACCCGGACCATCGGCTCGGACGGGCAGGTGGCCGCCGTCGCCGACAGCAATTATGATCGCGCCGGCCGGCCCGCCTGCGTCGCCGTCCGAATGAATCGCGCGGCCTTCGCAAGCCTTCCTGCCAATGCCTGCTTTCTTGGCGCCACCGGGACCGAGGGCGAGGACCGCATCACCCGCAATTATTACGACGCCGCTGGTCAGCTCACCACCGTCCAGAAGGCCTATGGCACCGCCTTGGTCCAGAATTACGCGGCCTATACTTATTCCGCAAACGGCAAGCAGATTTCCGTCACCGACGCCAACGGCAATCGCGCGGAGCTCGCCTATGATGGCCACGACCGGCAATCGCATTGGTACTTCCCGTCCAAGACGACGCCAGGGCAGGTCGATTATTCGAACTTCGAGCAATATGGCTATGACGAGAACGGCAACCGAATCTCGCTGAGGAAGCGCGACGGGACGACGCTGGGCTACCAATATGACGCCCTCAACCGGGTCACGCTGAAGACGGTTCCGACCTCGGCGACGGGAGCGGCGGGCTATAACGTCTATTATGGCTACGACCTTCGCGGCCTCCAGACCTTCGCCAGGTTCGGCTCCACCGCCGGCCCTGGAATAAGCAACGCCTATGACGGGTTCGGGAGGCAGCTTTCGACAACCACCAACATGGACGGGACGGCGCGGACGATCGCCTCACAATATGATGCGGCGGGCAACCGCAATTATCTGACGGCGACGACCGGCTATCTGCTGACGTTCGATTACGACCTCGCCGACCGGATGACGGCGATCCGCGAATCCAACGGCGGGGTCGCCCTTCGGTTCGGCTTCGACGCGGCGGGACGGCGCTCAAGCCTTGCCGCCGGGACCGGAGGCGCGCCCTCGACCGCCTACGGCTACGATGCCGCGGGGCGGCTCAATGCGCTGACTCACGATCTGGCCGGAGCGTCCGCCGACCAGGGCCTCGGCTTCGGTTACAATTCCGCCAGGCAGATCGTGACCCGTTCCAGCTCGAACGATTCCTACGCCTCCAACACCGCCTACAACGTCAGCCGTCCCTACAGCGTCAACGGCCTGAACCAATATACGGCGGCGGGCCCGGCGACGTTCCAGCACGACGCCAACGGCAATCTCATCGCCCATGCCTCGCCCACCGGGACGACGAACTATGTCTACGACGCCGAGAACCGGCTGGTGTCGGCGAGCGGGGCGGAGAACGCCACGCTCTCCTACGACCCGCTCGGCCGGCTCTGGCAGGTGTCGAGCCCGGCAACCGGAGCGACGCGGTTCGAATATGACGGCGACCGGCTTCTCCAGGAATATAACGGGGCCGGAGGCGTGGTGCGCATGTACGCCCACGGCCAGGGCGACGACGAGCCGCTGATCCTCTACGCGAACGGGACTCGCTACTTCCTCCACGCCGACCACCATGGCTCGATCGTCGCGCTATCCGACCCGTACGGCAACCCGGTGGCGGTGAACGGTTACGATTCCTGGGGAATTCCCAACTCCACTCCGCCGGCGCGGTTCGGCTATACCGGCCAGGCGTACCTCTCCGAACTCGGCATGTATTATTACAAGGCGCGCATCTATTCGCCCACCCTCGGGCGCTTCATGCAGACCGACCCGATCGGGTATAAGGATCAGGTCAACCTTTATGCGTATGTCGGCAATGATCCGTTAAATGGCATTGATCCGTCAGGAGAGCGCTGGGAGGTGACTTGGCATCAGGTGGCGCCTTACGTCAGCGACGCCAGGCACACGGCCATACGGTTCACGCCGGATAATCAGGAGGCGGTCAGAAACAATCCCTTGTTCGCAAACGTGGATGAGAACGGCAATCGCTATATGGTTTTCAGCGCCGGTCCGTCCTCCAACAGACTCGTTTCGGCGGTCAATCGCTCTTCCGATGTTGGGCCTCAAGAAGGGTCGGTCGAATTACATGTCCCGAGGGGAACCACGGAGTTCCAGCTTTTTAATAGGATCGCGACGGCCGATAGAGCTTACAAAGACAATCTTGATTATGATCTATATCCAGCCCGGGACAACGAAAGATCGACATTTTGGGCTGACGATGGCTATAACAGCAACAGCTATGTCGCCGGCGTATTGTCTGCAGCAGGAGTTGGGGCACCTCAAATCAATAACGTTTATCTTCCGGGATACAACAAACCTGTTCCTCAGGGATGCTTCGTACAGGGGGGGTCATGCAGGTGAACAGGAAAATGCTGTTATCGGCAAAGATCATCTTGGTGTGGTCCATTCTGACGTTGGTTTTCCAATATCTTTCTTTTGTTGTCGGCGCCGAGTACGACAGCAAGAACGGTTTGGCGGCTGCTTTATGGTGGATGACGCAGGTCGTGTCATTTCCAGTCTGGTGCGTATCCGAGGCAGCCGGACTTGCAGGGGTAAGACTAGCAGGAGCTGTCGCATACGCCGCCATCCCTGCGTCCATGCTCACGCTTTCTCTTCTGGTCCTGACGGTAAGTCATCTTGCGATTCCGGCGGGAGATGTGAATGATCCAGCCTAGCGGGATGTGCATCAGGTGAAACCGCGGCTTGCGGTAGCTGCAGCCACGATCGCCGTTTGGCTGGCCTCTCCAGCCATGAATACCGCCTATGTACCTTGGAGCGCAGGTGGCGCTTCCAGCACCTTCGCGATCGCGGCAGCGATTTGGCTTGTATCAACGCTTGCAATAATCAATTCATTCCAGCGCAGCGACGAAGCGGAGCTGCGAGGCTATCTGGTTGCTTTGCCGGCAATTATAGCAATTCTGATTATTGCAGAAAGCGTGTTTTGGTTCCTGCTCGATCCAGGCAATAACAAGCTCATGTTATTGCGGCAGTCGGCGGGCAACAAGGCGGCACTTGTTGCGGCTGCATTGGCTATTGTTGGAGCGTTATGGTCCAGTCGCAAGCAGCGCGTCCAGGGGCATTTTGCTCGGAGCGCAAGATGGACTGCAAAGCTCGTCGTTGGCTCGATTGCCCTCGAGCTTGCCTTGTTCGGCGTCAGAACTTTATTCCACCGAACGCCTGGGTATTACGCGACGGATTGCTCGATGTTTGCAGCTGCCGTGCTTTCCATCGCCATGATTGTCGCGGCGCTGAGTCGGTCCATCCCGTTCAATCGCCACCAGGCGGAGCGCGCTTGACGGTCGCCGCTAGGACCGGTCACCCCGCTGCTCCTCCACGCCGACCACCAGGCCTCGATCGTCGCCCTCTCCGATCCGTGCGGCAACCCGGCGGCGGTGAACGGCTACGGCGCCTGGGCAATCCCCAACTCCACTCCGCCCGCGCGCTTCGGCTATACCGGCCAGGCGTACCTCTCCGAACTGGGCATGGTCCAGCCGAACGGGAATGGAAAATGGTTCCTCGACGGCCGCGGTCGCGGCGAACTCGATCGCCAGGATTATCCTCAAGATTCCCGACGGACCGGCATCGGCCCCGGAGGCAATTCAGCCGGGGGTTGGCTTCAGGGCGTATTTGGTGGACGCAACTATGATATAAACTTCTACGGCAGTCAGCAAATCTTGATGACCGGCCGGCCGTGATGGGAATGACCATGAACAAGGCTGGTCGACCAATTATTTTTGGAGCGATCTTCGCTTGTATTTGTGCAGGTGCAGGCCTTCTGGTCGTGGCTAGAGGGAAGGAGCAGGCTTGCTCTGATTACACTTACAAAGATGCTGTCAGGTACGTTCTAAGCAACCTGGATGGATCGGGGCTCGAACTGCCGCGGGAGCGGGCCGCAGCGGGATCAAGCGGCCTGACGACCTGCACTGCGCAAGCGCAAACCGCCTTTCCGGGGGCGCCGCACGTCGTCAACCTATGTTCCAAGCGGACCGGGGAGATTGTGGGCCACGCCGAGGTTTTTGCGGACTGCGGCCTCGAGTGGAGGCCGTCTTGATCCGCTTCTGGGTCAACGTCGCCGAGGGAATTCGACCCGCAGCGTCGTCACGATAATGATCATTGCAGCGAGGGGATTGGTCTTTCTCGTCAGGTGACGGCGGCATGAGGAACGATATGGTCGCAAGGCACGAAGACCTGTCTTCGAAGCTGCCGGCCGGGTGCTTTGCGAACTTCAGCGAAAAATGACCAACAGGGCGCGCACGCGCCGAGCAGCGGGCAGGGCTGACCGCTCCGGCTGGAGCCTCCAGTTTACCGGCGTTCCCGGGCGCCCGGAAACGCTGCGGAGGTCACGCCGCCTTCGTTTTCTCCATCGCCTCGGACGCCTCGAGCCAGCGGCGCTCCGCGTCGGCCAGCCTGGCGCCGACCTCGCCGTGGAGCTTCATGAGGTCGCTCATCGTCCGCTTGCCGTCCTCCGGCGTGGCCGAGGCCGGATCGAACATCGCGCGCTCGATCTCGGTCTTTCGGGCCTCCAGCCTGGCGATCTCGGCCTCGGCGGCCTGGGCGGCGCGGCGGAGCGACTGGCCCTGGGCGCGGGCCTCGGCCTCGGCGCGCCGCTCGTCCTTGCGGTTGCGCTTCGCCCCGGGCCGCTCGCCGCCGGCCTCCTGGTTCCGGCCGAGGATGAGGTCGGTATAATCGTCGAGGCTTCCGGAATATTCGCGGGCGGTGCCGCCGTCGACCAGCACCAGCCGGTCGGTGGTGAGCTCGAGCATGTGGCGGTCGTGGCTGACCAGGACGACGGCGCCGCGATAGTCGTTGAGCGCCTGGACCAGGGCCTCGCGCGCGTCGACGTCGAGATGGTTGGTCGGCTCGTCGAGGATGAGGAGGTGAGGCGCCTCGCGCGTGATCAGCGCCAGCGCAAGCCGGGCCCTTTCGCCGCCCGACATGTCGCCGACCCGCATCACTGCCTTGAGTCCGGAGAAGCCGAACCGCCCGAGCTGGGCCCGGACCGCCGCCGGGGTCGCCTTGGGCATCAGCCGGGTCATGTGCTGGAGCGGGGTCTCGTCGCCGTTCAGCTCCTCGACCTGATATTGGGTGAAATAGCCGACCTTGAGCTTGCCCGAGGCCCTGACCTCGCCCTCCATCGCCGGAAGCTGGGCGGCGAGCAGCCGGGCCAGGGTCGTCTTGCCGTTGCCGTTGCGGCCGAGCAGGGCGAGGCGGTCGTCCGGGTCGAGCCTGAGGTCGAGCCGCGACAGCACCGGCTCGCCCGGGGCGTAGCCGACCGCCGCCATGTCGAGCTGGACCAGCGGCGGCTTCAGCTCGGCCGGGCTCGGGAAGTCGAAGCTTAGGCTCGGATCCTCGGCGACCGCGGCGATCGGCGCCATCCGGGCGAGCGCCTTGACCCGCGACTGCGCCTGCTTGGCGGTGCTTGCCCGGGCCGAGTTGCGGGCGATGTAATCCTGGAGCCGGGCGCGCTGCGCCGCCTGGTTGGCCCTAGCCGATTCGAGCTGGGCGAGCCGCTCGGCGCGCTGCTTCTCGAACGCGTCGTAGCCGCCAGGGTAGAGCGTCACCTTGCCGGCCTCGAGGTGGAGGATATGGTCGGCGACGTTGTTCAAGAGGTCGCGCTCGTGGCTGACGATCAGCATCGTCGCCCGGTAGCCCTTGAGGAAATTCTCGAGCCACAGGGTGGCCTCGAGGTCGAGATGGTTCGAAGGCTCGTCGAGGAGCAGCAGGTCGGGCTCCGAGAAGAGCAAGGCGGCGAGCGCCACTCGCATCCGCCAGCCGCCGGAGAAGCTGTCGAGAGGGCTTTGCTGCATCGCCTCGTCGAAGCCGAGGCCGACGAGGATCCGGGCCGCGCGCGCCGGAGCGGCATGGGCGCCGATCGCGTTCAGCCGCTCGTGTATGTCGCCGAGCCGGTGGGCGTCCTCGGTCGCCTCCGACTCGTCGAGCAGCCTCGCCCGTTCGACGTCGGCGGCGAGCACCGTCTCGAACGGGGTCGCGGCGCCGGCCGGAGTCTCCTGGGCGATATAGCCGATCCGCGCCGCCTTCGGCATCTCCGCCGCTCCGCCGTCGGGGTCGAGCAGGCCGGCGACAACCCGCATCAGGGTCGACTTGCCGGCCCCGTTGCGCCCGATCAGCCCTACACGACCGCCGGGCGGCAGCGAGGCGGTCGCGCCGTCGAGGATGGTCCGCCCGCCGAGGCGGACCGTGATCGCGTTGAGGTTGAGCATGGGGGGCGTCTAGCATCCTCGCTTATGCTTGTCAGGCCGATTGCGACCGCGTTCGAAGCGTAAGAAATGGTCCGGACGGTTGTATTCGGTTTTGCAATTGTAGATTGCGGGCTCTCCCTCCGGGAGGCGCACGGACTATGTGCGGCGGGCGCTGCGTCCGTATGACCTTCTAGCCGTGCCCAACGCGGCGTAGCGGCGGGCTGGGCGGCATGCGCGGAGATCGAGCCTGCAATCCTCTTGGCGTCAAACCAAGGCTAGGCCGCCATCGCCGTCATCGTCACATAATCGAGCTTGCCGGTGCCGAGCACGGGAAGAGCGTCCATCACCCTTATGTCGCGAGGGATCATCAGCTCGGTGACTCCGTTCGACCGCGCCCAGGCCTGCATTTCGCGGGCATCGGCGCCCTTGCGGGTGGTGAAGAGGATGAGCTGCTCGCCCTTGCGCGGATCCGGGCGGGTGACGACCGCATGGTCGGCTTCCGGCCACAAGGCCGAGGCGTAGCCCTCGACCGCCGGAAGCGAGACCATCTCGCCGCCGATCTTGGCGAAGCGCTTGGCCCGGCCCCGGATGGTGACGAAGCCTTCGGGGTCGAAGTCGACGATGTCGCCGGTATCGTGCCAGCCGTCCTCCGGCGGCTGGAGGAGGCCCGGCGATTCGACCTTGAGATAGCCCGCCATGATGTTCGGGCCTCGGATCCTCAGCCGTCCGCCGATTTCGATTCCGGGCACCGGGTCGAACTCGGCCTCGATACCCGGCAGCAACCGGCCGACGGTGCCGGCGCGGTAGTGCATCGGCGTGTTGACGGCGATGACCGGACCGGCCTCGGTCGCGCCATAGCCCTCCAGCAGGCGCAGGCCGAACTTCTCCGACCAGGTCCGGCGGGTCTCGTCGCGGACCCGCTCCGCCCCCGCGAAGACGTAGCGAAGCGAATAGAAATCGTAGCTGTGCGCCATCCGCGCATAGCCGGCGAGGAAGGTGTCGGTGCCGAACAGGATGGTGGCGTTGGAATCGTAGGCGAGGGCCGGGACGATTCGGTAGTGGAGGGGGCTCGGGTAGAGCAGGGTCTTCACGCCGTTGAGGATCGGCAGGAGCGTTCCGCCGGTGAGGCCGAAGCTGTGGAAGACGGGAAGCGCGTTGAGCACGACGTCGGACGCGTTGAAGTCGATCCGGGCGGCGAGCTGGTGGCAATTGGCGAGCAGGTTGCGGTGGCTTAGGACGACGCCCTTGGGAAGCCCTTCGGAACCGCTGGTGAAGAGGATCACGGCGGGCGCGTCCGGCGACAATCGGCTACCGCCCCGGTCCGGTGCGAAGCGGCCCGCGAGGAGCGCCCGAAGCTTCGCGCAGGCGCCGATTCCCGCGCCGATATCCTCGAGATAGCGGACGGACAGGCCGTCCGCCTCGAGCCCGGCGATCACCTCGCCGAGCTTGGCCTGGCCGACGAAGGCGCGCGCGGTGACGATCGTGCCGATCCGGGCGGCGGTGCACGCCGCCTTCAGATTGGCGAGGCCGGCGGTGTAGTTGAGCATCGCCGGCACCCGGCCGCATGCCTGCAGCGCGAAGAACGAGACCGCCACCCCGGCGACGTTGGGCAGCAGCAGGCCGACCGCCTCGCCCGGTGCGGTGGTCCGAGCCAGCGGCCGCGCGAGAGCGAGGCTGGCGGTGATCAGCCGGTTGTAGCTGAGCGGCGCGCGCTTGACGTCCTCGATCACCGCCGCCTTGCCGCCGTGGATCCGCCGGGCGTCGAGCAGCGCCTGGAAGAGGGTGCGATCGAGGTTCGAGGTGGCGAAGATCATCTCGCTCAATTCGTCGTAGAGGCGCCGGCCGGCGATCGCTCGGCGCGCCCGGGCGTTCATTTCGCCGGGGATGGCGAATCGCCGAGGCGGAAGGACGGTCAGCCGGATCTTCGGGAAGTTGCGCAGCCTGACCTTGCCGCGAAGGCGCGAGAAAGGGGAATATTGGGCGCCGTCGATCCGCACCGGGACGATCGGCGAGTCCGACTTGTCGGCGACCATTCCGGGCCCGTCGAACACCTTCATCAAGGCTCCGGTGACGGTGATCCGCCCTTCCGGGAAGATCACCAGTGTCCGGCCCTCCTTCACGGCCCGGACCATCGCCTTGGCCGACATCGGGTTGGTCGGATCCACGGGGAAGGCCTCGAACAGGCCGAGGAAAGGCCTCACCCACCAGGCCCGGGCCATCCTCGTGTGGATGGCGAAGGTCGGCTTGCCGGGAAGGAAGGCGGCGAGCAGCAGGGCGTCGAGGAAGGAGACGTGGTTCACCACCACGACGGCGCGCTCCCCGGGCCGCGGCATGTTCTCGCCGCCGGTCAGCTCGACCCGGTAGAGAATCCGCAAGACGAAGCGGACGAGGCTCTTGATCACCGTCTCGGGAAGCAGCCAGCAGGAAACCAGGGCGACGACGAGAGTCGCCGCGCCGAGGATCCCGATGATCGCCGGGATAGTGGCCCCCGCGGTCAGCAACAGGATGAGCATGCCGACCATCGCCACGCTGACCGCGGCGTTGACGACATTGTTCGCCGCGATGGTCCGCGAGCGTTCGCCGGCGGGGCTGTGGGTCTGGAGGATCGCGTAGAGCGGCACGATGAACATGCCGCCGGCGAAGGCGATTCCGGCGAGGTCGACGAGAATGCGCCAGCTCCCCGCATTTTCGACGAATTGGCGGACGGTCGCGCTCGCGACGGCCGGCGCGTAAGCGCGGATCGAGAAGCACAGGTCGATCATGAAGGCGGCGAGCGCGAGCGCGGAGACCGGCACGAAACGGGCCGACACTTCGCCCCCGAGGAGCCGGTTCACTGCCATCGAGCCGAGCGCGATGCTGATCGAGAAGACCAGCAGGAACAAGGTGGCGACCTCCTGCCGGGCGTGGAGAACGTTGCCGACGAGCGGAGCGAACTGGGCGAGCAGCACGGCGCCTACGGCGAAGAACCAGCTGATGCCGAGGATCGAAAGCCACACGCCGCGGCCATGCCGCGCCGACTTGAGGATCTGCCAGGTGCTTCGGAAGACGTTGAGGTCGATCTTCAGCCCCGGCGCAGTCGCCGGCGCGGCCGGCACGGCGAGGCTGGCGAGGAAGCCGACGGCGGCCAGCGCGGTCGCGATTAGCCCCGCCTCCCAGGGCGGCACCACCCCTCCGAGCAGCTGCCCGCCGACAATGGCGACGAAGGTGCCCGCCTCGATGAGACCGGTTCCGCCCATGATCTCGTCGCTTCGAAGATGCTGGGGGAGGATCGAATATTTGACCGGGCCGAACAGCGTCGAATGCATGCCCATGAGGAACAGGCTGCCGAGCAGCATCGGCACCGACTGGAGCCAGAAGCCGGCGAGAGCCAGCAACATGATCAGGATCTCGGCGAGCTTCACCGCTCTCACCAGCCTGGCCTTGTCCCACGAATCGGCGATCTGTCCGGCGAGCGCCGAGAACAGGAAATAGGGGAGAATGAAGAGGCCGGTGGCGAGCGTCGCCAGCATCTCGGCCTTGGCCGGCTCGGCCGCGTAGAGCCCGAAATTGGCGAGGAACAGCAAGGCGAACTTCAGCAGATTGTCGTTGAACGCGCCGAGGAACTGGACCGCGAACAGCGGCCCGAAACGGCGCTTGCCGAGAAGCGAGAGATCAGGCGCGGACATCGAAACTCCCTGTAATGCGGCCCTGTGGGTAGCGGGCATTGATGGTGATAAGCCTAAAATAGTCACTGTTCAATTAAAATAATAGACAGTGTTCAATTTTATGTGCAAGGGAAGGCATGGGCAGGAGATCGGACCACAGCCGCGCCGAGCTCGAGCGGATGATCGTCCTCGAAGGGCACCGGCAGCTCGCCGAGGCCGGCTTCTCGCGCTTCTCGGCGCGCGAGGTCGCCAAGCGGATCGGCTATTCGATCGGCACGATCTACAATGTCTTCGGCAGCCACGACCGCCTGATCCTCGCGATCAACACCCGCACCTTCCGTCTCTGGGCCGATCATTTGCGCGCTCGGCTGGGATCGGCGGACGGCGACCGGATCCGAACCCTGGTCGAAGGCTATTTCAGCTTCGCCCGGGAGAATCCGAACCTGTGGATGGCCATCTACGACCACCGGCTGCCGCCCGACGTCGCGATGCCCCCCGAATATCAGGCCGAGCGCGGCGAGCTCACCGAGATCGTCACCAGCGAGGTCGCCAAGGTCCTTCCCGAGCCCGCCCGCGCCGGAGCTCCCCGTCTCGCCCGCTCGCTGATCGCCACGGTGCACGGCCATTGCACCCTCGCGCTCAACGGCACCTTCGCTCTGATGGGCGAGAGCAACCCGCTCGAGCTGGCGCTTGCGCGGGTTCGCGAATCGCTGGCGGCGGCCAAGGCCTAGCCGACGACGCGAAGAAAAATGGTCGGGGAGAGAGGATTCGAACCTCCGGCCCCTGCCTCCCGAAGACAGTGCTCTACCAGGCTGAGCTACTCCCCGACCGGATCCGGCTCGAAGGCCGCCCGGGAGACAGGCCGCGCTCAATAAGGGAGGGTTGGGGCGAGCGCAAGCGTCGCATCCCTCCCGAGAAATCTCGGGAGGACCTTTACCGTCCCAAGGCCGCGATCATCTCGGCGATGCTGGTGAACTTCTCGCGCGGGCTGCCCTCGCGGGCGCGGCCGGTCTCGGCCGCCTCGATCCGCTGCCAGTCGCGGAAGGCGACCGGCTCGACCCCGCGGGCGTGGAGCAGGGTATCGAGGCCCGGCCCGCCCGGCTTGCCGCCGCCGCCGGGGGGATGAGCGGAGCGGATCGTCTCGGCGACCTCGAAGCCGTCGGGGCGGTTGGTGCCGATCGTTCCCGTAGGCCCGCGCCGGGCCCAGCCGACGCAATAGAGGCCGCCGCCGATCACCCCGTCCTTGTTGGCGAAGCGGCCTCGGCCGTGCTCGTAGGGGACGCCCTCGATCGGCGGGGTCTGGTAGCCGATGCAGCTGACCACGAGGCCGCAGGGAATCGCGTAGCGCTCGCCCGTCCCGACCGAGCGCAGGTCGGAGTCGAGCTCGGTGCGCTCGACGATCAGCCGCTCGACCTTCCCCTCGCCTTCGACCGCGACCGGCATTGCGAAGAAATCGAAGTCGATCGTCTTGGCCTTGTCCTGGGGCAGGTTGGCGAAGTCGCGCAAATGGGTGACCGACTTGCGCATCCCCGGCTCGAGCAGGGCGTCGTCCGCCAGCGGCGGGAAGTCGGCGAGGTCCACCCTGGGCGCTGCCGACTCGAGATGGCCGAGCTCGCCCAGCTCCTTCGGGGTCATCGCGATCTGGTGCGGCCCGCGGCGGCCGAGCACGTGGATGGTGCGGATCGCGCTGCCCTCGAGCGCGTCGAGGGCCCGGCCGACGATGTCGGAGCCGGCGAACTCGGCCCGGGTCTTGGCGAGGATCCGGGCGACGTCGAGGGCGACGTTGCCGTTGCCGATCACCGCCGCTGCGCCGACGTCGAGCGGCGGGTCGAGCTCGGCGAAATCGGGATGGCCGTTGTACCAGCCGACGAAGGCGGCCGAGCCGACCACGCCCGGCAGGTCGCTTCCGGGCAGGTCGAGCGGCCGGTCGTGGGGCGCTCCGGTGGCGAGGACGACCGCGTCGTAGAGGCCGGCCAGCTCGGCCACGGTCACGTCCGGACCGACGCAAACATTGCCGACGAAGCGGACGTTGGCCGACAGCGCCACTTTCTCGTAGCGCCGGTACACCGCCTTGATCGACTGGTGGTCGGGGGCCACTCCGGAGCGGATCAGCCCGTAGGGGACCGGCAGGCGGTCGATCATGTCGAT
Source organism: Allosphingosinicella sp. (assembly GCA_036389015.1). GTDB lineage: Bacteria > Pseudomonadota > Alphaproteobacteria > Sphingomonadales > Sphingomonadaceae > Allosphingosinicella. The sequence continues at coordinate 67,897 of DASVQS010000053.1, read as the reverse complement.
CTGGACCTCGTCGCCGTAGAGCTTCTGGAGCGCCTCGGCGGTGTAATAGCCGGCCGGGCCGGAGCCGATGATCGCCACGTGCCGCATCCGTCCAAGCCCCCTGCCGTGAGCCGGCGATGCTAGCGCCGCGCCGGGCGGAGGCAAGCCGCCTTCGTCATCGCCGGTTCAGCCGCATGGGCCCATGGCTCGAGCCATGAACGTCATCATCCTCCTGGCCGCCGCCCTCGCTGCTCCCGCCGCCGCTCCCGCCGGGAGCGAGCAGGTCAGCATTCCCTTCGCCAACCATCGCGATTCGATCCGCGATTTCGAGGCTCCCGACGACGAGATCCTCTACCTCCAGGACCGCCAGCGCCGCTGGTACCGCGTGGACCTCGGCCACTGCTTCGGGCTGAAATGGGCCCAGGCGATCGGCTACGACACTCGCGGCGGCCTCAGCCTCGACAGCTTCGGAGCGATATTGGTCGACGGGCGGCGCTGCCCGATCGTCTCGCTGACCCGAAGCGACGGACCGCCGGGGAAGGCGAAGCGGAAGGGCTGATGCTCCCCGGCGAAGGCCGGGGCCCAGTCCTTGCTGCCTTGCCGCTGGGCTCCGGCCTTCGCCGGGGAACGCGGTCAGCTCTTGCTCTTGTCCTCGAGCATCGCCGCGCCCTGCGCTCGGATGAGCGGCTCGATCATTCCGCCGAAGAAGGCGAGGGCCGGCGGCAGGTTCACCGTCATCCGCACCACCGTCTCCTGGATGTCGATCTGGGCAGCGACCTGCTGGCCCATCGCTCCGACGTCGAGATCGAGCCGGTTGCCGGTCCAGCGCGAGCCGACCTGGGCTCCGCCGGGGATGTGGTTGGTCAGGTTGCCGACGTTGCGCTCGATCCGGCGCCGCGCCTCCTCGGCGCCGAGTTTGTGGGGAAGGTCGACGGTCAGTGGGTTGCTCATGAAACGCCCTTAGCGGCCGAGCCCCGTCCGCTCCACAGCTTTTCGCTGTGGTTCGGCGGGCACAGTGGGCCCGCCTTCTTTTGCGTTGCAGCGAAAAACTCTTCCCTGCCGCCCGGATTAACATAAGCTGGGTTCGATCGGCGGCGGGGGTCGCCTCTTTCAGGGGAAATCAAATGGTTCGCACGTCGCGCATCGCTCTGCTGACGGGTCTTTCGGCTCTGGCGCTCAATGCCGCTCCGGCCTTCGCCCAGGACACGCCTCCGGCGCCCGTGGACGAGCCCTCCACCGGTGAGCGCATCGATCCGCCCGCCGCCGGCGAGGAGATCGTCATCACCGGCACCCGCCGGACCGACCGAACCGTCGCCGACAGCCCGGTCCCGGTCGACGTCATCGGCGCCGAGGCGATCGTCAATTCGGGCCAGACCGAGACCAACAAGATCCTCAACCAGCTGGTGCCGAGCTTCAACTTCCCGCAGCCTTCGATCGCCGACGGCTCCGACGCGCTCCGCCCGGCGACCCTGCGCGGCCTCAGTCCGGATCAGACCCTTGTCCTGATCAACGGCAAGCGCCGCCACGTCTCATCGCTGCTCAACATCAACGGCACCGTCGGCCGCGGCAGCGCGGCGGTCGACATGAACCTCATCCCGGGCCTCGCCATCGGCCGGGTCGAGGTGCTTCGCGACGGCGCCGCCGCCCAATATGGATCCGACGCGATCGCCGGAGTCATCAACATCCAGCTCAAGAACAGCAGCCACGGCGGCCGCGCCTCGGTCACCTGGGGGAAATATTTCACCACCGTCGACAATGTCGCCAACGTCACCGGCCTCCAGCTCAACGGCTCCGGCCAGCCCCAGCTCGATCCGGCCGACAACCGCTACTTCCTCGCCAACAGCAACGGCGACCGCGACGCCGACGACGGCCGCCAGGTCACGATGGGGGTCAACGTCGGCATCCCGATGGGCCCCAACGGCTATTTCAACGTCACCGGCGAGTTCCGCGACCGCAACCGCACCAATCGCGCCGGCTTCGATCTCAGGCCCAATTACAACCGGCCGGCGCCTCCCGCCTTCGACGCCCGCGAGATCAGCTTCAACCGGCTCCAGTTCCGCTTCGGCGATCCGGACACGGTCGACTACAACCTGCTGATCAATTCCGGTCTGGAGCTGGGCGGCGACTGGGAGCTCTACGCCTTCGGCACCTACGGCCATCGCGACACGGTCAGCGCCGCCAACTGGCGGCAGCAGAGCGCCGCCGCCAACCGCGACTTCAGCGTTCTCCTGCCCAACCAGACTCCGAACGCGGCCAATTTCGTTGCCCTGACCTCGGACGGCTTCCTGCCGCTGATCGACACCGACCTCGACGACATGGCCGGCACGATCGGCCTTCGCACCAGCTTCGGGGGATGGAAGACCGACCTGTCCCTCGGCCACGGCCAGAACCGCTTCGACTATACGGTTCGCGACACGCTCAACACCTCGTTCGGGCCGCAGAGCCAGCGCGTGTTCGACGCCGGCGGCCTGTTCTACGCGCAGGACATCGTCAACCTCGATTTCTCCAGGCAATATGCGATCGGCGGCTTCGCCAAGCCGCTGTCGATCGCGGCCGGCACCGAATATCGCAAGGAGCATTTCGAGATCCGCCCCGGCGACGTCCAGTCCTACGCCACCGGCCCCTTCTTCCGCCCCTCGTTCACCACCACGGCGGCGAACTGCGCGACCCAGCAGGGCGTGTTCAACGCCGGTACCGGAGTCTGCAGCTTCCCCGGCCGCGCCGCTCCGGCGGGCGCCCAGGGCTTCCCCGGAATCCCGGCGGCGAGCGAAACCGACGTCGGCCGCCACAGCTGGGCCGCCTATGTCGAGCTCGACGCCGATCCGATCGAGGGCGTCACCACCACCATCGCCGGCCGCTACGAGCATTTCTCGGATTTCGGATCGACCTGGAACGGCAAGTTCGCAGCGCGCTGGGAGCCGGTCGACGGCTTCGCGCTTCGCGGCTCGGTGTCGAACGGCTTCAGGGCGCCCTCGCTCCACCAGCAATTCTTCACGACCACGTCGACCAACTTTATCGCCGGTCTGCCGGTCGACATCTCGACCCTCGCCGTTAACAGCCCGGTCGCCGTGACTCTCGGCTCGCAGCCGCTGAAGCCCGAGAAATCGTTCAACGTCAGCCTCGGCGCCACCGCCAATCCGATGCGCGGCCTCACCATCACCGCCGATCTCTACCAGATCAAGATCAAGGACCGGATCGTGCTGACCGAGAATCTGGGCGCGGCCGGAAGCGGCACCGCCGCCCAGAACGCGGCGGTCAAGGCGATCCTGGATGCCAACGGCTTCCAGAGCGTCGGCGCGGCCCGCTTCTTCATCAACGGCCTCGACACGACGACCCGCGGAATCGACGTCGTCGCCGTCTACCGGACCCGGATGGCGGGCTTCGGCAACTGGTCGCTCTCCGCGGCCTATAATTACAACAAGACCAGGATCGACGAGCGGATCAACGCGCTCGGGCCGCTCGCCACCATCCCCGGCCTCGTCCTGTTCGGCCGGGTCGAGGGGCTTCGCTTCACCGAGGGCCAGCCGCGCGACAAGATCGTGTTCAGCGCCGACGGCGACATCGGCAATTTCGGCATCACCGCGCGAACCACCCGTTATGGCAAGGTCGTGTCGCCGGGCGCTGCGGCGCCGCTCGGCGCCGACGCGACGAGCCTGACCGCCTTCGGGCCCGACGACATCTTCCTCAAGGCCAAGTGGATCACCGACCTCGAGTTCCGCTACAAGGCGGTCAAGGGCCTCGAGCTCGCGATCGGCGCCAACAATCTGTTCGACGTCTACCCGACCCGCTCGCCCTTCGGCCCGCGGCCGGCGGCGATCGGCGGAGTCTATCCGGCCAACCAGGAATATATCCCTTACTCGATCTTCTCGCCCTTCGGCTTCAACGGCCGCTTCCTCTACGGAAGGGCCTCGATCGAGTTCTGATTATAAATTCCTCCCCTGCAAATGCAGGGGAGGATTTTTCTGTCCGCCACCCCATCCTTTCGTCCAGGGTGGCGAACGCATTTCGCCTTCCTACATTAGACGCTCCCCCAGGAGCGTCGCCATGTCCGAAAATCCCATTTCCCGCCGCGGCCTGCTCGGCTCGGTGGCCGCCGCAGCCGCCGCCGGCGGCGCCTTCCTCTTCCTTGGGCGCGGCGGAAATCCCGCCGAGGCGGCCGAACGCTTCGAGGTCATGAAGACCCCCGCCGAATGGCGGCGGCTGCTCGGTCCGCAGCGCTATGCCGTGCTTCGCGAAGCCCATACCGAGCGCGCCGGATCGAGCCCGCTCGACCGCGAGCATCGCCGCGGCACCTTCCTGTGCGCCGGCTGCGACCTTCCGGTCTACAGCTCGGCCGCCAAGTTCGACAGCGGCACCGGCTGGCCGAGCTTCACCGCCCCCCTCCCCAACGCCGTTCGCACCCGTGCCGACCGGGCCCTGTTCATGGTCCGAACCGAGGTCCACTGCCGGCGCTGCGGCGGCCATCTCGGCCATGTCTTCGACGACGGCCCGAGGCCGACCGGCAAGCGCTTCTGCATGAACGGTCTCGCCCTGAAGTTCCGGTCGGCATGATCCGGCTCAGGCAAGCCCTGCTCTCCGTCCTGCTGCTCGTCGCGGGATTCGCTTTATTGCTCCACGCGCCCCATCCCGGCGCCGCGGCGCCCAATTCCAGGCTGGCCTCGGCGGTCTTCGCCGGCGGCTGCTTCTGGTGCACCGAATCCGATTTCGACCATATACCGGGAGTCGTCTCGACCACCTCCGGCTATGCCGGCGGCAGCGTCGTCAACCCGACCTACGAGCAGGTCTCCGCCGGCGGCACCGGCCATATCGAATCGGTCAGGGTCGTCTACGATCCGGCGAAGGTGAGCTACCAGACTCTCGTCGCCCGATTCTTCCGGACCGTCGACCCGCTCGACGGCGGCGGCCAGTTCTGCGACCGCGGCGATCAATACCGGACCGCCATCTTCGTCGCCAACGCCGCCGAGCGCCGAATCGCCCAGGCCACCAGCGCCCGAGCCGCCGCCCTTCTCAAGAAGCCGGTCGCAACCCTGATCCTCCCCGCCGGCCGCTTCTACCCGGCCGAGGGCTACCACCAGGATTATTACAGGAAGAACCCGGTCCGCTACAAATACTACCGCTGGCGCTGCGGCCGCGAAGCCCGCCTGACCCAGCTCTGGGGCAAATTCGCCGGACACTGACCCAGCACCTGCGCATCGCGGCCTTCACTTCCGGCCAAGCCTAAATCTTTTTTTGAGAGAAGGCACGAAGGTACAAGAGAAAAGGGCACCCGCTCCAGCCTATGTGATTTTTGCATCGGCTGCTCGATGCGGCATGGTCGGCAGGACGGATGGCGGCAGCCGTTAGGCTGCCGGGTTTTTGCCTTGTGCCTTCGTGCCTTCTCTCAAAAATGAGAGATCGAAGCGCCTGGCGGGAAGGCGCGGGGTTTCGACCATGTCCAGCCTTGAGAAATTGGCACGGCTCGCAATCGACTGCGGCTACAAAATCCACCACGACCTCGGACCGGGGCTCCTGGAATCCGTCTACGAAACCCTGCTGGCCGCGAAGCTCACCCGTGCCGGTACGCTTGTGGAACGGCAAAAGCCGGTCGACTTCGAGTATGAGGGGGTCCGCGTACGTGAAGGCTTTGGCGCCGATCTGCTAGTCGACCGTCTGCTCATCGTCGAAGTGAAAGCCGTGGAACGGCTTGCAGCCGTTCATTCGCGGCAGGTGCTGACCTATTTGCGGCTCTTGGATTTGCCTCTGGGGCTGCTGATGAACTTTGGCGGGGAGACCTACCGCGAGGGACTTCGGCGGGTGATCAACGACCGGCAGAAAACAGCCTAAACCTCGCGGTAACCACTGCGCTCAACGAGTCCCTAACCGCGTGGGCCTAATCGCTTTTCCATCTAGCTGCACTTTGCGCCGCATGAGGGACAAGAACGATGAGGGCATTGAGCTGGATCAGGGATCTTCTTTCGAGTGAGCGCGGCAACGTGCTCGTCGTCGGCGCGGCGGCGCTTCCGTTGCTGCTCGGAGCGGTCGCGCTCAGCGTCGACTCGGTAAATCTCACGCTGGCGCGGCGGCAGTTGCAGCGCACCGCGGATTCCGGGGCGCTCGCCGGCGCCTATGCCATCGTTCAGAACCAGACGGTGGCGACGGCGGTCAACCGCGACCTGGCGCTCAACAAGGACCACACGCTCAAGACGACGACGATCGAGAACGCTCCGACCGCGGGCACCCACAAGAACGACACGTCGGCGGTTCGAGTGATCCTCACCGCCAACCGGGCGACCCCGTTCATGGCGATCTTCAACGACCGCACCCCGACCATCCGGGTCGAGGCGACCGCGGCCGTCATCTTCAACGGCAAATTCTGCATGGTCTCGCTCGAGGACGGCAACACGACCGGAATCACCTTCACAGGCAGCAGCACGGTCGATCTCGGCTGCGGGGTCGCGACCAACAGCCGGGCCACGACCGGGATCGCCTGCAGCGGCAGCACCCGGGTCGTCGCCAGCCCGATCGCCGCCGTCGGCGGAGTCCCGACCTGCTCGGGCTACGCCACGGGCACGAAGCTGATGCCTTTCTCCGCCAAGCAGACCGACCCGTTCGCCAGCCTGCCGGTGCCCGACATCAGCGGAATGGATTGCTCCGCCCAGATCAAGATCCAGCCGAACGACGCTCTGACGACCAAGCAGCCCGGCTGCTACAAGGACATGGACATCAAGGGGAAGGTCAACCTCGCCCCGGGCACCTATTACATCAACGGGGCCACCGGCGCCTTCAGCGCGGGGTCCCAGGCGGTCATCAGCTGCACCGGATGCACCATCATCCTGACCAGCAAGACTCCGTCCATTTCCAGCACGATCGCCACGGTCAGCATCAACGGCGGCGCCCAGCTCAACATGAGCGCCCCCAAGACCGGAACCTATGGCGGCGTCCTCATGTACCAGGACCCGCGGGCGACCCTGGGCAACTCCATCCAGATCAACGGCAACAGCCTGACCAGCTATGAAGGGGCCTTCTACTTCCCCAAGGCCTATATGACCTTCAACGGCACCACCGGGATGAATACCCAGTGCCTGCAGCTCGTCGCCCGCCGGCTCGCCTTCAGCGGCAACAGCAGCGTCACCAACACCTGCCCGTCCGACACCAAGTCCGGAGCCTTCGACGCGACCTTCGTGAGGCTTGTGGCATGAGGACGGCCACGATCCCGACAAAGCGGTCGCTGCTTTCCGACGAGCGCGGAGTCAGCGTCATCGAGCTCGGCTTCCTGGCGCCCATCCTGGGCTTCATGATGCTCGGGATGGTCGACCTCGCCAACGGCTACACCCGCAAGATGGCGGTCGAGAATGCGGTCAATCGAGCGATGGAGAAGGTCGCCGTGAGCGCGGTCCAGGACGATTACACCTATCTCAAGACCGAGATCACCAACGCCCTGCCGAGCGTCGCCACCAGCACCGTCACCGTGGAAGCCTATGCGATGTGCGACACCACCAAGATGGCCACCTTCAAGAGCGAATGCGGATTCCGTGCGAATGGAACGCCCGAGGAGATCCGCCGCTACGTCAGGGTCAATGTCGCCGACCGCTGGAAGCCGTTGTTCAATTACGGCGCGTTCGGCCACTATCTGTTCAAGACCGGGACCGACGGCAAGGTCCCGCTCACCGTCGAAACCCAGCTGAGGGTGCAGTGATGAAGCGCCTCCGCTCCCTGCTCCGCGACCGCCGCGGCCTCAGCGCCGTCGAGTTCGCCCTGGTCTGCCCGGTCCTGTTCGGCTTCCTGATCGGCACCGCCCAGCTCGGGATCCTCTATTTCGCCAATGCCGGCCTTCGTAACGCCGTGGAGGAAGGCGCCCGGAGCGCGGGAGTTTATCCGCGTCCGAGCGACACCGCGATCAAGGCCCGGATGGTGCAGAAGCGCTTCGGCCTGCGGTCGGCCTATCTCGGCAATCCGGTGATCACCACCGGCAAGGACGGCGGCGCCGATTATCTCCAGATCAGCCTCACCTATCGGGTGCCGCTGGATTTCGTCGTCGTTTCGGTCAAGCCGATCACCCTTACCAAGACCCGGCGCGTCTACGTCTATCCGGCCTGAGCACGGCCGCCCCCCTCGTCCCGCCTTTCGCTCCTTCCGCCGCTGCGAAAGGAACGCAGATCAGCAACCTACGTTAATCCGCTTTCGCCCCACGAGGGGAGTGTATGCGTATGCGTAACCGCCAAAGCCGCTTCGAAGCGGTCGGCTGCTGGCTTTCCGAGAAGGTCGCCGACGTCTCCGCCCATCCGTTCGCTCAGGTCGGCCTGATGCTGGTCTGCATCCTCTGGTTCGTCCTCGCCTGGCGGGTCGACTGGCTGACCGCGGGGCTGTCGATCCTCGCCATCACTCTCACCCAGATGGTGCTCAACCGTCAGAACCAGCGCGAGAAGGACGCCCACCGCCGCGACGTCGCCCTCCACGCCAAGCTCGACGAGCTGCTCATCGCCTCGCGCCGCGCCCGCGACGAGCTCGCCGGCATCGAGGAGCTCGAGGAGGAGGAGATCGAGCAGCTCAGGGAGGCCCGCCCCGGAGTCACTCCGCTCCGCCGGGGCCTCCGCAAGGCCGCGGGCTAGGGCCCTCCACAATCGCCTTGACTCCGTACCATGGTACGGAAGCTATAGGGTGATTCGCGGCCCCCGCATCCCGCCCGGCCGCGACTGGAGAAAGACGATGACGACCGAAGCCAAAGCCCCCTGCGCCTGCACCCCCGCCCGCGGCGGCTGCCGCTGCGACCCCTGCGCCTGCCGCAACTGCCGCTGCGACTGACCCCTGCCCCTCCCCCGCCGCGGCGGGGGAGGGGAGGCCTAGACCTCGCCGAAATAAAGGTGCCGCGGCCACACGTCCTGGTCCCGGGCGGCCGCGATCTCCGCCTCGATCGCCTCGAGCTCGGCCTGCTCGGGCGGATCGGCGAGCAGGGGCAGGTCGCCGTCGTCCGGCTCGACGAGGTCGATGTCGGGATGGGCGGCCGCGAAGTCGCTCCAATAGGCGCCGAGCCTGGCCCACAGGGCGGCTGCCCGGGCGTGGCGGCCGCTCAGCCATTCGAGCCGCGCCCTCGTCTGTCGCTCGGCCCGCTCCGTCGCCGCCCGCGCCGCTTCGAGGGGCAGGCCTAGGGAGAGGATCTCGGCGATCCGGCGGCGGCGGAACTCGGCCCAGTCGGAGTCGGTGATGTGGCTCTCGAAGCTCATTCGTCCACTCCCATCGGCCGGGCGAAACCTGACGGCAGTCCCGCCTCATCCGGCGCCCGCGACCTGTGCGTCCTGCGATTCGCCACCATTTCCGCCTCTCCACACCGCCCGGCGGAGGCCCCACTTCCGCCGGGCGATTCGCCACGAACCCCCAGTAAGCAAACGAAATCCGGATTTGAAAGTTCTTTTTTTGTTCTGCCAAGCCGGGGGGATAGCGAAGCTATCCATGCACTCGGCGCAGGCCGGCCGGCGGGCGGCTGGCATGAGGCCAGCCGAACCCGTCCGACGTCACGGCCGCCCGTGACGTCGCCCGATCATTCCGAAGCCCTGCCGCGCTCCTTCTCCTCCCGCTCCCGCTTGATCTCCGCCACCCGCGCCGCCAGCTTGTCGAAAATCTCCTTCGCGTCGACCCTCGGTTTCCTCGCGAGCTCGGCCCGCACCTCGGCCTCGATCTTCTTCCTGAGCCCGCGCTCGATCTGCTTTCGGGTCGCGCCGCCCCTCGACGGCCGACCGTATTTCTTCGGGTCCGACGCCTGAAGAAGCAGCCGAAGCATCGAGTCGGAGGGCTTGATCTTGATCTGAACCACCTCGCCGCCCCGGATGATCGTCTCCCGGCTCCCCTCGGTGGCCCGCTCCCAGGCGAGGGTTTCGAGCGGCCGCGCCGCCCGCGCCCGCTCCTGGTCGCAAAGCCGGGCGAAGTCGGAATCCTTGTTCAAATGCCGGTAGAAGGTCGTGTCGGAGACTCCCGCCACCCGGCAGGCGTCGGCGACATTGCCATATTTGCCGAGCGCCTCGATCGCCTTCGCCTTCTTGGCCGGCGTGAATCCGCCCCGCTTCCACCCCCGATGCGCCATCTCTTCCCTCCCGCTCGTCAGACGTCCCGGAAATGGAGGTGCTTGGGCCAGCGCCCATGCTGGATCGCGTCCGTCACCTCCTCGTAAATCGCCTGGGCGATCGCCTCCTCGGGCGGGTCGGGGAGCACGGGCGCGTCCTCCGATTCCCAGTCGACGTCCGGATGCTCGTCCATCTGCCGCATATAGGCCTCGCCGGCCTTGTCCTGCATCTCGAGAAAATCGTCGAACCGCGCCCGGGCCCATTCGACCCGCATCCGGATCCGCTCCGCCCTCTTCGCCGCCTCGGCCTCGGCCTCCGCGGCCGGCAGTCCGAGCTCGACCATCTCCGCCACCAGCCCCTGGCGGCACTCAGCCCAATGCTGCGCATCGAGCACGCTCCCGATCCCTCTTTTCCTTGCCATCGTTCCTCTCCCAGGCGCCCGCCGCAGGCCCCACCTGCGCTCCGGGCGAATCACCGAGGATCGACTAAAGCAGGAAAATTCCTATAAATATCCTTCAATCTCGCTTGGCGCAGCACCGCCGGCGCAAAGCGCCGCCGGAGCGGCGCAAAGGACTCCCCCCGTCCCCGACCCGACCGGTCCGCGCCCTCAGCCCAATATGCCGATCACCTCGAGCCCCTTGGCCCCTTGCGCGACCTCGAACTCCATCTGCACGTCTTCGACGATCATCTCCCTTTGCTCTTCGGCAAGCCGCCGCGCCTGAAGGAAGGCGTCCCGCCCATCGGCCAGGGTGACCACCCCGGCCCCTCTCTCCCGGTTGTAATATTTGACGACGCCCATCTGCCGCATTCTTAGTCCTCCAGCCCGCCCGAGCGATCCTGAACCGCGACGTCCTAAAAAGGACTCTCCCCCGCCTTCGGATACGCCTCGATGAAATAAGCCCGAGACACGAATCCCCGCCCCGATACCTCCCCCGAAAACTCCACCATCACTTCGCCCTGGTTCGCGTGCTTGCCGAAGGTATGGGCGAATACCGCCAGCCTTTCGACTCCGCGCTCGAAGCGATCCGTGTCCCGGATGAACGAATAGACGATGGTCGTCGCCTCGCGCACCGTGGCGCCGCAGTTCTCCGGCTTCCAGATGCCCTGGGCGAGAGGCAGGCGAGTCGTGCCGCCGTTCACGTCGGCGAAGACCAGCATCGCCGCTTCGATCCACTCTTCAAGCCGGGGCACCGGCGCATTGTCCCGGTCGCTGTCGGGAAGATAGAGGCTGAACCGCTGCAGGTTCGGCGCTTGTGAAGCTCCGAGGATCTGGGTGAGGTCCATCGAATTCATCCTCCCCGGATCAGTGTTGCGCGGAGCTGAAAGGTTAATTGCCGGGATCGACGCCGGGAAGTCCCTCGTCCGCCAGGGAAATGCCGGGCGTGCCCTCGTCTTCCAGCGTAATTCCCGGCGGCCCGTTGGGGTGCCGGCCAGCCGCCTTGCGCCGGGCAGCCGAGCTTGACGTCGCGGCGTCGACCGACGCGAGGATAGCCTTGGCGCCCTCACTGAGCGGCGGCAGCGTCTCCAGCGTGTAGCTGCCGGACGGAATGCGCCTGGCCGGGGCTTCCTCGCCGGCCGGGCGTCCAGCCGCCTTGGCGAGCGTCGCCGCGAAGGCGAGGCACGCCCGGATGTCCGCGGCGGTGAGGTAGGGGAAATCCGTCAGGATCTCGGCCTCGCTCGTGCCGTCCGCAAGCGCATCGAGGACATCCTCTACGCGCATCCGAGTCCCGGCGATCGTCGGCTGGCCGCCGCAGATTTCGGGATCGATCGCGATCCGGGGGTGGTTCGGTGCGTTCATGACATGGCGATTTTAGCGCATCGCTAAACCGAAGGCATCGGCAATTTCGCCATATGCGAAATGCGTATGATCTCGCCCATCAGCCGAAAAGGCGACGCAGACCCCTACGTCTCGCCTTTGCGCCTTCGTGCCTTCCCTCGAAAAATCCAGGGGATGCCGGTCAAATGAGGAAACATGGCGGATGCGGGGCGGCCCTACTCTGGATGCCGGATCAAGTCCGGCAAGACGAAAAGGTGTGACCCTTCACACTTGCCCCCCCCGTTGCTAGAGCGCCCCCAGATTAAGCTGACCGCTTAACCCTCCGCCCAGCGTTCAGCCCTCAGCTCAACCCGGAAAGGGACCCGCCCCGTGACCGCCGTCGGCAACAACAGCCTCAACACCCGCTCCACCCTCACCGCCGCCGGCAAGACCTACGCCTACTATTCCCTCGAGAAAGCCGCCGCCCAGCTCGGCGACGTCTCCCGACTGCCCTTCTCGATGAAGGTCCTGCTCGAGAACCTGCTCCGCTTCGAGGACGGCAAGACCGTCACCCGCGCCGACATCCAGGCGCTGGTCGACTGGCAGAAGGAGAAGAGCTCGACCAAGGAGATCCAGTATCGCCCGGCTCGGGTGCTGATGCAGGATTTCACCGGTGTGCCGGCGGTCGTCGACCTCGCCGCGATGCGGGACGCGATGGCTCGGCTCGGCGGCAATGCGGCTCAGATCAATCCGCAGGTGCCCGTGCATCTCGTCATAGATCACAGCGTGATGGTCGACGCCTTCGGGACGCCGCAGTCGTTCGCGCAGAATGTCGAGCTCGAATATCACCGCAACATGGAGCGCTACGAATTCCTCAAATGGGGATCGAAGGCGTTCGACAATTTCGAGGTGGTGCCGCCCGGCACCGGCATCTGCCACCAGGTCAACCTCGAATATATCGCCCGCGGCGTGTGGTCCTCGAACGATCCGAGCGGCGAGGCCGTCGCCTATCCCGACACGCTTGTCGGCACCGACAGCCACACCACCATGGTCAACGGCCTCGGAGTGCTGGGCTGGGGAGTCGGCGGGATCGAGGCGGAGGCGGCGATGCTCGGCCAGCCGGTGTCGATGCTGATCCCCGAGGTGGTCGGGTTCCACCTCACCGGCTCGCTCCAGGAGGGGATCACCGCCACCGACCTCGTCCTCACCGTCACCCAGATGCTCCGGGCCCGGGGCGTGGTCGGCCGCTTCGTCGAATTCTACGGCGCCGGAGTGTCGGCGCTCTCGGTCGCCGACCGGGCGACGATCGCCAACATGGCGCCCGAATATGGAGCGACCTGCGGCTTCTTCCCCGTGGACGGCAAGACCCTCGACTATATGCGCCTCACCGGCCGCTCCGACGAGCAGATCGCCCTGACCGAGGCCTATGCCCGGGCCCAGGGCCTGTGGCTCGAGCCGGGCGCCTATCACGAGCCGCTGTTCACCGACACGCTCGAGCTCGACATGGACAGCGTCGAGCCGTCGCTGGCCGGGCCCAAGCGGCCGCAGGACAAGGTCGTGCTGTCGCGGGTGGATGAGGAGTTCATCGCCAATTTCACCAGGGAATATGGCCACAGTCTGGCCGAGCTCGAGCAGCGCCACCCCTGCCCGGGCGATCCGGCCGTTCCCGACCTCGGCCATGGCGACGTCGTCATCGCCGCCATCACCTCGTGCACCAACACCTCCAACCCGGCCGTGCTGATCGCCGCCGGACTCGTCGCCCGCAAGGCGCGAGCCAAGGGGCTCGACAGCAAGCCTTGGGTGAAGACGTCGCTGGCGCCGGGCTCGCAGGTCGTCACCGACTATCTCGACCGGGCCGGCCTCAGCGAGGATCTGAACGCGATCGGCTTCGACCTGGTCGGCTACGGCTGCACCACCTGCATCGGCAATTCGGGGCCTCTGCCCGAGCCGATCTCGGCGGCGATCGCGAAGCACGATCTGGTCGCGGCCTCGGTCCTCTCGGGCAACCGCAATTTCGAGGGCCGGGTCTCGCCGGACGTGCGCGCCAACTACCTCGCCTCGCCCCCGCTGGTCGTCGCCTACGCGCTCAAGGGGACGGTGGCGGGGGACATGATCGAGGAGCCGCTCGGCACCGGCTCGGACGGCCAGCCCGTCTTCCTCAAGGACATCTGGCCGTCGAACGACGAGATCCGCCGGCTGATCGACGCCCACGTCCATGGCGACATGTTCCGGGCCCGCTACGCCGACGTCTACAAGGGGGACGCCCAGTGGCGCTCGATCCCGGTGGCGGGGGGCGAGACCTATGCCTGGTCGGCGGGCTCGACCTACATCCAGAACCCGCCCTATTTCGAGGGCATGACGATGACTCCGACTCCCCCTTCGGACATCGAACAGGCGCGCCCACTGGCGATTTTCGGCGATTCCATCACCACGGACCACATTTCTCCCGCCGGAGCGATCAAGGCCGACAGCCCGGCCGGCACCTATCTCTCGGAGCATCAGGTCGGCCGGGCCGATTTCAACTCCTACGGCGCCCGCCGCGGCAATCACGAAGTGATGATGCGCGGCACCTTCGCCAACATCCGCATAAAAAACCGAATGATTCCAGGCACCGAAGGCGGCCTCACCCGCCACATCCCGACCGGCGAGACGCTGCCCATCTACGACGCCGCGATGCGCTACAAGGCGGAAGGGACCCCGCTCGTCGTCATCGCCGGCAAGGAATATGGCACGGGCTCCTCCCGCGACTGGGCGGCCAAGGGCACCAACCTCCTCGGAGTCCGCGCCGTCATCGCCGAGACCTACGAGCGCATCCACCGCTCCAACCTCGTCGGGATGGGCGTCGTCCCGCTCCAGTTCGTCGGCGAGGTGCCGATCTTCGACGGAACGGAAACCTTTTCGATCAAGGGCATAGCCGACCTGCAGCCGCGCCAGGAGCTCGACGTCCAGGTGACGAGGGCGGACGGCTCGGCCTTCGCCTTCACCGCCCGGGTCCGGATCGACACGCTGAACGAGCTCGAATATTTCCGGGCCGGCGGGATCCTCCACTACGTGCTCCGCAAGCTCGCCGCCTGAGCCGATTTTGAGGTACCGGGACAACAAGGGGGAAAGTCCATGATCGCCATTCTGCTGGCCGCGCTCGCCCAGGCGAAAGGCGGCTACGAGCCTCCGCCGCAGGTCTGGTATCATCAGGCCGTCGGCTGCGCCGCCTCCGGCATGGCCCTGAAGGACAAGGGCAAGGACGCCACCAGCGAGGAGTTCGCGGAGGTGATGACCTGGGGCTTCATCCTCGCCGACGCCGGACGCAAGGCAGGCCGGACCAAGGCCCAGGTCGACAGCGCCGATCTCCAGGCCGCCTTGCCCTTCTACAAGCACCTCAAGGCGAAGAAGCCTCCGGCCTTCGCCGCCCATCGTGCCTATTGCAAAGCCCTGCTCGATGCTGATCGACCTTAGCCACCGGATCGAGGACGGCATGGTCACCTACAAGGGCCTGCCGGCGCCGCACATCTGCGACTTCTGGGACCGGGAGTCCTCGGCGGCCAATTACGACGACGGCTCGACCTTCCAGATCGGCCGGATCGACATGGTCGCCAACACCGGCACCTATCTCGACACCCCCTTTCACCGCTACGCCGACGGCGACGACCTCGGCGCAGTCTCCTTGGAGCGGCTGGCCGCCCTCGACGGCCTCTGCGTGCGGGCGAAGGGGATGGAGGCCGGGGCGGAGCTGTTCGAGGGGCTCGACGTCGCCGGCAAGGCGGTGCTGGTCCACACCGGCTGGGACCGGCACTGGCGCACCGACGCCTATTCCATCGGCCATCCCTTCCTCGCCGAAGCCGCCGCCCGGCTGCTGGCCGAGCGCGCCGCCGCCTTGGTCGGAATCGACAGCTACAATATCGACGACACGCGCACCCGCCGCCGCCCGGTCCACTCGATCCTGCTCGGGGCGGGCACTTTGATCGTCGAGCATATGACCGGCCTCGGCGTCCTTCCGCCGAGCGGCTTCCGCTTCACCGCCGCTCCGCCCAAGGTGGCCGGAATGGGCACCTTCCCCGTACGGGCCTTCGCCGAGCTCGGCTGAGCCGTTCACGGCGGCGACAGTTTCGTCGCCGTAACCTCCTCCGCTTCCGAAGGAGGCCGTCATGCTCCAGCTCGCCCTCGCCGCTTTTCTTGCCGGCACTCCCGCCCCCGCCAATCCGCAGATCGACTACCCCGGTTTCCGCGACCTCACGGTCAGCGTCGAGGAGTATCGCCGCAGCCGGCTGGTCGACTGGAAGGGCTTCGCCGCCGCCGCGGCCGAGCCGGACGTCCTGATCCTCGATGCGCGTTCGGCCTCGGCCTTCGCCCGCGGCCATATCGAGGGCGCGGTCAACCTGCCCTTCACCGACTTCACCGACGAGAGCCTCGCCGCCGTCATCGGCAGAAGGGACCGGGCGATCCTCATCTACTGCAACAACAATTTCCGAAACGACGCGCCGCCCGTTCAGCTCAAGTCGGTGCGGCTCGCGCTCAACATCCAGACCTTCATCAACCTCCTCGGCTACGGCTATCCGAATGTCCGCGAGCTGAATGAAGTGATCGACTTCAACGATCCCAAGGTGCGCTGGGTGAAGGGATAAACGGCCAATTCCCCGTCATGCTGAACTCGTTTCAGCATCCAGTCCGGGGACCGCCTCGCAGGCGAAAGCCCGGACCCTGAAACGAGTTCAGGGTGAGGGCAGTACCGCGGCGAGCCAGGGCGGCACGATTGCCGCGCCGAGGTCCTCGACCCGCCGGTGCTCGACCGCGAGGCCAAGATCCGGATAGTGGGCCCGGGTCCGCTCCCCCGGCGCCTCCCCAGGAACGACGACCAGGCGCCGGTTGACCTTCGAGCGGTAGTTCATGCGCGCCGTATTCTCCTGGCCGACATAGCAGCCCTTGGTGAAGCTGACCCCGTTGAGCTCGGCGGCGTTGCATTCGAGCCAGAGCGTCTTGTCGGAGCCGAGCTCGGCCTGGCCCTCGGTGACCCCGAGCGACAGACGGTGGGCGAGCCACCCGTCGGAAGCCTCGGATGGGCTCGCCAGCCAACGATGGCCCAGCTCCGGCAGCCTCGGATCGACCGGCCCCTCTCCGTCGAGCGACCAATGAACCGCCAATCCCTCGACCGGACCGATCGCGATCTTCCGCCTGAGTCGGTAGAGCATCAGCCGCCTGGCGAGCTCACCTGCCGCCTCGGCCTCGCAGTCGATCAGCACGTCGTCGCCGTCGGCCCAGAGGATGAAGTCGAACAAAGCCTTGCCTTGGGCCGTCAGCAGGCCCGCCCAGATCGGTCGCTGCGGCTCAAGCAAGGCGATGTCGTGGGTGACGAGCCCCTGCAGGAATCCGCGCACGTCCTCGCCCGAAAGGCGAAGAATCGAGCGGTCGACGAGGGTGGTTGCGGCCATGGAAGGCATCTAGGGTCTCCGCGCGCCCGCTCCAACCGTCACCCTGAACTTGTTTCGGGGTCCAGTTTCGAGCATCGCGGGCGTCATCGACCTGGATCCTGAAACAAGTTCATCAGGATGACGGCTAGGAACCATGCCCGAACCGACCCGCCTGACCCTGCGCCGACCCGACGACTGGCACGTCCATCTGCGCGACGGCGCGATGCTGGCCGCCGTGGCGCCCTATACCGCGCGCCAGTTCGCGCGGGCGATCGTGATGCCGAACCTCGATCCGCCGGTCACGACCGCCGCCATGGCCGAGGCCTATCGCGAACGGATACTGGCCGCGGCGCCCGGCTTCACGCCGCTGATGACCTGCTATCTGACCGACGATTCCGACCCGGCCGAGCTGACCGGCGGTTTCGAGCGCGGCGCCTGGGCGGCGGCCAAGCTTTATCCGGCGCATGCCACGACCAACAGCGCGCACGGAGTCACCGACGTGCGCAACATCCATCCGGTGCTGGAGGCAATGCAGCGCGCGGGCGTGCCGCTGTTGATCCACGGCGAGGTCACCGATCCGCAAGTGGACGTGTTCGACCGCGAGAAGGCATTCATCGACAGGGTCTTTATACCCCTGCTTCGCGACTTTCCGGGCCTGAGGATGGTATTCGAGCATATCACCACCGCCGAGGCCGTGGATTTCGTCCTGGGCGGCGGCGATAATCTCGCGGCGACGATCACGCCCCAGCATCTGATCCTCAACCGCAACGCCTTGTTCGCGGGCGGCCTGAGGCCCCACGCTTATTGCCTGCCGGTCGCGAAGCGCGAGGCCCATCGCCTCGCGATCCGCGAGGCGGCGACGTCGGGCTCGCCCAAATTCTTCCTCGGCACCGACAGCGCCCCGCATGCCGTCGAGCGCAAGGAAACCGGCTGCGGCTGCGCCGGCATCTTCAACGCGCCCTTCGCGCTCGAAAGCTATGCGAAGGTGTTCGACGAAGAGGGTGCGCTGGACCGGCTGGACGCCTTCGCGTCCGAACATGGACCGCGCTTCTACGGGCTGCCGCTGAACGAAGAGCGCATCGTGCTGGAGCGTACGGGCGTGACAGTGCCGGACTCGATTCCGGCCGCGGGGACGCGAGTCGTGCCGTTCCACGCGGGGGAGACCTTGCCCTGGCGATTCGTGGGAATGGCCTGATTTTGCCTCCCTGCCGCGAAGCGGCGGGGAGGGGGACCATGGGAAGCATGGTGGAGGGGTGATTTGGCGGAGGCTGTCGCCGTCTCGCGCCGCAACCGGCTTCGTCCGAGCCAGGTCGCCCCTCCACCACCCTCCCCATCTGACGATGGGGAGGCAGAAGTGGTTTCCCACACGGATGGTGGTGACAAACTTAACGATCCTCCGGGCATGAACTGGCCCCGGGAGAGGGGACGAACATGCGCAATTGGGCGAAGGAACTGCAACGCGACCTCGAGGCGCCGGTTGCGGCGCGGCGGATCGGGAGCGGGTGGTTCGCCGGCTTCTTCGCGCTTCTGCTGGCGATCTTCGGCCTCTGCCTGGTCGTCTCGCTGCGCTGGCCCGCCTATTTCGCGATGCCGGAGCTCGAGCGGCTGCGCGAGTGGACCGGCTTTCGCGGGGCCGTGCACGCCGTGCTTCTCGCCGCCTACGGGCTGGCCCTGCTCAGCCTGATGCTTCGGTCGCGAAAGATCGTCGGCGCCGCCGCCCTGGCGGTCGCGCTGCTCGCCACGCTGCTCGGCGGGGCGCAGGTCCAGACGCATGAGGGCGGCGCGTGGGGCATGTTCTTCGGAGTCGATTTCTTCGCGGTGAACATGATCGCGACCGGCCTGATGTTCGCTCCGATCGAGCGGCTGTTTCCGCACCGCCCCGGCCAGCGGCTGTTCCGGGCCGAATGGCGCGAGGACCTGTTCTATTATCTGGTCAGCTCGATGCTGGTGCAGCTGATCACCTTCCTGGCCCTAGCTCCTTCCGCCTTCGTGATGGCGAAGACCGGCGGGTTCGCGGAGTTCCGCGCGGCGGTCGCGGCTCAGCCCTGGGCGCTTCAGTTCCTAGAGGCGATGATCCTGACCGATCTCGCCCAATATTGGTTCCACCGCGCCTTCCACCGGGTGCCGTTCCTGTGGCGCTTCCACGCCGTTCACCACAGCGCACGCTCGATGGACTGGCTGGCCGGCGCGAGAATGCATTTCCTCGAGATCGTCGCGCTGAGGGGAGTCACGTCGCTGCCCCTGCTGACGCTCGGCTTCGCGCCGTCGGTAATGCAGGCCTATATCGGCTTCGTCTACGTCTACTCCTCCCTGGTCCACGCCAATCTGCGCGGCGATTTCGAATGGCTCGGACGGGTCCTGGTCACTCCGCGCTATCACCATTGGCACCACGCGATCGAGGCCGAGGCGGTGGACAAGAATTTCGCGGTCCACTTCCCGGTTCTGGATCGCCTCTTCGGCACTCACCTGTTGCCGGCCGGAAAGTGGCCGAGCGGCTACGGAGTGCCCGAGGCGGTGCCGAACGGCTACCGGGCACAGGCGCTCTACCCGTTCAGGCGGCGGACGGACGGCGGGGCGGCTTGAAGCGGTTCCCCGGCGAAGGCCGGGGCCCAGCCGGACTGACCGAAGAAATGGATCCCGGCCTTCGCCGGGAAGCAATAAGCTTCATGGGTGACGGGCAGGGCTGACGCCTCCGCCAAAGAAAAAGCCCGGCCGTGCCCCGAAGGGTCCGGCCGGGCTTTCCTGCCCCACGCAAGGCGGGTGCTACTGGATCGGCTGCAGGTTCACCGCCGCGGTCTTGCCACGCCGGTCGACCTCGAGCTCGAACTCGACCCGGTCGCCCTCGTTGAGGCTGACCATGCCGGCGCGCTCGACCGCCGAGATGTGAACGAAGGCGTCGGGCTGGCCGTCGTCGCGGCTGATGAAGCCGAAGCCCTTCATCGCGTTGAAGAACTTCACCGTGCCCTGGGCCTTCTCGCCGGTCAGCTGGCGCTGCGGCCCGCCGCCGCCGCCGGCCCCGTAGCCGCCGCCGCGAGGACCGTCGCGATCCTCGCGAGGCGCCCGCTCCTGGACCGGCATCGGCTCGCCCTCGATCTTGAGATCGGTCGCCGAAACCCGGCCGCCGCGGTCGACGAGCGTGAACTCGAGCGGCTGCCCGTCGGCGAGGCCGGTGAGGCCCGCCTGCTCGACCGCCGAGATGTGGACGAACACGTCCTCGCCGCCATCGTCGCGGACGATGAAGCCGAAGCCCTTCTGCCCGTTGAAAAATTTGACCACGCCCTTGCCCTGGCCGACGACCTGGGGGGGCATTCCGCCGCCGCCGCCGCCGCCGCCGCGGAACCCGCCGCCGCCGCCGGCACCGCCGCCGAAGCCGCCACCGCCGCCGCGGTAACCGCCGCCACCGCCGCCGCCGTAGCCGCCACCGCCGCCGCCGCCGCCGAATCGGTCGCCGCCGCCGCGATATCCGCCGCCGCCGCCGGGAGCGCCGCCGAAGCCGCCGCCGCCGCGCTCTTCAAATCCGCTGAAATTCTCGTCACCGAAACCGTCGCGCTTGTCTCTGCCGCGCCCGCCGCGCTCACCGCGGCGCCCTCTGTCGAAACCCATGCCCGTCAATACTTTCCGCGCCCCTGCCTTCACGTGCAAAACCACCGCGCGGGGCTGTCGCGCCACGGTCCCGTGTGCCCCCGAAAATGGCACACCGCCGACTCATATAGCCCAAAATCTTCCCAGCCGCGAGTTCTTTTCCACAGGGCGCGGCGCGAGACCGTCAATGCTTTCGAGCGACCTTGTGGTGGACGAAGACGATGAGAGCGCCGAGGGCGAGTCCGACGAGGCCTGAGCCCGCGGCGCCGACCGCCCATTCGATCGCCCCTGCGATCGCCGGCACGGCGTGGCCGGCCGCGGCACCCGCGTCGTGGAGGGCGTGTGCGAGGCCCGCGATTCCGAATTCCTCGAGGCCGTGGACGACGATTCCCCCGCCGACCCAGATCATCGCGGCGATCCCGACCGTCGAGAGCGCGGACATCACCGCGGGCATGGCGTGGACCAGGCCCCGGCCCACCGCCCGCGCGAAGCGGGTGCGCCGCTGGGCGAGGTGGAGGCCGATATCGTCCATTTTCACGATCAGCCCGACCAGGCCGTAGACCCCGATAGTGATCGCCACCGCGACCAGCGCCAGGATCATCGCCCGGGTCACGAACGGCTCCGCGGCCACTTCCGCGAGGGCGATCGCCATGATCTCGGCGGAGAGGATGAAATCGGTTCGCACCGCACCGCTGACCATGTCGCGTTCGTGATCGGCGCTGCCCAGCTCGGCTTCCTCCTCGGCGAGGCTTTGGTCCGGCCTGGAGATCGCTTCCCAAACCTTCTCGGCGCCCTCGAAACACAGATAGGCGGCACCGAGCATGAGCAGGGGCGTGATCGCCCAGGGCAGGAGGGCGCTGAGCGCGAGCGCCGCGGGCAGGAGGATGAGCAGCTTGTTCCTGAGCGACCCCTTCGCGATCCGCGCGATGATCGGAAGCTCGCGATCGGGCGTGAAGCCGGTGACGTAACGCGGGGTCACCGCGGTGTCGTCGATCACCACTCCCGCCGCCTTGGCACCCGCGCGGCCGGCGGCGGCCCCGACGTCGTCGATCGACGCGGCGGCAAGCTTGGCGATCGCGGCGACGTCGTCGAGCAAGGTGGCGAGACCGGAGGGCATTGGGGGAGGGCTCCTGTTGGCGGACCGTTCCTCTGGCGGCGCTGTGCGCGAGGATCAAGTCCGAGCGCAAACGTCAATCTCTCCTCCCTGGAAGGAGGGGTCGGGGGTGGGTCCGCCGAAGGCGGCCGAACTCCGCGTCAGAACAGTCTCGCTTCGCTCGCCTACCCACCCCCAGCCCCTCCCTTCCAGGGAGGGGAGTCCGCGAACGGAATGACGAGCGATTGAGCCTCAAGCCGCTTCGTCCTATGCGGAGCCCATGACAGTGCATTTTCACGAAGAGGACCTGCCCGAAGGCGTGCTCGCTCCCGGCCCGGTCGCCGTCGACACCGAGGCGATGGGCCTTCTGCCCGGCCGCGACCGGCTCTGCCTGGTCCAGATCTCCGACGGCGGCGGCGACGAGCATCTGGTCCGCTTCAACCCCGGAAGCGATTATTCCGCGCCCAACCTCAAGGCGGTGCTCGCCGATCCGGAGCGGCTCAAGCTCTACCATTTCGCCCGCTTCGACCTCGCCATCATGCAGGCCTATCTCGGAGTGATGGCCGGGCCCGTCTATTGCACCAAGACCGCCTCGCGACTGATCCGGACCTATACCGACCGGCACGGGCTCAAGGAGCTGATCAAGGAGCTTCTCCAGATCGACATTTCCAAGCAGCAGCAGACGTCGGACTGGGGCGCGCCCGAGCTTAGCGACGCCCAGAAGGATTATGCCGCCTCCGACGTCCGCTACCTCCACCAGATGAAGGAGAAGCTCGACGAGCGGCTGGCGCGCGAAGGCCGGATGCCCCTGGCCCAGGCCTGTTTCGACTTCCTTCCGCACCGCGCCCTGCTCGACCTCGCCGGCTGGGCCGAGGTCGACATCTTCGCCCATGTCTGAGCTCGCCGAGGGGCGCCGCGCCGCCAAGCGGGGCTGGGCGGCGCCGGGCGGGCTTCACGACTGGCTGATGCGGTTCCTCAAGGTGGTGCTGCCGGCGGGCGTCGGACTGCTCCTCGCCTATCTGCTGCTGTCGCCGCTCTCCAAGGAGAAGGAGATCAGCTTCCTGCTCGACAAGAACAAGGTCGACACTGCCCGCGAGCGGCTGAAGACCCAGAAGGCGGAATATCGCGGCCTCGACGACAAGGGCCGGGCCTTCTCGATCCAGGCGGCTCAGGCGGTGCAGGCCAAATCCTCCGACCCCGTCGTCGACATCGGTGGAATGTCGGCGCGGATCCAGCTCGAGGAAGGCCCGGCGACGATCACCGCCGACAAGGCGCGCTACAATATGGACACTCAGAAGGTCGACGTGCTCGGCCCGATCCTGTTCACGGCGGCCGACGGCTACCGGCTCGAGACCCGGGACGTGACCCTCGATCTCAACAACCATGTCGCCGTGAGCGGCGGCGGCGTCGAGGGCCAGATGCGCCTGGGCCGGTTCACCGCCGGCGGGATGACGGTCGATCTGCCGCAGCGGCGAGTCGTCCTGACCGGCCGCCCGCGCTTGCATATCAACCAGGGGGCGCTCAAATGAGCGCGATGAAGCGCTTCATCCCTCTCCTGCTCCTTGCCGGGCTCGGGCCTGCCGCCGCGCTCGGCCAGGTCTCGGCGTTGAAGGGCCACAATTCCAATGCGCCGGTCAACGTCGCCGCCGACCGGATCGAGGTCCAGGACCGCGCCGACCGGGCGATCCTGTCGGGCAACGTCGTGGTGCAGCAGGGCGAGCTGACTCTCACCGCGCCCCGGCTTACGATCGCCTATTCGAGCGGCAGCGGAGTCCAGCTGCGCCGGATCGACGCGAGCGGCGGGGTAACCGTCAAAAGCCCCTCCGAAACCGCGCGCGGAAACGTCGGCATCTACGACACCGAGGCCCGGATCATCACCCTGATCGGCGCGGTGAGCCTGGTCCAGAAGGACGCGAAGGTGAATGGCGGCCGACTGACCATCGACCTCGACAGTGGCCGCGCCGTGATGGACGGCGGCGGGCCTCCCGGAATGTCGAAGCAGGGCGGCCGGGTGACCGGCACCTTCACCGTCCCGCAGAAGAAGGGCGGCTAGAGCCCCGCCTCCCTCCGCCGTCAGGGTGACGAGACAGGAAGCCACGCTACGCTCTTTTTTCGTCCATGCATGAAGCCTGCCAGTTTACCCGTTAACCGGCATGGCTTAAGCCTGCGCACCTGATGAACGACGCCGCCGCCCTTCCCCGAGCCCGCGAGGCCGAGGTTTTCGCCGAGCTGGCACGCGGCCTTTGCGTCGTAAGCCTGGCCAAATCCTACGACCGCAAAAGGGTGCTCAAGGACGTCTCGCTCCACGTCGACCGCGGCGAGGTGGTCGGTCTGCTCGGTCCCAACGGCGCCGGCAAGACGACCTGCTTCTACTCGGTGATGGGCCTCGTGAAGCCCGACGCCGGCCGGATCCTGCTCGATGGCCAGGACATCACCGGCCTGCCCATGTACCGCCGCGCAGTGCTCGGGCTCGGCTATCTGCCGCAGGAGACGTCGATCTTCCGCGGCCTCACCGTCGCCCAGAACATCATGGCCGTGCTCGAGGTTGCGGAGCGGGACAAGGCGGTCCGGCGCGAGCGGCTCGAGCAGCTGCTCGGCGAATTCCACATCGCCCATCTGCGCGACGCCCCGGCCATGGCGCTGTCCGGCGGAGAGCGGCGGCGCTGCGAGATCGCCCGCTCGCTCGCCGCCCACCCCTCGATCATGCTTCTCGACGAGCCCTTCGCCGGGATCGATCCCATTTCCATCTCCGATATCCGCGACCTCGTCATCGAGCTCAAGAAACGCGACATCGGAGTGCTCATCACCGACCACAATGTCCGCGAGACGCTCGAAATCGTCGACCGGGCCTGCATCATCTACGACGGCCAGGTGCTGTTCGCCGGAAGCCCCGAAGAGCTGGTGGCCGACCCCGACGTCCGCCGTCTCTATCTCGGCGAGAGCTTCGAGCTGTAGCCTCCATGTCGATCGGCCCCCGCCTCGACTTAAGGCAAAGCCAGTCGCTGGTTATGACCCCCCAGCTCCAGCAGGCGATCCGGCTGCTGGCCCTGTCCAACCTCGAGGTCGAAAGCTTCATCGCCGAGGAGATCGAACGCAATCCCCTGCTCGAGGCGGGCGGCGGCGAGGAAGCGCCGGCCGCCGAGGCGGTGCCCGAAGTCCCCGATGAAGCGCCGGCGGCGGACGCGTTCGGATCCGGGGAGGCGCCGCTCGATCTCGACGTCAACGACGAGAATCTCCACCAGGACAGCGCCTCCGACCGGGCCCTCGATGGCGGCCTCGGAATGGAGGGGCTTGGCGGCGGCGGCTGGGACGGCGAGGGCCCGGATTTCGACAGCTTCGCGTCCGACGAGCCGTCGCTCCACGCCCATCTCCTCGCCCAGGCCGGCGAGCGCCTGTCGGGCGCGGAGCTCGTCATCGCCGGCCAGATCATCGAGCAGATCGACGAGACCGGCTATCTCCTCGCCTCGACCCTGGAGCTGGCCAACCGCCTCGGCGCGCCGCTCGCCGAAATCGAGCGTATCCTCGCGATCATCCAGAGCTTCGACCCGATCGGGGTGGCCGCCCGGAGCCTCGCCGAATGCCTCGCCCTGCAGGCGAAGGAGGCCGACCGCTACGATCCCGCGATGGCCCGGCTGATCGACAATCTCGACTATCTCGCCAAGGGCAATTTCTCGGCGCTGAAGCGCATCTGCGGGGTGGACGACGAGGATCTCGGCGACATGGTCCGCGAGCTCAGGGGCTACGATCCCAAGCCCGGTTGCCGCTTCGCCGGCGGCAGCGGCCGGGTCGAGGCGGCGGTGCCTGACGTCTTCGTAGCCCGTCGCGGCTTCGGCTGGGCGATCGAGCTCAATTCCGCGACTCTTCCGCGCCTGCTCGTCAACCGCCGCTATTACGCCGAGCTGACGGGCGGCGCCGACCGCCGCTCGAAGGCGTGGCTGAGCGAATGCCTGGCCAGCGCCAACTGGCTGATGAAGGCGCTCGACCAGCGCGCCCGGACGATCGTCAAGGTCTGCACCGAGATCGTCAAGCAGCAGGACGGCTTCTTCCGCCACGGAGTCGCCCAGCTGAGGCCGCTCACCCTGCGCCAGGTGGCGGAGGCGATCGGGATGCACGAATCGACGGTGAGCCGGGTCACCTCGAACAAATATCTGTCCTGCGACCGCGGCCTTTACGAGCTCAAATATTTCTTCACCAGCGGCATCCAGTCCAGCGACGGCGGCGACGCCGTCTCGGCCGAGGCGGTGAAGAGCCACATCAAGACTCTGATCTCCGCGGAGGCGCCGAACGCCATTCTCTCGGACGACCAGCTCGTCGACCTGCTCCGAGCCAAGGGCTTCGACATCGCCCGCCGCACCGTCGCCAAATATCGCGAGGCGATCGGGCTCGGCTCGTCCGTCCAGCGCCGCCGCCAGAAGGCGATGGAGGGCCGGGCGGCTTGAGGTTTGGGCCTGGGCTCGTCAGGGCACTCCTCATCGTCATTCCTGCGAAAGCGGCAATCCAGCACTGACTCCGGACGGGATTCCCGCTTGCGCGGGAATGACGGTTGGATGGGCGGCCGCACCGGAGTTGCTTCCGTCGGCCGGGGCGGATATCGCGCCCCCGCCGCATCGGCCCACCCCCATCTCCCGAGGCCACAGCCCCTTGACCGCAGAGCAGCCCCGAATCCTCGTCCTCGCCGGACGCCGCTCGGCATCGCTCGATCCGCTGGCGGAAAAGCTCGGAGTCAGCCACAAGGCGCTGGTCCCGGTCGCCGGCGAGGCGATGGTCGGGCGGGTCCTGCGAATCGCCGCCGAGGCCTTCCCGGCTTCGCCTCTGTTCGTCTCGGTCGAGGATTTCTCGATCATCGCCGCCGAGCCGACCGTCGCCCGGCTCCACGCCGAAGGGCGGCTCACCCCCGTCGGCGCCGAGCACCATATCGTCGACAGCGTCGTCGAGGCGAGCCGGACCACCGGTTTCCCGCTCATCCTGTGCACCGCCGACAATGTGCTGATGAGCGTCGAGGGCTTTCGAGCCATCGCCGAAGCCGGATCCGAGCCCGGGGTCGAAGGAGTCGTGATGCTGGCCGAGAAGCGGGACATCGTCGCCGCCCATCCCGACGGCCAGCGCCGCTTCTACGCCTTTCGCGGCGGCGCCTATTCCAATTGCAACCTGTTCTGGATCACCAGCGCCCGGGCCTTCGACGCCATCGAGACCTTCCGCTACGGCGGCCAGTTCGCCAAGCGCAAGATGGACGCCGTCCGCGCGCTCGGGCTGACCGCCCTCGTCCTCTACGCTTCGGGGATGGTGACGATCGAGGGGATGTTCCGCCATTTCTCCCGCCGCTTCGGCGTGTGCATCCGCCCGCTGGTGGCGAAGGACGGGCGCCTCGCCATCGACGTCGACAACGAGCGCACGCACCGCGTCGCGGAGGAAATCCTCGCTCGAGAAACCGCCGCCTGATCCGGTCGTTCTCCTGCCGAAGGAGAGCATCCGTGACCGACAACAAGAAGAAGGGCGATTTCAAGAAGGGCGGCAAGGACGATGTCGGCGGCGACAAGAAGCAGCGCTCCGACCGCAACGAGAACAGCCGCACCGGCGGGCAGAACAGCGGTTCCGGAGGCCGGGACTAAGAAAATCCTCCCGTCGCCAGATGGGGAGGGGGACCATGCGCAGCATGGCGGAGGGGTAGAGGCCGCGGACTCGGGAGGTTCCCACCGGACCCTCTGCTTCCTGCGCCATGAGCAGGTGCGCAGTGCCCCGCACTGCGCAGCCATGTCTGGGAGACATGGCGACCTGCTCATCCCCTCCACCACACCTCGTGTGGTCCCCCTCCCCATCCCCGATGGGGAGGATAAAAGGCCCCGGCGGGGGGATGAACCGCCGGGGCCTGGTCTCCCGAGGGGCGAAGGGGAGACTTAGAACTTCACTCCGACGCCGATCAGCGCCTGGTGGCGGGTCACGTCGGCCTCGTAGTTCGAGTAGCGATACTCGACCTTGCCATACATGTTCTTGCCGAAATCATGCTGGTAGCCGGCGCCGAGGCGGAAGCCGTCGAGGTTGTCGCTGACCCGGGTCGTCACTCCGGCGGGGGTCGTGTAGTCGAAGCGGAAGCGGGCGTTGGTGTAGCCGGCGAGCGCGTAGATCGTGCCCTTCGGCGACACCTTGTAGCCGAGGCGGACCGCGGCGGCGAGGTCGCGGCCGGCGTCGAGGCAGGCGCTGTCGTTCGCGACGACGACGCTGGTCTCGCATTCTTCCATCGTGCTGAGGTCGGCGCTGAGGTCGATTCCGAGCTCGACCTTCGGGGCGATCCGGAAGTCGTAGCCGGCGCCGATTCCGTAGACGATGCCGCTGTCGCTGTCGTTGTTGTTGATGCCGGGGCCGTCGGCGCGGACGTGATCCCAGCCGCCATGGACTTCGGCGCGGAAACCTTCGGCGGCGGCCGGGGTGGCGGCGGCGGCGAGGGCGGCGACGGACGCGAAAGCATACAGATAGATCTTCATTTCATTCTACTCCCTGACCGCTCCGGCAACGGCCGGGCGGAGACTTGTCGTTGCTTGGTTGGTTTTTCCGGTGGAGCCGGGGTTGGTCGCCGTCACCATCCCTCTGGGGATGAGGCCGGCGCAGCCGGGGAAGAGGGCGCCAGGCAGGATGAGGACCACCTCGTCAAACGGTACAGATACACAAACCGTCTCCTGCCTGGCTCCAGCCTCCCCGGCTGGTGAGACCCTTCTGGCGGGACGCTGTGTCAGCCGAATGCCACAGCAAGTTGAAATTGGTTTCAATTGTTACAGGGGGATTTGCCTCCCCATCGCGAAGCGATGGGGAGGGGGACCACCCGAAGGGTGGTGGAGGGGGTGACCAGGAACTGCCGTCCGCGAGTCTGGCGCGAGATCACGGGAGCCAGCGCCTAATCACCCCTCCACCAGGCTCCGCCTGGTCCCCCTCCCCCTGCTTCGCATGGGGAGGCAAACATATAAAAACCCGGCGGCTTTTACCGCCGCAGCCCAGTCTCCTAGGAGGACTCTTCAGGCCCGAAGTTAGCTGTGCGCTTCATCAGTGCATCGAGCTTTTCCACCACCTGCGGGCTCGACACCAGGATGGCCTCGGGATTGCCGAGGTGCAGATAACGAATTGCGTCCGATCCGGCGATCATGTCGGGTACGCGGCTATCCCACGTCGCCGGTTCGACCGCGCCGGAGCCGAGCATCCGGGCCTGAAGCCGCTCGAACCAGTCGCTCCTAAGCGGATTTAGGTCCTGGTTCGTCTCAAGTAGGAGCGCGCTGCCGCGATCATCGTCGAATGCGCCGTCCGCCTCGAATCCGCGAATGATATCAGTCACCAATTCCATTCGCAGCACGCCGCCGACGATATGCGTCCAAGGCACCGCGCGGCCCGACCCGTTTACGATGGCGCCATAATGCACCGCGCGATTGATCAGCCGCATGACGAAGCGGGCTGCCTGGGGCGCGCGGATCGGGAGTGCGGTGGCCACTACCGCCGTCGCGCCGCAGGCAAGGAAACCATTGGCCACCGTCGCGTGCGAACGATCGAAGGGGTGCGTGTCGCAGGCGCTCAGCACCACGATCGGCGGCATCTTTACCTTACCGGCCAAGCTCCAAACGTCGAAGCTCTCGCCGCCGATCATAAGGCCGCCCGGCTTGTCGTCATCGGCATGCGTCGCATGGGAGTCGATGACCACCATTGGGCCATCGAACCGGTTCAGTGCCGAGGCGAACTCCCTCGGCGTCTTGGGCGAGGCGTAGCGCCCGACGATGCGCTCGGCCTTCTCATCCATCGTGTGCAGGGTGCCGACACGCAGGTGATTGGCGATCGGGTCGCCCTCCTCGAACATCGACAGGACGAGATAGTTGCGGAACGCCGCGGGGGAAATGTGGTGCGTCACCGGCGGCCGGATCTGCTCGACGAACAGGTTTCCGGGCGTCGCGTTGATCCGCGAGACATCGTGCCGGATGCCAAGGGGAACCCCGTCCACCGGCAGCCATTCGATCGGCGCGTCCGCGATGATCTTGATGCCGCTCCTCGACCGCGCGATCAGGGCGCGATGATCCAGCGGGATCGCCGCCTCGAGCGCCTGCTGGACAGCCCTGAACACTCGCGCCGACTTGATGCGAGGCGGATCCTCATGGGTGCGCAGGAATCGTGCTAGCTGGCCGACTACGCCGCCGGTACGAGCGACGGCGGGTGGCAGGCGGATCGTAGACGCGAGCGTGCCGGCGGCGCGGAGCCCCACAGCTGCCGTGAGCAATTTGAGCTCGGCGCCCCGGAGCCCGAGCAGCTGGCCAACCTTGTTGATATCCTCTTCGCTCGAGGCGTTGATCTCCATCGTATAGCCGCGCTGACGGTCCAGCCCCCTGAGCGATGACTTGATTGCCGGGTCGGTGATCACCCGCTCGAGCCGCTTCGACATGCCCCGATACATTGACGGGGCGACGAGGAAGAGATCCGGCCGCGGGGGCATTAGGAGATAGCCGGCGCGATCCTCAATATCTTCCCACAGCGCCATTACCACTTCACTCGACTGAGTGATGCCCTCAACATAATCTTCCGGCGGACTCACCTTGAGATGGCCCTCGGGGTCGCTTGCCGGCGCTTCACCGGCGCCGATTAGCGTCATTTCATTGGCCAGGGTTACATTGTGCGAGTGGAATTTGAGCGTCGAGGGACGGCGGACCTCGGGCAGCCAGCGCGCTAGGAAGTCGAGATGCTCAGCGACCTCGAGCCGGCGCTCCATTGTTGCGGCGCGTTTCGCGAGCGCAATCAGGTGATGGCGCATCTGCTCCCGGCTGAAGGTCGACGGATTGTTGGCACTGACAGCGCGGTAATAACTCAGATGGATCGGCTGCAGCCTGAGGCCCGCGCGCCACGACGCGATCTTCTTCGCGGTGGCTTCATCG
The DNA here is from genome assembly GCA_036389015.1 of Allosphingosinicella sp. Lineage (GTDB taxonomy): Bacteria > Pseudomonadota > Alphaproteobacteria > Sphingomonadales > Sphingomonadaceae > Allosphingosinicella. The sequence goes on along the minus strand of DASVQS010000053.1, from coordinate 37,157 downwards.
GATGACATGATCACCATGTACGGCGCCACCGGCAACGGCTTGCGCTTCGAGAGCAGCGTCGAAAGATTGACCGGCGTCCACATCCATGCCCCATCGCCGCCACGCTGCCGAGCGAGCCGCATTTCATCCTCCAGCGTCGGCTGGATGATATCGGACGGGAAGCGCGGGATTTCCTCCATTAGCGGCGTGAAATAGGGAAGCCGGGGCGCGAACCCCTGAAACGGGGTCACTTCGTTCGGCGCCCAGTCGGGCAGTGCCAGGATGTAGAAAATCTCGAAGGCCGGCTGCATGGACAGCTCCTCGCTCGGGCCGCACTCCTAAACAATGAAGATCGGCACCTGAATGGCGGCTGGTTCCGGAGACGGGCAGCGCCGCGCCTCTCGACGACCGAACCCGGAAGTCGTCGAGCCGGCTTCGGGGCTCAGGCGCAGCCTCATGCTGGCCATTAGCGAATCGTCTTCCGGGGGCGGTCGACCTCCGCGCGATCCGCCCTCAGAAGCGGCGCATAAAAAAACCCCGGCGATTCTCACCGCCGGGGCCAGTCTCCCTAGGGGTCAGGGGACCGTTCAGGCGAGCCGTCCGACCATCTGGATCGGCTGCGCCATGTTGAAATAATTGGGCGAGGTGGCCATCACCGCCTGGTGAATCTCCTCATATTGCTCGCGGGTGCCGTCGCCCTCGAGGAAGACGGTGTAGGCGATGCGCCGGTATCCGGCCGGAACCGTCTCGTCGATTCCGAGGAAGCCGCGAAGGTCGAGCTCGCCTTCGGTCTCGATCCGGCAGGCGTCGAGCGTGATCCCGCGCACCGAGGCCTGGGCGACGTAGCCGACCATCATGCAGGCGTTGACCGCCGACATGAGCAGCTCCTGCGGGTTGGGCGCGGCGTTGGTGCCGAGCAGCTCGTGCGGCTCGTCGGCGACGATCGTGAAGCTGCGCGGGACGACCTCGCCGGCCAGCGTATAGGAATCGACCGTCGATTCGGACTTGGTCTGGCCTTTCCACTCGGTCTTCACTCGAAAGGCGACCTGGCCGAGGGCCGGGTTTTCGGTGATGGCCGCGACGGTGTCGTCGAGGGCGGCGAGATCGAGGCCGTTGACCGGCGGGCGGGTGGGCATGTCGAGCATTGGGTTGAACTCCTTTTGGATGATCAGGCGAAGGCCGGAGCGACGGCGGATATGCGGTCGCGCGCAGCCGGGGAGAGAGCGGCGAGGGTCGCCGTGAACCTGGGGTGGACCATGCCCGAGCCGAGATAGGTCCAGCGCAGCGCCTGGTGCTGCTGCGCCTGCAGATGCTCGCGCCGCTGGGCGCCGAGCTTGCGGCCGGTGGCGGCCTCGAAGGCGTCGAGGTTGAGGGAGGTCTGGGCGGCGAAGCCTCCGTCGAGGAAGGCGCCGATCTCCAGATAGCCGTCGATCGCCGCCTGGATCCCGGCCTCGTCGCGGCCGTCGGCCAGAGCCTCGACCATCAGGGTATCGAGCTTGGCGTGCTGCGCTTCTTCCATCCAGTGATGCTTCAGGAGGCTCTTGAACAAGGGATCGAGCTCGGCGTCGTCGCGGACCGAGTCGACATAATGGCTCTGGGTCATCCACTCGATCTGGAGGATGACGAGAGCCACCGACAAAGGATCGTGGCGGAGCACCTCCGCGGCGATCGCCTCGGCCGGGCCGATCGCCTCGCAGGGCGTTCCGAAAGCCTCGGTGAAGCGCTGGTGGAAAAGTCGGAAGAGGTGGATGTGCTTGGCCTCCTCGCTCGCAAAGTTGAGCAGGGCGCGGACCCTCAGGTCGTCGCCGTTCAGCTGCGGGCGGGCATGGTCGAGCACGAAGGGGAGGATGAATTCCTCCACGAGGCCGAACAGCGTGAGATATTCGTGGCCGCGAATCTGGTTGAGAACGCGCTTCTCGTCGTCGCTCAGAAAGGCGATCCGGTCGGTCCGCGCGAGGGTTTCGGGCATGAAGCGGCGCTTGAAGTCGAGCTTCGCGCCGGCGGGTAGGACGTCCTCGACCTGCCAGGCCGCTTTGGCCGAGCTGGCGAGGACGTCACTGAAGTTGAAAGCATGGTACATTTAGGACCCTCCCAGGTCGCGCGCTCTTAAGCGAGCGTCGAGACGTGGGCGGGCTGCTGCATCGCAAGGACGGTCACGGCGCCGCTCAGAACGGCGGAGCTCGATCCCAGCGCGGCCGCGGCGAGCAGCACGAGCTGCAGGCGGCTTTTCTTGGCGTTGATGGCGCTCATTGTCAGTCTCCGAAATCGCCGGGCAACATCGCCTCGGCAGGACCTTTCTGAAGGATACGCTTGTCCGGGCGATGCCGCGCGGCACGGAAAATTGTGTCAATTGTGTCAGAAAGACGGTTTCTGCGCAGGGACGCCGCCGCTATAGAAAGGCGCTGGCCGAATCCGGGGGGATGACGAGAGTGGAAGAGGGCGAGATTGCCTGCGTCGTCGCGAGCGTGATCGGCTCCTCGCTGAATTGCCTGCTGCTGCTCGACGAGAAAGGCGACATCCTCGAATTCAACCGCGCCGCCGAGGAGGCCTACGGCTATTTTCGCACCGAAGTGGTCGGCAAGTCGATCTGGACCCTGATCGACCGCAATCCGTCGCGCGAGGAGGATGAGGACGCGCTCGACTCCTATATCGTCCGCGGCGACGCCACCACCGGGCTGAGGGTCGTCGTCGACGTCCGGATGAAGTGCGGCGACGTCGTCCCGCTGGAAATCAGCGTCACGTCGCTCGTCATCGGCGGGAAGCGCCGCTTCCTTCTCAGCCCGCGCGACCTGTCCGCCCGCCGGGCGAATGACGAGCTGGCCGAATCGAGCCGCCGGCTCGAACTGGCGGTCGAAGGCGCCAAGCTGGGCACCTGGACCTTCGACCTGGAGACCGGGCGGACCTGGTATTCCGACCGTTCCAAGGCGATGTACGGCTTGCCCGCCGACGCCGAGATGAGCACCGAAATCATCCGCGCCGCGGTCCATCCGGACCATTGGAAGGAGGTCTCGGAGCCCTATCTCCACGGCTTCAAGGAGGACCGGGTCGAGGTCGAATATCGGGTGGTCTGCCCGGACGGCTCGACCCGCTGGATCTATTCGCTCGGCGCCCTCAACCGCGACTCCGACGGGATCGCCCGGAGCGTCAGCGGGATCCATCTCGACATCACCGACCGCAAGCGGGCGGAGGACGAGCGCGACGAGGCCCGGCGGACTCTTGACCTCGCCGTCGAGGGCGCCGGGCTCGGCCTGTGGTCGGTCGATCCCGCCACCGGCGCGGTCTGGCACTCGGAGACCTCGCGCCGGCTGTGGGGAATGGACCCCGAAATGCCGATCGATGCGGCGGTCCTCAAGGACTATATCCATCCCGACGATTGGGAGCTGGTCCGCGAGCCCTATCGCGAGGGCTTTCCCGAGGAGACCGTCTCGCTCGAGCATCGGGTGATCTGGCCGACCGGCGAGGTCCGCTGGCTCCACGCCCTCGGCCAGGCCCAGCGCGATTCGTCCGGCGCGGTGACGATGGTCACCGGAATCCATCTCGATATCACCGACCGCAAGCGCGGCGAGCAGGAGCTCGCCGAGACGAGGCGGCAATTCGAGCTCGCGGTCGAAGGCGCCAACCTCGGCCTGTGGACGATCGATCCGAGGACGGGGGAGACCTGGTACAGCGCGCGCTCGCGCGAGCTCTACGGGGTCGACGGCGACATGCATCTCGACGGGACGAGCCTCAAGGCGTTCATCCATCCCGACGACTGGGACCTGGTCGTCGAATCGGCGCGAAGCAACTTCCCGTCGGACACGGTTTCGCTCGAGCATCGGGTGATCTGGCCGAACGGCGAGATGCGCTGGGTCCACTCGCTCGGCACGGTTGTTCGCGATTCTGAGGGTGAGGCGACCCTGGTCACCGGGATCCATGTCGACATCACCGACCGCAAGCGCGCCGAGCAGGAGCTGGCGCGCTCCCGCGACGCTCTCCACCAGTCCGAGAAGCTGGCCGCCCTGGGCTCGCTTCTCGCGGGGGTCAGCCACGAGCTCAACAATCCCCTCGCGGCGATCGTCGGCCAGGCCGAGATGCTCCAGGAAGACAGCGTCGGGACGGCTTTCGAGATCCGCGGAAAGAAGATCGCCGCGGCGGCCGAACGCTGCGCCAGGATCGTCCAGACTTTCCTCGCCATGGCCCGCCAGAAGGATGCCCAGCGCAGCCTCGTCGATCTCAACGATGTCGTCGCCACGGCGCTGGAGATCGCCGAATATGGGCTGCGTACGGCGGGGATCGGGGTCCGGGTCACCCTGGGTTCGATGCTTCCCAAGGTGCTCGGCGACCGCGACCAGCTCCACCAGGTGCTGGTCAACCTCGTCGTCAACGCCCAGCACGCGATGCAGAATGGTGAAACGTTCGACAAGACCCTGACGGTGAGGACCTCGGTCAGCCACACCGGCGACGTGCTCCTCGACGTCACCGACACCGGCCCGGGCGTCCCCGAGAAGCTCAAGGGCCGGATCTTCGACCCCTTCTTCACCACCAAGCCGCAGGGCGTCGGCACCGGAGTCGGACTCTCCTTCTCCCATGGCATCGTCGAGGCTCATGGCGGGACGATCTCGCTGGAGCCGAGCCGGCGCGGCGCGCATTTCCGGATCGCGCTTCCGCCGGCCGCGGAGAGCGATCCGGTCCCAGTGCCGATCGCCGCCGAAACCGCCGTCGAGTCGGCCTTCGGCGGCCGTGCCCTCGTCGTCGAGGACGAAGCCGACGTCGCCGACACCTTGCGCGAGCTGCTCGTCCGCGAGGGCTATGCCGTGACCGTCGCGCCCGACGGGGCCGCCGCCCTGATGGCGCTCGACCGCGGCGAATATGACCTCATCCTCTCCGACCTCAGGATGCCGGGCGTGAGCGGGCCGGACCTCCACGCCCGCCTGGCCGAGACCAAGCCGCATCTGCTCGATCGAATGGGCTTCGTGACCGGCGACACGCTTGGCTCGAGCATGGACGATTTCCTCCGCGGCTGCGGCCGCCCGGTGCTCGAAAAGCCCTTCACCAAGATCGGGGTGCGCTGCCTGATCGCCTCGATCCTCCAGCCGAAAGTGGAAGCATGAACGATATCGCCGCCCATATCGTCGTCGTCGACGATGACGAGGACGTCCGCTCCACCGTCGCCGAATATCTGCGCCGCAACGGCCTTTCGGTCAGCGAGGCCGACGGCGGCGCCGCGTTGCGCGAGCTGATGGCGACGAGGCCGATCGACCTCGCCCTCCTCGACATCAACATGCCCGGCGACGACGGCCTCACTCTGGCGAGGGAAATTCGAGGTCTCGGAGACGCTGGAATTATCATGCTGACGGCGAAAAGCGACGACGTCGACCGCATCGTGGGGCTGGAAATAGGCGCGGACGATTACATCACCAAGCCCTTCAACCCGAGGGAGCTGCTCGCCCGGGTCAAGGCCGTGCTTCGCCGGGCCAGCCGCGGCGGCGAGGCGCCCGCGACCATGGGCAGCGAAGTCCAGATGGGCAAATGCCGCCTCAACCTGGATTCGCGAAAGCTGTTCGAAGCGGACGGAAGCGAGGTACCGATCACCTCGATGGAGTTCGACCTGCTCAAATGCTTCGCCGAGCATCCCCGCCGGGTGCTCAGCCGCGACCAGCTGCTCGACATGGCGCACAACAAGGAGATGGAGGCGTTCGACCGCTCCATCGACACGCGCATCGCCCGGATCCGCCGCAAGATCGAGCGCGACCCCGCCAAGCCCGAATGCCTCAAGACGGTCCGCGCCGCCGGCTACGTCTTCAACCCCGATTGCGGTTGAGCGGGACCGGCCCACCCCGGTCATGCTGAACCCGTTTCAGCATTCAGTCCGGAGACCCGCCGGGGGATGGAAGTCTGGACCCTGAAACGAGTTCAGGGTGACGGCAGCCGTAGACGTCGATTCCGCCGATCAAATCTGAACCCAAACCCCCGGCTTGATCCGCCGTTCGCCCCAGCGCAGGCCGTCGCCGCCGCCAAATTGGCCCTCGGCGACGATCCGGACCGCGACCAGGCTTCCGTAGCCGCCGTCCTGGCGCGGGGCGACCCAGCTTCCGGCGCTCGAATCCCAGATCTTCACTTCCTCCTCGTCGACGAGGAGGGCGGTGGCCTCATGGTAGATATGCTCGCCGTCGAGCCAGTGGCAGGAGACGTCCTCCTGGCCCCACTTGCCGCGCCATTGCTCGGTCGCCTCCTCGCTGTAGCGCTGGACGAGCTGGGCCGGGAAGGCGGCGAGGCCGCGCGCCCGGAAGGCCTCGAGCGCCAGGGCGGCATGGGCGCCGCAGTCGATCGACTTGCGCTTGACCGCCTCGCACCAGTGCATCGGCCAGGGCGAGGGGCCCCATTTATATTTCTGCCGAAGCCAACGCGGGCCGCTGGTCAGGTCGGCGCCGTTCAATTGCGCGAAGTCCATCGCGATCACCCACTGACGGGCGATCTCGCAGCAGGCCTCACCATGGTGCGAAAAGGTGCTGTGGGGAAAATCCCGCCAGCGGTCGCTCGCGAGCGGCGCCGGCCGGCACGTTTCCGGCCGGACGTCGATCCGCGCTTCAGCCTCGGCCAAATACATAGGACATGCTCCTGTCGTAACCGCCGGCGTCGCAGAAGATGAGCATGTCGCCGGCCTTCGTGCCTTGCGGCAGCGAGACGTTGGCGGCGACGATGTCATGCTCCATGCAGAGCCGGCCCATCAAATGGGTTTTGCCGCGCCCAAGCGGCTGGAGGGCGCCGGTCGTCCCGCACTGGCGCAGGATCCGGTGGGGCTGGAAGGCGTACATCGGAAGCTCGGCGATCGAGCCGTCGACCACCGCCTCGACATGATCCTCCTCATGCTCCTGTATCTCGAGGATGCGCATGGCCAGCGCCATCGAGGGCTGGGCCATCGCCTTGCCCGGCTCGGAGACGATCTGGCGGGCGCCGGGGAGCAGCGCTCGGACCGTCTCGACGGCCCGGGCGAACTTGCTCTCGTCGTCGGAATGCCAGTCGTCGGGGAACCAGCCGCCGCCCATGTCGAGGATCTCGACGGGGCGTCCCGTCAGGCTCTCGATGGAGCGGCACCATTTGAGCATCGATTCGAACAGATGCCACCATAAGGCGACTCCGATGTTCGAGCTCGCCATGTGGAAGTGGATTCCGAAGGCCGTGTCCCGCGGGAGCCGGCCCACCGCCTCGATCAGCTTCGCGAATGTCTCCGGGCTGTCGAGCGGGATTCCGAAACGGGAGGTGACGTTGGGAGTCCGGATCCGGATCCCGACATGCTTCGAGGCCATCTCGCCGGCCTTTATGGCGGCGACGCAGCGGTCGAGATCGGCGACGCTGTCGCAGAAGACGGCGTGCATCCGCTCTGTCGGCATCATCCCTTCCGGCCACCATTTGCCGGGGCCGTTCAGGATCACCTGGTCCGCCCTGAAGCCGGTCTCGATCGCCTTTTGCGCTTCGGCGAGGCTGATGCATTCGGCGTAGAAGCCGTTCTCGAGCGCCAGCCGGATCAGCCTCTCATCGGGATTGGTCTTGATGGAATAGCCGCTGACCACCTGAACTTCGTTGGTGCTGAGCCGGTGGGCGCGCTCCGCCGCCCGCTTGAACAGGCCCCTGGCGGTCTTGTCGAAGAAAAGGAATTGCGGGGTCTGCAGCGAGTCCAGCTCAATCGCGCCGATGTCGCTCAGATAGACTTCGGGAACCTCCGGCCGTCCGTCCGCCGCTTCTTCCTCCGAATCCCCGACCAGACCGATCAGCTCGGCATCCTTCTTGTGCAGCCGCTCGGCCAGCGAGGTCAGGCCCGAAGGGTGCTTCATCGAATGCCCGACCGCGCCGGCGAACGGCTCGGGCAAGGCCGGAAGCGGGTAATCCGCCCTCACCGGTACTTCGAGGACGATCCGGGTGAATTCGCCCGCCTCCGCTTCGGCCGGCCGGGCGCGGATCCCGCTGGCCCCCTGAACGAGCAAGGCGGGCAGATTGTGTCCGCCGATCGTCGCTCCGTGCACCCAGGCCGGGAAGCGCGGGTTCATCTCCAGGAGCCAGCGCTGGTCGGCGGCGTCTCGAACCATCTCCAGCTCGCCGCCGCCGGTCCAGTTCAGTTCCCGTACGATCCGCCGAAGCTCCTTCTCGAACCCCGGATCGACCGGTCCGACGTCGCCGGCCCAGGTCTTGCCCTCGGCGGTGACGTCCCGCTTGCGCATCGCGACACAGGCGAGCAGCTCGCCCCGATAGGCGGCGAGCATCACCGATTCCTCATAGCCGCTGACATGCGCCTGCAGGAACAATTTCTCGGTCGACCAGACCTTGGTCAGCGCCGCCCGCGCGGCGACGAAGCTGTCCCAACCCGGCACCCGGGCCGCGTCATAATAGGGCCCCTTCAGCCAGACCCGCCAATTGTGCTCGCGGCAGAAAGCGTGGAGCTCCCAGTCGGAGAGGTCGCTCGAAACGAAAGGCGGGATCTTCACCGGCAGCCCGCGATGGGCCTCGACCGCGGGCTTGGCGATCCGCTTCAGCGCGGCGGCGGGCGGCGCCAGGAGATTTGGATGTCCGTCGGGAAAGACCGAGGCGAGCCACATCGCCTCGAGGTCGCTTCCGGAGATCCAATAGGCGCCGCCGTCGAGCACCTCGCGCACCCGCTTCGCATAAAGATCGAGGTCGAGCTCGTCCCACGGGCGCTGGATCCACAGATCGTCGAGGTCGGCCCAGTGGATGCCGGACACGCGGTTGGTATATTCGACTCCGACCAGGGTCGCGTTCGGATAGCCTTGGCGCAGCGACCGAACGATGCCGACACCCGGCTGCGGGTTGCCTCCGCAATAGAGGCCGCTAACATATACTTTCATTTTTCTTCCAAGCAGCAAGTATTATTCGCCAGAACGGCGCAAGGGAGGCAATGGAACTTGTTCTGTTTTTTAGTCGTTCAGCCGGGGACGCTGCTATTTATTTAACAGAACCAAGACATTAACCAGGGTTAAGATGGGCGAATATTTTATAAAACAACAAAGCAATGGCCCTGCGGTTCCGTCGGCGGCCTCACACGCTTTATACCCAACCTATGTTGACCTCGATTCCTGCATCGACGTCGCTCGCCTTAGATCGCTGGACCGTTACATTCGGGATCGGCTCGAGCGGCGCCTGGACCGGGCGCGGGACCTTCAATTCCATACCGGCCCGTTCCTGCTCGACGGCCGCGCGCCCGACGTCCCGGGGCCGCGGATGGTCTATCTCTCCCGCTCGACTCGGCCGGACGATTATTACGATCTCGACCGCACCGAACTCTGGCAACCGGGGGTGGGGGCGGCGGAATTTCCCGAGCTGATGGACTTCATCGCGACCCTGCCCTTCGCCGCGACCGGACGGATGCTGATCATCTACGACGATTCCGGCCGCGAGGTCCCAGCCCACCGCGACCATGACAGCGAGGATCTGTGCCACGAATTCATCTGGCTCAGGACCAATTTCGACAAGCCCTTCTACATGCTGAACCCGGACAGCGGCGAGAAGCTCTATGTGCGGTCCCACTCCGCCTGGTTCGACACGGTCAACCAGTATCACGGCGCCGACGCGACCGGCGGCCTTTCGTTCAGCATCCGGATCGACGGCCGCTTCTCCGACTCCTTCCGAAGCCTGATCCCCTTCCCGGCGAGCGGGCGGGCGGCAGCTCCGGCGCTGTGGGCCGGGGCCGGGATGCGCCGAGCCGAGTGCAACCAATCGGGCGCGCGGTCTGTTCTCGCATCCGACAGGTAGTGGCGGGCGGGTGCCGAAAAGGAACCCTTCGATGTTGCGTTATGTGATGGCAGCCCTTCTCGCCTCCGCGCCGCTCGGCGCGGCTTTCGCCCAGCAGGAGAAGACCGAGGGCTGGGCCCTGGCGGCGATGCCCAACGGCTGCATGGTCCAGGCGGTCTCGCCTCACGGCACGATGCTGTCTATCTGGGCCTTCGCCGGCGAGGAGAAGCTGGGCTTCCTCCTGCAGAATCGCCGCTGGCAGGTGGAGGATGGCAAGAAGACCCCGCTCCAGGTCGAGTTCCAGGATGCCCGAGCCTGGCCGGTCGAGGCCACCGCCCGCGCCAATATCGACTCCGACGGGCCCGGCCTCTACTTCACCGTCGAGCCCGGAGCGGCGGATCGCGGCGATTTCCTCGGCGCCTTCACAAGCGCTCGCGGGATGAGCATCCGCCGCAACGGCGCCAGCGTCGACACCCTGCCGCTGGCCGACAGCCGCGGCGCCATCGCCAGCCTGGCCAAATGCCTCGCCGACCGCTGGAACGACTCCGCCCCGGCAGAGGCCAGGGCCGAACCGCCGGCCGACGACACGATTTAGCGCAGGCGCGCCGGGACCATGAATGCCGGCGCGCAAGCGCCGCCGTTCCTGGGCGTGGAGCCGCGCCAAGCCGGCCGGCCTGGGCGAACTCCACAGGGCCGCCGTCACGGGATTCCTTCCCGTGACGGCTCCGGCCTCGGTGAAGAGCCTTATTTGAAGTAGCTGGCCCCCGGCCGCGCCTGCGGCGCCTGCTTCTCGGGCCTCGGCTTGGGCGGCGGGCGGAGCGCCGCTCGCGCGGCCGCCTCGGCGCCGTGGGTGGCGAGCTTGAGATAGGCGCCGTGCGCCCGCCTCAGCCGCTGCCGCTCCGCCTCGCTCTTGGCCTCGCCGAGCTGGCTCAGCGCCTCCTCGGCCTTCGCCTGATATTCCTCGGCGCTGCTCATGGTTCGATTTCCTTCGGGAAGGGGAGCCCGGCCCGCGGCCGTCGCTTCGAGCGAAGCGTGGGCGCTTTGCGGCGCGCAGGCAAACTTAATCGCTGGGAGAGCCCGAACATTGTAGGAGAAACGCCGCGCCGTTCGCTTCATGTTCCCCGGCGTGGCGACTCGCGAACCCTTCCCAGTCCTCTGCGACCGCTGCCAGGCGGAGGGCCTCGCCGGCGAGGCGGAGTTCGAGCGCCTCGCCGGCCTCGGCGACCTGCTCGATTTCGAGCCCGTGCCGCGCCGCGTCGCCCGAGCCGACGGCTGGACGCCGGAGATCCAGCGCGCCTTCGTCGCCGCCCTCGCCGTCACCGGCTCCGACCGCCAGGCCGCCCATGTCGTCGAACGCGCCGCGTTCGGAGTCAGCCAGCTCCGCAAGGCCAAGGGCAACGAGAGCTTCCTCGCCGCCTGCGAGAAAGCGCTTGAGATCTACCAGGAACGCGAGCGCGTCCGCCGCTCCGACAACCTCCTCGCCGCCGCCCATGGCGAGGCCGCCCGCACCCGCCCCCGTCTCGCCTGGAGCAAGGCCGCCACGCGTCGCCCGCCCGCCCCCGTCGGCGCTATCGACGAAGGGGAGGTCGACGAGGCTGAAGCCATGCGCTGGCTGGAAAGGATGCTGAGCCTCTATCTGATCAAGCTCGAATCCGAACGCTCGGCCCGTCTCGAAGGCCATGTCGCCGCCGCCGACCTCTACGTCCGCCAGGCGACGGCGATCGAGGTCATGATGGACCTCGCCGGCGCCGGCTGCGGAGTGAACGTCCTGGAGATGATCAACAACCTCAGCGTCGAAGGAGTCCATTTCATCCACGTCGCCGAGACGCCCTTCTCGCGCCTCCTCGACGACGCGCGCCGCCGGCATTGGGAGAAACTCGGCGAGCCCGCCCGCCCCGAGCCGCCGAGCCATTTGTTCGAGGCGCACCACGGAGTCGCTCTCGAGCCCGGTCCCCAGGCCTATGCCGGCCGCGACCCCAGCCTCGAAGAGCAGTGGCGGGCCTTCGAGGCCCAGCACGCCCGCGACGCTTCGGCGCTGGTCGAATGGGAAGCGAAGGCACGGCGGGAGGCGGCCGAATGGCGCGAGAGGGTCCGCGAAGGGAACGGCCCCCCTCCCGCCGGGGAAGAGCGGAAGGCGCCGCCGGGCGCCGAAGGCGAGGACCCGGCGCCGGAGCCGCCGCCCGGCGAGGAGCCTGCCCCATGAAGTTCTTCGTCCCCGCCGCCCGCGACCCGGCCATGGCCGAACAGGCGTGGGAAGCCACCCGCCGCTTCCTCGCCGACCAGGGTTGCCCCACCACCCGGCGCCGGATCCGCCGCCTCGCCTTCGGCCACGACGGGGAGGATTTCGACCTCGTCGTCGGCGGAATCCATCCCGGCCTCGAATTCGAGAGCTTCCTCGACGCCGGCGGCGAGGACCAGGTCTGGCGCTACCTCGTCTTCGTCATCCTCGAAAGCAGCGGGCGGCCTTGCTATTACGTCTGCACCGGCGCCCGCGGAGTCCTCCAGGGGTTTCCGTGGCTGGTGGGCTTCCCCTCGGTCACGCTCATCGAGGATTTCGAGCCGCGCTCTCGCTACGCCGACGCCTGTCGGGACTGAGCGTGCGGGTGCGCCGCGAATCGGCCCGCATCTTCCCGGATCGCGGCCAGCACCTCGTCGTCGACGGAATGCGGCTCGAGCTCATGCTCGAGGAACAGGTCCAGCTTATCGGCAAAGGCGGCGAAATCCGGAGCCGGCGCATGCATCACCGCTCTCACCGCCCCGCCCAACGCCTCGAGCCGAGCCTCGTAGACGGGCAGCCAGGCCTCCTCTTCCTCGGCCGACGATCCCGCCGTCGCCCGCTCCACTGCCCGCACCTCCGCCTCGGCGGCGCGGAACGCGGCGAGGGCGATGCTCCAATCCTCCCCTGCCTTTGCAGGGGAGGGGGACCGGGTGAAACCCGGTGGAGGGGCCTCTTCGGCAGTCGCCGCACCTAAGAAAGGAAACCCCACCGCCGCGCCTAGCAGCGCGCGCCGCGACGGGTTATGGTCGTCAGCAGCCATCCTTCGCCGCCTTCCGGGGAAGGCGTGCGGTGGTCAGAGCCGGGGCGAGGTAGCCGCCTGCTCCGGTTCGATGATTTTGTCGGTACCACCATTTCCAGGGGCAAAGCAATAGTTGGTACCGAAAAAAAGCGGAGAGGCCGGCCGAAGACGGGAATTGGGCCGAATATTGGCCTGCGCCTCTACCCGGAGCTAGAGGCGGCATTGGATTCCTGGATTGCGGCGCAGCCGAATCCGAAGCCCTCGAAGCCGGAGGCGATTCGGCGGATTCTTAAGGCTTATCTTGCGGGGGCTTCGACATCCCACGCATGATCGCTAGAAAACGACCGCCACGTTGTCCCGCAGGATGAAGTGAGCTTCGCACTCAGATTGCAGCCATACAGATGGGTAGAGGGAGAGCTCGTCGTCGTGACTGATGACAAGGCGCCACGCCGGGTGCACCGCCGGGGAGACGCTCACCCTCCGGGTCTCCCCACAGCCGCAGGGACATACAAACACCAGCCATTTAGGTCCCCCAGAGCCTTTCACAAGGGCGAGCATGTTTCCTCGTGCAGCGGCCCGAGCCTCTTCTTGGGACTGCACAACTCGAACACCTAGGTACGCGAATGTCTTCTCGAATTTGGACCGTACCGCGGGCGGGTGAGACGACTTTGTCTCCCGACCTCGAGCCCACGCCGGGAGGAGCTTTAGCGCGCGTAGAAGCCACTTACGCAAGCTCATACTAGTTCGTCCGCAACGATGTAGGCATCAACGACACCTTTTCTGGCCCAGTAGAGGCAATGTGCAGCAACCATCACCCGGTACTCCGCCTCTGTAGTAGATCCAACGACCTGCCGTCGAAGCTGCTCTATCGCAAGCGCTCGCGCTGGCTCCGGCCGACAAAGGGGCTGCGGTTCTAGCAAGGGGGGACGATATAATCGTGCAATGGTCGCGTGTAGGCGCGCAGCACCCGTAACCCCCGAGAAGGCTAGCGCCGCATCGAGTCCTGCAGGATCTCGCGATGCTGGGTGATCGCCGGCCCTGTTAAGGTCGATCAGCACGACATCAGAAGAGCCTTCTTTGACGAAAATATTCCTCAGGTGAAGGTCTCCGTGGGAAAAGCACCAGCTCACATCCATGTGGGGGGTCGCACGAATCCGGGCGATCAAATCTGCAGGCGTTCCAACTGATTGCAAAGCCAAAGCGCGCTTATAAACCTTCTCGTATACAGCGGGTTTGTCGCTCACAATCTGCAGCGCAAGGTCGCCTAAGGAGGCGTTCCGGCGGCCAATGCGACTCCTCCAGCAGCGCAGAGGCCCGTCGAAGAGAGACGCTATCGCAAGCGCCGGCGAGTGGGTCTCAATATAAGCTTCGAACAGGATAGCCCGATCCACGAACTGCGTAACCACACAAGATCTGGAGGAAGTTGTCACACATCTGTCGTTTATCAGCGGCGGGACATTAGCGAAGGGGGTGTTCTTTGGGACAAAGTTTCGGTAAATACCAAGTTCTGCGTCAGCACCTGAAAACGGAAGTGTCTTGACTACAAAAGATATTGGCCCGGCGACCGCATCATCCCGAACTCTTACGCGATAAACTACTCCGGGCAAGCCGCGAGAATCCCGTCGCTGAAGCCGTTCTACCTGTATTTTTTGAAATTCGCTGAAGGCACGGCGCAAGAGAACTGCGTCCTGCGGGAGAACCGGCTTCCTGCCAGTGATCTCCAGATGAGCCCCATTGTCCTGCCTGTGCGGATCATGACGAGCATAATCTTGGGCCAACTTCGCGGGTTTAGCCGCTGCTCTGGGATAAAGGTTCGGACGAAACCGTTGGTCGTTACCCGCTACATCTAGCGCATAGTTCTTACTCAGCCATTCAATTGCGCGCGCGGCGTTATCTTCCTGTTCCGCGATAAACGTCACTAGAAGACCGTTATCTAAGGCAGATCTACTGCTCTTGAGCACTGCGTCTAGAAACTCTTCCGGAGGCCCGTCGGGGATTACAAGAATAATCCCCCGGGCACCATTGGCGGTCGCATCTTCAAACGCGCGTACCGCTTCCGAAAAACGTTCGACGCCCAACTCTCGCGCCCACAGCTCCTGAACGACCTGTTCGGAAACCTGCTCATCAACGTAGACGAGGGTTCGCTCGGTACTGAAGATCATCGTGCAAGAATTGGCCAGCTGTGCCCCTTCGCCAAAGCACCCCTCGGAGAGCAAACAATGCAATCCGTCTGTGGTGCAAACGAAGCTGGTTTTATAATGCCTTCGGATATGCGGTAGATGAGACTTCGGGCCCTGGAGGGCACTCCTGCAACGGCCGCTAAGAACATTGTTACTGAGAGAGAAGCCACGGTGCCGTTGAGGCTAACCACTGCGGGCTGCGGTTGGACAAGCCCAGTTATATAAGGGTCAGCTTGACGTGCTTGTGCGCTCATGAAGTCGCGCCGTACGGCTTCTGGGTCAAGCAGCTGACGGCACTGGAGGCAGGCCAATCCGGGCGACAGCATCTGGACGCGGCCGGACATGGCGCGAACCGCTCCGCCGTGTGTGTCGATCTGGACACCCATATCGATCGTGGGAATCAGAAATTGATATGCGGACTGAACGAGAGTGGCCCTGCTGCCGTGATTGTCGGTGCAACTGAACAAGAAGTCGCAATCCAGAACAGCTTCGGCCGATTGTGGGTCGAGAACATTCCCAATCAGAGGCGTCGTACCGACTTTGCCTCCGGAAATCCGAGTTGCCATCCGTGCTGCGACCTCGACCTTGGGTCGTCCGATGTCCTCGGCAGACGACCCAATAAGTCTATTTAAGTTGCTCGGTTCCACTTGGTCGTCATCTAGGAGCTTGAGGTGCCCTACGCCGAGGTGTGCTAACTGCTCCGCAACTATCGAACCGGTGCCCCCCAGCCCAACTATTCCGACGGTCATTCTGGATAAAGTAGCCTGTCCCTCGGCGCCGAAGGCTCGCACGCTCCGGTCGTAGATTTCCTCAAGATTAAGCTGATCAGGAACTCCGGATAACCGAGCGAGGGTCCTAACGTTTTCCCCTACCTCTACGATAGCCGCCAAATGTTCGACGAACGTTGGTCTTGAATAGATCCGGCCCCGAAACCCCTCTTTGCCAAGGACGACGGCCCCATGCGGCCCTTGAGGCGCTCGAGCAAAGAGCGTAGGAATCAGTAAGCGCTCTCCAGCATCATCAACGGACGAAAACTCGGGCCACGAACTGAAAGGATGGGTGTGGACGAACAGGAGAGACTGATCAAAGTCTCGCGCCTGTTTCAGAGCGCGAGCAACGAACCCAGGATGAAATTCGAGCTCTACCGGTGATTGCCGAGATATCTCGTGCTGCTCAGGAAACAGGGCGTGGTCAAGCAGGAGCCGCTTACCGACACCCCGATTACAGAGTAGAGCGGCACCAGCCTCACGCGGAGCAACAGCTAGCAAGCGTGATCGAAGGACCGCAAAACTGTCAGAGGGGAACCTGACGTTCCACGTCACCTCGGATCTCGTAATCTCTGCTGAACGACTGCTAAGTAGGTTAGCAGGCTATCCCTATTGGGATCCCACTGACTCAGGTGCCACGAAAACCACAGATACTGTCCTGGTTTCCCCGGCACACTCTGAGGCCCGCTGTTCTGGGGCTGTCCTCCATGCACCAGACGAACACCTCCGTTGACCCAGAAGCAATCTGGCCGCGCATGGGGGAAGCCTTGCGGAGCCATAAATAGCACCTCGGTCGACTCCAAGTTCCACGCTCCGCTCGGAAGGAGCGGTATCCCAGGGACCGTGATCAGAGCCGCACCCCCTTGATCGAGCAATTCGCAACCAGGGTGCCTCTCGTTGAGCTCAGCAAACTGGGCCTGTAGGATCGGATGGATCACCCGAACGTCGCCGGAGGAACCGCATAGAAGCGCATGTTGCTGTGCATCTTCACCTCAGAAGCATCCGCCACCTGCCGATCATCGCCTGGCTGCTCGAGGAAGAGCTGGTAACCGGCGGGGATGCTGGCGAGCGCCTTAATCTGAGCACCGGTCATTTCCTTGGCAACGACTTCATATTCCTTATCGTCAATCTGGATCCGATGCTTCTGCTCGCTCGGCGGCCGGTTACCAGACCCGACCCCGTGCCCTTCGCCCTGACCCGCTGTGCCCGGCTGTCCCGGGCTAGGCTGACCCCCCCGACCACCCCCTTGCGGGGCCCCCGCTCGGCCTTGGCCGTGAGCCCCGGGTTCGTTCTTGTCGTCGTTGGACATGATGCATCTCCACGTGATTCACGCTTTGTACACGAGACTTGCGCATCTATCTAGCGGGTCACTCCTCCCCCATCCTAAGTGCCGCGATGAACGCCTCCTGAGGGATCGAAACGGAGCCGTATTCTCGCATACGCTTTTTCCCCTCCTTCTGTTTATCTAGGAGCTTTCGCTTTCTCGAAATGTCGCCGCCGTAGCATTTGGCGGTGACGTCCTTGCGCAATGCCGCGATCGTCTCGCGGGCGATGACCTTGCCGCCGATCGCGGCCTGGATGGGGATTTTGAAGAGGTGGCGCGGGATGAGGTCCTTGAGGCGCTCGCACATGTGGCGGCCCCTCGCCTCCGCCGCGGCGCGGTGGACGATCATCGACAAAGCGTCGACCGGCTCGTTGTTGACGAGGATGTTCATCTTGACGAGGTCGCCCTCGCGGTGGCCGATCTGGTGGTAGTCGAAGCTGGCGTAGCCGCGGCTGATGCTCTTGAGGCGGTCGTAGAAGTCGAACACCACCTCGTTCAGCGGAAGCTCGTAGGTGAGCTGGGCGCGGCCGGCGACGTAGGTGAGGTTCTTCTGGATCCCGCGGCGGTCCTGGCAGAGCTTGAGGATCGGGCCGAGATAGTCGTCGGGGACGTAGATGGTCGCCTCGATCCACGGCTCCTCGATGCTGTCGATCCGGTTCGGATCGGGCATGTCGGCCGGGTTGTGGAGCTGGATGACCTTGGCCGGCTCCTCCTTCGATTTCGACAGGTGGATATTGTAGATGACCGACGGCGCGGTGGTGATCAGGTCGAGGTCGTATTCGCGGGTCAGCCGCTCCTGGATGATCTCGAGGTGGAGCAGGCCCAGGAAGCCGCAGCGGAAGCCGAAGCCCAGCGCCGCCGAAGTCTCCATCTCGAAGCTGAAGCTGGCGTCGTTGAGGCGCAGCTTGGAGATCGACTCGCGAAGCTTCTCGAAATCGGCGGCGTCGACGGGAAAGAGGCCGCAGAAGACCACCGGCTGGACCAGCTTGAAGCCCGGCAGGGCCTCGGCGGCGGGGCGGCGGGCGTCGGTGATGGTGTCGCCGACCCTTGTCTCGGTGATGTCCTTGATCTGGGCGGTGATGAAGCCGATCTCGCCGGCGGTCAATTCCGCCATCTGCTCGATCTTCGGCCGGAAGGCGCCGACCCGGTCGACCAGGTGGGTGGTTCCGGCGGCCATGAACGAGACGTTCTGGCCCTTGCGGATGGAGCCGTCGATGACCCGGACGAGGATGACCACTCCGAGATAGGGGTCGTACCATGAATCGACCAGCATCGCCTTCAGCGGCGCTTCGCAATCCCCCTGGGGCGGCGGGATCCGGGTGACGATCGCCTCGAGCACCTCGGCGATTCCGATTCCGGTCTTGGCGGAGGTGAGGACGGCGTCGTCGGCGGGAAGCCCGACGATATCCTCTATCTCCTTCCTGACCTTGTCGACGTCGGCGGCGGGGAGGTCGATCTTGTTGATGACGGGGACGATCTCATGGTCGTGCTCGATCGACTGGTAGACGTTGGCCAGAGTCTGGGCCTCCACGCCCTGGGCGGCGTCGACGACGAGAAGGGCGCCCTCGCAGGCGGCCAGGCTCCGGCTGACCTCGTAGGCGAAGTCGACATGGCCGGGCGTGTCCATCAGGTTGAGGACGTAGCTCTCGCCGTCCCTGGCGCGATAGTCGAGCCGGACCGTCTGGGCCTTGATCGTGATCCCGCGCTCCTGCTCGATCTCCATATTGTCGAGCACCTGGCTCGTCATCTCGCGCTCGGTGAGGCCGCCGGTCGACTGGATCAGCCGGTCGGCGAGCGTGCTCTTCCCGTGGTCGATATGGGCGATGATGCTGAAATTGCGGATTCGTTTCAGGTCCGTCATGGTCTTCTGTATTTTTCCGGAGGTCGCGGGCGCCCTAGCAGAGGGGGGCGGGGAGGCAAAGCGGCGCGGCGGCGGCGCCCGCTTATAAGCGACGCGGCTTATAAGGCAGTGGCTTTCCGGATTTCTTCGAGGGCCGAGCCAAGCGCCGGTTCTAAGGTCAGGCTGTGGGACGGATGCTCGTTCGAGAACCCCGGGGCCCCGGGCTCCAGTTTTTAGAGAGACGACGCAACGACGCGACGACGCGACCTAGAAGGGCCCCTATCTTGCTCGGCCTCGTTGCGTCGTAGCGTCTCAAACAATCCACGGCCTGCCGGCCAAGGACGGTAATCGCTCGATGCGGAAGCAGCTGACGGCGGAGTGGTTCCAATGTGGATCCTGAAACGAGTTCAGGATGACGGGGCCGGGGGGCAATCCTAATAGAGGCCCGGTCGGTCCGGAAACTCGATCGGCTCACGTTCCTCTGCTCCTCCCGGGGTTCGGAGGCTGCGCAGTGCCTCGACCAGCTCCCGCAGCTTGCGCTCGTCATCGGCCGGATCGTTGACCACGTCCCGGGCGGCGCGGCGCGGCTCAGGCATCTCGGCTGGGCTGCGCTTCGTGAAGGGCGCACAGTTCGGCAAAGACTTCTTCGGCTGGGATATCGGGACGTGGATCATCCAGCGATTCCCGGCAGCGCGCGACGAACTCGGCGTCCATTGCAGCGGCCGCGGGGTCTTCGTCTTTCTCCTGCCGGCGTGCGGTCATTTCCGCGGCTCCTCCGTGCCGCCGGAAAGTAGGCCGTGCCGGAAAACGGCACAAGGGACGCAAGGGGCTCATGCGAAGTTCGTTTATCCAGCGTGGCGCTGCCGCTTTGCGGCTTTGCGGCTTTGCGCGAGATTTTACTGATGCGTTGATGGCGGCTCGGACGTTAGAGAGTCGGCTTAACGCGAAGCCGCAAAGCCGCGAAGGGACAGACATGCGCCGACCGATCCTGCTTCTCCTCGCCCTCGGCGCCCTCCCCCAGGGCGGCTGCGCGGCCAGCCTCGCTGCCGGCGCGATCGGCGCCGCGGTTCGGGCCGCCGACAAGCCGGACAAGGCGCCGAAGGAGGACCCTGGCCCCGTCGCCCGAGCCGCCTGCAGCGCCCGGGCCGCGCCTTACGGGAACGTCAAGATCATCGACGTCGTCTACAAGAGCGTCGCCAAGGTGGTGGTGTGGGGCGCGGTCGAGGCGGAGGGGCGCAAGCAGTCGTTCCAGTGCCGGTGGGACGGGAAGATCGTAGGGTTCGAGCTTAAGGAAATCGAGCTGCGTAGGTAGTTTGGCGGCTTGCGGAATTCTTCTTTAGGGCCTCGGGTGCATCGCGATGATCGAAGCAGCTTGGGTCCACGCGAAGCCGCAAAGCCGCGAAGGGAATTGGCCGGCTGTCACAGATTCCCGATGGGTACTTCTCGCACCATTGGATACCGGTATAAACGGCGTGCGTTTCAAGATAGGAACGGTTGTGCCGCAGGATTTCCGAGAGACTACAATATGGACTGAGTACCTCGAAGAGAGGCCCGGGGATAGAGTCTCGGATGCGCGGGCAAGGCTCCGGACGGCCTTTCTCCAAATGCGAGATAACGTTGGGCCTCTCGTGGAGGCCGCACATCGCGATTGCGAAGGCCTAACGGTCCACAATCTCACTCATCTCGATGCGTTGTGGTGGACCGCTTCTCGAATTTGTGGGCCAGACTATCCTCTCAATCCAGCTGAAGCGTTTGTCCTCGGCTGCTCCATTCTGCTTCACGATGCGGGGATGGCTGTATCCGCATATTCTGGTGGCATCGCAGAGATCAGAGGCAGACCGGAATGGCGCGACGCCGTTCACGGTCTGCTCACTAGGATCGGCCAAGCCGACCCGGGAAAACCAGACGACGTACCGGCCCCCATAAGGCTATCGGCCGACTTTTCAGTGTTACGCCGATTACATGCCCAACAAGCTGAAATTTTGGCTACCAAACCTTTCTCGCATGGCACCGCCAAAACACAGATGTTTCTCCTGGATGATCAGGATCTCCGAGATGCGTACGGCGCAACCATCGGCAAAGTTGCCCATAGTCATCACTGGGATATAGATCGGCTGCCACATGAGCTCCGACAGCACATCGGAGCACTTCCCTCATTTCCGGAGGAGTGGACCGTTAATGCAGTCAAGGTCGCAGCAATTCTAAGAACCGCAGACGCTTCCCACATCGACGCGGACAGAGCTCCTCGCATGCTCTTCGCTCTAAATCGACCTAGAGGAGTATCGCTGCAGCATTGGACCTTCCAAAATAAAGTTCTTCAGAGCACGGTGCGGGGCGATAAGCTCCTCTTCTCATCGCGAGAGCCATTTCAAGCTTCAGAAGCACTTTCCTGGTGGCTTGGATATGATGTCATCACGATGATTGATCGGGAGTTGACGGCAAGCTCAGATCTACTTGAACGGCTCGACCTGCCTCGTTTCCGTGTGTCGGGAGTCGTTGGGGCAGAGTCTCCTAAGCTGCTTGCTAGGCATATCGAAACCGAGGGATGGATGCCTGTTAGTGCCCGAGTGAAGGTCTCTGATCCGACGCACTTGGCGAGAACGCTGGGTGGAAAGAATCTTTATGGAAACAATATATTTGCGCCCATCCGAGAGCTTCTCAGCAATGCTGTCGATGCCGTTCGAGCTAGGCGCATTGAGGAGCGGAGGCCAAACGATTGGGGTGAGGTGCGAATCGTACTAGAACGGGATCCTAAGGGCGACAGCAACTGCTATTGGTTACATGTTGACGACAATGGTCTTGGAATGTCGGAGCCAGTACTCACCGGCTCGCTTCTAGATTTCGGCACATCGTTTTGGAATTCCTCAGGTTTGCAGGATGAATACCCTGGACTTATTTCTAGGGGATTCAAGCCCGTTGGGAAATTTGGAATAGGATTTTTTTCTGCATTCCTGTTAGGCGATCATGTTAAAGTGTGCAGTCGGCCCTTTAGCGACGCCATGAGCTCTAGTCGCGTGCTTGAGTTTAGCTCGCTGGACGAACAACCCATACTTCGGGAAGCGGACAGAGAGGAGGCGCCTCGCGACTTTATTACTAGGGTCAGTGTACAAGTAGACGAAGAGAAAGTGAATGACTTCCGTACTGGCCGAATTAATATGCGAGGCGACCTTTTTGGCCTGCCAGCCTTTCGCTCTGCAGGTTTGCACGCTTATCTTAGGAGGCTGGTAGCAACGCTCGATGTTTCTTTGTTTTTTATAGACGAAATTACGCAGACCTCATTTCGCCACAAGCCAAACTGGCAGTCTATGCCGGCCGAAGTTCTCGTTTCGGACTTGGAGCCGGATTTGGACCAAGAGGACATTGAGCTAGTCAAAGAGCTATTCACCTTTGTGAAAGATGGCGAGCGGACCATTGGTGTTGCAGGGCTACCATTGGCAGGAAGAATTTTGCATATATCATCCTACACATCTGTTGATGGGTTTACATATTCGAATGCAGCCGGGTCCTTTTTCGACACATCGGGTAATGAGGCGGGCTACGCCGGGATTCTTCCTGGCCACGCAGAAGACGCAAGCCGCGAGGTTGCCCCTGCAGTGGCCCCACCTGAAGCTTTGCAAATGTGGGCTAGCCAGCAGGCTGCGCGTATTTCGCGCTTAAGCTTTGCCTCGATAGATGGAATGAAGGCTGCGCAAGAAGTTTTGGCACTTGGTGGAGACAGCGGAAGTTTACCGTTTACGTTTCACCAAGCCAAATTCCTTACTTACGCGGAGACCAGCGAGCTGGTTCATCGGCTAGACGAAGTTTTAATGCCGGTTGAATTGGGCTACTCTAGCAGCCTTACACCGGCGGATGCTTTACGTGCGCCGTATTTTACAAATCCCCTTATAGCTGGCACCTTAGTAGCTGTCGCGCGCGAAGTTAACATTCATTTCTTGGACGATCACGAGGCACAAGAGCTCAAGGAGTCAGAGGCCGACTATGACTTGGATGCTGGAGAGCTTCAGCAGCTCTTCGAGGATCCAAGCTTGTCACCGTTTGTACAACTTCTTGAGCGGCATTGGGGAGGGGGCGCTGTGGGCGTCTTGACTCACCGTCAAGTCTTTGAGCCCACGCCGCTTTCTACCCGAAGACGAGAGTGGGTACTATCCATTCGCCGCGGCGTCTAAAGTTGACCATCGGCACCTTGGGAGTGTCGAGCAGACCATGCCGCCCCGCGCAGTGCCGGGTCAGGCACCGCCTTCAACTACGACCCGTGCGCCCCCGCCGGGTCGGGGCCGGGCTAAGTCTGCGGTGATCGGTCGCGCGGCGGAGTTCGGAGGCGGCGTGACAGATAACTGCGCGCAGCGAGGAGCCAGCCGCTGCCCATAACCCTCACCGCCGCTCGAGCAGCAACGACTGCACCGCCCGCCCGAACGTCCCCCGCTCGTCCGCCAGCCGGCACATCGCCAGCCCCGTCCCGTCCTCGCCGATCCAGCATTCCGCGTCGGACAAAATCCACTCCCCCTCCGGCTCCCGCGCCAGGCTGACGTGAGGTCGGCGTTGATGAAGGTCCAGTCGGACCATGGCAGCTCGGTGGCGATGCCGTTGGAATAGTCGCCGACGGCGGCGGCGCGCATGGCGGGGCTCAGGGGCTCGCCTTCGACGATCGGGGCGTGCTGGCGGAACCAGACCCGGGCGGGGCCGAGCTTGCCGCGCTCGGTGAGTCGGCGGACCTCTAAGGCGGCGGCGAAGCCGAAGTCGAAGCCGGCGGAGTGGCCGGCGATCTCCGCCGGAATCGGGGCGGCGAGCGGCGGGAGGATCGGGCCTCGGGGGAGCGGAGTGGGAGCGGTGCGCACTTTCAGGACGGTGCCTCGCGCCACTTCCTTGCCGTCGTTGAGCAGGCGCACCTCGACGAGCTGGATCTTGCGGCCTTCGCGCAGAGTGGCAACGCTCAGCTCGAGCGGGGCGACGGGGACGGGGCGGAGAAGCTCGACGGTGAGGCGGGCGACCCGCATCGGAGCGGCGGCGGGTACCCGCTCGGCCGCCCAGACGACCAGGGACGCGGGCGCTCCGCCGTGCTGGAGGCCGGGGTGCCAGGGGCCGGCGGCGAGTGCGGTCGCGCGCGCGATATCGCCTTCCACAATATAGGCCGCGCCCGTCATGGCGAAGGCCCTAGCGGAACCGGGCGGGGGTTGAGAAGTCGGGGACGGATGACGGATGGATCGGGAAAGGGCCCGTCCGCCACCCTTGGACCGGTCCCCCTCCCCGGGAAATCCCGGGGAGGGTTTCAGTCTTCGGCGTCAGCAATTTCCTTCGACCACCTCGTCGAAATCGATCGCCCGCCCGCGCGACGTGAGGCCCATTGGGAAGGGCTCGCCGCCCAGAACCCCGTTCCAGGGCGTGCAGACGTAGAAGATGTCGAGGTCGCTCGCCTCGAAGATGAGCATCGCCGGCCCGTAATCGTCGGGAACCTCGCGGCCGATGTGGAGCAGGCAGGCGGGGTTACCGATGTCGAGCGAGAGGGCCCAGATCCGGCGCCCCGTCGTCGGGAGGCCGAGGTCGAGCAAATCGGCCCGGGCGTCGTCCCAGATCTGCTCGGCATGGGCGTCGTCGGCGGCGAAGGGGACGAAGAACTTCACGGCTCGCCCCTTCCGCCGCCGCCCTCGCCGTCGCCCTTCGCCGCCTCGCGCCTCGCCCACTCCGCCGCTTCAGCCCGGGCTTTCTCCTCCCATTCGCGCTGGGCCTCCGCGGCGATGCGCTCCTGCTCCTGCCGGCGGCGGAGCCAGTCGCGATAGTCGCCGTCCTTCGCGGGGTCGTGCCAATGGGGCTCGCCGAACGACGCCTGTGAGTCGTGCCGGCCCAGCGGCGGCGGCGGGGGACGGTCGACCTCGCCCTTTTCAGCCCAGATCCGGCGGCGGAGCGAGCCGAGCAGCGTGCTCATCGGAGTGGCGACAATTTTGAGCGGGCCGTGATCGCCGCGCTTCAGCATTTCGAGGACCTTCCCGGCCTTGCCGCCGAGGTCGAAGACCACTTCCAGCCAGCTGAGCTGGCGGACGGTGAAGTCGGCCTCGACGATCCGCCCCTCGAGCCGGGCGGCGCGCTCCTCCATCAGCTTGCTCCCGTAGAGGCGGAGCATCATATCCAGGGTCTCCTCCTTCGCCCTGCGCTCTTCCTCGGGATCGCGCGGCTCGGGCGCGGCCGCCGAGCCGGCCGGCCACGCCTTGCGGCCGGTGCCCGACTGAAGCTCGCCGCGCGACGGGCGGCCCTTCGGCTCGGGGCGAGGGTGGCGGCGGTGGTGGAGGGCGAGGGCGGAGTCCCAGGCGGCGGCGAAGCTTTCGCCGCCGTCGGCGGTTCGAAGCTTGTAGGCGCCGCTCATCGTTCCGCCGACGGCGATGGCGGCCTGCTCGGCGTGGCCCAGGACGGTGAGGGCTACGATGAACTCGATCTGCCGCTCGTGGAGCCAGCCGTCGTGGCGCCGGCATTTGCGAACGACGGGCTCGAAATGGAGCAGGGCCTCGACCTCCGGGTCGGGGTGGGGCTTGCGGGGCGATTGATTCGACATGCGCGAACACAAGCAGAACAGGACGAGCGCTAATCCATCAATTTGGTCCGATTCCGATCCAGGCGGGGCGAGCCGGCGATGCGGGCGCGCTCAGCGCCTCGGCCGGACCCTTCGCGGTTGACGCTCCGACTTATCGCCGGCCGGGGCCGAGCTTCCCTCCTCGCAAATCCCGCAGCCGGCCTACCTTGATATGCGGCGCGGGACGCTCATCTCGTGGGAGATGCCCGCCGCAATTCCCGACTGGCCGCAGATCGCGCTCTACGCTTTGGGCGGGGCGCTTCTGCTCATGCTGCTGTTCAGGCTGCCGGTGGTCGGGCGGGCGCTCCGCTTCGCTTTCTCGCTGGGCCTGCTGGCTGTGGCTCTGTTCATCCTGATCCAGCAGGCGCCCTACCAGCCGCAGCTCGGGCGGGTGGCCGAGCGGTTCGGGCTGGATCCGCAGGTGGTGAGCGGGGAGGAGGTCAGGATCCGGATGGCGGCGGACGGGCATTTCTGGGCGTCCGCCACCTTGAACGGCGTGAAGAGGCGGATGCTGATCGACAGCGGGGCGACGGTGACGGCGGTCTCCGAGGCGACGGCGGCGGCGGCCCGGGTCGAGGGGAATCTCGGCGCGGTGCCGGTGGTGCTGAGGACCGCCAACGGAATGGCTCCGGCCCGCACCGGCAGCGTCGGGGAGCTGAGGCTCGGCAATATCGTCGCCCGCGACCTCAAGGTGGTGGTCTCGCCCGCCTTCGGCGACCTCGACGTGATCGGGATGAACTTCCTGTCGAAGCTCGCCTCGTGGCGGGTGGAGGGGCGGACCCTGGTGCTCGTGCCGCACCGGCCGCAGGCCGAGCGGCCCTAGGCGGTCGGCGCAAAAAAGAAGCGGCCGGTCTCGCGACCGGCCGCTTCGATTTTCGAACCGTCTGCTTGCGCTTCAGAAGCGCAGGTGAAGGCCGACGCTCGGGCGCAGGGTGTCGAAGGACACGGTGTCGACCGCGACCCGGATGCCCATCTTCTCGCCGACCGCGATGTCCGCGCCGACGCCGACGAGATAATCGCCGATCGTGTCGGAGACGTCGAGATCGTCGTCGTCGATCAGGTCCTCGTCGACTCCGATCAGGCCGGCGCCGTCGATGTTGATCCACTGGTAGCCGGCGCGGGCGAAGATGACCGTCCCGCCCTTGGCGCGGAAGCCGATGCGGCCGGCGAGGCCGTACTCGGAATCGATCGGGCCGTTGCCGAGGTTGAAATTGCCCTCGACGCCGATCACGGCCGACTTGCCGAGATCGAAGTCGACTCCGCCGTAGACGCCGTAGGTGATGGCGTTGTCGTCGAGGTCGAAGCCCGCGGTGTCGATCTCGCTGTCGCTGACACCGAGGTCGTGCATGCCGACGCCGACGCCGACATAGGGATGGGCGCTGGACTCGGCGTCCTGCGCGTAAGCGACGCTGGGAACGGCGAGCGGCAGGGCCACAGCGCTCACCAGCAATGCAATCTTCTTCATATGTAAAAACCCTTTCATCTGTCGCGATCTTGCGATCAGGTGGGATCGAGTTAATGAATTCGGGTGCCTTTGCAAGGCGGTAGGGCAAGAAAGCAACGCCAGCGTGTCGGAAAGGCAACAGGTCTTGGCCGCTTTTCAAGCAGGCTTGCCTTCGATCAACAACCTCGATCAGCGGGATCGGAGAGTCTCTTCGGCGAGGCCCGCCGCCTGGATTGCGGCAAGGGCGTTGAGGAAGCGCGCCTCGCCTTCGCCGGCGACCCGCGCCCAGCGCACGCCCCGGCGCTCGAGCTCGGCTTCGGCAAGCGCCTGGAAGCGTCCGCGGTCGGCGTCCGAGCCGAACAGGCGGGTGCCGTCGTCGCGCCACGGCAGATCGGTGTCGAGCAGAAGGTAGAGGTCGGCGACCGCGTTCCAGCTTTCGAACCAGGGGTCGCGCTCGCCGAGCAGCATGTCGGCCCAGACCGCGGTCATCAGCGGGTCGGTGTCGAGGATCAGCCGCCGGTCGCACTGCCGGAGCGCGGCTTGGGTCATGGCTTCATGCGTCCGGGCGATGGCGACGAGGTCGGCCATGGCCAGGTCGGTCCCGAAGGTCTCGCACCAGGTGCGTCCATATTCGGGGACGAACGCGGTTCCGAAATGGCGGGCGAGGCGGGGCGCGAGCCACGACTTTCCGGTGCTTTCCGCTCCGTGGAGGCAGATCGTCCGGGCGTAATGGGGCCTTACCGGCGCCGGCAGGTGGCGCCATTCGCGCCACGGGTCGGCGCGGATCGCCGTGGCGGAGGCGGCCACCGCCCCCCGCTCCGGATCGACCGGGTGGAAACGAGCGCCGACCTCCAGCGCCAGGCGGGCGCCGTAGGCTTCGGAGGCGAAGACGAGGTCGATCGGCTCGGGATGGGCATCGGCGACGATGGCCTTCCAGATGTCCCAGAAGCCGGGATGCTCATCCGGAGTCTGCGGCGCCGGAGCGCCATGGCCGACGACCCGGCAGCCTGGAAACAGCTCCTCCATCCAGGCGAGCCGAAGCGGACCGGGGATCGGATCGTCGGGAAGCCAGCAGACGAGGATGGTGAGCCGGTCGACCAGGGCACGGGCGGTCTCGCCCAGGAAGACGTGGCCCGAGTGCGGCGGCATGAACTTGCCGAGCAGGAAGCCGCGAGTCATCCGGCCGCCGCCCTCTCCGCCCGCCGCCAGGCGATCAGGCCCCAGGTGGCGAGGCCGAGGAAGACGAGGTAGAGGCCGGCGGTCGGCCACAGCTCCTTCGCGGCGTAGAGCCCGACGGCGAGCAGGTCGACGAGGATCCACAACCACCAATTCTCGATGAACCGCCGCGACAGGAGGATCTGGGCGGCGACGCTGGGGATGGCGACGGAGGCGTCCCACCACGGATAGGAAGCGTCGGTCTGGAAGCGCATCAGCGCCCCCCAAGCGAGCGCGGCGAGCGCGCAGCCGCCGGCCCAGGCGAGCCTCTCGCCCGAGCCCAGCCGGAGCACCCGGACCTCGCCGCTCTCGCTGCGCGAGCGGACCCAGTTCCACCAGCCGTAGAGCTGGACGACGAGGAAGAAGATTTGGAGAAGGGCGTCGCTGTACAGCTTCGCCTCGAAGAAGACGCGCGCGTAGAGCAGCACCATCGCGATTCCGAACGGATAGTTCCACACGCTCCGCCGGACGACCAGCCAGACGTTGACGAGGCCGAGCAGTGGCGCGACGATCTCGATCGCGCTCACCGGCGGCTGTATCTTTTAGGGTCGGTCACCCCCTATGCTTAGCAAGCATCTGCTCCCCGGCGAAGGCCGGGGGCGCAAGCGGAAGGACTGGGTCCCGGCCTTCGCCGGGAAGCAGCCCCGCCGCGCCTCAGGCGTAATTTCCAGTGACGCAGGGGCTGGTCGCGCCGCTGCCGTTGGCGCCCCATTTGCGGAAGCCCTTGGAGTCGAGGTGGAAGCGCATTCCGGTGTAGAAGCCGAGGCCGATGTCGAACTCGCGGCCGCTGGCCTGGTGGATCCGGCAGATGTCGCGGATCAGGGCGGTCCGGGAGACGTCTTCGTCGACCGGAACCAGATCGAGCGCGTAGAAATGGCGGTGGGCGCTGGCCGGGGCGCCGTGGGCGCAGCGGTTCAGCTCCTCGTTGCGGAAGCCCGAGACGGGCTGGACGTCGCCGATCACCGGCTCGACCTCGGCTTTGACGAAGCGAAGGGTGGCGGCGATATGGGTCCATTCGTCGGCCGGGGCGACCTCGAAGCGGGGACCGCCGCAGTCGCGCCAGGCGCTGGCGGTGCGGACCAGCTGCCAGGTCGGGACGACTCCGTCGACATCGGCCGCCTCGAGATAGGATTTGAACGAAAGCACCATGGTGCGGGCTCCGGCATCGCGCGAGAGCCAGGCGAGATAATCCGCCTTGCTCTGGCCCTCGGCCTGCTCCTGCGCGACGGAAGGCGACGCGAAGGTCGCAAGAATGGCGGCCAGCGCGAGCGCTGCGAAGCGGATAAGTTGTTGCATAACAGTAAGATAGACACATTTTGGCCATATTTCAAGAGGTTCGGCGGCAAGGCTGGTGCTCTGCGCTGAAGTGATGTTATATCACGCTAAACCGCTGGGAGAATGACCATGCGCAGCCTGATTCCTGCCCTCCTGCTGCCCTTCGCCCTCGCCGCCTGCTCGAAGGCGGCGCCCGATCCGCGCGGGGTCGACCGCGACGAGGTGCTGGTCCAGGTCTCGGCCTCCGGACGAGCCGACAGCCGGCCCGACGAAGCCCGCTTCACCGTCGGAGTCGACACGATCGCGGCGACCTCGCGAGAGGCGAGCGCCCGGAACAGCGCCACGATCAACAAGGTGGCGGCGGCGCTGCAGGGTCTCGGAGTGAAGGCGGACGACCTCCAGACCCGCTCGATCACTTTGTCGAGGATCGATTACGGACCCAATCGCGGCCGTTTCCAGGCCAACAATCTCATCGACATCAAGGTCAGGGACATCAAGCGCGCGGGCGAGGCGCTGGCGGCGATCACCGAAGCGGGGGCGAACGTCGTTTCCGGACCGAACCTCAGGGTATCCGATCCTGAGAATGCCGCCCGAAGCGCTTATGCCGCGGCCTACCGGTCCGCCCGCGCCCGGGCCGACGCTTATGCTCAGGCGGCCGGCCTCAAGGTGGCCCGGGTGCTGGCGATCCGCGACTCCGGCGAGGGCGGCGGCGGTCCCTATCCCTATGCCGAGGAAGCCATGGCGATGGACCAGGCCCGAAGCTTCGCCCCGGTCGCGGCGCCGCCGCCGCCACCGGTGCAGCCGGGCATCAGCACCCGCCAGGTCCAGATCAGGGTCGATTTCGCGCTGGGGAAATAGCTGGCGGCCCTCATCCTCCCCGCCCGCCCAGCGGGTGGAGAGGGGGACCACCCGAAGGGTGGTGGAGGGGTAGCTGGCAGAGGCCTGCGCGCTACCCCTCCACCATGCTTCGCATGGTCTCCCTCCCCATCTTGCGATGGGGAGGATTTTAAAACCCCCGGAACGTCGCGAACGCCTCGACCGGCTCGCGCTCCGTCCGCAGCCGGTTGATCGGCGCTTCGGGGTCCGCATAGCCGAGCGCCAGGCCGCAATAGAGAATCCGCTCCGACGGCAGGTCGAGGTGCCGCTCAACCACGTCGTGAACCGCCGCCCAGGCCTCCTGCGGGCAGGTGGCGAGGCCGCGCTCCTGGGCGAGCAGGATCAGGGTCTGGATGAACATGCCGAGATGGGCCCATTGCGGCCGGTCGAAGATCCGGTCGATCGAGAAGAGCAGCAGCACCGGCGCTCCGAAAGCCTCGAAATTCTTTGCGAACTGGGCCAGCCGCGCCGCCCGGTCCTCGCGCGGGATGCCGACGGCGCCGTAAAGCGCTTCCCCGCTTCGGTGACGGCGCCCGCGCCACGGCTCGGGAAGCGGCGAGGGATAGACGGCCAGCTCCATCTCCGCCCGGGCCGCGCCGGTGGCGAAGCCGGCGCGCGCCTCCGCCGCGAGCGCCGCCAGCGGCTCCCCGCTCAGGATGTCGACCCGCCAGGGCTGGAGGTTGCCGCCCGACGGCGCGCGGGCGGCGAGATCGAGCAGCTCGGCGATCAGCGCGCGGTCGACGGGCGTCGGCAGGAAGGCGCGGATCGAGCGGCGTCCAAGCACGGCTTCAGTGACGGAGTTGCGCATCGCGGACACGCGGCTATTGTGCGCCGCCATGCGACTACTCGACAAGATGCTTCCCGGGCTCATCAAAAGAGGCGAGCTCACCATCATAACCCCCGACGGCAAGACGACCCGGTTCGGCTCGCCCGACCCGGAGCTGAGGCCCGTCACCGTCCGGCTGATGGACCGAAAGGTCGCGATGCAGATCGCCCGCGACCCGACGCTCGGAACGGTCGAGACCTATATGGACGACCGGCTTCGGCTGGAGCAGGGCGAGATCATCGATCTCATCCTGATCATCCGCCGCAACCGGCGCTGGGAGGAGCGGACCCGGCCGAACGAGTTCCTCAAGAAGACCGGCCGGCTTCGCCACCTCCTCCGCACGTTCAACACCAAGTCCCGCTCGCTCAAGAACGTCCAGGTCCATTACGACATCGGCAACGACCTCTACCGGCTCTTCCTCGATCCGGACATGCAGTACAGCTGCGCCTATTTCACCGATCCCTCGAACAGCATCGAGCAGGCCCAGCTCGACAAGAAGGCGCACATCGCTTCCAAGATGCTTCTGAAGCCGGGGCAGAAGGTGCTCGACATCGGCTGCGGCTGGGGCGGCCTCGCTTTGTACCTCAACCGCGTCGCTGACGTCGACGTACTCGGGGTGACCCTGTCCAAGGAGCAGCTGGCGGTGGCCCGGCAGCGTGCCGAGGACGCCGGCGTCTCGGACCGCGTGAAGTTCGAATTGTGCGACTATCGCGACGTCACCGGGACGTTCGACCGGATCGTCTCGATCGGAATGTTCGAGCATCTCGGAACAGCCCACTTCCCCGTATTCTTCCGCAAGATTCGGGAGCTGCTCCATCCCGAGGGCGCTGCTCTGGTCCACACGATGGGGCGGATGGGCAAGCCCGGCACCACCGACGCCTTCATGGAGAAATACATCTTCCCGGGCGGCTACCTGCCGGCTCTGTCGGAGATCGTCTCGGCGAGCGAGCGCGAGCGCCTGATCATGTCGGACTGCGAGGCGCTTCGCCTCCATTACGTCTACACGCTTCGCGCCTGGTACGAGACGTTCAAGACGAAGCATGACGAGATCGTCGCGATGTACGACGAGCGCTTCTACCGGCTCTACCTCTTCTATCTCGCCGCCTCGATGACGATGTTCACCGACGGCGCGATGGTCGTCTACCAGCTCCAGTATCTGCGCAGCCGCTACGCCGCGCCGATGACCCGCGACTATATGCTGAAGGACGAGGCGAGGCTGAGGGAAAAGCAGGGGCCTGCGCCGGTGAGGTGACTTTACCCCTCTCCCTGAAGGGGAGAGGGACAGCCGCGAAGCGGCAGGGTGAGGGCCTTTACGGCGGAGACGGCATGCCCTCACCCTGCCGCCGCTTCGCGTCGGCTGTCCCTCTCCCCTGCAGGGAGAGGGGAGAGGTGCTTGACCCGCCGCCCTCCTCCATGCTCATTGCGCTGAAATTCTAGGGGTGCTCTGCGAATGTGGCTGCTCGACAAAATGCTGAAGAAGGTCGTCAAGAAGGGCGACCTCACCGTCATCGACCATGACGGCAAGGAATATCATTATGGCGACGGCGGCCCGGCGCCGCACGGCCCGATCCGGGTCCGCTTCACCGACAAGGGCGCGGCCAACCATATCATCAAGGATCCGCGGGTCGGTGCCGGCGAGGTCTTCATGGACGGCCGGATGGTGATCGAGGAGGGCGACCTGCGCGGCCTCGTCCTGCTCATCCGCTACAATGCGCCGGTCGAGCGGCAGGGCGACCTGAAGCCCAGGGGTCCGGTGCGCAAGGCGGTCGGCCGGATCGCCGGCCGGCTCGACCAGATCAACTGGAAGACCCGCTCGAGGCACAATGCCGAGCATACCTACAACCTCACCCGCCGCCTGTTCGAGCTGTTCCTCGACGAGGACCGGCAATACACGATGGCTTATTATCGCGACCTGTCGAACAGCCTCGAGAAGGCCCAGCTCGACAAGAAGGCGCACATCGCGTCCAAAATGTACCTGAAGCCGGGGATGAAGGTGCTCGACATCGGCTGCGGCTGGGGCGGCTTCGCGCTCTACCTTCACCGCATGTACGGGGTCGAGGTGCTCGGGGTCGCGCTCGCGCCGGACCAGATCGAATTCTCGAACGAGCGGGCGAAAGAGGCCGGGGTCTCGGACAAGGTCAAGTTCGAGCTGATGGATTATCGCGACATCGAGGGCCAGTTCGACCGGATCAGCAACGTCGGCCTGATCGAGCACCTGGGAACGCCGCATTATCCCGGCTTCTACGAGCATATGCGCCGCCTGCTGAAGGACGACGGAGTGATGGTCTCGCACTGCTGCGGGCGGATGGGCGAGCCCGGAGTGACCGACAAATGGACCCGCAAGTACATTTTCCCGGGCGGCTACATCCCGGCCTTGTCGGAGCTGGTCACCCAGGCCGAGAAGCACCGGCTGATCGTCACCGACGTCGAGGCGATGCGCTACCATTACGCCCCGACCCTGGCCGAATGGTACAACCGCACCGTCATGAACAAGGACGAGATCATCGAGCTTTACGACGACCGCTTCTACCGGATGTGGCTGTTCTACCTCGCCGGCGCTGAGGCCGCCTTCCGCTACGGCGGAATGGTCAACTGGCAGATCCAGTACGTGAAGCGCCGCGACGCCATTCCGATGACTCGCGACTATATGTACGAGGAATCGGCCCGGCTTCGCGGGATGGAAGAGGCGCCCGAGTGGCACCTCGCGGCGGAGTAGGCGCCACGTCCTGATCCAGCCCTCTCCCGCGGAAAGCGGGAGAGGAGATTAATTCAGTCGCCCCGCCGCTGCTGCATCCGCTCGCGAATCGCCGCTCGCGCCGCCTGGCGCTCGTCGAGGCTGATCGTCCCGTCGCGGTTGGAATCGACCCGGTCGAAGCGCTGGAGGGCGGCGCGCTGCGCCTCGGCGAGGGCGACCCGGCCGTCATGGTCGAGATCCATCATGGCGAAGCCGCGGCCGGCGAGGCCGCCCCTCATGCCGCCGCGATGGGCGAAGCGCTGGCCCCGGCGATCGCCGCGCATCGCACGGCGCTCGCCGCGGTCGCCGCCGCCGACGGCGCGGGGCGCGTCGAACTCGGCTCGGCTGAGCATTCCGTCGCGGTTGGTGTCGAGCCGATCGAACCTCTGCTCGCGGCGCTCGCCGCGCCGCTCCTGGCGCTGGGCGCGGCGGGCTTCGGCGCGCGCCCGGACCTCGTCCTGGGTGACGAAGCCGTCGCGGTTGGAATCGGCCCGGGCGAAGCGCGCCTGGACCTGCGCCTGCACCGCCGAACGGGTCTGCGGCTGGGCGAAACGGCCGCGGCCTTCGCCGCCCGGCTGGGCGATCGCCGGGGCCGCGGCGATCGCGGCCAGGGCCACGCCGGCGAAAAACATCTTGGTCATCTTGAACTCCTTGAGAACCGGGGAGGAGTCTCCCCTCACGCAAAGGCCCTTACAGCGCGGCGGCTGTACCGGGCTTTAACGCCGGTCCCGGGCGCTCCTGGCGAAGCATAAGGGCCAGCAGCGCCGCGAGGATCAGCGCGGGGGCCGGCAGGTGGAGGAGGCCGAAGGTCTGCACGACGAGGGGCAGGAGGAAGGCGAGCAGGAGCAGGAAGGAAGGACCGCTCGCGGGCTCGCGCCTCAGTCGGGCGAGCATCAGCAGGGCCGCCAGCCCCGGTACGGCCATGTCGTAATTGAAGGCGTAGGGCAGGACGAGGAAGGTCGCGACTCCGCCGGCGAGGCCGGCGGCCCGGCTGTCGCGGGGCATGTGCAGGAGCAGGGCGGCGACGGCGCCGCCGGCGGCCAGGATCTGCAAGGTCCAGGCGACGGCCCCCGGGAAGCCGAAGGCGGAGACGGTCGGGACGACGGTCGGCATCATCGTCAGGAAATAGGTGCCGACGTCGTCGACCATCGCGGTCTGGACTCCGACGGTGACTCCGAGCCAGGTCCTCCACAGCTCCGGCCCGAAGGCGAGTGCGGAAACCGCGACCAGGGCGGCGACGGTCGCGGCGGCGGCGGCGAAGGCCCGCCATTCGCCTCGGCGGGCGAGGATCAGCGGCGCGAGGATGGCGAGGTGCGGCTTGACCAGCATCAGTCCGATCAGCACGCCGGCGAGCACCGGGCGGCGGGGAAGCAGGTGGAAGGCGCCGAGCCACAGGGCTCCGATGAGGAGGCCGTAATGGCCGGCCCAGACGTTGAGCAGGGTCGCCGGGGCGACCAGCGCCAGCCAGGCCGGAAGCCCGGCGTCGCGCAGATAGGGCCTCGCCGCCGCGGCGAAGGCGGCGCCGGTCACGAGCAGCCAGGACAGCAGGGCGAGCGGGTAGGGCAGCAAAGCGAAGGCCCAGGTGTAGAGCAGGGTCGGCGGCGGATAGGAATAATTGTGGTTGCGAAGGGCGCCGTCGAACAGCGCGTCCTGCCAGGCGCTGTAGCCCTTGAGGTCGTAGAGCAGGTCGAGCCTGCCTTCGAGCGCGAGGTTGCCCGACGTATAGACGTTGGCGAAGTCGCGGCCCCAGATCGCCGTTCCGCGGATCGACGGCCAGGGCGTGAAATGGGTGGCGAAGATATCCTGGACGAAGAGCAGGGAAACCAGGATCAGGACGAACGCCCAGGCGAGAGTCCACAGCCGCTCCGGCGACGCGGTCGCGGCGGGGGTCGCCCCGCTCCAGTCGCTCTGCCGCCATGGATAAGCCATTCCCGCCTCCTCTCGGTCAGGGCTAGGAGAACAGGGTTAACGAGTGGTTAGCGTCCTTCGATACGCCGCTTCGACTTCGCTCAGCGGCTACTCAGGATGAGCGGGGGAG
The DNA here is from genome assembly GCA_036389015.1 of Allosphingosinicella sp. Taxonomy (GTDB): domain Bacteria; phylum Pseudomonadota; class Alphaproteobacteria; order Sphingomonadales; family Sphingomonadaceae; genus Allosphingosinicella. The sequence goes on along the minus strand of DASVQS010000053.1, from coordinate 1,363 downwards.
GATAAAAGCAACCGCTCATCCTGAGTAGGGACTGAGCCTGGCGAAGGCCCGTATCGAAGGACCCCTCCCACCGCTTCGCGCCGGGGAGGCAAGATAAAAGTTGAAATTCCGCGCCGGAGGGGGGAGGCACCGGGGCTTATGACCTCCACGCCGGCCGAAAGAGAGACCGCAAGCGCCCGCCGGCCGCGCGCCTGGTGGGAGCATCCGGCGGTCGTGCTTGCGGCCGTGCTGGCGTGCGGCGTTCCCCTGCTGTGGCCGGACGTGCCGCCTCTGGTCGACCTCCCCGGTCATATGGGCCGCTACCACGTCCAGATGACGATCGGCGGCTCGCCAATCCTCCAGGCCTTTTACGATTTCAAATGGGCGCTGATCGGCAATCTCGGGGTCGATCTGCTGGTCGTCCCGCTCGCCGCCCTGATCGGGCTCGAGCCGGCGGTGAAGCTGATCGTCGTCGCAATCCCGGTCATGACCGGAGCGGGCTTCCTGTGGGTGGCGCGCGAGGTCCACGGGCGGGTTCCGCCGACCGCCTATTTCGCGCTCCCGCTGACCTACAGCTACCCCTTCATGTTCGGCTTCGTCAATTTCGCTCTGTCGATGGCGCTCGCCTTCCTCGCCTTCGCCTTGTGGCTGAGGCTGGCGCGGCTGGGCCGGCTCAGGCTTCGAGCGGGCCTGTTCGTGCCGATCTCGATCCTGCTCTGGGTCTGCCACGCCTTCGGCTGGGGCACCCTCGGGGTGATGGCCTTCTCCGCCGAGCTGGTCCGCCAGGTCGATCTGAAGCGGCCGATCTGGAAGGCGGGGCTCAACACCGGCCTTCACTGCCTCGCCCTGGCGCCGCCCATGCTCCTCATGCTGCTCTGGCGGAGCGGCGCCGTCGGCGGCGAGACCTCGGTCTGGTTCAACTGGAGGCTCAAGAAGAACTGGGTCCTGATGGCGCTTCGCGACCGCTGGGAATATTGGGATTATGCGGCTTTGGCGGTCATCGGCCTCGTCCTCGTCGTCGGCCTGCTTTGGTGGAAGAAGCTCGAATATTCGCGCAACCTCGCAGCGTCGGCCATCTTCCTCGCCATCGTCTATATCTGCCTGCCGAGGATCGTCTTCGGATCCAATTATGCCGACATGCGGCTCGCCCCCTTCGTCATCGCCGCCGCGGTCATCGCGATCCGCTATCGCCCCGCCTGGGCGGGCAAGGCCGGGGCGGTCTTCGCCGTTGCCGGCCTGACCTTCGCCGGGGCCCGGCTCGCCGGCAACACGATCAGCTTCGGCATGTACGACCGAGATTACGACCGCGAGCTGGCCGCGGTCGACCATATCCCGCGCGGAGCCCGGGTCGTCTCCTTCGTCGGGGTCAAATGCCGCAAGGAAT
>DASVQS010000052.1:0-16987 GCA_036389015.1 Allosphingosinicella sp. | reverse complement strand
GACCGAGCCGAGCCGGTTCTTGGCCTGGCCTTCGGTCATGCCGACTCCGGCCAGCGGCGGGTGGCTGAAGACCGCGGAGGGGATGTTCTCATAGTCGACGCGGGTCGGCTTGCCGCCGTACATCGTGTCGGCGAACGCCTGGCCCTCGCGGATGGCGATGGGCGTCAGCTGGACCCGGTTGGTTACGTCGCCGACCGCATAGATGCTGTCGCAGGTCGACTTGTTGTCGGCATCGACCACCACGGCGCCCTTGTCGTCGATCTCCACCCCGGCGGTCTCGAGGCCGAGACCCTCGGTGTTCGGCTGGCGGCCGATCGCGAACATCACGGCGTCCGCCTCGATGGCGTCGCAGCCCGTCATGTGCACCGTCAGAGCGCCATTCTTCTTCTCGATGCCCTCGAACGAGACGTGGAACTTGAAGTCGATCCCCTTCATCATCGAGATGGTGAGAAGCCGGTCGCGGATGGTCTCGTCATAGCCGCGCAGGATGACGTCGGTTCGGTTGACCAGGGTGACGTGGCTTCCGAGATTGTGGAAGATGCCGGCGAATTCGTTGGCGATATAGCCGGCGCCGGCGATCACCACCCGCCTTGGCAGGGAGGGCAGATGGAAAGCCTCGTTCGAGGTGATCCCGAGCTCGCTGCCCGGGAAATCGGGAACGACCGGGCGGGCGCCGGTGGCGATGAGGATGACCTTGGCGGTGACCGTCCGGCCGCCGGCGAGGCGGATCTCGTGGGGGCCGGCGACGACGGCCCGTTCCTTCAATATCTCGACCTTATGGTTGGTGAGGGTCTCGGTATAGGCTTCTTCCAGCCGCCCGACTTCGGACAGGACGTTGTCGCGAAGCGTCGGCCAGTGGAAGGCGCAGGCGGGCACGTCCCAGCCGAAGCGCCGGGCGTCCTGGAGATCCTCGGCGAAATGGGCGCCGTAGACGAGCAGCTTCTTCGGCACGCAGCCGCGGATCACGCAGGTCCCGCCGACCTTGTGCTCCTCGGCGACCGCCACCCTGGCGCCGTGGGCGGAAGAGACCCGGGCGGCACGCACGCCGCCGGATCCGGCGCCGATGACGAAGAGGTCGTAGTCGTAGCTCTTGGGCATGGGGCGGGTTCCTGGAGATTGGCTTGGTCGCATATGGCGAGGGGCGGGCGGTGGTGCAAATATCCTCCCCGCCGCGAAGCGGCGGGGAGGGGGGCCATGCGAAGCATGGTGGAGGGGTAATTGCCGAGGCCTGCTCCAGCTACCCCTCCACCACACTTCCTGTGGTCCCCCCCCCATCTCCGATGGGGAGGATTTAGATGTTGAGCTTCGCCACCATCGCCAGCCGCTCGGGCGTGGCCTTCTTGAAATCCCCCGCGTCGAAGGGAGGATCCGGGTCGTATTCCATGCTGAGCTGGACCGCTTCGGCCATCTCGCGGCCGGCGATCTCCGCGCAGAGGCGGAGGCCGAGGTCGATCCCGGCGGAAACCCCGGCGCTGGTCAGATATTTGCCGTCCTCGGTGACCCGCTCGGGAGAGTAGGTTGCGTTGAAAAGGTGCAGGTTGTTGCGGGCGCCCCAGTGGGTCGAGGCGCGGCGGCCCTCCAGCAGGCCGGCCGCGCCGAGGATCAGCGAGCCCGTGCAGACCGAGCAGGTCCGCGTGGTGCCCTGATCGAGCACGGCCATCCAGCCCAGCACCCTGTCCGCGTTCAGCTCGCGCTGGACGCCGGCGCGCTTGCCCCCTGGGACGATCAGCATATCGGCCTTGATCTCGTCGTTTATGCCGGTGTCGGCATTGAGCCCGAGGAAGCCGTCGCCGGTGCGCACGGGCCCGGGACGCTCGCCGACGAAGCGGATTTGAACGCCCGGGAGACGGCTCAGCGATTCGTACGGGCCGATGGCGTCGAGGGCGGTAACCCCGTCATAAAGGTAGATGAGGATCAGCATGGTGGTTCTCCTGGATTCCTCCCCGCGATTTCGGGGGGAGGGGGACCGCGCGAAGCGCGGTGGAGGGGTTCTTCGGAGTCCGCAAGGCCCCTCCACCACCCTTCGGGTGGTCCCCCTCCCCTGCAAATGCAGGGGAGGATTTGCTCTCTGTCTACGCGTCCCCCAAGGCCCGCTCGATCAGCGCCTTGGTCGAAGGGTCGAAATCCACCTCCTCGCCATTGTCGATCGCCTTGGCCATCGCCTTGCCGAGCTCGACCCCGAACTGGTCGAACGGATTGATTCCGAGCAGGACCGCGTTCACGAAGGTGCGATGCTCGTAGAAGGCGATGAGGGCGCCGAGGGTCTCGGGATCGAGCCGGTCGAGCAGGATGGCGGTGGAGGGGCGGTCGCCGGGATAGTTGCGGTGCGGATCGTCGCTCGGCTTGCCGGACATCAGGGCCGCCCCCTGGGCGAAGCAGTTGATGAGGAGCTGGCGATGGTGCGCGTCGTCGAGCGGGTGGCCCGGCTCGACGCAGGCGACGAATTCGGCGGGGACCAGGCGGGTGCCCTGGTGGAGGAGCTGGAAGACGGCATGCTGGGCGTCGGTTCCGACTCCGCCCCAGGTGACGGGCGCCGTGGCGCGCTCCACGGCCGAGCCGTCGAGCCTGACCGACTTGCCGTTGGACTCCATCTCGAGCTGCTGGAGGTAGGAGGGAAGCAGTCGAAGCCTTTCGTCATAGGCGAAGACGGCGCGGGTCTCGCAGCCGCGGACGTTGGCGTAATAGCGGTCGACGAAGGCGGCGAGGACCGGCGCGTTCCCGGCGGGCGGCGCCAGCCGGAAATGGCGGTCCATCGCCGCCGCGCCCTCGAGCAGGGTCTCGAAAGCTTCCCAGCCGAGCGCGAGGGCGATCGGGAAGCCGATCGAGGACCACAGCGAATAGCGGCCGCCGACGCTCTCGGCGAACGGCAGGATCCGGGTTTCGTCGACTCCGAATTCGAGCGCCCGTTCCGGAGCGGCGGTCAAGGCGACGATCCGGCCGTAGGGATCGGCGACCCCGCCCTGCTCCATCCAGGCCAGGGCGGAGCGGGCGTTGATCAGGGTCTCGAGGGTCGTGAAGGTCTTGGAGGCGAGGACGAGGAGGGTCGTGTGCGGGTCGAAGCCCGCGACCGCCTGCTCGAGGGCGGCGCCGTCGACATTGGAGACCACCGCCGTTTCGTAGCGGCCGTTGTCCCGGCCGAGGGCGTCGATGACGAAATCGGGGCCGAGCGCCGAGCCGCCGATGCCGATGTGGAGGACGTGACGGATCGGGCCGAAAGCCTCGGCTTCGATCGCGTCGATGAGGGCGCGCATCCGGGCGCGCAGGCCGGCGGCCCGGGCAACGCTGTCGGGTGCGCCCTGGCCGCGCTCGGCGCTGTGCTCGGCGGCACGGCCTTCGGTCGGGTTGACGGTTCCGCCGGCGAACAGGGAGTCGCGCGCTCCGGCGAGGTCGCGAGCATCGGCCAGGGCCTCGAAGGCGGCGACGAGCGCCGGATCGAGGTGGGTCTTGGAAAAGTCGAAATGGAGGCCTGGCAGGTCGATCGTAAGGCGGGAGAGGCGGTCGGGCGCGGCGGCGAAGAGCTCCGCCAGGGTGCGCGGCTCGGCGGCCTCGATCGCGGCCCAGGCTTGGTTTTCGTCCATGCGGGGCTCTTAGTGGGGCGGGGAGGGGATGCCTAGCCTTCCCCCCCTGAAAGGGGAAGGGGAGGAGGAGGGGCAAGGCGCTTGACCGCACTCGCGGCCCAAGCGAAAGCGGCGGCATGGCGAGAGGCGAGGCGAAGGCCAGGGCGGCGAAGAAGAAGGGGGGGCTCGCCGAGACGACGCGCTTCCTGCTGCTGTTCTTCCTGTTGGCGATTCTGCTTCGCACCTTCGTGGTCGCGCCGTTCGTGATTCCGTCCGGGTCGATGATGCCGGAGCTCAGGATCGGCGATTATCTGTTCGTCGCCAAATGGCCCTACGGCTATTCGCGCTACTCAATCCCCTTCGGCCTCGCCTCTTTCGGCGGCCGGATCTGGTCCGGCGAACCCAGGCGCGGCGACGTCGTCGTCTTCCGCTACCCGGGCGAGGACGAGGATTATGTGAAGAGGCTGATCGGCCTGCCCGGCGATACGGTGCAGATGCGCGGCGGCCAGCTCTTCCTCAACGGCAAGCCGGTGCCGAAGACAAGGGTCGCCGACTGGCTGATGCCGGTCACTCCGAACAGCCCCTGCCGCTATGCGGGCAGGATCCGGCCGCCGTCGGTGGAATCGGGCGAGGCCGTGTGCCGCTACCCGCGCTTTCGCGAGACCCTGCCCGGCGGCCGTTCCTACGATGTGCTCGACCAGGTGGACGGCCCCGCCGACGATACCGGGGTCTACACCGTCCCCGCGGGCCATTATTTCATGATGGGGGACAATCGCGACGACAGCGCCGACAGCCGCTTCAGCCTCGAGCAGAAGGGGGTCGGGCTCCTTCCCGGCGACTATGTGATCGGCCGGGCCCTGATCGCCTTCTGGTCGACCGACGGCTCGGCCGAGTGGCTGAAGCCCTGGACCTGGTTCTCCGCGGCCCGCTGGGACCGCGTGGGGCGGACCTTCTGATGGATGCTTGCGATGGATAAGGCGACTTCGGCCTGGCTCGAGGGGGCGCTCGGCCGGGCGCCGGGCGATTCCGCTTTGTTCGAGCGTGCCCTCACCCATGCAAGCTTCGGCGAGGCGCAATATGAACGGCTCGAATTCCTCGGTGACCGGGTGCTTGGCCTCGCCGTCGCGACATGGCTTTACGAGCTGTTCCCGGACGAGCCGGAGGGCCAGCTGTCCAAGCGGCTCAATGCGCTGGTCGCCCGCGAGGTCTGCGCCGAGGTCGCCCGGGAGCTCGGAGTCGGCCCGCGGGTGCGGCTCGGCAAGCAGGCCCGCGAGGACGGCGCCTCGGACAGCGACAACGTCATCGGCGACGTCGTCGAGGCGCTGATCGGCGCCGTCTATCTCGACTCCGGGATCGAGGCCGCCGAGGCTTTCGTCCGCCGGGCCTGGGGCGACCGGGTCAGCACCCGCGACAAGGCGCCGCAGCATCCCAAGTCGGCGCTCCAGGAATGGGCGGCGGCGCAGGAGCGCAAGCCGCCCGCCTACCGCCTCGCCGAGCGCAGCGGCCCCCAGCACGCCCCGACCTTCCTCGTCGAGGTCGAGATCAAGGGCGTCGGCTCGGCCAGCGCCGAGGGCGCGTCCAAGCAGGAAGCCGAGACGGCGGCCGCCCAGAAGCTTCTGGAGCAGCTGAAATGATCCAGAAATGCGGCCTCGTCGCCGTCGTCGGCGCGCCCAACGCGGGCAAATCGACCCTGGTCAACGCGCTGGTCGGGCAGAAGGTCGCGATCGTCAGCCCCAAGGCGCAGACGACGCGCACCCGGCTGATGGGGATCGCGATCGCCGGCGAGGCCCAGATATTGCTGCTCGACACGCCCGGGATCTTCGAGCCCAAGCGGCGGCTCGACCGCGCGATGGTGGCGGCGGCCTGGGCGGGGGCCGCGGACGCCGATCTCATCGCTTTGGTCGTCGACGCCAAGACCGGCTTCTTCCGGCGGCTCGAGGAGATGCTCGACACACTCAAGGCGCGGCGCGAGCCCAAGATCCTCGTGCTCAACAAGGTCGACCTGGTGAAGAAGGAAGTCCTGCTCGCGCTCGCCGCGCAGCTCGGCGAGCGGCTCGGCTTCGAGGACATCTACATGGTCTCGGCGACCAGCGGTGACGGAGTCGCCGATCTGAAGGCGGCGCTTGCGGCGCGCGTGCCGGAGGGGCCGTGGCATTTCCCGGAAGAGCAGGTCTCCGACGCCAGCGAGCGGCTCGCTGCCTCAGAGGTCACCCGCGAGCAGCTCTACCTCCAGCTCCACGCCGAGCTCCCCTACGCCAGCGCCGTCGAGACCGAGAAATATGAGGAGCGCCGCGACGGCTCCGTCGCCATCCATCAGCAGATACTCGTGGGTCGCCCGACCCAGCGCGCCATCGTCCTCGGCAAGGGCGGAACGCGGATCAAGGCGATCGGCGAAGCGGCGAGGAAGGAGCTGGAGGCGCTGATGGGCCGCAAGGTCCACCTCTTCCTCCATGTCAAGGTCAAGCCGGACTGGGAGGAGGACCGGGTACTGTACCGGGAGATCGGGCTGGATTGGGTGGAGTGAGTAAGTTTAGCTTTCTTCTGCAATTCTGCCTGCGACATCCATTCGCTCGTGAAACACGTGCACGATCCGGATCGAGTCGGGGTCTTCCCGGTAGATGATGATGTGCCGTCTATAACGGCAGCGTCGATAGCCCTCGCCAATCTCGGCATCGCGATTCGAGACGGTACCGGCAGCAATGTCTCGGAAGCGGCGGCCGAGGCCCGTCAAATAGCGCTTTGCCTGGGTCGCTCCCCACGCTCGTTGCGAATATCGTCGGACCTCAGCAACCTCAGCCTTTGCCTGAGGCGTGAGGCGGACCTCCTTCACGCCGCGCTATCGAGTCTGTCCTGTTCTTCCAGCCAAGCGTCCATGTCGAATGGCACGGCCTCGCCACTCGCTTCGCTTTCGGCGACGGCACGCTTCAGACGGGCGAGCGAGTCGGACTTCGATGCGAGATGGCGGGCGAGACGGCGAGGCGGCTGGTCGTTCATGATCAAGGCTCCACGTCCCCGATTAGCGCAACCGCAGAAGACGGGCAATGGTCTTCATCGGAAACCGTCTACTATTCGACGGGAGCACATGCTTTTCCGCTGAAAGACATGTGCCCCGATTCTCACCCCTTCACATTCACGACCTGCCGAAGCCGGTGCCTGATCGCGACCAGGTCGGTCTGGGCGTCCATCACCGCGCCGATGTCCTTGTAGGCGGCCGGGCTCTCGTCGAGCACGCCTTCGTCGACGCGGCATTCGATGCCCTGCATCGCCTCGCGATGCTGGTCGAGGCTGATCAGCTTCTTGGCCTGGCCGCGCGACATCACCCGGCCGGCGCCATGCGAGCAGCTGCAGAAGCTGTCGGCGTTGCCGAGCCCCTCGACGATGAAGCTGCCGGTGCCCATCGAGCCGGGTATGATCCCGAGCTCGCCCTCGCGGGCGCTCACTGCCCCCTTGCGGGTCACCCACACCTGCTCGCCGAAATGATGCTCCCGGGTCGCATAATTGTGGTGGCAGTTGATCGCCTGCTTGTCGGTCCTGAACGCCGGCAGGTGCTTGCGCAGCGCCTCCAGCACTCGGCCCATCATCAGCTCCCGGTTGGCGATCGCATAATCCTGCGCGAAGCTCATCGCCTCGATATAATCGTCGAACAGCTCCGAGCCCTCGGTCAGGAAGGCGAGGTCGCGGTCGGCCAGATGGAAGTCGAGCCGCTGTCGCGCGATCGCTTCCTTGGCCGCCTCGATGAAATAGGTGCCGATGCGGTTGCCGGTGCCGCGCGAGCCGGAGTGGAGCATCACCCACACCCGCTGCTCCTCATCGATGCAGATCTCGATGAAATGGTTGCCGCCGCCCATCGAGCCCAGCTGGTCGCTGGTCTTGCCCTGCACCTTGGGATGCTTGGCGACGATCGCCCGCCAGCGCTCCTCGAAGCGCTCGTACCACGTCCGGGCGACCGAATTGGGGGTGATCGCCCAGCCGCCCTTGGCGTGGTTGGCGGTCTGGCTCGATTCGAAGCCCTTGGGCACCGCCCGCTCGATCTCCGCGCGGATTTCGGACAGGCTGTCGGGCAGCCGGCTCGCCGTCAGCGACGTGCGCACCGCCATCATTCCGCAGCCGATGTCCACGCCGACGGCCGCCGGCACGATCGCCTGCCTGGTGGCGATCACCGATCCCACCGTCGCGCCCTTGCCCCAGTGGACGTCGGGCATTCCGGCGATGTGGCTGTGGACGAACGGCAGCGATGCGACGTTGCGCAACTGCTGCATCGCTCCCGCCTCGAACGGCTGGTGGCTGTCCCAAAGCTTGAGCGGGACTCCGCCGCTTTCATGGATGGAAAACTTGGTCATGGCCCTAACCGTCATTCAGGCGAAAGCCGGAATCCAGGAACTCCGCGGACGGCAGATTGGATGCGACGCTGTTCATGGACGCCGGATCAAGTCCAGCATGACGGTTCGTCGTCATGAGCCCAGCACCTCCTCCACCCAATCCGGCACCAGCACCCCCGCCGGCCCTGTCCGGCTCTCATGGAAATAGACGCTTCCGAGGCTCGGCTCGAGGTTTAGCTCCAGGGTCCGGGCGCCGGCATAGCGGGCGGTCTGGACGAAGCCGGCGGCGGGATAGACGGCGCCCGACGTACCGATCGAGACGAACAGGTCGGCGTCGAGGAGCGCGCGGTCGATCCGCTCCATCTCGTAGGGCATCTCCCCGAACCAGACGATGTCCGGCCTCAGGCGGCCCGCCTCCCCGCAGGAAGGACAAGCCGGGCCGCCCGACAGCTCGGCTTCCCAGGGCGTGCGCGCGTCGCAGGCGAGGCACCAGGCCGACCTGAGCTCGCCGTGCATGTGGAGCAGCCGCCGCGCCCCGGCGCGCTCGTGCAGGTCGTCGACATTCTGGGTGACGATGAGCAGCTCGCCCCGCCATGACCGGTCGAGCCGAGCCAGCGCCTCATGGGCGCGGTTCGGCGCCACCTCCGCCAGCTGCGTCCTGCGCGCATCGTAGAAACGCTGGACGAGCGCCGGATCGCGGCCGAACGCCTGCGGAGTGGCCACGTCCTCCACCCGGTGGCCCTCCCACAAGCCATCCGGGCCGCGGAAAGTGGCGAGACCGCTCTCGGCGGAGATACCGGCCCCGGTGAGGATGACGATGTTTCGAATTTCTCGCATGGAGTCGCTCTAGCTCAGAGCTAGAAGGGGGTCGATGCCGCCTCGCTCCGCGCCCTCACTCCCCGCACAGGGCCTCGACGTCAGCCGGCCCGAGCTTTGGCGCGACGGCTCCGTCGGCGCTCTGTTCGAACGCTTGCGGCGCGAGGACCCGGTTCATTTCTGCGCCGAGAGCGCGTTCGGCGCCTATTGGTCGATCACCCGCCACCGCGACATCGTCGAGGTGGAGGGCCGGCCAGAGGTGTTTTCGTCCAGCTTCCGTCATGGCGGAATCACCCTGTTCGGAGACAGATCGAGCTGGTTCCCAATGTTCATCGCCACGGACGGCGGCGAGCATCAGGCCCAGCGCGGCGCGGCGGCGCCAGCCTTCGCGCCGTCGGCGACGGCCCGCCTGGCGCCGCTTCTGAAAAAGCAGGCGGAACAGGCGATCGACTCGCTCCCGCTCGGCGAAGCATTCGACTGGGCGGACTTGCTTTCCGTCGAGCTGGCCGCCGGGATGCTCGCCCTTCTGCTCGACATTCCCTGGGAGGAGCGGCGCAAGCTCACCCGCTGGGCCGAGTGGGCGGGCGATCTGCAGGCCATCATGGATCCCCGGCTCGGCCGCAAGCGGCTTGAGATACTGTGGGAGTGCGCAGGCTATTTCCTCCGCCTCAGGCGCGACCGGGAGACCGGAGACGGCGGCGACGTCATCTCGATGATGAGCCGGTCCGAGGGGGTCCGGGCGATGCCGCCGCAGGAATTTGCAGGCAACATGATCCTGCTGATCGTTGGCGGCAGCGATACCGTCCGAAGCACGATGAGCGCTCTTCCCGCGGTCAACCGGCTGTGGCCGGAGGAATGGGCCAGGCTCGCCGCCGATCCCGCGCTGGTCCCCTCGACGGTCCAGGAGCTGATCCGCTGGCAGACCCCGCTCGCCCATATGCGCCGGACCGCAACCCGGGACTGCGAGCTGGCCGGGCGCCGGATCGCCGCCGGCGACAAGGTGGCGCTGTGGTACGCCTCCGCCAACCGCGACGAGACCGTGTTCGACGAGCCCGACCGGTTCCTCTGCGACCGGGCGAACGTCCGGCGCCACCTCGGCTTCGGCTTCGGAGTCCATCGCTGCGTTGGCGCCCGGCTGGCCGAGCTTCAGGTGGGCAGTCTCATCGAAGCGCTTCTGGAGCGGAAATTGCGGCCAGCGCAGGCCGGGGAAGCGCGGAGGAACGCCAATTGCTTCTCACAGGGCTACGCCAGCATGCCGGCCAGGCTCGAGAGGGCTTGAGCGCTGCGAGCTGTCAGGATTTGTCGGTAGAGCCGTCCGCGCTGCTGGTGGTATTGCCGGCGCGGGCGCCCGCGGCGCTGAAACGAGTGACTCGCGGCGCCTCCCACGGCTCGCGTTCCATCCCGGAAAAGGACTGGTCCTGCGGGCTAAGGTCGGCAGCCATTTTTCACTCTCCCCAGATCGGCGCGAAGCCATGCATAAGAGATGCGGCGGCGGTTGCAAATACGATTCGGGAGGAGTCTTGCTCGCTGACGACTGGAACGAGGACGCCTCGGCGCCCGCGACGATGCCCGACCGATCCGGCGAGTGGGTGCTGAACCCCCTGCGCTGGATATTGCTGGGTGCGGCCCTGAGGGCGCCCGGGAGCTCGCGCCTGTCCGCGCATTTTCCCCGAATCGCCGGCGCCGTCGCGGCGGCGGGTCTCGGCGGACCGGTTCCCCTAGCCCGGCACCACGTCACCGACCGCTTCGACTGCGGCAACGAGCTTCTCGACCGCCTGCTGCGCAAGAGCGCAGGCGAAGTCGCGGACGGCGGCGAAACCCGGCTGAGAACGCGCGTGATAACCGCCGGCGACGTCGTCGCGGGCTATTATTCGACCCGTCCGATCTTCGCCTTCCGCGAAGGCGAGCCCGGGGCACGGATCCCGCTCCTCTTCGTCGCCCGCTGCGCCGTCGACCGGCGCTGGCGGCGCCCCGGGGTGGCGGACGACATGTTCCTGAAGATGCTCCGCGAGGCCTGGGACGTTCCGGAGAGCGATCGCCCGGCCGCGCTCGTCGGACTCACCGTAAGCGCCGCGGCGAAGCGCTTCTTCCGCCGCATCGGAATCCGCCCGCTGGGCGACACGATCCACGTCCGAGGCGTGATCGTCCCGCGCAGCGACCTCGCGGCCGCGTCCGCTTTTGCTCGAGGCTGATCCGGCCATTGCGGCGCCGCCGCGACTGCCGCATTGAGGCATGGATGACCAGCATTTCGATCTTCGGCGCCGGCGGGCGGATGGGGCAGGCGATCGCCGACGCGGCGGCGCTCCGCGGCGACATCCGGATTTCCGGCCATGATCCCGACGTCTTCGTCGATTTCTCGGCGCCCGAGGCCGTCGCCGGGCACCTCGCCGAGGCTCGGCGGGCGGGCAGGCCGATCCTGATCGGGACGACCGGGCTCGACTCCGGCCATCACCGGCTGATCGACGAGGCGGCGGCCGAGATCCCGCTGATCCACGCCGCCAACACCTCGCTCGGAGTCAACCTCCTCGCCCATCTGGTTCGCGAGACGGCGGCCCGGCTGGGCGAGGATTGGGACCTCGAGATCGTCGAGATGCACCATCGGATGAAGGCCGACTCGCCGTCGGGCACGGCCTTGATGCTTGGCCGCGCCGCCGCGGAAGCGCGGGGGGCCGAGCTGGACGACGTCGCGTCCCGCGGACGCGACGGAATCACCGGCCCGCGCGAGCCCGGGCGGATCGGCTTCGCGTCGCTTCGCGGCGGCTCGGTCGCGGGCGAGCATCTCGCCATCTTCGCCGCGGAAGGCGAGCGGCTCGAGCTCGGCCACCGCGCCGAGAGCCGGACGATCTTCGCCCGGGGCGCGATCGAGGCGGCGCTGTGGCTCGTCGGCAGGCCGGCAGGCCGCTATTCGATGGCGGACGTGCTGGGGCTGACGTGAGACCCGCCGAAATCGCAGAATTATACAGGCGGCTGCACGATCGTACGCCGAGCCCCGAGACCGAACTCGAGTTCGTGAATAATTATACGTTGCTGGTCGCGGTGGTGCTGTCGGCGCAGGCGACCGACGCGAGCGTCAACCTCGCCACCCGCGACCTCTTCGTAACCGTGAATACGCCGGAGGCGATGGTGGCGCTCGGCGAGGAGGGCCTGAAGCGGCACATCCGGACGATCGGCCTGTTCAACACCAAGGCGAAGAACGTCATCGCCCTGTCGCAGGCGCTGATCGAGCGGCACGGCGGCGAGGTTCCGGAGGATTTCGAGGCGCTCCAGGCGCTTCCGGGAGTCGGGCGAAAGACCGCCAACGTGGTCATGAACTGCGCGTTCGGAGCGGAGACGTTCGCGGTCGACACCCATGTCTTCCGGGTCTCCAACCGCACCGGGCTGGCGCCCGGCAAGGACGTGCTCGAGGTCGAGCGGAATCTGGACCGGGTGACTCCGCCGCCCTATCGCCGCGATGCCCACCATCTGCTCATCCTCCACGGCCGCTACGTCTGCAAGGCGAGGAAGCCGGAATGCTGGCGCTGCACGATCGCCGATCTGTGCCGCTACCAGCCGAAGACGCCGCCGCCGGAAAGCGAAGCGGTCGGCGGTGCGTTGAAGCCGGCGAGGCGAAGGGCATGAAGATCGGGCTGCTCGGTCTAGCCGCCGGTTGCAGCGGATCGAGGCCGAAATCCGCTGAGCCGGCTCACAGAAGGCCTGGAACGAACCTTTTCACGCTCGCCGCATAGCGCTCGTAGGCGTCGCCGAACCGGGCGCGCAGCAACCTCTCCTCCTCGCGCACCCGGATCCAGGTGCCGAGCGCGAAGAGCGGCGCGGCGAAGAGCAGACTGGCTTCGTGGCCGAGGCCGACCGCGAGCGCGAGCAGGAACAGGCCCATGGCGAGATAGATGGGGTGGCGGACATGGGCGAAGACTCCGCCCGTGACCAGCTCGTGGTCGGCCCGGGTTCGGGCGATGAGGCTCCAGTTCGCCCCCATCGCCCGGGCCGCGCTTGAAAAGAGCAGCACCGCAGCCGCCATCAGGCCGGCGACGGCGGCGGCGCCGGCGATCGCCGCCGGGCTCGCGGGCTCGAGCGCGACGTCGACCCGGCCGAAGCCGGTGCCGGCGAAAGCCAGCATCTGGAGGAAAATGCCCAAAGCCGAGCGCTGCGAGCGTTTCCCGCCCGACTCGCGCGGCCCGGCGCCGAGCCGGGTCCTCAGCAGCATCGCGAAGAAGGCCGCGCCGCCCAGCCCCAAAGCGGCAAGGCCGGGCCCTCCGACCGCCAGTCCCGAGAAAATATTGTGCAAAGCCATGCCTCCCCTGAGCCCGGATATCATGCCCGGCCACCCGGACAAGCCGCGATCCGGGGAAAAGCCACTGGCGGCGGCCGTCCCCCTTTGCTAAGCGCCGCCCTTCCACGCACCCGTAGCTCAGCTGGATAGAGCGCTGCCCTCCGAAGGCAGAGGCCACAGGTTCGAATCCTGTCGGGTGCGCCACTTCCTCATGCGCTTGCTCAAGGGTGGTGGAGGATCGCGATCTCTTTCAGCCAGTTCTCCAGCAGCGTCGGCCAGCCGTCCACCGGGTGCCCGGTCGGCCTAAGCCCGAACGCGTGCCCTCCCTTCGCGAAGAGATGAACTTCGGTTGGCACGTCCGCCTCATCCAGGGCGCGGGCATAGACCAGGCTGTTGCAGATCGGGTCGGTGGGATCGTCCCAGGCCTGGAGGAGGAAGGTGGGCGGAGTCCGTCCGGTGACGTGGATCCCGGGATCGAGCGCGCCGCCCTGGCGGCACAGATGGCCGGGGTAGAGCGCCACGGCGAAATCGGGCCGGCTGCTCACCTGGTCGATCGCGTCGACGGGCCTGTAGGCCGGTTCGAATATGTTGCTGGTCTGGGCGACCAGATATCCGCCCGCCGAGAATCCGATGACGCCGATCTTGCCGGCATCGACTCGAAGCGACCGGGCGCGGCTTCGCACCAGCCGGATCGCGCGCTGCGCGTCCTGGAGCGCCAGAAGGTGCTCGGGGGTGACGCCGCAATCGCATTCCGGGTCGTAATGATGGTTGCTGTTGGGGACCCGGTACTTGACGAGCACGCAGACGATGCCCCTTGCGGTCAGCCAGTCGCAGGCCTCGCTGCCCTCGAGGTCGATGGCGAGCTGCTGGAATCCGCCGCCGGGGAACACCAGCATCGCCGCGCCATTGGCCGGGCTCCTGGCCGGAAAGACCGTCATTGTCGGCGTGGAGACGTCGTAAATGCCCGTCACCGGCAGTCCGGCGAACCGGCGAGGGTTGATGCCGGTTTCCGAATGCTCGGGAGGAAGCTTCACGTCCGCCATGTCCGGCGCGGCACCCGGCCAGATGGCAAGCTGCTTCAGGCCGGCCGGCGGCTGCCATATGCCAATTGTCTTTCCGCGTGCCTGGGCGGCGCCGGGCGAGAGGGTCGGGGTCGCCCGGACCGGAACGGCCTGGCTCCTCGCGAGCCAGGCCGCGCCGGTCGCGACCCCTGTCAAGCCCAGCCCACAGGCCAGCGCTGTCAAAGCTCGACGGCTGATGCTCACTCTTCACCTCCAGGTTCGCGGGAAAGGCTTGCGCCGGTTTCCCGCCGAAATGAAGCCGATGCCTCCTGGCCCGGTTTGCCATCCCCACTGCCCTGGCCCAGAAAGGCCGGCGGAGGTGGTGGATGGCGGACCCGGTTCATCTTCATGGCTACCGATACAGCGTCTACAACCGGATCGCCCGGGTGGCTCTGCTGTCGAAGGGCGTCGATCATGAGACGATCGAGGTCGACCCGTTCGCCGAGCTCTCGCCGGCCTATCTGAGGCTTCATCCCTTCGGCCGGGTGCCGGCACTGGTCCATGGGTCGTTCGAGCTTTTCGAGACGAGCGCGATCACGCGCTATGTCGACCGCGCCTTCGACGGCCCGCCGCTGCAGCCGGATCGAGCCGCCGCTTTGGCGAGGATGGACCAGGTCATCGCCGCCGTCGACGCCTACGCTTACTGGCCGATGGTGAGGCAGGTATCGTCGCACGGCTTTTTCCGGCCGCTGATGGGCGAGCCGTCGAGCCGCGATGAGGTCGACCGGGGCCTCGAGGCATCGAGGAAGGTCCTGTCCTTCCTGGACCGGGTCGCCGGGGAGGGCGAACTGCTGAGCGGGCGCGACCTGACCTTGGCCGACTGTCATCTTGCGCCGATGATCGATTATTTTGTCCGGGCCGCGGAAGGGGCGGCCGAACTTTCGTCATATTCCGCCTTGCGGAAATGGTGGGAC
The DNA here is from genome assembly GCA_036389015.1 of Allosphingosinicella sp. Classification (GTDB taxonomy): domain Bacteria; phylum Pseudomonadota; class Alphaproteobacteria; order Sphingomonadales; family Sphingomonadaceae; genus Allosphingosinicella. Next base: position 2,053 of record DASVQS010000052.1, on the reverse strand, counting down.
CGCGTCTCCGTCCTGGGCGTCATGCAGGCTACCGACCCGTTCGCGGAGTGAGCGGGCCGCGACCGGTTCGCATGACCGCGCGCGAATTATCCCGGACGTGTCTCGCGCATCGTCAGGAAGACGGGGACGACGCAAAGGGCGACCAGCGCGATCATGAAGCCGGGTGTCTCCGCCCGGCCGGTCGTTCCGATCAGCACTTGCGCAAGATAGGGCGTCAGGCCTCCGAAGATCGCCGTCGCGATCGTCGCTCCCAAGGCGAGGCCGCTGACCCGAGCCTCGCCGGTGAACTGCTCGGCCGTCGCGACGGCGCCGACCGCGCTCACCCCTCCGGCGACCAGGGCCAGGACGACGGCGCCGAGCAGCGCCTGTCCCGTCGATCCGCTCGCCATCATCGAGAACATCAGGATCGGCAACAGCGCGCTCAGTGCGGCGAGCGCAAGCAGGACCGGCTTTCGCCCGGCCCGGTCGGAGAGCAGGCCGACGGCGGGAGTGACGAGGATTACGGCGACGGCCGCGGCGGTGGAAAGCCAAAGCGATTCCGCTTCGGTCGCGGAGCCGACCGAGGTGAGGAACGCGGGAACGTAGGTGATCCCGACATAATAAGTGATCGATCCCAGGGCCGAGATCGCGAAGGCTCGAAGGACTCCGAGGCGCTGCCGGACGAGCGCCTGGCCGAGCGGGTTGCGGGGAATTGTCCCTTGCGCCCGCTGGCGCTCGAAATCCGGGGATTCGTTCATCGTCGAACGGGCGAGCCAGACGGCGCCGGCCAGGGCGGCGCCGATCAGGAAGGGGATTCGCCACCCCCAGCTCTCGAGGTCGGCGCTGGACATGGCGCTGACGGTGAGCGCCGATACTCCGACGGCGAGCAAGGCGCCGACTTCGCTCGAGGCGGCGGCGAGCGAGGCGATGAGCCCGCGTCGGCCGGGGGGCGCGCTTTCCAGAAGATAGGCGACGACCCCGGTATATTCGCCGCCGACCGAGAAGCCCATCACGCAGCGCAGCAGCACCAGAAGCCAGGCGGCGAGCGGCCCGATCTGGGCCTGGGTCGGGAGCAGCCCAGTGACGAGCATGGCGACGGACATGATCGCCATCGAGATGAGCAGCATCGGCCGCCGCCCGCGGCGGTCGCCGATATGGCCGAAGACGAGGGCTCCCACCGGCCTCATCAGATAGGCGACGGCGAACCCGCCAAGGGCGGCGACCAGCGACGCCTCGCCGGGACCGAAGAAGACCCGCGACAGGACCGTCGAGAAATAGAGGTACAAGGTGAAGTCGTACCATTCGACCACCGTCGACAGCGCCGCGACGGCGATCGAGCGGTGATGGAGCTTTGGATCGGGTCCTGTCATTCCGGCATCGTAGAGCAGTCGCCGCTGCCCGTCAGCCCGAGGGACGGGTTGCGCAAAGCGTCTCGACGCGCCGCGCCGCGTCGGCCATGAAAGAGGGATGATCAGCGGGGGCTTTGAGAGCGTCGGCGAAGCGGTGACGGGTGGGCTTGCGGCTCGCGCGGTCGAACCCGCCGCAGGTGAGGGGGACGGGGGGCCGCACGGCGCCTGTCTCAATTGCGGCACGGAGCTGATCGGGCCCCATTGCCATCGCTGCGGTCAGGCCGGGCACGTCCACCGGACGCTCACCGCCTTCTGGCACGACCTCGCCCACAGCGTGCTTCACTTCGACGGCAAATTGTGGCGGACCCTGCCTTTGCTCGCCTGGCGGCCCGGCGAGCTGACCCGGCGCTACGTCGCCGGCCAGCGGGCGAGCTTCGTCTCGCCCATGGCGCTGTTCCTCTTCTCGGTCTTCCTGATGTTCGCCGTCTTCTCGACGATAGGAGGGCCGATCGGCAACGGGTCGTCGGTCAAGAAGGAGCAGACTCCCGCAGAGGAGCGGGCCGAAGCCCGCCTCGAATTCGCCAGGGAACGCTCCGAAGCCCTGAAGGAGCTGAACGATCTCAGGGCGGAGCGAGTGGCGTTCGTTGCGGCGGGCCGGGCGGCGGCGGCGATCGACGAGCGGATTCGGCAGACCGAAGCCGAGCTCGCGCTCGAGCAGCGGTTGT
>DASVQS010000051.1:0-160388 GCA_036389015.1 Allosphingosinicella sp. | reverse complement strand
GGCTCTGCTTCGTAATTTCCAAAGCTTTCCCTTTTCACGCGGGCTGGCACCTCCGGGTTCCCGCAAAAGTACTACTTTTGCGGGGTCCCATCACCGCCGCGTTTCCGTGCGCCATTTGGGCAGCGCGGCCCGCCGCACATTTGTGAGCTACAATAACATGTCATTCGAAAATCTTGGGCTTTCGCAGCCCGTCCTGCAGGCGCTTGCGCTGAAGGAATATACGGTCTCGACCCCGATCCAGGAGCAGGCCATCCCCATCCTTCTCCAGGGCCGCGACCTTCTCGGAATCGCGCAGACGGGCACCGGCAAGACCGCCGCCTTCATGCTGCCGTCGATCGACCGTCTGGTGAAGGCCGACAAGCGCCCGCAGCCGCGGACCTGCCGCATGCTCGTCCTCGCGCCGACCCGCGAGCTCGCCTCGCAGATCGCCGAAAGCGCGCGTGCCTACGGCCGCTTCGCCCACATCTCGGTCGCGACCGTGTTCGGCGGAACGTCGATCAACAAGAACAAGCAGGACGTCTCGCGCGGCGTTGACGTTCTGGTGGCGACGCCGGGGCGGTTGCTCGACTTGATCGAGCAGCGCTGGCTGGACCTCAGGCAGGTGGAGATCCTCGTCCTCGACGAGGCCGACCAGATGCTCGACCTGGGCTTCATCCACGATCTCAAGAAGATCGTCCGCTTCCTTCCGGAGAAGAGGCAGAGCCTGTTCTTCTCCGCGACCATGCCGAAGGCGATCCGCGATCTCGCGGACAAGTTCCTGACCAGCCCGGAGCAGGTCGCGGTGACTCCGGTCGCCTCGACGGTCGAGCGGGTCGAGCAATATGTCACCTTCGTCAACCAGGCCGAGAAGCCTGCGCTTCTGACGATGATGCTTCGGGTCGGCTTCGGCGCGAAGGGCTCGATGGACCGGGTGCTGATCTTCAGTCGGACCAAGCACGGCGCCGACCGAATCGTGAAGCAGCTTGCGCAGACCGGAATCCCGGCCAACGCCATCCACGGCAACAAGAGCCAGCCGCAGCGCGAGCGGGCGCTGGCCGAGTTCAAGGACGGCAAGGTCAAGATCCTGATCGCGACCGACATCGCGGCGCGCGGAATCGACGTCTCGGGCGTCAGCCACGTCATCAACTTCGACCTGCCCAACGTTTCGGAGCAATATGTCCACCGCATCGGCCGCACCGCGCGCGCCGGAGCGGCGGGAGTCGCGGTCGCCTACTGCGCCGAGGACGAGCGGCCCTATCTCAAGGGCATCGAGCGTCTGACCAAGCAGGTGCTGACCCCGGTGCCGCTGCCCGAGGGCTTCAACGCCGAGGCGGCGCGGATCAAGTCGGCCCGCGCCAGCTCGCCGATCCAGATCGTCGAGCGCCCCGAGCGCGAGGAGCGCCATTCGCGCGGCCGTCCGGCCAAGCGCTTCAGCGCAAGGCCGGCGAGGCCTCAGGGCGAAAACCGCGGCGGCGGACGCAGAAGGTACGCTTCGAGGTAGTCCGAAATCCTCCCCTGCATTTTGCAGGGGAGGGGGACCACCCGAAGGGTGGTGGAGGGGCCTTCCATCGCTGAATAGCCCCTCAGCCGCGCTTCGCGCGGTCCTCCTCCCCCGGAAATCCGGGGGAGGAATTTTGCGTGGGCCGGAGTAAAGCCGCCTTCGTGCCTTTCCTGCTTCCCTTGCTGCTGGTCGCCGCTCCGGCGGCGACGCCCGACATCGTCGTCACCGGCCGAGGCCTCGCCCCGGCCGCCGGCGAAGAGGTGTTCGATACCCTCGTCATCGACCGCGACCGACTCACCGGCTCCGCGTCCGGCCGGCTCGAGGACGTGCTTCACGACGTGCCCGGCTTCCAGCTCTTCCGCCGCTCCGACTCCCGTTCGGCCAATCCGACCAGCCAGGGCGCGACCCTTCGGGCTCTCGGCGGCAATGCGTCGAGCCGGGTCCTGCTGCTGCTCGACGGGGTGCCGCAGACCGATCCGTTCGGCGGCTGGGTGAGCTGGCCGGCCTACCAGCCCGAACGGCTCGGCGAGGCAAGGGTGACCCGCGGCGGCGGCAGCGGCGTTCATGGGCCGGGGGCTCTGGCCGGGACGATCGAGCTTGCCAGCGCGACTCCCGCCGAGCTTCGCGGACCGCGCGGCCGCCTCGCTTACGGCAGCCGGGACGGGCTCGACGCCTTCGCCGGTCTCGGCCTGCCGCTCGGCGGCGGCTTCGTCGCGGTCTCGGGAGCCTGGCAGAGCGGCGACGGGTTCACCCCGATCGTCCGCGGGCAGCGCGGCCCCGCCGACCGGCCCTCGCCCTACGAGCAGATGAGCGTCGCCGTGCGCGCAGTCGCGCCGCTTCCCGGCGGCACCGAGCTGCAGGCGGGCGGCCTCGTCTTTGCCGACGCGCGCGAACGGGGGACGGCCTTTTCGCGGATCCGCACCCAGGGCGCCGACGCTTCGCTTCGGCTTGTCGGGCGACGGTGGAGCGCGCTGGGCTACGTCCAGACCCGGGATTTCTACAACAGCTTCGCCAGCGTCAATTCCGCGCGGACCGTCGCGAGCCGGACCTCGGAGCAGTTCAGCGTTCCCGCCACCGGCCTGGGCGCTCGGGTCGAGGCGCGGCCGAAGCTGGGTTCGGCGGTCGAGCTCCGGCTGGGCGGCGACTGGCGAATCACCCAGGGCGAGACACGCGAGCTTTTCGCTTTCGCCGCCGGCGCCGGAACTCGGGGCCGGGTCGCGGGAGGACGGACCGGGACGCTCGGCGGTTTCGCCGAGGCGGCGTGGACGTCGGAGGCCCTCACCCTCACCGCCGGCGGACGGATCGACCGCTGGACCATCTCCAACGGCCGGCTGAACGAGCGGGTGCTCGCGACCGGAGCCGTGCTGACCGACATCGCCTTTCGCGACCGCTCGGGCTGGGAGCCCACCGGGCGGGCGGGGATCGCCTGGCGCGCTACGGGCGATCTGACTCTTCGCGCCGCCGCCTATCTGGGCTGGCGGCTGCCGACCCTGAACGAGCTCTACCGGCCGTTCCGGGTCGGGGTCGACGCGACCGCCGCCAATGCCGAGCTCGCCCCGGAGCGGCTTCAGGGGGTCGAGGCGGGATTGGACTGGCGGCCGGGGCCGCGTGCGCGGATCGGCATCACCGCCTTCGCCAACCGGCTCGAAGGCGCGATCGCCAACGTGACCCTTGGCCGGGGGCCCGGGACTTTCCCCGGGGTCGGCTTCGTCGCGCCCGGCGGCGATTACCGGCAGCGCGGCAATCTCGACTCGATCGGGGCGAAGGGGGTGGAGCTCGAAGGACGCTATGCGCTGGGCGCCTGGCGCGTCTCGGCAGGCTGGTCGTGGGTCGACTCGCGGGTCGAGGCGAGCGGGCCTGCGCTGGCGCTGAACGGGCTCAGACCGGCGCAGACTCCGCGGCACAGCCTGTCGTCGACCCTGAGCTGGGCGGGCGGCGGCGCCCGAGCCTCGCTGACCGCCCGTTACAGCGGACCGCAATATGAGGATGACCTCAACCGCCAGCTTTTGCGCGGAGCGTTGACCCTCGACGCGGGCGGCCTGGTCCCGCTCGGGCGAAAGCTGGCGATCGAGGCGCGGGCGGAGAATATCGCCAACAAGCGAGTCCTCGCGGCGGTGAGCGGTGACGGCATCGAGGAGCGGGCGACCCCGCGCACCTTGTGGATCGGATTGCGTTTCGGCGGCTTGCGATAGCGGACGTGCCGGTTTAGGTTGCGGGTTGAAACTTAAAATGGGAGGCCGGTTATGATCGTCTATGGAGCGTCGCTGTCGCCGTTCGTTCGCAAGGTGCTGGCCTATGGCGCCGAGAAGGGCCTCGAGCTCGAGCACAAGCCGCTCGGCCTCGGCTCCGACGACCCCGATTTTCTCTCCGCCAGCCCGTTCCGCAAGATACCGGCGTTCAGCGACGGCGACTTCGGAATCTCCGATTCCTCGGCCATCATCCATTATCTCGAAGCCAAATATCCGGAGCCGGCTTTGATCCCGGCCGAGCCCAGGGCGAGAGCGCGGACGATCTGGTTCGACGAGTTCGCCGACACCATCCTGTGCGCGTGCGGAGCGAAGATGTTCTTCAACCGGATCGTCGCTCCCCGCTTCCTCGGGCGCGAAGGGGATCTGGCGACCGCCGACAAGGCCGAGAAGGAGGAACTGCCGCCGATCCTCGACTATCTCGAACGCACCATCCCGGAGGGCGGCTGGCTGGTCGGCGACGGCATCACCCTCGCCGACATCGCGGTCGCGACGGCCTTCGCCAATTTCCGCCATCTCGGAATGACCATCGACCCGAGCCGCTACCCGAAGGTCGCCCGATTCGCCAACCGGATGCTGGCCCGGCCGAGCTTCGCAGGCTGGGTCGAGCGCGAGGCGGCCTTCCTGGAGAAGACGGCGGCGTAAAGTCCTCCCCGCGATTTCGCGGGGAGGGGGACCATGCGAAGCATGGTGGAGGGGTTCTTTTCCGTCTCCGAAGAACCCCTCCACCGCGCTTCGCGCGGTCCCCCTCCCCGGCAGATGCCGGGGAGGAATTCAGCAAGGAGTTCCGAAATGGCCGACTATCTGGCTACGGTGGAATGGCGCTCGGACGGCGGCTTTCGCGAGGGACGCTACAGCCGCGCCCACACACTGAGCTTCGACGGCGGGGCGGTGGTTCCGGGATCGGCCTCGCCGCACGTGGTTGCGCCGCCGATGTCCGACCCGGCCGGCGTCGATCCCGAGGAGGCGCTGGTCGCCTCGGTGTCCGCCTGCCACATGCTCTGGTTCCTCCACCTCGCCAGGGACGCCGGACTCGACGTCGCCGCCTATCGCGATGAAGCGCGGGGCAGGATGGCGAAGGACGAGCGCGGCAGGATGGCGATGACCCGGATCGTCCTTCGTCCCGAGATCGAGTTCGCCGGCCAGGCCCCCGGGGCCGAGGCGCTGGCGAGACTGCATTACGAGGCCCACGACCACTGCTTCATCGCCAATTCGCTGCGCACACAAATCGTGGTCGAGGGCTGAATCGCCTCGCGGCGCGGGCGATGCTATAAGCCGCCGCACAGGGGAAACGCTCCAGCTCGAAAGGAGCCGCCATGACTCGCTTCCGCTTGCTCGCCCTGGCCTTGTCCCTCGCGCCGGCCGCCGCGGCCGACGCCCAGGCTCCCGACTGGGCCCATGCCCAGCGGGTCGAGGTGAAATTGTCCAGCTTCGACTTCAGCCCCTCGACCCTGCACCTGCGGGCCGGCCGTCCGGTGGTCCTGCACCTCGTCAATACGGGGTCGGGAGGACATGATTTCACCGCGCCCGCCTTCTTCGCGGCGGCGATGATGCGCAAGCCGGCGGGCAAGGGCAGCGTCGAGGTTCGCGGGCACCAGAGCGTCGACGTCGCGCTGGTCCCACGGGCGGGCGACTATCCGCTGAAATGCAGCCACGCCTTCCACAAGACCTTCGGGATGACGGGCCGGATCCTCGTCGACTAGCCGGCGGTCAGACGGGCGAAGCGCTCGAGGCTGTCGGGTGGCCAGATCGCCTTGGCCGAATAAAATTCCGGGACCGCCCGGGCGTCCTCAGGAAGCCGCAGCCAGGGCAGCCGGGTCGACGTGTAGATGTGGATGTCCGGCGGCAGGCGCTGGGCCTCGTCGAGCGTTCCGACGCGGACGAAGGCGAGCTTCGTCCCCCCGCCGGGATAATGGCTCCACAACGCCACCTGGCAACCGGGGCAGCGGAAGATCGTCTGAGGCTTGCCGCTGGCCCCGACGACCGGGACCGGGCGGGCCTCCCCGGCGAGGATTTCCAGACGGTCGGTCTCGATGAGGGCGTTGACCGCGAAGGCCGCGCCGGTCAGCCGCCGGCACTGGGTGCAATGGCAGGCATGGACGATGAGCGGAGGCGAGCGCAGGCGATATCGCACCGCCCGGCAGTCGCAGCCGCCTTCGAAGCTGTCGCAATCCTCGTCCATGGCGCCTCCTCGCAGAAATATGCCGCCTCGCGCCGCGCTTCGCCACCCCCGCTTGCCTTGTGCGGCCATTGCCTTAGTCGGGAGCAAGCCCTTCGATGAAAGCTTCGCCATGCGATTTCTTGCGGCACTGATAATCCTCCTGGCCGCCGTCCCCGCCGCCGCGCAGACCCCCACCGCAACCCTCGAAGCGATACGCCGCGATTTCCCGCTCGACCATCAGTCGATCGCCGCAACGCTCGCCGGCAAGGCCGCGGACGAGGCGCGGAGCCTCGCCTATGCGGGGATCGACCGCTTCCTCCGAAGCCGAAGCGGGGCCATCCTCGCCGCCCCGGGACCGGCCCTGGTCGAGATCGAGGCCCGGCAGGGCGCGCTTCTCCGCGCTCTGGGCCGACAGGACGTCCGCCTCTGCGCGACCGTCGGCGATCGGGGCTTCTTCAGCAGCCAGGCGCTGGCGGGGCTGCCGCCGGCGGGGCTCGACGATTATGGAGTCGCTCTCGTGCGGGCGGCGAAGGCCGGTTCGGGTGCCGTGAGCGCGGCTCCGACGGCCACTAAGGAGGACTTCACGGCCTGGCTAGCGGCGGTCGCGAAGATCGAACCCGGAGTCCCGGTCCGCGACATGCTGTTCGACAAGGACCTGCGCTCCGCGGCCAGCGCCGACCATCTCTGCCGTGGCGCCGCCGCCATGCACGAGGCCGTCGCCGTCGTGCCGGCCGCGTCGCGCGAGCGGCTCGCCCGCACCTTGCTGCGCTCGGTGATCGCCCCCGCGGCGACCCCCTGACGGCGGCGGGGCAAATCTGTCCCGCGCAACGGGCATTGGATTTTTGAGACGTAAATCCGCGACGGCGCGATCTGGAAAAAGGCGCATCCTGCGTCGTGCCCTTGCGGCGGCGGGAGTCAGGACGACGGAGCCGGGGGAGGGGGCAGCGCGCCGGGGGCGCCCCAAAACGAAATGGAGGCCGGCATCGCTGCCGGCCTCCACTGTCCCTAGGTCCGTTGGTCCTGCCCGAAGGCGAGACCGCCTTTCCCAGGGAGGTTCCGGCCGAGGCCTCGCGGCCCCGGTCGGTCCCTCAGGTTCCTTCGCAGGAATATTGCTATTCCGGTTCCGGTTCCTGCGGGTTCCGCGCCCAGCCTTGCGGCCGGCTTCGGTTCCCTGGCGGGTTCCGTCCGTCTCCGTCTTGCGACATCGACTTTCGGTTCCCTATCGGACATCCGTTGAAGCGAACTTCATCGGTCGTCCTTTCGCGAAACCTTCCGCCCGGGGGCTTCCGGTTTCGCCGGACCCTTGAAGGAAAGTGGGTTCGGCATTGGCCGGAGCCGCCGCCTCGCGCTTCTTCCTTCCGGTTGCCCGGGACCTCGCTTCGATCGGCTTCCGTCCGAAGACTTCCGCCGCTCTCCGCGGGCCGTCACCGAGAGCGTCTCTCCGTTTCCGGAGGGCCGCGCCCTGCGACAAGAGGACATTGGCACCGATGCCCGAGTCGCGGCAAACCCTGAATCGGGGCCCGAGCCTGTGGATAACGGGGATATCGGGGATAACATGGGTTAAATTCGGCGGCGCTTGCCAGCCGTCGGGCCTGGGGCCATGAACCCGGCATGCGCCGCAAAGCCCGCACCGCTTCAAAGCCGGAGAACCGCCCGCGTTTCTGGGGTCGGCACGCGGTCGTCGCGGCGCTCGCCAATCCCGACCGCGAGGTGGTTCGGATCTGGGCGACTCGCGAGGCGGCCGCCGAAGTCGACCTGCCGAAGGACGTGCCCTTCACCTTCGCCGACGCCGCCGATCTCGGCCGACTCGTGCCGAAGGACGCCCCGCACCAGGGGCTGGTCGCCGAAGTCGAGCGGCTCGACGACCTGCTGCTCGCCGATATTCTCCAGGATTCGCCCGAAAAACGCCCGCTGCTCGTCCTCGACCAGGTCACCGACCCGCACAATGTCGGCGCGATCCTGCGCTCGGCGGCGGCGTTCGACGCTCTCGCCCTGGTCACCCAGGACCGGCACGCTCCGCCCGAATCGGGGGCTCTGGCCAAGGCCGCGAGCGGTGCTCTCGAGACCGTCCCATGGGTCCGCGTCGTCAATCTCGCGCGAGCGCTCGACGAGATGGCGGAGGCGGGCTTCTGGCGGATCGGACTGACCGGCGAAGCGGACATGGATCTCGCCGACGCGGTCGGACCGGCCCGTGTCGCGCTTGTGCTCGGCGCCGAAGGGGAGGGCATGCGCCAGAACACCGAGACGCATTGCGACGCTCTGGCGCGCCTCCCGATCAGCGGCCGAATGGAGAGCCTCAATGTTTCCAACGCCGCCGCGGTAGCGCTATACGCGGTGGTGACACACAGGGGGTAATTGGGGGGTAGTTTCATGTCGTTCATGCGCTTCGCGTTCGTGGCCGCGGCCGCTTTCATGCTTTCGTCCTGCATCCTCAGCCCGGGCAGGTTCGTCTCGACTCTCCACATCGCCAAGGACCGGAGCTTCACCTTCACCTACGTAGGCGAGGTCATCCTGCTCGATCCCGCGAGCGCCATGCAGAAGGGGATGGAGGACGGTCTGGCCGGGGCCTCGCCGTCGGGCGAGGGCGGAATGGTCGACGAAAGCGACATCATCGGCAACAGCGTCGACAGCCTCGACGATATCGCGGGCAACATGGCGACAGCTGCGAAGCCCGCCGCGCCCGCCGCGCCCGCCGCCGAATCCGCCAAGTCCGTCGCGGAGGCCAAAGCCGTCGCCGAGGCTCTGTCGAAGGAGGTCGGCTACCGCTCGGTGGAATATCTCGGCAACAACAAGTTCCGGGTCGACTATGCCATGACCGGAAAGCTCGATCGCAGCTTCGTCTATCCGATCAACATGGACGCCAAGTCGATCATTCCCTGGGTCGCCGTCGAGGTCCGCAAGGACCGCACCGCCCGGATCATGGCGATCGCGTTCGGCGACCAGGACATGGACATGGGCGCGGCGGGCGCCGCCGCCAATCAAGATTCGCAGCCCAAGGAGCGCAGCGGCACCTTCACCTTCACCACCGACGCCGAGCTGGTCATGCAGAATAACGAGGAGGGGACCGCTCCCGGCCCGGGCACCCGGGTGGTGTGGAAGGTGACTCCGGCGAGCAAGACGGTGCCGACGGCGGTGGTGCGGTTTCCGAACTAAAAATCCTCCCCATCGCAAGATGGGGAGGGGGATCACCCGAAGGGTGGTGGAGGGGTAGAAGGCACGGGTTTATGCCGTCTCGCGCCTCAGCCGCCGTCCTGGGCAGCTACCCCTCCACCATGCTTCGCATGGTTTCCTCGCCCACGCTTCGCGTGGGGAGGATCAGTATGGATCCTCGGGCGCGATCTGGACCCTCAGCCCGTCAAATTCCGGGCCGAACTTGATCTGGCAGGACAGCCGGCTGCTCTCCACCCGGAAATCGGTGGTGTCGAGAAGATCGTCCTCGTCGACGCCCATCGGCGGCAGCGCGGGCAGCCATTCCGGGTCGACATGGACGTGGCAGGTGGCGCAGCTGCAGCAGCCGCCGCACAAGGCGAGAAGCTCGTCGAAGCCCGCGTCGCGGATATTCTCCATGACGCTCCAGCCGTCCTTGCCCTCTATGGTCTTCTCCGCCCCGGCGCGGTCGATGATGGTGAGCTTCGCCATGGGCCGGCGCTATGCTAGGCGGCGCTGACGAAGACAAGGGAGCAATTGTGGGCATCGCCGCCGAGGACTTGAGGAATTCGCTCGACGAACTTGCCGGGCGCGAGCCCCGGATCGCCGCCGCTCTGGCCGCGGCCGGCTATCCCGAGCCGAGGATCAGCGAGCCGGGCTACGAAACCCTGCTTCGGGCGATCGTCGGCCAGCAGGTCTCGGTCAAGGCGGCGGCGTCGATGTGGGCCAAGCTCACCGCCCTGGTCGGCGACCCGCCCCGCCCGGAGGCGCTGATCGCCGCCTCGGACGAGACCCTGCGCTCGGCCGGCCTGTCGCGGCAGAAGGCCTCCTACGCCCGAAGCCTCGCGGAGGAGGTGGTGTCGGGACGGCTCGACTTCGCCAGGCTGCCGCAAGACGACGAGGCCGCGATCGCCGAGCTGGTGCGGGTCAAGGGGATCGGGCGCTGGACGGCGGAAGTCTATCTGCTCTTCGCCGAGGGGCGGACCGACATCTGGCCCGCGGGGGACCTCGCCGTCCAGATCGAGACCGGCCGGATCATGGGCCTCGAGGGCAAGCCCAGCGAAAAGCGAATCCGCGAGCTCGCCGAATCCTGGCGCCCGCACCGGGGGGCCTTCGCCATCTTCACCTGGCACCACCGGCGCAATTCGGCCGCGCCGGTGTGAGGTTTTCGTCTCCGTCCTTCGATACGGGCCTTCGCCAGGCTCAGTCCCTGCTCAGGATGAGCGGGGGTAAGTTTTCTTGCCGCTCATCCTGAGTAGCCGGTGAGCCTTGTCGAACTGGCGGATCGAAGGAACCGGCTACGGAACATTCCGCCGCCCCAGCGCGTCTAACCCTCGATCCGCGGCCGTAACAGGGGCCCGGAGATCAGTAGGAGTATAATCTCATGGGTCTCATCGTCGCACTCATCATCGGTGGCATCATCGGCTGGCTCGCCAGCATTGTCATGCGCACCAACGGCCAGCAGGGCATCATCCTCAACGTCGTCGTCGGAATCATCGGATCGCTGCTCGGCAGCTTCCTTCTCGGCCGCTTCTTCGGCGCCGAAGGCAACATCATGAACAACGCGCTTGACGGCGGCGTTCTGCTCGCCGCTTTCGTCGGCGCCCTGATCCTGCTCGCGATCGTCAACCTCTTCCGCCGGGGCAGCGTCCGCTAAGGCGGACTTGCACGGCGCGAGAGCGGAGGCCCGCGGGAGCGATCCCGCGGGCCTTTTCGCGTCTTCGCCCCGTCACCCCGGCGAAGGCAGGGATCCCTGAACGGGGCCCGAAACCCGGGTGAACTTGTCGGTCGTCACCGTCGGAGCGCCGCAAATGTCCGAGGGCGGCGGCGGCAGCTCGCCACGGGCGAGCATGTGGCCGAGGCACATTTCCAGGACGAACTTGGCGCGGTAGAGCGCGTCCTCCTCGTCTCGCCCTTCGGCCACCGCCTGCGGAACGTCGGGAAAGACCACCCGAACGGCGCCCTTCCTCGTCGGGACGAGCCGGACCGGATAGGCGAGCAAGGCGTCAACCCTCCGCCGGGTTGAGCGGCAGCGCCAGCACCGGCCGCATCTGCTCGTCGTCGACCTCGACCACGGCGTCGGGCGGCAGGTTGCCGGAGATCAGGGCCGATTCGACCAGCTCGGCCGCGAGCCGCTCGGCCTCGGCGCGCGCCGAGGAATCGTCGCTCAGGGTCTTGCCGGCAAGGTCCGGAAGCTCGAAATCCTCGCCGCGCAGATTGAAATAATAAGTCGGCATGGCAGCGGGGCAAATGCGTAACATGGATCAAGGTTGCGGAGGAAACGCGGCCGCAACGAAGATTTGCGTCAGGCCGTTATTCTCGCCGAGTCGGGCCGGGCGAGGAGCCGCCCGGTCCGGGGCGCGCGCGGGCGGGGCGGGGGCGCCGCCGGGCGGGCTATCCGCGGCGTCGCCAACACGGCCCACGCGGGCTCGGGAAGCTCGAGCGGCAGCTGTCGGGGATCGGCGGCGCGTTCGGGCGGCTCGCTTCGCCATACCAGGCGATAGCCTCGCGGCACCGGCCGCCAGCCCGAGGCGGCGAGGATGAGGTCGCAGCCGCAGCCGGCGCAGCGGCCGAAGCTGGCGCCGCCGTTGGAGCGCACCTGCGGCGCCGCCTGATGCTGTCCGAGCCTGCAGAGGATGCCCATACCCTTCCCTTTGCTTCGGAGAAGATCCCGCTCGGAGGTTAAAGAACGGTGAGCGGTCCGGAACCCGGCCGCCGCGGCGCTCGTTCCGCCTCCGCAACCCACCACCATGAACGGAGCGTACCATGTCCAACATCCCCAGCAGCGCCATGCCCCACGCCAAGGCCAGCGAGGATTCGCAGCAGCAGCAGCAGGAGCAGGGCGGCAGCGCCACCCTCACCGAGCGGGCCGGCAAGCTCGCCGAGCAGGCCAGCGATTATGCCCGCGAGAATCCGAAGACCGCGATCGCCGCGGGCGCCGCTCTTGCCGCCGGAGTGATCGCCGCGGCCGCCATTCCCCTGGTCCGCGGCCGTTCGGGGTCGGGCGGGACGAAGAAGAGCGGCGGCGGCAAGAAGACGACTTCGAAGAAGAGTTCGTCCGCTCAGTAGAGGGATGGCCGATCCAGGCGACGCCGACCGGCTGCGCGACGCGGCGGCCAACCGTGGGCTGAAGCTCGTCAGATCCCGGATCCGTACGCCCGGAAAGGGCGACTACGGGCGTTTCGGACTCACCGACGAGGCCGGCACCAAGCTGCTCGGCTTCGGCAAATCCGGCCTGACGGCGACGGCCTCGGAGATCGAGGAGTATCTCCACAAGGGTGCGGCGGCGGACTGGAAGACCTCGCTTCGCGCCGCCGGCGCCAGGGCGCCGGTGCGACCGAAGAAGCGGCCGGCCCCCGATCCCGAACCGCGCGCGGCCCGCAAGCCGGAACCCGAACCGGAGCCGCCGCCGCTTGCCGTTCGCCCGGCACGGCCGGCCGACTCGGAGGCGATCGCCGCCCTCGTCGCGGAACTCGGCTTTGAATCGACTCCCGACGCCATCGCCCCGCGGCTGGCCGCGCTGAGGAAGGGGCGGGAGGCGCCGCTGGTCGCCGAGCGGGGCGAGGTGATCGGAGTCCTCGCCTGGCACGTCACCCCGGTTCTCCACCGCCCGAAGCCGGTCGGCCGGATCACGATGATGGTCGTCGCCGACGGCGAGCGCCGCAGCGGAGTCGGCCGGGCCCTGGTCGAGGCGGCCTGCGGGGAGATGCGCTCGAAAGGCTGCGGCCTCATCGAAGTCACCAGCAACGTCGACCTCTCGGGCGCCCACGGCTTCTACCGCCGGCTCGGCTTCGAGCGGACCAGCTACAGGTTCGCGAAAGGGCTCTGACCGTCATTCCGGCGAAAAGCCGGAATCCATGAACACCGCCGTGGTAAATCTCGAACGGCGGTGTTCATGGATCCCGGATCAAGTCCGGGATGACGTTCAGGCGCGTCCGTGCGCGTGGGCGAGGCGGCGGCGGCCCTGGGGCGGCGGCGAGTCGCAGGCCTTGAAATAGAGGTGGCAGACCAGGAGGAGGAGCGAGACGCTGTAGAAGGCGTTGGCCAGCTCGTCGATCCGGGCGACGCTGATCGGCAGCGAGACCAGCAGGATCACCCGGAACAGCCACTCCCGCATCCGCGCCGTCTGGACTCCGATCGACGAGCCGGCCTGCCGGCAGGCGATCCGGCGGGCGCCCTCCATCAGCAGCAGCCACGCGAGCGCCACCAGCAGGTCGGCGAAAATGCCGTCGTTCAGGCCCTTGCCGCCCAGCGACAGCGCCAGCCCGCCGAGATAGAAAGCGAGATGGCCGTTGAGGCATTCGAGCGAAACCCGCCACTGGCTGAAGCCGAGCCGATGCTCCGCCCAGCCCGCGAGCGGCGAGAATAATTTGGTTAAGGCGAGGTCGTCGATCTGGGTCACGGTCCCTGCTTATCAAGCCGAGAAGTTGAGAAACGGCAAAAAAGTCACGATGGTTAAAATTCCCGTGCCGCTGTTGCACGGCCGCAACCCTGGCGGCGGGCCCACGTTGTCCCACTCCCGCCCTTTCCAGGAAGCCAAGCCATGAACTGGGTCCCACTGGCGTTCGCCGCTCCGCTGCTGCTCATCGGCTGCGGTCAAAACGGCGCCGCCGACAACAATGCCGCCGCGCTCAAGCGCGCGGCGGAGCAGAGCACGCCCGAAGCCGCCGACATATTGCGCAACGCTGCCGACGGCGGCGGCAACGTCCAGGAAGCGCTCCAGGACGCCGGCAATGCCCAGGCCGGAACGAAGCCGCCGCCGCAACAGGGCGCCAAGCCCCACGCGCCGGGCGATCCGGTGCCTCCGCCGAAGGTCCCGGCGGAATAACATCCTCCCCGAGCTTGCTCGGAAGGGGGACCACTCGAAGGGTGGTGGAGGGGTGGCTGGCAGAAGCCTGAGCCATTACCTCTCCACCATGCTTCGCATGGTCCCCCTCCCCATCTGCGATGGGGAGGATCTAGCCGAGCAATTCCTTCAGATAGCCGCGCACCTGCTCCGGCCAGTCCGCGACGAGGGCGTATAAGCGCGCCTGGTCGGCGCGATAGAGCGCCCGCAGCGCTTCCTCATAGCCGGGGCGGTCGCCGCACATGTCGGACATGAAGCGGTAGGCCGAATCGCGTTTCGCCGCTTCGCTCGGCGCCTGGAGCCGCGCCTCCTCGACCAGCCGCCGGAGCGCCGCCGACGCGCCCCCGGGCTGACTGGAAAGCCAGTCCCAATGACGCGGAAGCAGGGTCACCTCCCGCGCCATGACCCCCAGGCTCGGACGTCCGCGCGGCCGCGGCGGCGCCTTCGCGGCGGAGTCCCGATACTCGAGGTCGACGACGCGCCCGCTGCCGTCGTCATACACACGGATGGCCTGGCGGTCGCCCGGGTAGAGCCGCTCGAGCTCGCGAGTCACTGCCTCTCGCTCGCCGCGGGCTACGATTCGGTCGCCCAGAAAGGCCGTTACAAGCTCCATCTCTCGCTCCTCTCCGCAGTTTTATATCCGGATAAAAATCTCGGTCAATTCTATCCGGACAATATGCGGCGGACCCCTCACTTGCCGCGCGGGGCGGGGCGAGGTACGAAGGTGGCAAGTCACCCGCGGGCTCCGGCCTTCGGGGAACGAGAAAAAAAGAGTGTTATCGCTATGGCGCAGCAGGTTGCTTCGGCTCCGCTCCCGCCGGCACCCGGTCCGGCTGAACTTGCGACTCACGCGCTCGCCCAGTCGCCTGGACAGCGGCCTTTCCGCTCCCCCCGGCACACCTACGGCGCGCTCGATCTCGGCACCAACAATTGCCGCCTTCTGATCGCCCGCCCGGCCGACAACGGCTTCGTCGTCATCGACGCCTTTTCGAGGGTGGTGAGGCTCGGCGAAGGCCTCGCCAGCAGCGGCCGGATCGCCGACGGGGCGATGGACCGGGCGGTGGCCGCGCTCGCCGTCTGCGCCGAGAAGCTCAAGCGGCGCCACGTCTCGCTTGCCCGGTCGGTCGCCACCGAGGCCTGTCGCCGCGCCGTCAACGGCCGCCAGTTCGTCGAGCGAGTCCGGCGCGAGACGGGAATCTGCCTTGAGATCATCGCGCCCGAGGAGGAAGCCCGGCTCGCCATGCTCGGCTGCCACCGGCTGCTCGAGCCGGGCGACGCCCCGGCGCTCATCTTCGACATCGGCGGCGGCTCGACCGAGCTCATCCTGATCGACACCGACGCCGAGGGCACGCCCAAGATCAAATGCTGGTGGAGCGCGCCCTGGGGCGTGGTCTCGCTGACCGAGAGCGAGGGACGCGACTTCGCCGACGCGGGCGAAAGGCTCGCGGCCTACGGCCGGATGAAGGAGCGGGTCCGCCACGCCTTCCGCCGCTTCGCCGAGTTGCTGCCGCCGCGCGAGGGCAATATCCGGCTGCTCGGGACCAGCGGGACGGTGACGACCCTGGCCAGCGTCCACCTCGCCCTGCCGAGCTACGACCGCCGGGCGGTGGACGGGCTGATGATGCCGGTCGACAAGATGCGTGCGGTCAACCACATGCTGTCCCGGATGAGCTTCGCCGAGCGCGCCGAGCTGCCCTGCATCGGCCCCGAGCGCGCCGACCTGGTCGTCGCCGGCTGCGCCATCCTGGAGGCGATCATGGACATCTGGCCGGCGCAGACTCTCGGCGTAGCCGACCGCGGCATCC
Organism: Allosphingosinicella sp.; assembly: GCA_036389015.1. Classification (GTDB taxonomy): domain Bacteria; phylum Pseudomonadota; class Alphaproteobacteria; order Sphingomonadales; family Sphingomonadaceae; genus Allosphingosinicella. The sequence continues at coordinate 144,703 of DASVQS010000051.1, read as the reverse complement.
GCGAGGGAATCCTGCGCTCGCTCATGGCCAAGGACGGCCATCCGTTGTGAGAATTCTCCCCATCGGAGATGGGGAGGGGGGTGTGGCCGCGGCATGCCGGCGGCATGCCGGAAGGCGGAACCGGCTGCGTAGCAGCCGCGGGGTGAAGCCCGGTGGAGGGGTGACTGGCAGAAGCCTCGTCATCTACCCCTCCACCACCCTTCGGGTGGTCCCCCTCCCCAAGCAAGCTTGGGGAGAAATTTAGCCGATGGTAACCCGCGTCAAGACCGCCAAGGGCCGCAAGGTCGGGTCGACCAAATGGCTCGAGCGGCAGCTCAACGACCCTTATGTGAAGCGCGCCAGGGCCGAGGGCTATCGCTCGCGCGCCGCCTACAAGCTGATCGAGCTCGACGACCGATTCGGCTTCCTCAAGGGCGCGGAAAGGGTCGTCGACCTCGGGGTCGCGCCCGGCGGCTGGACCCAGGTGGTGCGCAAGCGGGTGCCGAAGGCGGTGGTGGCCGGAATCGACCTTCTGCCGACCGACCCGATCGACGGCGCGACCTTGCTCCAGCTCGACTTCCTCGCCGACGAGGCGCCGGAGCGGCTCCGCGAGGCGCTCGGCGGCCCCGCCGACCTCGTTCTCTCCGACATGGCCGCGAACACGGTCGGCCACCCGCAGACCGACCATCTTCGAACCATGGCCCTGGTCGAGGCCGGCCTCGAATTCGCCGGGGAGGTGCTGAGGCCCGGGGGCGCCTTCGTCGCCAAGGTGCTCGCCGGCGGCGCCGACAACCATCTGGTGGCGGAGCTGAAGCGGCGTTTCACCGCGGTCAAGCACGCCAAACCCCCGGCCAGCCGCAAGGGCTCCTCCGAATGGTATGTCGTCGCGCAGGGGTTCAAGGGCTAGCCGTCATTCCGGCGCGGGCCGGAATCCATGAACATGGCCGGCGGGAGCTTCGCGCTTCCGTGTTCATGGATCCCGGCCTTCGCCGGGATGACGCGCAACGATGGATCCGTTATCGAATCCTCGGAGGCGGATCATGACTGAAACGCGCTATCGATGGGTCATCGTCGCGGCCGGCGGGTTGCTCGGCTGCGTCGCCATAGGCGCGATGTTCTCGCTGCCGGTGTTCCTCCGGCCGGTCGCGGCTGCAACCGGCTGGTCGACGACGGGAATCTCCACCGCGATGACCATCGGGTTCGTCGCGATGGCGCTGGCGGGCTTCGGCTGGGGAAGCCTCTCGGACCGGCTCGGGCCGCGCACCGTCGTCCTGACCGGATCGATTATGCTGCCGGCGAGCCTGGCTCTGGCGAGCCGGTCGCCCTCACTGCTCGCCTTTCAATTGATCTTCGGTCTCGCCGTGGGCGGATCGACGGCGGCCATCTTCGCCCCGATGATGGCTTGCGTGACGGGCTGGTTCGAGACCAGGCGCGCCCTCGCCGTGTCGCTGGTCTCGGCGGGAATGGGCATGGCGCCGATGACCATGGCGCCGCTCGCGGCCTGGCTCGTCACCAGATACGATTGGCGGACCGCGCTGCTGATCGTCGCCGGGCTGGCGGCGGCCCTCATGATCCCGGCGTCCTTGCTCGTCCGATCCCCTCCAGCACTGGCCCGGGACGATGTGCCTGATCCTGAAGAGCCTCGATCCGGCATGTCCGTCCCCGAGGCGCTTCGCTCCCCGCAGTTCATCATCCTGGTGCTGACGAACTTCTTCTGCTGCGCGACGCATTCCGGCCCGATCTTCCACACCGTGAGCTACGCGGTGAGCACCGGAATCCCGCTGATGATGGCCGTTTCGATCTACAGCGTGGAGGGTCTGGCCGGGCTTGGAGGCCGTCTGGCCTTCGGCATCGCGGGCGATGCGCTTGGCGCGAAGAGGGTGCTCGTCTTCGGCCTGCTGGTTCAGGCGATCGCCGCGCTCGGCTATCTCGCCGCTCGGGAGCTGGCCACTTTCTATGCGGTCGCGGCCGTGTTCGGCTTCATCTACGCCGGGGTCATGCCCCTCTACGCCGTCATCATCCGGGAGAATTTCCCGCTCGGGATGATGGGCACGGTGATCGGCGGGACCGCGATGGCGGGAGGCCTCGGCATGGCCACCGGGCCGGTGATGGGGGGCATGATCTACGACAATTACGCCACGTACAGCTGGCTCTTCGTCGCCGCTTTCGGTCTCGGAATCGGAGCGTTCCTGATCGCCATGAGCTTCAGGCCCTTTCCCGGGAATGGATCGGGAGTCGTCGCGGCCTGAGCCACGCAACCGCCGGGATGACGACCGGCTGCCCGGGTAATCAGCCCGTTACCGCCGGGCAGGTGGGTATGTCCTTCGGCTCCGGGCGGGCGCCGGCCGGCTCGAACTGGGCGAAATAGGATTCCGAATCCTTGAGCCGCTCGAAGCGGGTCAGCTGGTAGCCGACCGCGGCGAACTCGCAGATCAGCATCCGCGGCGGCGTTCCGTGGCGGTCGGTCGGCCGGTCGGCGTCGACCACGACGACCCGGCCGTTCTTCTTGAGGTCGGGGCGGAGGTTCCAGAGGAACTCGCTGGGGCGCTCGATCTCGTGATACATGTGGATCATGAAAATGCGGTCGAAGCTGGCATCCGGGAGCAGCGGATCGTTGGGCTTGCCGAGCTTGACCGCGACATTGTGCAGGTCCTCGCGGGTGACCCGGTTGGCGAGCGAGTCGCGGGTCGCCGGAACGATGTCCTCGGCGAGCACCCGGCCCTTGCGCCCGACCAGAGGCGCGAGACGGACCGTATAATAGCCTTCGCCGGCGCCGATATCGGCGACGTACATGCCGGCGCCGATGTCGGCCAGGTCCATCACCGTCTCGGCCTCGCGAACGCTGTCGCGCGCATCCTCGTTCGAATAGGAGGCCGAGACGATCGGGGAAACCGGCCGCTTCGGCTTGGGAAAGGGGGATTCCTCGGCCTTCTCCTGGCAGGCGGCGAGGAGGAGCAGGGGGAGGAGGAGGGCGAAAATCCTCCCCGCGCGAAGCGGGGGGAGGGGGACCACCCGAAGGGTGGTAGAGGGGTAGCTGGCAGAAGCCTGCGCAAGAACCCCTCCACCATGCTTCGCATGGTCCCCCTCCCCGCGAAATCGCGGGGAGGATCTAAGGGGTCCCCTAATCCACATCTTCGACTTCGACCTTCTCGCCGGTCACGCGCTGCGACAAGGCGGCCGCCATGAAGCGGTCGAGGTCCCCGTCGAGCACGTCGGACGGGGCGGTGGACGTCACGCCCGTGCGCAGGTCCTTGACGAGCTGATAGGGCTGGAGGACGTAGGAGCGGATCTGGTGGCCCCAACCGATGTCCGTCTTGGCGGCATGTTCGGCGCTAGCCTGAACCTCCCGCCTCTGCAGCTCGGCCTCATAGAGGCGGGCCTTGAGCATCTTCATCGCCTCGGCCTTGTTCTTGTGCTGCGAACGCTGGTTCTGGCAGGCGACGATGATCCCGGAGGGGAGGTGGGTGATCCTGACCGCGCTGTCGGTGGTGTTGACGTGCTGCCCCCCCGCGCCGGAGGAGCGGTAGGTGTCGATCTTGAGGTCGCTCTCGTTGACGTCGACGTCGATATCGTCGTCGACCACCGGATAGACCCAGACGCTCGAGAAGCTGGTGTGCCGCCGGGCGTTCGAATCGTAGGGGCTGATCCGGACCAGGCGGTGCACGCCGCTTTCGGTCTTGGCATAGCCATAGGCGTTCTCGCCCTTGATCATCAGGGTCGCCGATTTGATCCCGGCCTGCTCGCCGGCATGGTGGTCGACCAGCTCGACCTTGTAGCCGCGCCGCTCGGCCCAGCGGCTGTACATGCGCTGGAGCATCTCCGCCCAGTCCTGGCTCTCGGTGCCGCCGGCGCCGGCATTGACCTCGATATAGGTGTCGTTGGCGTCGGCTTCGCCGGCGAGCAGGGCGGTGACCTTGTCGCGCTCGGCCCGGGCGGCGAGGTCGCCAAGCGCGGCGACGGCGTCCGCCTCCATCGCTTCGTCGCCTTCCGCTTCGGCCATTTCGAGAAGCTCGACAGTGTCGTCGAGCTCCTGCTGGATGGCTCGGGTAGCGCCGATCGCCTCCTCCAGCCGGCGCCGCTCCCGCATCACGTCCTGCGCAGCCTTGGGATCGTTCCACAAGGCCTGGTCCTCGACCTTGGCGTTGAGCTCGTCGAGCCGCTTAAGCGCCCGGTCCCAATCGAGGAAGCGGCGGAGAAGATCGAGCGCCGACCTTATCTGGTCGACATGGGCTTGCGCTTCGGCGCGCATGGGGTGGTCTCCAATGGCTGTGCCCCGGCGGAGGCCGGGGCCCAGAATTCGTTTGTTCAAGGGCTGGATCCCGGCCTTCGCCGGGACACGGCCTGCGCTTGCGCGCAGGCCTAGTAAATCCCGCCCTGATTTTGCAAGAAGTCGCTGTCCCGCTGAGTCTCGGCGCGCTGGACGCGGACCTTGCGGACCGCCTTCTCCGGCGGCCGGTTGGCCATTTCGTCGCGGCGGATCGAGCGGCGCGGCTCGCTTTCGGGCTTGAAGGCCTCCCAGATCACCGCGGCCTTGGGATCGTCGGTCGGCCAGGCGCCGAACACCTTCTTGCCGGACCGGCGGTCGATCCGGACCATGCGGATTCCCGCCGGCGCCCGGAACGGCACCTTCGGCAGGTCCTTCAGTGCCGCCAGCGCGAATTGCTTGAAGATCGGCGCCGCGAGGGTGCCGCCCTGGGCGTAGCCGCCCATCGGCCGGGGATGGTCGAAGCCCATATACATTCCGGCGACGATCTCGGGCGTGCCGCCGATGAACCAGACGTTGGTTGGGCCGGTCGTCGTTCCGGTCTTGCCGAACAGCGGCCGGTCGAGATCGCGAAGCACCTGAGCGGTGCCGCGCTGGACCACGCCCTCGAGGATATGAACCATCTGATAGGCGGTGAGCGGGTCGAGCAGCTGCTTGGTCCTGAGCGGCGGACGAGGCATCGGCTTGCCGTCCCAGTCGCGGGCGTTGCAGCCCTCGCAGGGTCTCGTGTCGGCCCGGTAGATGACCTTGCCGTGGCGGTCCTGGACATAGTCGACCAGGGTCGGCTTCACCTGCCGGCCCTGATTGGCGAGGATCGCGAAGGCGTTGGTCATCTTGAGCACAGTCGTGTCGCCCGCGCCGAGCGCGATGGCGAGATAATTGGGATACTCCCCCACGCCCATGATTCTGGCGAGCCGGGTGACCTTGTCCATTCCGATCTGGTTGGCGGCGCGAACCGTCATCAGGTTCCGCGACTGCTCCACGCCCCAGCGCATGGTCTGGGGGCCGGCGTTGCCGCCGGAGAAGTTGCGGAACGTCTTCATTCCGAGGCCGGCGCCCTGATAGACCGAGAACGGCGCGTCGATGATGATCGAGGCCGGGGTCATGCCGTTGTCGAGCGCCGCGGAATAGACGATCGGCTTGAAGGTCGAGCCGGGCTGGCGCTGGGCCTGGACGGCTCGGTTGAAATCATCGCCCCGCGCATCGAAGCCGCCCTGCATTGCGAGCACCCGCCCCGTCGCCACTTCCTCGACGACCATTCCGCCTTTCACTTCCGGGATCGAGCGCAGCGACCACACGCCGCCTTCCTTCTTGACCGCGATCACCATTCCGGGGCGAAGGAAGTTGAACGCCGCCGTTCCGGTGCCCCGCCTGGGCATGGCGGCGGCATAGGCCGGAAGCTCGCCGGTCGAGCCGTCGGTGAAGCCCAGGGTCGCACTCTGACCTTCCCGCGACAGCACCACCGCCGGACGCCAATCGTCATAGCCGACTCCGAACGGCGCCCGAGCCAGCTGGCCGCGCCAGTCGCCGCTCACGTCGACGTTGAGCCCGGGGTCCCGCCACCCCTTGCCGCGGTCGTAGCGCATCAGAGCATCGCGAAGCGCCAGCTCGGCCGCTTTCTGCTTGGGTACGTCGAGCGAGGTGCGGACCCAGAGGCCGCCCGTATAGACTCCGTTGGACCCTTTCTCGGTCTGCTCGCCCCAGCGCGACATCAGCTGGCGCCGGACCTCCTCGACGAAATAGCCGCCGACGTTGCGGACGCCGTTGCCGGCGAATCGGACGGTGCCGAGCGGCTGGGCCTGGGCGGCGGCGCGCTGGGCGGCGCTGATCTTGCCGTTGCGCTCCATCTCGGCGAGCACCCAGTTGCGACGGTCGAGAGCCCGCTGGGTGCGCCGCTGCGGGTCGTAATTGCTCGGCGCCTTGGGGAGGATGGCGAGATAGGCCGCTTCGTGAAGCTGGAGCTGGCCAACGTCCTTGTCGAAATAGGCGCGCGCCGCGGCCTGGACGCCATAGGCGTTCCGGCCGAGGAAGATCTGGTTGAGATAGAGGGCGAGGATCTGCTGCTTGGTAAGGACGCTCTCGATCCGCCGCGCCAGAAACGCCTCCTTGATCTTGCGGGTGACTGAATATTCGTCTCCGAGCAGCAAATTCTTCGCCACCTGCTGCGTGATGGTCGAACCGCCGCGGGCGCGCTCGCCGCTGCCGACCTTCGAGATATAATCGCCGACGGCTCCGACCAGACCGGGATAGTCGATCCCGCCATGCGTGAAGAAGGTCTTGTCCTCGGCCGAGGTGAAGGCGTCGACCAGCTGCTGCGGGAATTCGTCGTAGGACAATTCGACCCGGCGTTCGCGCGCGAAGGTCTGCACCGGCTCGCCGTCGATCCCCCGAACGTTGGTCGGAAGCGGCGGCTGATAGGTGAGCAGGGTCTCCGCCGAGGGCAGGTTGCGGGCGAAGAGAAGCCACAGCAGGAAATAGAGGACGACCGGGACCGCCGCGAGATAGGCGAGGATCCGAACCCATCGCCGCCCCCAGGCGCGGCGCACGGCGCCCCCGAAGCGGCTTCCGGCGTCGCGATGGAGGGTGAGGCGGGTCGGGGCGGCGTCAGCGGACATTCGAAGGAAGCTCTAGCCGATCATCGGAGCGCGGTGAAGCGCCCGCGAGCTTGACTTTTCCGATTTATCGTATATACAATAATTATGTGAAAATCGAATTCGACCCGGCGAAGCGCGAGAGAATCCTGGGCCGCCGGGGCCTCGATCTAGCCGCTGCGGGCGAGTTGCTTACCGGCGGGTGCCTAACGGAAGCCGATGACCGGTTCGATTATGCCGAGGATCGATGGGTATCGGTTGGACTGCTGGGTGGCGACATAGTGGCCTGCGTCTGGTCCGATCGGGGGGATGAAGTCGTACGGATCATAACCATGTGGAAGGCAACGGCGCGTGAGCAAGAAAGATATTTCAGGTGGCGGGAAGGTGCGTGAGGAAACGGCCGATTTCCAAGCAGATCTCGATGACGACATCATCGAGCTCGATGACACTTTCTTCGAGCGTGCGGCATTCACTCGTGGCGGAAAGGTGATTCGCGAGGGAACTGGCACGCTTACAAATCGCGGTAGGCCCCCGTTGCCGGAGGGGACTCGTAAGGAACTGGTCTCCCTTCGGCTTTCGCCGGACATTCTTTGGTGGCTGCGCTCCACCGGGCCGGGCTGGCAGTCGCGAATGGAGGAAATGCTGCGCGAACGGATGGATGCGGCCCTGGCGGCTAGGGATTAGCGCGCCGCCACCCGCACCAGCTTCCTCGCGAAATGAGTCTCGATCGCGCTCTTCATGCCGAGCGCGATCTGCCGCCGGCCCTCGGCCGAGCCGATGTAAGCCGCGTCGGTGGCGTTGGTGAGGTAGCCGGTTTCGAAGAGGATGGAGGGGACGTCGGGAGCCTTCAGTACAACCAGCGAAGCAAAGCGGTGATATTCGGGGCGGAAGGGGAAGTAGGCCGAGGCCTCCCGCTTGAGCAGGGCGGCGAATCCGGCCGAGACGGTCATGCTGTCCCGCTGGGTGAGGTCAATGAGGATCCGGTCGACGCTGGAGTCGCCGCTGAGCGCCGAGCCCGCGATGCGGTCGGACTGGTTCTGCTGCTCCGCGAGAAGCGCCGCTTCCCGGTCCGAGGCGACCTCCGACAGAGTGTAGATGGTCGCTCCGCGAGCGCCGTCGTTGGACGGCGCCGCGTCGGCGTGGATCGAGATGAACAGATCGGCGCGCATCTTCCGGGCGATCTCGTAGCGGTCCTTGAGAACGAGATAGCGGTCGTCCTCGCGGGTCATCGCCACCCGCACCTTGCCGGACCCGGCGAGGGCGTCGCGGATGGCGGTGGCGATCGCGAGGGTCACATCCTTCTCGCGCCGCTCGCCGAACGGGGAGAGTGCGCCCGGGTCGCGGCCGCCATGGCCGGCGTCGAGCACCACCAGCGGACGGCCGGGATCGCCGAGGACCCGCGGCAGGCCCGCCACAGGATCGGTGCGGCCGGCGATCGCGATCGGCACGCCGTCGTCGCGTTGCGCCGGCGCCGCCGGGGAGGTCGCCGCGGTGACGAGCGCGGTCAGCAGGGCGAGCAGCAATTCCATCGCGGGTCACTATCCCGGCGGCCGCCCCGCTTGGCAAGCGGCCCGTCGGTCAGCGCTCGGCCCAGCCGCCGCTGCGCATCGAGACCAGCTCGGCCGCGCTTCGGCGACCGCCGCCCGACGCGTTCGCCCGGCGGATGAAGTCGGCGGTGACTCCATTGTCGCGCAACCGGACGATGTCCCCGGCGGCGAGGCCGGAATAGCCGAGCGCCGCGATCTCGCCGAGATAGTCGGGCGTCACTCCGTGGTCGCGAAGCCGGATCAGCTCGTCGGTCGGGAATCGAAAGCCGTGCCTTGCCGCTTCGCCGATAAAGTCTGGAGAGACGCCGTGGTCGCGCAGCTCGACCAGCTGGTCGGCGGGCACTTTGCGGATTCCGTAACGGGCGAGCCGGGTGACGTAATCGGGCGTGACCCCATGATCGCGCAGCCGGATGAGCTGATCGAGCGGAACGTCGTAGCCCGCGGTCCGGAAGGCGGCGACGAAATCGGGCATGACCCCGTGGTCGCGGAGCCGGACGACCTCGTCCGCGCTAAGGTCGCTTACCCCCAGCCGCGCGAGCTCGGAGACATATTCGGGAGTGACCCCATGGTCGCGCAGGCCGCTCAGCGCGGCGAGGCTGCCGACCCGGTAGCCGTGCCCTCCCATCCCCTTCAGATAAGCGAGGTCGGCGCCATGGTCGCCGGCTCGGACGAGATCGGCGACGCTGGCCGTGGCGTAGCCCTGCCGCTTGAGCTCGTCGAGAAATCCATAGCCGATGTCGTACAGAGCGAGCGAGAAGAGCTGGCCGTCGCCGGCGCGGCCGTGGCCGCGCCGGGCGAGCGCCGCGGCGAAGGCGGCATTGGCCTCGAAGCTGCATTCGCCCGTGCCCCGCCAGCGCCTCGCGGTGCCCTCGCAGACGATCGTGCCGGCATCGCGGTCGAGGCGGAACCGGACCGGAGTGCCGCTGTCGGAGGCGAGCTGGACCGTCGTGAGGCCCGCGAGATCCGCGAGCGGCCGGGTATTGCTGTGGGTCCACCGGCTGTTGGCGGTCCGGCGGGTCAGCGCGAACTGAACCCGGTTCCTGGCCCGCTGGCCCGAATCGGCCTCGACCGTCCAGCTGACTTCCCCGGTTTCGGCCTCTGCCGCCGATCCGGGGGCGGCGCAGGCGGTGGGAATGGCGGCCGGGAGGGCGAGGGCGCAGGCGAGCAAGGTGACAAGGGCTGGGCGCATGCTGGAAGCTCCGCTGTGGCGTGCCTGGGTCCGATGCAAGGAGCGCGCCACGCCGGAAGCGACGGAAACCCGCCGATCCCGCCGGGACCCGGAGGTCGGCCTGTCCGGTGGCGGACGCCCGCTGTCCGGGGACGGACATTGACGGCAAGGCCCGGAGTGGCGGCGCGGCCGCCCCGTGCCACGAGGAAGCGATGGACATGCAAGGGACCGACTGGCGGACCGCCGCCGCCGAGCTCGACGAGCAGGGCTGGACTCGTCTTCCCCGAATCCTCGGGGCCGAGGCCTGCCGGCAAGCCGCCGCCCTGTGGCGGAACGAGGACCGCTTCCGAAGCCGGGTTGTGATGGCCCGCCACGGCTTCGGCCGCGGCGAATACCGCTATTTCGGCTATCCGCTTCCACACCCGGCCGCGAGCCTGCGGGCGGCGCTCTATCCCCCGCTCGCCGAGGTCGCCAACCGGTGGCGCTCGGCGCTGGGCCGGGCCGATCTCTACCCATGCGCCCACGAGGATTATCTCGACCGCTGCAGCGCCGCCGGCCAGTCGCGGCCGACCCCGCTCCTTCTGCGCTACGGCCCCGGCGACTATAACTGCCTCCACCAGGATCTTTACGGCGCCGAGTCCTTCCCGCTTCAGGTGGCGATCCTGCTCTCGAGGCCGGGTGAGGATTTCACCGGCGGCGAGTTCCTGCTCGCCGAGCAGCGCCCGCGGCGCCAGTCGCGGGGGACGGTGGTGCCGCTCGAGCAAGGCGACGCGGTGGCTTTCGCGGTCAGCGAGCGGCCGATGCTCGGGAGCCGCGGCTTCTATCGCACGCGGATGAAGCACGGCGTCAGCACGATCCGCTCGGGCGAGCGCTTCACGCTGGGAATCATCTTCCACGACGCGATTTAACCTGCCTCCCATGCGGAGCATGGGGAGGGGACCACCGAAGGTGGTGGAGGGTAATCTTGCATCGGCCTCGGCTTGTCACCCCTCCACCATGCTTCGCATGGTCCCCCTCCCCATCTGGCGATGGGGAGGCAGCTACACCGTCAGCGCCACGAACGGCACCGGCGCGCTCTTCCTGAGGACGATCGGGCGGCCGCAGTCGGCCTGGAACAGCTCGCCGTCGAGCAGGACGTTGGAATGGTCGCCCTCGATCCGGATCTCGTCGCCGCGCTCGAGATGGACTCCGGTCAGCCGCTTGCGGCCGAGGCGGCCGCGGATCGCGGCGAAGAAGGCGCCGAGAAGGGAGCCGAGGTTGCGGTCGATGACCAGCATCTGCATCGCCCCGATGCGGGCGCCGGCGCCGGGCATCGAGCCCTTGAACAGCAGGCGCTGGAGGGTGGTCACCATCAGGAAGGCGAATTTGCCGTTGAGCTCGCCGCCCTTCATTCCGGACACCCGCAGCGTCGAGGGCGGCGGCGGCAGGAAGCTCGCCCGGCGGCCGAGCACCACGCCGAGCAGCCCGAGCAGTAGCGCCAGCGCATGGGCCAGCCAGTTGGGCAGGCCGAGCGGGTAGAGCTTGTTGCGGCAGTAGAGCATGGTGTCGGCGAGATAGGCGCCGCCCAGGAACATGCCGAGCACCGGCTTGCCGTGGCCGGCGCCGCCGGACAATGTGATCAGCTCGCGCTGAACGATGTGCGGCGCGAGATCGGTGCGGGCGATCGCAAGCACCCGCTCGAGCGTCTCGAGCGCGTCGGCGCCGGCGCCGAGATCGTAGGCGATGAGGTTGGTCTTGCCGTTCGGGAGCACCGCCACCGGCGGCGGCGAATCGCCGAAATGGCGGCCGTTGTAGATTTCGGTCAGAGCCGCCTGGACGGTGCCGTCGCCGCCGTTGATCACCAGCACCCGGGGCTCGACCAGGGCGATCGTCCTCAGAGCGGTGCCAATCTGGTCGACATGCTCCACCTCGTAGTGGAAAATGTCCTTATGGGCGGCGCAGAAGCTGCGCACCGCCGGAAGCAGCGCCCTGTTTCCGGTCGAGCGGGGGTTGGAGAGAAGGGCGACCCGGGCCATTCCTAACGGCCGATCGGGGCGATGGAGAGGCCTTGGCGGTAGTTGAGCAGCACCGGCACCGTCTTCACTCCGCGGCCCACCGCCACCGACACCGCCCGTGCCGAGGGCTTGAGCTTGAGGATCGTCAGGTGCGGATTGTTCGAGAAGCCGCCGCCGTCGTTCCAGCTGCTCTTGCCGTTATTGTCCGCATCGTGGCGGACGGCGATGGCGTAGGTGCCCGCGCTCGGAACGGCGACGCAGACGTTCATCGCTCCGGCGCGGGTGACCGGAAGGTCGATCCGCTTCATCTTCTTGCCGCGCTCGAGGAAGTCCGCCGGGTTGCCGCCGTAGAGCTGGATCCTGAGCTTCCCGACCCGATTCTTGAAGCCGTTGACGCTGACCAGCAGTGCCGGCCGGTTGGCGCCCGGGCTGCAGGCCGCCGCGTCCGGGCCGAGCGCCGCTCCGGCCGGGGCGGCGGTTGCGGTCAGGGCGGCCGCGAGGACGGCAGCAGAAAGAAAAAGTCTCGACATCGCCGCTCAAGCTCCCGGGCGCTTGCGCCGCCGCACGAGCGGCAAGACGCGTGAATAATAGCCCCCCATCGGCTTCCCAATCGACCAGGCTTGCGGCCAAATTATGGTCATGGCGGGTCAAAATGCGTTCCCAAGCCCCTTGAATCGTTTCGATTGTGGCAGCCTTGCGCGGCGGGCGGTGAGCGGCGAGGGTCGCCGTGATTTCGATCAGTCGAAAGGAGCCTGATCTCGATCAATCGGTTCCATCTGGCGCGGCTCCGAAGTCCGTGCGGCAACGGCCCTCCGGCGCTCCGGAAATGGAGACTTCCCGAGCGCCTTTTTTGGGACTCCTCCGTCTATCCCAGCCTGTTTATCCATGTTAGCCTTCACTCGGATCCCGTGGTCACGCCGGGGTCCACGGCGCTTCGGCCGCCCTGCGGCCGGAGCGTCTGTTTTGATAGTCATGAAGGGGGAATTTATGAGAATGATCGTCAAGGGCGCCATGGTCGCCGGCCTGATGGCGCTCGGCGCCTGCAACAGTTCGTCGTCCGAGAAAGCGGCCGACAATGTCGAGGCCGCCACCGAGAACAAGGCCGACGCGATCGAGGAGGCCGCCGACAACGCGTCCGACGCGCTCGAGAACAAGGCCGACGCCGTCGAAGCCGCCGGCCAGAACAAGGCCGAGGCGGTCCGCGACGCCGGCGAGAACAAGGCCGACGCGATCGAGGCCAACGGCCAGTAAGCCGTCCAGGGGCCGGCGGCGCCGGCCCCTGCACACCATCTCCTCCGGTTCACCACGGCCGGCGCCATCGCCGGCCCGACCGGGTCGGTTAGCAGGCTGCATGCACGGCGGCGGACCCAGGCAGATGAAGAACCGGCGATTCGCTGTCCGGCTTGGTTTCGCCGTCGCCGGCATTCGCCTCGTTTTCGCCCGCGAAAAGAGCTTCCGAAGCCAATGCTCCCTCGGAGCGGTCGCCGCGCTCGTCACGCTCGCACTGCGCCCCGATCCGCTCTGGTGGGCGCTGATCGCACTGTCGATCGCCCTGGTCCTCACCCTCGAGCTGGCCAACAGCGCCTTCGAATATCTGCTCGACCATCTCCACCCCGACCTCGCCCGCGAGATCGGAGCGGCCAAGGACGCCGCGGCCGGCGCGGTGCTGGTCGCCAGCCTCGCCGCCGCCGCGGTCGGCGGGCTGATGCTTCTGGCGGCGCTCGGACGCGCCTGAGGGCCTGCAATCGTGCCGCCGTGGGAACGATTTGCCAGCCTTGCTCGCTTTCGCCTCGGGCCCGATGGGGCGGCCCGCAATTCAAGGAGAAAAGCGATGCGTAATCACGCAGGACTCGCCCTCGCGTCAGTCGGCCTCCTCGCGCTGCTCGGCGGCTGCGAAACCGTGGAGCAGGAAACAACCGAGGCGGTCGGCTTCGAATATGTCGCCACGCTCGCGCCCGCCGGGGGCGGCGCCGCGGCCGGCAAGGCGGAGATCAGCCTAAACGACGCCACCAACACGCTGTGCACCGATCTCGAGCTCAGCGGAGTGACGATGACGGTCGGCCACGTCGTCAGCCCCGACGGCCAGGCCATCGCCACCCTCGATGTCCCCAACGCGGGCAACGACAGCAAGGATTGCGACCAGATCAGCGACGCCCAACTGGATGCGATCAAGGCCAACCCCGGCGCCTTCAAGGTCCATATCGGGACGACGACGGGCGACCTGTTCGGAAACCTCGTAAAGGAGGGGTGACCCTCCATTCCCCTCTCCCGCCTTTCGCGGGAGAGCAGCGGCCCGCCGCGAAGCGGTGGGAGGTGTGGGTCTTGCAGAGTCCGGTGTCCAGACCCTCACACTCCCGCTTCCCGGGCCCCTCCCTCTCCCGCTAAAGCGGGAGAGGGATAAAGCGCCGGAACCGGTACGCTTCCGAAACGTCTAGGTCTTGCGGCCGCGCCGGCTTCCTCCCGCGCGCCCGGGGAGAAACGTGCATGAACCTGATCATCATCCTCATTGTCGGCGCCGTGGTCGGCTGGCTCGCCGGGATCATCACCAAGAGCGGCGGCGGCCTCATCTTCGACATCCTCGTCGGAATCGTCGGCGCCCTGATCGCCGGCTGGCTGTTCGGAGGCGGCGCCTCGATCCTCAACGGCCCGCTCAACATGATGGCCTTCCTCTACTCGCTGCTCGGAGCGGTGATCCTCCTCCTCATCGTAAAGGTCATCCGCCGGGCGACCTGAGCGGCTGCTCCGGCCTCACGGGACGGGATTACGGAGCGGATCCGCGGCGCAACATTTGTGCCGCGGATCCGCCGTTCGGCCCGGCGCTGGCATATCGACGCGCGCCTATGCACCAGGTGCTCGACTAGTGACAGTCGCCAAGCCCCGTCCAAAGTGACTGTCACTAGTGACAGTCTCCAAGCCCCCATGCCTAAGGCTTTCGCCCGGATTTCCGTTCGACGTAGCGGATTCGGGCGCTGGCCAGCATTGGGCGCTCGCCGACTTCCTCGATGAAGACCGCGGCGATCTTTTCCCCGCGCGGTCCGAGCTCGCCGAGCCGTGCCCATAATTCCGGCACCCGGCTCATCAGGCCGAACCCGGCGATCGGGCCCCAGCGGGGGCAGTCCTTCGGAAGCTTCGACACGTCCAGCCCGGGCGTCAGCTGCCACTCGAGGGCGAGGATCCGGCTTCCGAGCAAAGGTATCAGCTCGTCTTCGAGCTCGACGAATTCCTCCAACGGCAGGGCCGCCAGAAGCGACGCGGCGATCTCGGCCGAGCGGCGGTCGCGGGCGGCCTTGGACTCGGCGAGCCTGGCGCACAGCTCGCGGCCGCGGCCCGACAGGGTGGCCGGCCGATCGAGGAGCAGCCGCCAATGCGCCAGGAATGCGGATTTCGCTTCACCCGAGAGCCAAGGCTCCAGATCCGCGGACGCCTTTTCAATCTGCCACTCCTTTTGCTCGGCTTCCCGGGCGCGGCGCAGAACAAGGTCCGGCAGGATGAGATCGAGGAGCCCCGTCAACGCCTCGGCCGAAATTTCAGCGGAAGGGTTGCTCGCCACCAGCGAGGCTTCCACCAGCTCGCCGGCCGGGCGATCGCCCAGCGCCACAGGCCGGCCCGGGACAAAGCCGGCATACCAGGAAGGCTTCCTCGCCGCCCCGCTGAAAATCGCGAAATCGTAGGCCAGGACGAGGAGCGGCCAGTTCCCGACTGGGGCCGGCCGTCCGGCACTCAGCCGCCGGCGGCGCGAGCCGCTTTGGACCGTGACCGTCCGCAAAGGCCCGGTCAGAAGCCACGATCCTTTCTCGCGCACGCTGATCGTGACGCTGTCGGCGACTGTGGGAAGATCGACGTCGTCCAGGCTCAGCCCGCCTTTGCCGGCCCGCCACTCGCCCGGCTCCAACAAGGTCCGAAGCACCCCCGCTGCCGAGTCGCTCGGACGGAACAGAATCTGCCAACGAGACCGCCGGCGGGCGGGCTTGAATGCGAGCCAGGCAAGGCCGAACTTCTCGAAGAGCTGCTGAGCCTGGCGGGCTCTCGCTGCCGCGGGGGCCGAACTTCGATACCGCACCAGCCTCTCGCCGGCCTGCACGGGCACGAATGCCGCATTGTCCGCTTGCAGGCGCGAGAGGAGGCGAGGCCCGCCGATCCGCTGAATCGCGAATAAGGCGAAGAAGGCCGCCGGCAGGGCTCCCCAGGCGGCCGGCCGACTTCCATTCAGCACCTCGGCGCCAAGCACCGCCATTCCCGCGAGGAAGCAGAGGCCCTGCAGCAGGTGCACTCGAAAGGCGATCGCGACCACGTTCAGAATGGGAATCGACAAAGGGATTACGAGGAGAAGCGCCGCCGCGACGAAGCCGAACCCGGAGATGGGCGATGGCCTCCCTTCCACCAGCCGGAATGCTGCCCAGCCCGCGAGACCGACCGGAACGAAGGGCAAAAGGAAGGCGATGAGCGGGTGATAGGGGAAGGGCAAAGTCCACCAGAAGCGGATCTCGAATCCGAGCAGGCGAAGTGATCGCGCCAGCGGCGGGATGAGCCAATTGCGCCAGCCGCCGCGCTTCACGTTCGTGCTTGCCGACATGCTCTTCGCCTCTCCCGCGCGGAGCCTGGCACGAAATTGGTCAACGCCGCGTCAATGCGCCCGGAACTGTCGCCGGACGAAGAGCGGAACGACGAGGCGCTTTGGAACCGGGCCGCGCCGCCCCCGACGTCAGAAGCCGAGCGTGAAACGGAGGGCGCCTCCGAGATCGGTCCTCGTCGCCTCGACATGGCCGGGATCGGTTCTCACGAAGGCGTTAGCGGCCAGGTTCCCGCCCCACAGGGGCATCGCCCAGGAGAGCTCGTAATCGAGTTCCCGCCCGGTCGGGGCGAGGTTGAGGAAGCGGAGCTGATAGCCGGCCTCGCCGGAAGCATAATCGTAGCTGACCGGGAGGTTGATATTCATGCCTCCGCTTCGGACCCGGAGCGGCTGCGTGACTCGAAGGCCGATCCGGTCGCCCCGGGCCAGGGCGCCGGTTCTGGTCAGGTCGAGCGCGAAGGCGTTGGTGGAGAGCCGGCCGCCCTGGACCAGGGCGTCGCCGCCGCGGATCGACGTCCAGCCGTGCCGGTAGGCGGCGGCGGCGCCCCATCCGCCGCCGAGGTCCATGGACGCCGAGCCGTCGGCGAACCAGCTGGTCGATCCCGAGCTCGAGAAAGCGGAGGCGAAGCGGCCGCCGAGGATCGTCGCCTCCTCGTCGAGGCGGGTGCCGCCGAGGCCGAGCCGGATCCGGCCGAGACGGCGTTCGGCCGTGAGGGCATGGCTTCGATAGGCCGAGCGGCCGAAACGCCGCGCCGGAAAGGGGTCGTAGACCTCGCCGCGTTCAGACGTCAGGGTCAAAGCTAGCGGCCCGAAATCGTGCCTCACGCCGGCGCTCGAGCCGGCGATGGCGTGGAAGCCGTTGTCGGCGAGCGGGTCCCGGGCCGCCAGGAAGGCGGGGCCCTGCTGCCCGGAGAGGCTCTGCCGGAGGGCCCTTCCGCTTTCGGAAAAGGCGAGCGCCACCGCCGTTCTCGGCGAGAGGCGCAAGGCGGCCGTGGCCGCCAGGGCTCGTGCCGTGCGCGCTTCCCCGGCGGAAAGCTCCATCGGCCGGAGCCGAGCCTCGGCCCGGCCGGACGGGTCGCGGCGGGTGGTGACGGAGACCGCGAGAGAGCCCAATATCGCCGAGTGGGTGGTGTAGCGGCCGCCCAGCGCCGAAAACAAAGGCGTGTCCCGGGCGGTTCGGGAAAGGGTTCGGCTCAGGTCCACTTCATAGGCCCGAGCGTAGCTGTCGAGGAAGACGGTTCCACTGAGGTCTGCCGCAGCGTCGCCCATCGCGGACGACAATATGCCATTGCTGGCGAGCGACACCGGAGCCGCCGAGCCGGCCAGGGAAAGCGTCCCCTGCGGGGCGAAGGCGTTGGCCAGGTTCAGCTTGCCCCGGCCGTAGACGGCATCCGTCCCCGGAGCCCCCATGTCCGTGGCGGTGGTCAGCAGCAGGTTGACGATCTGCTGGCCGGTCAGATTGGGGAAGGCCTGCGCGAGCAGAGCCACCGCGCCTGCGATGGCCGGCGCCGACAAGGAGGTCCCGAGCGCGCCGGAGAGCAGATTCCCATTCCGGTCGTAGATCAGCAGGCCTTCGCCGATCGCGGCGAGGTAGAAGCCGGAGCCGCTCCCCGCGCGATGGCTGAAGGAAGCGAGGTCCGTGCCGGCATTGTTGGTCGCGCCGGCGATGATCACGGTGCCGTGCCCCTGGGGTGTCGTCGCTATCATCGCAGATGGGAACGGCTCGGGCCCTCCCGCTGGAAAAGTATTTCCCGCCGGGAGGATGACGACGAGGCCGGCGGCTGTCGCCTTGTCGATCGCCTCGGCAAGCATAGAGGGCATGGGGGTGAATTGCATGGACAGGTTGATCACTCGAGCGCCGCTCTGAACGGCGAGATCGAACGCTTTGGCCAGGTCGGCGGGGTTGAACTGGCAGGTGGGGGAGGTGGCGGTGCAGGTGCCCGGGGTATCCGTTCTCAGCAACAGAAGCGTGGAATCGAAGGCGACTCCGTGGATTCCGCTATCGTCCTTCGCGGCGCCCAATATGGAAGCCACCGCCGTCCCGTGGTGGTGTTCGCCGTCCAGCGGGCGCCCCGCGACCACGTCGACGGAGGCCGGATGGACCCGGCCCGCGAAAGCGGAGATGGCCGGAGCGAAGCTGTCGTCGATGATCGCCGCGGTCACGCCCTTTCCGGTCGCCCCTTTGTCGTAGGCGGCGATGGCATTGGCTCGCGCCGCTGCCGCCGAATTTTGATATTCCTGGGTGTCGAAGCCGATGCCCGAGGCCGGCGGTGGCGGTGGCGGTGGCGGGGGCGGAGGTGGAGGCGGCGGTGGAGGAGGGGCCGGTATGGGCTGGACTCCGCCTCCGCCGCCGCTGCCTCCGCCTCCGCCGCAAGCGCCGAGGGCCAGGGCGAGCACGGAGAGGCTCGCGATGCGAAGGATCGGAGTCTTCATCCCGACAGCCCTCCCGCTGCTTCATTCGGTCGCTTGTGGAAGCGATCCTACGCGCCCTCCAGAGAGTTGGGGAGCTGCCGACAAAGTTTAGCAATTTCAGTCCCAAGAGCCTTTGGCGACGGGCGGCGACGGTGGCCGAGGATCGCGCGTTTGGAGTTGGCACCGGCCCGGGCAGCCGATAGTCTGGCGCCCGGATGGTTAGCTTCGGGCACGTTCGCGCGCACATCACCGCGCGCCCTCCCGGCTCCCCGGACGGGCGGGTCGTCCTTTCGGCCATGGGGCGCGGAGACAGCCCGATCTATTGCGCGACTCCGGCCCTCAAATTCGTCCTGGACGGTGAGGAAAGATACGAGGTCGACGGCCGCATCCGGGTCGTCCGGCCGGGCGAGTTCCTCCTCGTCGAAGCGGGAACCCGACTTCGCGCGATACTGCCCAGACGGGACTGCACGGTCGGCTTGTGCATCTACCTCCGGCAAGACGAATGGGCGCCTTATGTCGCGCTCGCCGGAGACGACGATGGCGCGGACGAGCGGACCGGCGGCCGGGTGATGGTGCTGTCCGCCTCCGGTACCGGGCTCGGGCGGCACCTTCAATCGACGGGGCGGATTCTCGCGGCCGAGCCCTCCAGGGGCGACTCGATGGCCGAAACCATATGCCGGACCGCTTCGCACCACCTTCATTCGGCCCTCGCCGACGTCCGCCGGGGGCTGGCGGCGATCGATGCGGCGAGCGGAGTCACTCGCCGGGACCTCTACTCGCGGCTCGACCGGGCACGGGCCTTCCTTCACGACAATCCGCACCGGCAGGTGCCGCTGGACGAGCTGGCGGGGATTGCGAGCCTGTCCCAGTTCCACCTCCTGCGATCCTACAAGGCGGCGTTCGGAGCGCCGCCGGCCGCTTACCATCGGCGCCTCCGGCTGGATAAGGCCGCCGCCGAGCTCGTCGAAGGCGGCCGGCCGCCCGACTCGATCGGCCGGCTTTACGGCTTCGGGGACATCCGCTCGTTCCGGCGCGCCTTCGTCGGCCGCTTCGGCTGCCCGCCGAAGGCCTATGCGCAGGGACGGCGCTGAAGGCTTGCGCCCGGCGCACCGGCGGGCTAGACACTGAACTACATGGTTCAGTGTCTAGCCCCTCCCCTTGATCTGTCGTTCGCGGCGCTGTCCGATTCGACCCGTCGGGGGATCATCGATCAGCTCGGCCGCTCGGACGCGTCTATCACCGGCCTAGCGGACAGGTTCCAGATGACCCTGACCGGAATGAAGAAGCACGTTCAGGTCCTGGAGCGGGCGGGGCTGGTCGCGACCGAGAAGGTCGGCCGGGTGAGAATCTGCAAGCTCGGCACACGCGGCCTCGAGGCGGAGGCGGATTGGATCGAGGCGCACCGGAGGCTGTTCGAGGCCCGCTTCGAGGCCCTGGACGAAATCCTCATCGAAATGAAGCAGGAGGAAAGAGATGGATCGGCAGGGTAGCGGCGCAGGCGGGGCGCACCGCCGCACGGCGGTCGAGCGCAGAGGCGATCGCGAGCTCGTCGTCAGGCGGATGTTCGATGCCCCGCCGGGCCTCGTGTTCAGGGCTTGGAGCCAGGCTGAGCTGTTCCGGCGCTGGTGGGTGCCGAGATCGGCTTCCGGAATCTCGCTCGTGTCATGCGAGATGGACGTTCGTACCGGGGGCAGGTACCGGCTGGAATTCGCCGCCGGCGCCTCGGACACCATGGCCTTCCACGGCAAGTATCTCGAGGTCCTGCCCGACGAGCGCATCGTCTGGACCAACGACGAGGGCGAGGAGGGCGCCGTCACGACGGTGACCTTCGAGGAGCGGGACGGGAAGACGCTGCTGACCTTCCACGAAGCCTATCCGTCCAGGGAGGCGCTCGAGGAAGCCCTGCAGGGCTCGGCGGCCGGACTGCCGGAGCAGCTGGGGCAACTCGAGGAATTGCTTGTCAGCCTGGGCGGGTAGGGGTCGGAAAGCGACGAGGCGCCCCAGGAAAGACACTCTTCACCTGCTCATCTAAGGTTCGCGGCGGTCGTGCCCTCGAGGGAATGGCGACGCTAGGGCGGTCAGCGGTCAGTCTGGATCGCCCTACCGCCCACCCTGACTTTGTCGAAGGGCCTCTTCTTGTTCTTAGAGAGAAAATGCTTCGGGACGGTCGACCCGAACCAAAGATCCGTCCCCCCAAATCACATCCCGGGAGCGGATAAATCTTGAAAATCCCCCCAATCCCCCGCTTTGATCCCCCAGTGACGCTCGCGACCCAGATCGACCGCTATCTCGCCCGGCTCATTCTCGTGCCGCTGCTGGCGACTCTGACCCTGGCGGCGATGCTGCTCATTCTCGACAAGATGCTTCGGCTGTTCGATTTCGTGGTCAGCGAGGGCGGGCCGGTCGGGGTGGTGTGGCGGATGCTCGCCAACCTCGTGCCCGAATATCTCGCGCTCGGGATCCCGATCGGACTCCTGCTCGGCACCCTGCTGGCCTTCCGCAAGCTGGCTTTGTCGTCGGAGCTCGATAGTTTGCGGGCGGTCGGGCTCGGCTATACCCGGCTGCTGAGGGTGCCCTACATCTTCGCCGTGGCGCTGATGGGATTGAATGTCGCCATCGTCGGCTTCGTCCAGCCGGTGGCGCGCTACGGCTACGAGCAATTGCGCTTCGACCTTCGCTCGGGCGCCCTCGGCGCCTCGATCAAGGTCGGCGAGTTCACCAACCTCGGCAAGAGGATGACGCTTCGGGTCGAGGCCAGCGAGGACAAGGGCCGGCTGCTGCACGGAGTCTTCGTCCGGGCCGAGACCCGCGACGGGCGGACGATCGCCGTCACCGCCGATCACGGCACCTTCCTCGCCACCGACGATCCCGACGTCATCCTGCTCCGGCTGTCCAACGGCCGGCTGGTCCACAATTCGCCCAAATACAAGGCGCCGAGGGTGCTCAGCTTCAGGATCCAGGATCTCCCGGTCGACCTGCCCACGGTGGCCCGCTTCCGGGGCCGCGGGCGCGGCGACGAGGACGAGCTGACCCTCCCCGAGCTGTTCCGCTTCGGCGGAGCGAAGGCGGCCGCGGTGGCGCCGGCGACCCGCAACGCCATCCGCGCCAATTTCCACTACCGGATGGTGGAGATCGTGATGATGCTTCTCATGCCCCTGCTCGCGGTGGCTCTCGCGGTACCGCCCAAGCGGAGCACCTCGGGCCTCGGCATTTTCCTCTCCATCTTCATGGTCGTCGCCTATCACAAGGTGAATCAATATGCCGAGCAGATGGCCGCCCAGGGCCGGATCGACGCGGTGATCGCCTTGTGGACGCCTTTCTTCCTGTTCGCCGGGCTGATCCTGTGGATGTACTGGACTCTCGCCTACCGGCCGGGCGGGCAGCCGATCGGGGCGCTCGAGCGCGGCTTCTCCAAGCTCGCCAAGGGAATCGGAAGGATCCTGCGCCTGGGCGCGGACCGGCGCGGAGCGGTGCCGGCGCAATGATCAACCTAAACTTCTTCCCGTCCAAGCGGATCGCCTTCTACATGGCGAAGATGTTCGTGCTGCGCTCGCTGGCGGTGCTTGCGGCCCTGGTCGTGGTCCTGATGACCCTCGACCTGCTCGGCGAATCCGGCAAGATCCTGCGCGTCCCCGAAAATGGCGATGCCGAGCTTTGGCGCTACGTCTCGCTTCGAATCCCCCAGCTCATCTCGCGCTTCCTGCCGTTCGCGGTCCTGCTCGGGACCCTGATCACGCTCGCCACCCTCAACCAGAACAGCGAGGTGGTGAGCATGAAGGCGGCCGGTATCTCGGCCCACCAGATCATCGCGCCCCTGATCCTCGCCAGCCTCGGAATCGCGGCGGTGAGCTTCGCCTTCAACGAGCGGGTCGTCACCCGCGCCACCGACACCTTGTCGAGCTGGGAAAAGGTCGATTACGGGCCGGTTCCGCGCGACAGCGGGATCCGCCCCAACGTCTGGGTGCGCTGGGGCGACGACCTCATCCTCGCCCGCGAGGTGCGCGGGCACGGGGCGGCGACCGAGCTTCGCAACATCAGCATCTACGACCGCAACTTCGAGACCCTGAAGTCGATCACGACCGCCGCCCGGGCGACTCGCGCCGGCGATGGCTGGAAGCTGAGCCAGGTCGAGACGTTCGACGTCGCCGGCGGCATGGTTTCGCGCTCGGCGGTCCAGGATTTCGGCAAGGGGCTCGATCCCACCCAGTTCACCCTCGCCAGCGTCTCCGCCGACGAGCAGGATTTCGCCACCCTCCGCGATTCGGTGAGGCAGCTGAAGCTTGCCGGGCGGCCGACGGCCGAGCTCGAGTCCGGCCTCTGGCACAAGCTGTCGGGGCCGCTGTCGGCGGTCCTGATGCCGCTGCTCGCCGGAGTCGCCGCATTCGGCCTCGCCCGCTCCGGCCAGCTGTTCTGGCGCGCCGTCATCGGCATGTTCCTCGGCTTCGCTTATTTCGTCGCCGACAATTTCGCTCTCGCCATGGGCAATCTCGGCGCCTACCCGCCGCTCCTCGCCGCCTGGGCCCCCTTCGCCCTGTTCGCACTGATCGGGGAGACGGTGCTGATCCGGACCGAGGAATAAAGCCGGCAGGGACCCGTCGGCTCAGATGTTCAGCCCGAGCCGCTCGAAGACCGGATCGATCAGAGTCCTCGCCATCCCGGAAAACCGATCCTCTCCATCGGCGTGGGTTCGAATTCCCGCGATCTCCATCTGCGCCAGCTGAGCGATCCGGTCGGCTTCGCCTCCCTGGGCCACGTCCAGTTGCTCCGCCAGTATCTCGAGCATCGCGAGCGACAGTTTCAGCCGGGTCATGTAGCGCGACCGGTCCTTGACCAGCGTCGCCCGGTTGAGTCCGTAAATCTCGATTGACGTCCGTGCGCGCCGGCCGCGCAGCGAGGACGGATCGGGGTCGATCGGCTCGACGATGCACCGTCCATCTTTTTCGACGAAGCGGATATATTCCATCGGGTCATCTTCACACGGATTCAGGAGAAGCGCCGTTTCAGCGGCCTCCTCGCCCGGCTGGCGCGCGCGCCTGACCTCGTCGGCGAGCGGGAATCGGTCCCCCTTCCCGGTCTTCAGCGTCGAGCCGTCGTATAGGATCTGGTTCTGCTCGCGGTTGCAGTGGATGCACGATGGAAGCAGATTATCCCAGTCCGCGGCGAGCCACCAATAGCCGGGCTTCAGCTTGCCGCCGGCCGTGTCGACCCTGCCCTTGGGCCGATAATGTTCGACGTCCTGCGGCTGGGTCGCGTCGTAGAGCTCCTCGCAATAAGCGCATTTGCCCCGATACATGAGCTCAAGCGCCTTCTTCACTCCGACGTTCGAATAGGCGGCGAAGGCGAACCCGTCGACCTTTCCATCGGTCAGGAAATGCCGGGTTGCCCGGGCAAGCTCGGTCTCACCGTCCTTGATCCCGTCGAGCTCGGGTGGGCGGGGTCCGCGTGGACGGGCTCTCATGGCACCGCCTCCGGCGGCACCGCCCGGACCGTATCGTCGATGATCGACTGTAGTCGGGCGATGGTCGACTTCTTCAGCTGCTGGCGCTTGGCCGGGTCCGCGACCGCTGATCGCGACTGCAGATAAGAGTCCGCGGCCTCCAGCATCAGTTGCTCGCGCCGGTTGCGGCCGAGCGATTCCTTGTCCCCTACCTGAGCCTTCAGCTGCGCGATACGTGCGTCCCGGTCGGGGTCGGAGGGCAGCGACTGAAGGTGATAAAGTTCGTTGAGGAGGAGCTCCACGGCGGGGTCGAGAGTGCTCTCGAGGCCGAAATGGCGGGAAGTCAGCAATTCGTCGACCTGCATCCCTTCGACCGGCGGAAGCTGCTGGTCGGCGACCGCGCCCGCTTGCTCGTCCCGGCGAAGCAGCGCGACCTCGCCGTTGCGGACTCCTCTAAGGACGAGGGGATCATGAGTGCTCGCCACGAACTGGACGAGCGGAAAGGCCTCCCGGAGCGACTTGACGATACGCATCTTCCAGCGGGGATGGAGATGGGCATCGATCTCGTCGACGAGGACGATCGCCGTCGCGCTCGAGAGCGTCTGCCAGCGCTCGAAGAGCAGCCGCATGATGTCGGCGCTGAGACCCACCACTGTCTGGTATCCCGCCGACAGGTCGCCGAGTCGGGAGACATGACCCCCGACCTTGAAGATGACCTTGCCTTTCTCCCGCGACATCACCGTACCGTCGGAGACCGGCAATATGCTTTGCAGAGCGCGTGCCGCCGCGTCGAAATGGATGTCGTCAAGCCCGGAAAGCCAGCGGCCCGGATGGGGTATTCTGGCCACGGGCCGGAGCAGCGGTGCAATCTTCGAGAAGCGTGGCGGAGCCGACTTGCCGGACCTGCCTCGTCTCGGCTCCGGATAGCGAAGCGCACCGTAGCCCAGCACTATGGCGGAAGGCCCCTGGTTGCCTTCGAACTGACGGGCGCCGCGATGGAATCGGATCTCAACCGGTTCGTCATGATCCCAGAAATGAACCCTGATGAAGCCGGATTCGGCGCCCTCGGTCAGAGCCTGGGAGGGGCGAACGAGGCGGCAGGCTTCCTCGGCGCCCGCCAGCGCCAGCCCGATCGCCTGGAGCACGGTGCTCTTGCCGGAGGCGTTTTCGCCGAGCAGCATCAGCCACGATGCTTCCTCGCCCGAACTCGACGGAAAGTCGAGAACGAGATGTCGGATGAGCTTGAAATTCTCGATCTCGACCTGGCGCAGGGGACGGGCGGTGAGCCGGAAGGCTTCGTCGTCGCTGGCCATGACCTGCTCGGCGCTCCGCTCCTCCTTCGGCACGGCCTTGGCCGTAGCAACGGGCCGGCCCTCGACGGCGTCTAGGCAAGCGGCCCGCACGACGGCGAGGTGGGGGCGGTCCTTCGCGAACACGCCGTCCGGGAGCGCCTCGACGCCGAGCGCCTCGATAGCGGCCCACGTTTGCCGATAGACCAGGTGCCTCGCCCGGGCGAGTTCGGTGCGGTTGAGGTTGAGCACCTTGATGGCGGTCTCGCCTCGCTCCGTTCGAGCGCGGACCGACCCGTCGGGGTTGAATTCGAGATGCAGATGGGGCTCGTCCCGGCAGGGATCGATCAGGAGGGCCGCTTCGAGCTCATCGATCGCTTCCAGCGGCGTGAGCGGCGGGGCCCGGCCGGCCTTGACCGGAAACAGGCTTCGCTTGGCCCGATTGCAGGGGGCGCATGAGGCGTAGAAATTGCCCCATTCGAGCGCCAGCCACGTATAATGGTCAAGGCTTCCTTCGCCGGTCAAATTGCTCGCCCCGGAGAGCGGCCTGAAGCGATCGATCTCCAAATTCGAGATGGAGCGGAGCACCGACTCGCAATAGGCGCACTTGCCGTGGAAGAAAGTCATCAGTGCGACGGCGGTGTCGCCCCGTATCGCGTGCCATTCGTCCTCGACCGGGTTCTTTTGCTGCCGGCGAGTTCGGTCGTCGAGCCGGTAGTGACGCTCGATCTTGGCGCGGCCGCGTTCGATCATTGCCGGATTGAAGGGCGGCGGTCCCCGCGGCGTGTCGATGCGGATCACTGGGCATCTCCGTTTCGAGGCCGGCCATTCTCGTCGAGCCGGCGGGCCGAATCAATGCCTCGCCCCGCGAGCTGCCGCCAGGTCGGCCAGTCGGATCGAACCATTATATCAGGGCTCCAGACCCCACCAAAAAAAAGCTAATGCAGTTGGAATTCGCAATGTCGCTGCCCTTCTTCACCATCGGCCATTCGACGCGGAGCATCGCGGATTTCGTCGAGCTCCTGCGCTCGGGGGGCGTCCGGTGGGTGATCGACATCCGCACCGTGCCGCGGTCGCGGACCAATCCCCAATATAACGAGGACGCCCTCGCCGAGGCGCTCGCCCCCTTCCAGATCGGCCACGGGCGGATCGCGGCGCTCGGCGGCCTGCGCGGCCGGGTGCGCGAGGTGCCGCCCGAGCGCAACGGCTGGTGGTCGAACCGAAGCTTCCACAATTATGCCGACCATGCCTTGTCGGAGGATTTCCGGGCGGGTCTCGAGGCGCTGGTGGCGCTCGGGCGCGAGCGGCGGGTGGCGATGATGTGCTCCGAAGCGGTGTGGTGGCGCTGCCACCGCCGGATCGTCGCCGACCACCTCATCGCCCGCGGCGAGACCGTCTTCCACCTGATGGGCGGCAACCGCACCGAGGCCGCTCGGCTCTCGCAGGGCGCCCGCGTGGAGGAGGGAAGGGTGACTTATCCCGCGGCCGGTCCGCCCGGTAATTCCTGACCGGGCCGATCGGGGGACGGTCCCCGGCGGCAGGTCACGCAGGAATCCCCATTTCATCCCTAACGCCGATTTCACCGACTTGATCGAATGCGGCCAGCCGCTAAAAGGATCGAGTCCGGGGGCGGACTACAGCGGTGGTTTTGGGGGGATTTTCAGATGATGCGGGATGCCGCTTATCCTAGCCGGCGCATGCTGCTCGCCGGTCTCGGTCTCGGAGCCGTCGGAGTCGCCGCCGGGGCAGCGCCGGTCCTCAGGCTGACCGCCAGCCCTGCCGGAACGACCACGTCCTGGTGGGACCGGACCTTCGTGTCGCTCAGGTCCGCCGGAATGGCGGAGTGGAGCCAGGTGGTCGGATCGACCTTCAGCCTCGTCTCGCCGAACGGCTCGCACCTCCTCAAGGTCGCCGCAGTCACTCCCTTCGTCCAGTCGGGCGCGCGGCCGCGCACGCTCGGCCGGTCCCAGGCCTTCTCGGTCGCCTTCGAGCTGGTCTCCGGGCCGGCCCTTCCGAAGACCGACCGGCTCTACGAGATCGCCCACCCGTCCTACCCGTCGCTGCCTATCTACATGGGCGTCCCGGTCGGCGTGGCTCGGACGACCAGGCTGATCGCGGTCTTCAACTAGCGCGGCTCCACCCCTCGGCCCGGCAGCGGGCCGGCAGGGATAGCGGCCGGGAACGAGCGCGCTTGCCAGTGCGCCCCTCGCCGCGCCAAAGCAGGCGCCGATGGCCGCGACCCCGCCCGACCCGGACGAGAATGTCACAAGAGGCGAGGTCGCGCGCGGCGCCGGCCTGGCCGGTTTGTCGCGGGCGACGGCGCTGATCGACGCGGTCGCCCAGCCGCTCTACATCGGCCTCTACGGGCTCGCCGCCTACGGCATCTACGTCGCGCTTTGGGCATCGATCAACTTCGTCGAGAACGTCGTCGACCTGTCGCTGACCAGCGCCCTCCAGCGGATCGTCCCTACCGAGGAGGACGAGGCCGCCCACGGCGCGGTCAAGGCGGCGCTGATCCTCACCGTCCTGCCCGCCGCCCTGATCGCCCTCCTCGTCACCCTCAACGCCGACTGGGTGGCCGGCTTCTTCTCCGCCGCGGTCGAGGACAAACGGAGCCTCCCAACCGCCGTCGCCTGGTTCGCCTGGGGCCTGCCCTTGTGGACCTTCATCGAGATCGCGACCTCGGCGGCCCGCGCCCGCCGGGCCTTCGGGCCGGAGATCCGCCTGCGCCTGTTCTGGGAGCAGATCGCCCGAATCCTCTTCGCGCTCGGCTTCTTCGCCCTCGGCGCCGGAAGCCTCGGCCTCGTCCTCGCCCATTTGAGCTCGCTGACCCTGACCGCGGCGCTCTGCGTCCCGCTGCTCGGCCGCTATTACGACCTGAGGCGGCTCGTCCGCGCCCCGATCCCGCGGGCTGACGTCCGCCTCCTCGTCGGCACCGGACTCGCCCTGCTCCCCGCCAACGCCGCCCGCCGGCTGCTCACCGACGCGCCCGCCGTCATCCTCAACTTCCTTCTCCCAGGAAAGGCGGGCGCGGTCGCCAGCGGCCTGTTCGAGATCGCCCGCAAGATCGCCACCCTTCCGCTCGCCGTCCGCCAGGCCTTCCAGTACGTCATGGCCCCGGTCGCCGCCCACCAGGCCCGGGCCGACCGGGCCGCGATCGCCCCGCTTTACCGCTTCGCGAGCCGGGTCTCGACCGCGCTCGTCGTCCCGCTCGCCGGGCTGCTCGCCTTCACCGGCCCCGACATCCTCTCGGTCTTCCGCCCCGAGGTGATGGCGGCCTTGCCCTTGCTCTACATCCTCGTCGCCGCCCGGGCCGCCGAGGCGATCGTCGGGCCGGCCACGCCGATCGTCGAGATGACCGGCCACCGGATCCTGCCGCTGGTCAACAGCTTCGTCGGAGTGGCGATCTGGGCGGCGCTCAGCCTGGCCCTCGTCCCCCGCTTCGGAGCCGCCGGGATGGCGGTCGCGGTCGGTGCCGCCACCGTCGCCATCGCCTACGCCGCCACCCTCGAGCTCAAGCTCGCCGAGGGGATGAGCCCGTTCGACATGAAGCTTTTCTGGGGCCTGTTCGTCGCCCTGCTCGGAGTCGCCCTGATGGGCTGTGCGGCCTGGTGGACGAGGGGCCCGCTGCGCTTCGCCTCCGTGCTGAGCCTGTGGGCGCTGGCGAGCTGGTGCGCTCTGCGCTTCGGCCTCGTCCGGGGCGACCGCGAGGCGCTCGGAGGCCTCGCCCGGACGTTGAGGCTGGTGCCCGGCGCCCCGAAGCCCTAAAAGCGCCTCATTGCCATTCCAGGCACGGGACCCATATTGGCAGGCCGCGCGTACAGCTGCGCGACACGCCCGCAAGCATTCGAGGTACCGACGACGTGAAGCCCGCTTTGACGATCCGCCCGAGCTTCTGGAGGCGCGAGCATCATCTCGACAAGATGACCCTGAAGGAGCTGTGGGTCGCCTACATTACCTATCCCGCGATCGTCGCCTATCTGGCGCTTGCGGCGGCTGCGGTCGCTTTCTACGCCGCGCGCCCGGCGCCGCTCGCCCCGACTTTGATCGCGGTCGGGGTCGCGACCCTCATCTATCCCTTCGTCTGGTACCTCCTCCACCGCTTCGTCCTCCACAGCAAGTGGATGTGGAAGTCAAAGCTGCTCGCGCCGACCTGGAAGCGGATCCATTACGACCATCACCAGGACCCGAACCACCTCGAGGTCCTGTTCGGCGCCCTCCACACCACCCTGCCGACGATCGCCATCGCCACTTTGCCCATCGGCTACGCCATCGGCAGCCCCTGGGCGAGCCCGGCAGCCCCCAACGCCGCCTGGGCCGCCGCCGCCGCCGCGTTCGCGACGGGGCTGGTGACTACCTGCTTCTACGAGTTCGTCCACTGCATCCAGCACCTCGCCTACAAGCCGAGGCGCAAGTGGCTCGCGGAGATGAAGAAGCGCCACATGGCCCACCATTTCCACGACGAGAACGGCAATTACGGAATCACCAGCTTCCTCTGGGACCGGGTGTTCGGGACTTTCTACGACCGGCCGGAGCGGCCGGTGAAGAGCCCGACGGTGTTCAACCTTGGGTATACCGAGGAGGTGGCGAAGGTCTATCCGCACGTCGCCGAGCTGAGCGGCGGCGTGGCGAAGGGGCATCCGCGGGAGCGGATTAAGGGCTGACGCTGGCTTTCTAAAAGCATGTCCTGAGCGAAGCCGAAGGATCGCCAAAGTTATACGAGAAACCACAGCCGAACCGGCTGACGGCCCTCCCTCTCGAGCCATCCGAAGCCGCACATTCAAGGATTAGGGACGACCGGGGCAGCCGAGAGGCAGAGGCATCAATCGAACAGCGGATGTTCCGTAAATCCCAGTTCACCGCCGAAGGCGATTCGATCCAGCACTCCAAGACGGAATCGCAGGGCGACCGCATCATTAGGTGACTGAGTGTACCTGTCAAACTCCAACAAGTCATAATCCGCCCTGGCGATGTCGACCTCGGCTATCTCACGATTCCGCCGGCGCGTATTTTCGAAGTCAATGAGCGCCGGGCGAGTCATGAAGTGGGTAGCATTCCTTTGAATCGCTCTCTCAAAGGCAAGAAAATACAACATTATCATACCAACGGAGCGAAGCAGAGGATCTCGATCAATAAAAACAAGCTCCATAGCTCTCATAGTAGCAATGCAAAGTTCTCGAATTTCCAAAATAGCAGAGCTGTCAGCGGTGGCAAAGGATTTAAAGAATCCATCAATATAAACCTTCTTAGTATCAGCTGGCCCTTCCGTGTGAATTTGAAAAAGCATCTTAGCTGCTAGATCATAATGACGGTAGCGCCTATTGGAGAAGGGAATTTTATCGGTGAACAATGGATGAGTGGCAAGGTCACGGACCGCAGTGGGGAGCGGCCCAGGCCAGGCATTTCTTTTTTCGGCTGCATTCAAGGGCATTGCTTCATTGAGGCGCGAGAACATATCCTCGATTAATTCAGTATCATCTGTTTCTATCGTGACGACATCTAAACTGTACGCGTCAAAGTCCGCCTTGATATCCGGGTATTCGCGCGCCAAGTCTCCGTAGGTGAAACCTGCGGCTTGGATCCCATCCTCCTTTACATAGGTAAAGTCACGGCCTAAGGGGAACCGGCCACGAATGAAGTCCCAAATTGCGCTAAGCCGCTGTTTGCCGTCAATCACCGCTAGTTCAATCTCGCGGTCACCTATGATCTCAGGCGACGAGAGTTTGTGCATATATATTTTAGGAACATCAAAACCATTCACGATCGTGTCAATTAAAAGCTGCTTGTTTTCTGGCGCCCAAATTCCGCCCTCCCGCTGGTATTGCGGTTCAAGATCTATTTGGTCACGCATTCTATAGACGCCCCATACGGAAGCATTCCGAAGCGTGCCTAAATTGAACGTGGTCACAGGATCATCTCCTTGGCCAGCGCTGCCACCCTGTCTAGATCAGGAAAAAGTGAATGTTCGTGCACCCCGAGCAGGGCCAACTCAGCCCGTAGCAACGGGCGAGCCGCAGAGGGAACGACGATCTTCCAGATGTGGTCTTGATTGTCACCAACCTCTTCAATGGCCATCGCTTCCGCGTGGATCACTGTGAACGTCCCAGCTTGTGCTACCATTCGCGCGGAATTGCGGGGTCCGATGGCGGCGATTGGATTCAGTGTGGACACTCTCTCATTCACACGGTCGGGAAGATAGTCATCTAAAGGGGCATCGATCCCGAAGGCCAAAATATCTCTAGCGTGCTGCCGTCGGTGGCCAGCTAACCGATTGAGTGCAACCGGATCGAGACACCACACGGCTGCGTCTGCATCGTCATTTGCTGTTCCCCAGAGCGCAAAAAACAAAGCGACTAGGGGGCTTTCGGTCCAGTCGAGCAAACGTGTGGGCGCCCTGTGGTGCTGCATCAAGAACACCCATTCCCATTCGCTTGCCGGCCGCGCTGGAAGATAAGGCGCAGCGTTTTGCTTGAACCTTTTGATTGTCAGCAGTTCTGCGGCTAGGGCGTCGCCGTGACGGGCAAGGGCTGGAATCAGCGGCCATTCCGAGCGTTCCTGTCCTCGATACCAAACCAGACCGTCAGCAGCAGTATCGCGCAGGGCCACTACGAACTCACCGATCGTCTGAACCGCTCTTTCAGCGTGGCGCATACGACAATCTCCAGAGGCGCGTTGGCTATGAACGAGCCAACACCGTCGCTCCCGGATAAGTATCGACGCGCTCCTTGTACAGGATCAACAACGCGGCCAGCGCTGTAGCTTGCCAACCTGACGGCAGCTGTCGAGTGAGTTCCGTCAGAGCTCTACGCGCGGTGGTTCTGCTTTCCGTCATGGTGATCAGAGTATTCGCGAGATCGGGGTGAGGTTTCCGGGATCCCTTCGAGAGAGACTGGTATCGGAGGGTATATGGCAGCGTGGCTTTCAGGCGCGCGGCCACCTCGGCCGCCGTGGCGGAGCCAGACAGGTCAAGCTCCAGTGGCCGATCTATATCGATAGGAAACGCACGATCGAACCGACCTGGAGCGGTCTTGTCTCGCTCTCGACCGGGATCATTGGCTCCAAAACCACTCCCGTTCCACGCGGTCCCCTTCTCGGCTGTGTAGTGTCGGATTAATTGCGTCTCTAGGTCCATCGCAGTGAACACGAAGATACGAACGGCCTTGAAGGTGACGCGCTCCGGGGACAAATCGTTCCGGTGAATGATTTTTCGCGAATGCCGCAACAATCGTTTGAGCAATCCAGCGTCGGCGTCCGTCTTCCCAACGTACACCAGTTCCTCATCAAGGAAGAGCTGGTATATCCCTTGGGCCTCTGGCACGCGTGCTAGCGCGCCGGAGTTTAGCGGTGCAGCTTCCATCGTATCGAATTCGCGGACGAGGTGGTTGAGCAGAGCGACCGGTAAATCGAATTCGAACTCGCGGAACCCCTCGATATCGCCTCGCTCTCTCTGACCGTTCATGCAGCCTTTCGTAGCCGGTTGGCGACATCACTGGCAATCACGCGCGCAAGCTCGACAGGCACGGCATTGCCGAGTTGGCGCATTGCCTCACTCCAAGAACCATGAAGCTCATATTCGTCTGGGAATGTCTGGAGCCTTGCGCTCTCTCGTACCGAAAAATAACGGACGGTGCCGTCAGATCGCAAGAGCATATTCTCTCCGCCCGGCACACCATGCACCCCGGCTTTGAGAGTCTTCGCTGGCTCATCCATCGGGCTGCCGGTGTGCCCTTTATAAGACCGGGCTCCGGGCTGGTATCGATGATTGAATATCTTGCCGCCGACGAAGTCGTCCGGCTCTGGCAGGCCGTGGATTGCGTCTCTTACCGTTCGCCAAGCCTCTTCCGCGGGTTTCTCGCGCAGCTTCAAGCCCCTCGCGTAGAACCTGCAATCAAGATCGCGTCCAGCCTTCGGAATGCGGTGTCGATCCCAATATTCGCCAGAGCGGCATTGCTCCCATAGCAAAGCTTCCAACGAGTGAGTCTTCTCGGGGAAGTTCCACCCGATGCCCGTGTCCGCTCGGAACCCCACGAAAACGACACGCTCGCGCCTCTGCGGCACCCCGTAGTCAGCTGCGTTCAACACCTTGAACACAACTTTGTAGTGCAGGCCGCTCTCCGAGTTGGAAGTATGATGCTGCTCTAAGCGCGCCAGGTGATCCGTCCACGCCTCTCCCTCGGCTCGCTGGATTTCTGGAAAATGGAGCTGAAGGTAGATGTAGGAAAAATAGGCGGCGAACGAGGCGCGGGTCAGGCCCTTTACGTTCTCAAAAATGAATGCCCGAGGCTTAACTTCCCTTAGCACTCGGACCGCCTCTGCCCACATGTCGCGCTCGTCGGCGTGAGCGCGGTGCTTGCCCCCGAGTGAGAAGGGCTGACAGGGAGGACCCCCGCTTACCAAATCGACTCGGCCTTCAAACGCCTCGAAATCGAGGTCACGGATGTCGCTTTGGATCGGTTCCGGCCAAGCCTTGACCAGGGGCTTCCTCCCCCAGCGGTTCCGATTGATGGTGTCGCAGCACCATTTATCTCTCTCGACGATCTCAAGCGGCTTAAAGCCGGCCTTGCTGATACCCATCCCGAGCCCACCGGCGCCCGCGAACAGCTCGACAGCCCTCATCGCGCATTCCCTTTTCCCAGAAATCCGAAAATTGCGTTCTGCAATTGTTCTTTATCGCGCAATTCGCACTCCCAGACAACCAGAAAGTCCCACCCCAGCGCTCTCAGCTCGGCTTGCTGCCGCAGATCCCGCTCCCGATTACCCTGGAGTTTGGGGGCCCAAAAATCCAGGCGAGATTTTGGCATTCGGGCTAATTTGCATGCGGGCTCAGGGTGCCGGTGCCAGAAGCAGCCGTGCACGAAGATAGCTTTGCGGCGGCTTCGGAATACGAGGTCGGGAGCGCCCGGGAGGCGGCGGTCGTGCAGGCGGTACCGAAAGCCCATTGAGTGAACGAGACGCCGGACAAGCATCTCGGGCTTGCTGTCCCGTGGCCGCACGCGGGCCATGCGAGCGCTCCGCTCGGAAGGGGTGAGGGTGTCTACTATTGTTCTATCCCAGCTAAGGCAGCCTCGACCGACCCAGTGCCGTGTAACGCAAGTCCCATCGGATGGACGCAGGATGCCCTGTGGTATACGATTTTCGCATGCCACAGAGCAGCTTTTACGATGGTGACGCCGAGGTTGGTGCCGCCGGCGACGACTGGGCCGACTGGGAAGTTGATCTAATCGTAGCCGACTATTTCGACATGCTCCGGGCCGAACTCGCTCGCGAAACTTTCAACAAGGCAGCGCATAATCGGGCTCTCCAGCGGGTAATTCCTCGGTCGCGTGGGGCAATCGAGTTTAAGCATTCCAACATCAGTGCCGTGCTTGAGCGCCTCGGGATTCCAATTGTGAGCGGATACAAGCCGCGGGATCATTTTCAGAATGCCCTGATAGACGCAATCGATCGCCACCTCACGGTCCACGGTGCTCCCATTTTCGCGGAGGTGACCGCCACTGCTCCTAAGCTTGCCGAGCCAGCCGCGCTTTGGATCGGCCCTGTCCCTATCCGCTCGCGTGCGGCAGCGAAGGAGACACCCAGGCTTCGGCGTCTCGTCAAGAAATTCGATCCTGGCGTGCGAGACGAGCGCAATCGAAAGCTTGGCAGGCAGGGTGAGGAGCTGACGCTTTTCCACGAGCGGCAGCGGCTAATCTCTGCCGGTCGAAAGGATCTTGCCCTGAAGCTGGAGTGGACGTCAGAAGAGCGGGGCGATGGCGCCGGCTACGACATCGCCTCGTTCGATTTGGACGGACGCGAACGTTTGATAGAAGTGAAGACCACCAATGGGCCGGCCCGCACCCCTTTCTACCTCAGTGAGAACGAACGATCGTTCAGCGAGGAAAGACCGGATGCCTTCCGGCTTATGCGACTCTATAACTTTGTCGCGGGTCCAGCGGCCTTCGAACTCGCGCCACCCTTGGACGAGTGGCTTAGACTACGCCCAATAAACTATCGCGCCACCCTCAGTCGGTAGACGGGCAGTCTGCATTTGCCGTCCAACCTCGGCGATGCCGAAGAAGAAGGCCGAGCCTGGGTCGTTGACGTGGAACATCGGCGCCAACGTTCGGCGGCTGCGCAAGCCGACGGGCATGTCGCAGGAGGAGCTGGCGCATGTCTGCGGCTATCACCGGACCTATGTCGGGATGATCGAGCGGGCCGAGCGTAATATCAGCATCGCGACTCTCGAGGCTCTCGCCGGGGCGTTGGGCGTTGAGGCGCGGTCGCTGCTCGATCCGCCGCCTGGCGAGGGTTCCTAGGCTTTAGATCTCCCAGGCCCGGCCTGAACTTTGCTCCGCAAAGTTCACATCTCCCGGTCCCGCTCTGAACCGTCCCCCCGGCGGTTCAATTCTCCCGGGCCCGCGCTGAACGCTGCCCCGCAGCGTTCAGATCTCCCGGGCCCGCGTTAGACCGTGCCCCGCAGCGTTCAATCTCGCGGGCCCGCGTTAGACCGTGCCCCGCACGGTCTAAATCTCGCGGGCCTCCCTCAGGTAATCGTGGATCCGCGCCGCGGCTTCGTCGGTGAGGGTGACGATCGTGCCTCGGGCGCGGGCGGGGTCGGGGCGGCGTTCGAGGAGGCCCTGGGCTTCGAGGGCGAGGATCCGGCCGTGGACGGTGGCGGCGGGGGCGGCGGCCGCGCGGGTGAGCCGGGCCTGGGTCAGGGTCCAGCCCTCGAGGCGCGCGGCGTAGAGGGCGAGAAGGACGCTCCAGCCTGGCTCGGGGGTGAGGAGGGGGCCGAGCCGCTCCTCGCGGAGCCGGCGGGCGGCGACCAGGGCCCGGACGTGGCGGGCCGAGACCCTGATCCCGCCCCGGCCGGTGATCCGGCGCTGCTTCTGCGCCTCGGCCGCGCAGACCAGGGCGGCGCCGAGCCGGAGCGCGTCCCGGGCCAGAAGCTCCAGCTCGGGGCCGACATCCTGCCTGTCCATCAAAGCCGTCACTCCGGGCTCGCTCGGGGAGTCAGCGTTTAGCGCAAGTGTGACGACTATAATATGCTCTTCTCGAGGGTCCAGCGCGGGAAGTGGGTGGATCCCGGATCAAGTCCGGGATGACGACAGGGGGCCCGCTCCGCCTGGATCGATTTGCGGCGCGCCGGGCGGCTGGTCACGTTTCGTTCCAGATTGTTGGAGTTTTGGGCGCGCGCCTGGGGTAGAGTGCGCGGGTCGGGACGGCTTGGGGACGGGGCATGGACGAGGAGCGCGGGGACCGGGGCGGCGGGGCCGGGGACGGCGAGGCTGGGGGCGGGTCCGGCGGGGCCGGCACGGGCGCGGGCGCGGGCGGGGGCTCGGGCGAGGGGGCGGCGGCGCCTTCGCCGCGGCGGCGGCGGCGGCGGCTGTTCGACGCGCGGGCGGAGGCGGCGGTGGCTCGGGCGCTTCGGGGCGGGGCGAGCTATTCGGCGGCGGCCCGGGCGGCGGGGTTCGGAGTGTCGACCGTCTACGCGGCCAAGGCGCGGTCGGCGCCGTTCCGGGCGCTGTGCGAGGCGGCGGTGGCGGAGAGCGACGGCGAGGTGGCGATCGCTCCGGGGAACGGGCGAAGGCTCCAGTTCCGGCGGGTTCGGCGGCGGCTGTTCGGGACCAAGCTCAAGGACCTTTTCCTCGAGCATTTCGCCGGAACCTGCTCGATCGCGGCCTCGGCCGAGGCGGTCGGGGTGGCGCGCTCGACGGTCAACAAGCATCTCGCCGAGGACGAGGACTTTCGCGAGCGGTTCGACCGGACGCTCGAGATCGCCTACCGGCACCTGGAGAGCGAGCAGGTGCGGCTCCGGCTCGAGGCGGCGGCGAGGCCGCAGGTCGACGGCGGCGCGGCGGGGGCGGACCCGGCGGAGTTCGACCGGGCGCTCCAGCTGATCCGCGAGCATAAGAGGGGGCGGCCGGGCGGGCCCGACCGGAGGCCGGGACGGCCGGGGCGGCACGCAAGCCTCGACGAGGTCTGCCTGGCGCTGGCCAGGCGGCTCAAGGCCTTCCCGCCGACCGGGACGGGCGATGCTTAAGCAAGTCTCAACCTTCCCGGGCGATTAAGGGGGAAACCGGGAGTGGAGGGAAAAATGCGCTATCTCAGGAATTTGCTTCGCGACGGGAAGGGCGCGACGGCGATCGAATACGGGCTCATCGCGGCTCTGATCGCGATCGCGGCGCTCGCCGCCTTCGCCCGGCTCGGGCTCAACCTCGCCACCATATTCGAGACGATCGCGGCGGCTCTGGGGGGCTGAGGCTTCCCGTCGAAGCGTTGCTTCGACGGGGGCCCGGGAAGAAAGGGTCAGCGGGTCAGCTTCTCGCCGGCCTCCGCCTTTCGGACGAGGAGGCCGGAGAGGGTGAAATCGGGGCCCAGGCGGTCCTGCTGCCGCCTCAGGCCCTCGACGATCCTGCCGAGCCCTTCGGTGTCGGCCCAGAACATCGGGCCTCCGCGCCACACCGGCCAGCCGTAGCCGTAGACCCAGACGACGTCGATGTCGGAGGCGCGCTGGGCCATGCCTTCCTCGAGGATCTTCGAGCCCTCGTTGACCATCGTGTAGAGGGTGCGCTCGATTATCTCCTGGTCGCCGATCTCGCGGGGCTCGACTCCTTCCCTGGCGCGGAAGCCGTCGATGATCTCCGCGACGACGGGGGAGGGGGAGGGGCGGCGCTTCTCGTCATAATCGTAGAAGCCGGCGCCCTTCTTCTGGCCCCAGCGGTCGGCGGCGCAGAGCGCGTCGCGGACGTTCTCGATCCGGTTCGGGTCGCGGTGCCAGCCGATGTCGACCCCGGCGAGGTCGGCCATCTGGAAGGGGCCCATCGGCATTCCGAACTCGACATGGACCTTGTCGATCTGCTCGGGCGTGGCGCCTTCGAGGAGGAGGCGGTTGGCCTGGACCTGGCGCGGCATCAGCATTCGGTTGCCGATGAAGCCGTAGCAGACTCCGGCGACGACCGCGACCTTGCGGATCTTCCTGGCGAGCTGCATCGCGGTCATGAGGACGTCGGGCGCCGTCTTCGCTCCGCGCACGACCTCGAGCAATTTCATGACGTTGGCGGGCGAGAAGAAGTGGAGGCCGACGACGTCCTGAGGCCGCGAGGTGGAGGCGGCGATCTCGTCGATATCGAGGTAGGAGGTGTTGGAGGCGAGGATCGCGCCCGCCTTGGCGATCCGGTCGAGCTTTGCGAACACCTCCTTCTTGACGTCCATATTCTCGAACACGGCCTCGATGATGAGGTCGCAGTCGGCGAGGTCGTCGAGGCTTAGAGTCGGCTTCAAAAGGCCCATCGCGCCCTCGGCCTGCTCGGCGGTGATCCGGCCCTTGGCGGCCGAGGCCTCGTAATTCCTGCGCATCACCCCGGTGCCTCGGTCGAGCGCTTCCTGGCTGGTCTCGACGATGGTGACCGGGATCCCGGCCGACAGGAAGTTCATCGAGATTCCGCCGCCCATCGTGCCCGCGCCGATCACGCCGACGCGCTCGATCGCTCGCGCGGTCGTGCCCTCCGGAAGGCCGTCGATCTTGGCGGCCTGGCGCTCGGCGAAGAAGAAATATTGCTGGGCCCTGGCCTGGGTCCCGCTCATCAGCTCCATGAACAGCCGCCGCTCCTCCTGGACTCCCTCGGCGTAGGGCTTGGCGACCGCCGCCTCGATCGCCTGGATGTTCTTCTCGGGCGCCTCGAAGCCCTTGAA
Source organism: Allosphingosinicella sp. (assembly GCA_036389015.1). GTDB lineage: Bacteria > Pseudomonadota > Alphaproteobacteria > Sphingomonadales > Sphingomonadaceae > Allosphingosinicella. The sequence goes on along the minus strand of DASVQS010000051.1, from coordinate 105,778 downwards.
CTTGCGGGCGTTCTCCTTGCGGAACTCGTCGAAGACGGAGGGATCGACGCCGGCCAGCTTGTCCTGGCGGGCGGAGGATCTGGGCAAGGGGCGCGAGTCCTTCACCTCGTTGGCGAAGGCGACGGCGTGAGGCTCGAGCTCGCCCTCGATCAGCCGGTCGACCAGCCCAGCCTCATAGGCCTCCTTGGCCGAGATGGGATTGCCGGTCGCGGCCATCTCCAGCGCCTTGCGGACCCCCGCCACCCGCGGCAGCCGCTGGGTCCCGCCGGCGCCGGGCAGCAGGCCGAGCTTGACCTCCGGCACGCCCAGCTTCGCCGACGGCACCGCCACCCGGTAATGGCTGGCGAGCGCCACCTCGAGCCCGCCGCCGAAGGCGGTGCCGTGGATCGCGGCGACGACCGGCTTGGTGCAATTCTCGATGATGTCGACCACCTGGGGGAGCGCCGGATATTCGAAGGATTTGGGAGTCCCGAACTCGGTGATGTCGGCCCCCGCGAAGAAGGTCTGCCCTTGGCAGATTATCACCACCGCCTTCACCCCCTCGTCCCCGTCCGCCTCGCCAATCGCCGCGACCAGCCCCTCGCGAACCGCATGGCCGAGCGCGTTGACCGGCGGGTTGTTCGAGGTGACGACGAGGACGTCGCCGTGGCGGTGGGTGGTGATGGGGCTCATGGGGCGGGGTCTCCTTCGGCGCGTGCCATGCGACGGCTTTACGTGAACGTCAACCGGGCGGGCCGGCCCTGCTATGCGAATTTTAGGTACGGTCTGGAGCGGGGTAGACTGCGGGATGTCCATCCGGCCGAGGTCCCATCGAGAATCGCTGCGTTGGTCCGCGCCGGCTGCGCATTCGGATCAAGCAGGCGGAAACGGCGGACGACCCCCCGTCCGCCGGCGGACGCCCTCCGGTGCTACGGCATGGCGATAAAAGGCTTGGCGACCCGAGGAGATCCGCCGTGACCAAGCCGTCCAAGCTTTATGCCGGGCTGCTCGCCAATCCCAACCGGATCATCGCCTTCCGCGATCTGGAGCGGATGCTTCGCGCCGCCGGCTTCGAGCTGAAGCGCCGGAAGGGCAGTCACAGGACCTACAAGCATCCCGCGGTCGCCGCCGTGCTGACGATCCAGCCCAACGGCAAGGATGCCGAGCCCTACCAAGTCGATGCCTTCATGATTATGGTGCAGGCGAACGGACTGGAGTTCGACTCCTGATGGAGCAGCATTACCACATCAACCTCTTCTGGGATGAGCGGAGCGACCGGTGGGTGGCGGCCGTGCCGGACCTTCCAGGCTGCTCGGCGCACGGCTTGACGCCGGCCGAGGCGGCGGCGGAGGTGCAGGTCGCCATCCAATTGTGGATCGAGACGGCGCAAGCGGAGGGGCTTGCGATCCCGGAGCCGACATATCGGCCTTCGTCGGCGGCTTAGCGGCCGGACGGGCGACCGAGGCCGGGTCGGGTGCCAGGACGTGCCTGGCACGCAGCCGGCACGCACTCGGCACTATTGCCCCCCACCCTGATTGCCACGACCAGCCCCTCGCGAACCGCATGGCCGAGCGCGTTGACCGGCGGGTTGTTCGAGGTGACCACGAGGATGTCGCCGTGGCGGCGGGTGGCGATGGGGCTCATGGGGCGGGGTCTCCTTCGAGGGGGCGATTGTTACGGGGGCGTCAACTGCTTGGGCCATTGTACCGGGCAGGCAGCGCTTCAGCGCCCGGTGAAGGCGCCTCTCAAGACGCAAAGAGCGCGAAGGGGCTGAGCCTGTCGGGCTTGGCGGCGCTCCCGGGTAGCGCGGGAGGCTGGATTTTTTTGCTTAGATCGACACTATCGTCATCCCGGCGAAGCCGGGATCCATGAACAGGCGGATGCGGCTGGCGAGGACCGTGTTCATGGATTCCGGCTTCGCCGGGATGACGGGAAAAGGGATTATTCCTTGGCGCCGGGTACCGAGAGCGTCGCCGGCCGGCCTCAGCGCCGCTCGCAGATCATGTAATAGGGCCGGCCGTTGGGCCGCGACGAAAGGCCCACCCGCCCGTCGGGAAGGGCCGCGGCATAGAATTCCTTCCACCTGTTGCCGGTGAGCGTGATCCGCATATTGCCCGCCGCGCCTCCGAAACATTGGTAATTGCCGGGCCGGACGGCACCGGCCCCGGCGGGTCCTGCCGGAGCGCCCGATCCACGCCCGGATGCGGCCGTCGGCGAGGGCGAGCGCCCGCCCGGCTTCAGCATCCACTGCTGGAAATAGTCCCGGCTGCCGTCGGGGAACCGGACGTGACAGCTATTCCCCTGCGCATCCTCGACTTTTCCCACCCGCCCGTCGCGGGTGGCGACGCTCAGGCCGACACGGCAATTGCCGGTCCCCTTGGGGTCCAGCTGCGCGGCGGCGGGCCCGGCGGGCAAACAGGCCAGGCACCCGCCGGCCAACATCAGCACGATCCTCATCCAGCATTCCTCCCGTCCCGAGGGCCAGCGGCCCCGTGCGCGGAAATTGCTACAGCCCGGGACCGTCTTCAAGCCGGCAATGCCCTGGCATACGCTGGTCGGCTTGAAGGCAGGAATCGGGCCATTAGCGCTCAGTCCTGAAGAACCGGCCGATGGGGGAAGCTCTCGTCCGCGCCGCAACGCTGAGTGGCTGCCTCGCTGGTGTCGATCGCCGCCTTTCTCAGCAATCTACCCTTCTCCTCGACGCGGCTAGCGGCGGGTACCGGTAGGCGGCTTAGCGTCGCTCGACCGGCAGGCCATCACGGGCACTCGTCATGCAGAGTATAACAAGCGGGTCGATACGATTGCGTCATTAAGGACGGAGAAGAACACGCGATTAAATCGCGTCCAATCGCCATGCTCGCTTAATGCCGTGAGGGCCGCACCCAGTGCTTCGCCGCGACGATAGAAAACGGGGGCCAGTGCGATCGCGGGGCCCGCAAGACCGGAACAGTACGCAAGCCCCGCGTGCGCCATCAGGCGCGCAAAGCGGCCGTTACCGTCCGCGAACGGATGCGTCATTATCGTTTGGGCAAAGCAATAGGCGGGAAGGGCGCTTCGTAATTCGGGTGCCTGAGCAGCGGCCGCGATCTTCTCAAGCCATTTTCCGGTGGACTCAAGAGGGGCAAAGAGAACGTTCCCTTTGCGGGAACGGCCGACAGCCGAACCTTGCCGATAGATGAGCGGACGCCCCGCCATAGCGGAGCCGACCCTAAGGGCCGTGGATTCATCGAGTTTCAACGTACGAAGTCGCCTCCAATAGGAATGGGCGATCGGTTCCACAGCAGGCCTCAAGAAAAGCAACCTGCATTTTCTGGCCCAAAACTCATTATCGGATTGCTCTGAAGTCTCGCTGCCCTGAAGAAGCATCATGGCAACGCGCAGCTCGAGGCCAGCGGTGGCCACGGGATTGGCGGGCAAGGCGGGATCCGTGGCCATAGCCCTGTAGAGAGGTTCTGCGACTTTCTGCTCTGCATCAGAGAGCGGACGAATATCAGGACAACTCCAGACCGGACCCATTTCAATTTTCAAATGAAGTATTCTCCACATACGACAAAAAAATAGGAGAAAGCACATGCCCTATCAGTTCACAACCTACGACGATACGGGCGATGACCGTACCGGAGGCGGATCAACCCCGCCCCCGCCCCCCTCGCCCCCGCCGCCGCCGTCGTCGTCCCAGTCGCAGCAAGCTCCACCCGTCGGCGCCCCTCTATTGTGGCAGGCTGTCCTGGATGACCTGAGCTTGTTTTTCGATGATCTGAGCGGACCGGTCGTGGTCCACGGTGCCGATCAAAACAGCTACTATCGGGATCCCGCGGACAGCAGTCCCATGGGCGACTTTTTCCTCCAGGAATTCGGTTGGATGGCCGGCGTTCAGGACATGCCTGGATATGACTACTTCGACTATCTCACCAATACCGTCGATCCGGAGTTCCTGCTGGCAGCCGAAGGTCCAAACGCTTTCAGCGCCAATTTTGCCGGGGGTAACGTGTCCGTTCAGGGCCTGGGCGACGGCTCGACTTTTGCCTTCGCCCTCAAGGGAATCACGGTTTTGGGGACGTGGCACGAGGGAGGACCGGTAACAGCCGTCGGGAACGACATCATCGTCACCGGAGGTCACTGGACCTTTCAATACACGGGGTTCGACGGCAATTACTATAGCGGCAATCCGCTTCCTGGGCCGCCCCAAATCGCGGCGCCGGCGGAGGTGGCAGCCGTGACCGCTGATCCGGAAGCCGTCGCCGAGACGCACCGGCAAAATCTTTCGGCGCAGCTCCACGATCTTTTGGACAGAAACGGCGGCCACGTCACGGTCACGTTCAAGGGGCCAAATGGCAACGAAACTTTCGATCTTGCCGATTTTCTCAACATCCTCGATCATTATCACGTGACCGCGACCAGTGCGACTTATGTAGGGTCGACTGTAGGTTCGACGGGCGGCGCCGGTTCGGTTCATCCCGACGGGCACGGCGGCTGGGTCACCGAGATCAATCGGGCGCAGCTTGTCGCCTACGAAACGGCCTATAATATGCTCGACTTTCTTATTCTCCATGAAGTCAGCCACATGATGTCAAACGCGCTCAGCTTCACCGACAGCCAGTTCCAAAGCTGGCTCGCCTCCGGTCAGACCCGCGAGACGTATTTAGGAACGAATGGGTTTGACGCGTCGGCTGCCCTGTACCGTGGGGAATCCTATGTGAACGACATGGCTGCCGCGGTTGAGGTTAAGCTTGATATCACGCCTCCTCAGCACCCGCCGGGTGGATATGATTATACAGGCACTTATGGAGGATAAGCCGAATGGCTTCGTTCCCGGATCGGATATCATCTAGCAAAGGGACGTTGTAATGGCGCGCAACGTAGCATCAGGATTTTTGGCGATTTTGTTCGTGATAAATCCGAGCGGCGCCGCGGCCCAGGATCACGCTCCGGTTTCAGTCTTTCACCCTTTTCCCCCTCTGGAGTTCCACTTTTCGGATCCGGGACGAGACGCGGAATATTGGAGGCTGCAGGCGGAGGTTGAGCACGCCTTGGCCGTGGCCCGGGAGGCGCTTAATCGGGCGCGGGCCGCGCTGAAACAGCCCGCTCCGAAACCGGGAACGGCGGCCTGGCTTCAGGCGCGTGCCGCAGTGGAGCAGGCGATCCGCGCGCACCGGCCGGTGCGAGACGCGCAAGTGGCGCTAATCGCCTTCGTCACGCGAGAAGGTCCGAAGCTTTCCCCAGAGGAGGCTCACCGAGCCCTTCAAACCCGCCACGTGACCGAAGAATCGCTTCGTGGGATGACCGACAACCTTGTCGATCTGCTCGCGGCGCTGGCGGGAATAAAAACTCGTTAGATGGAGAGTTCTGCCGAGTGTCGCAGAGCCCTATGTAACGACATGGCTGCCGCGGTTGCGCATGTCTCGGTCTTCAGCCACCCGATCAGCCGCCGGGCGGTTATAATTGCCGGCGGCGTGGCGAGTAGCGGCGTCGGGAGATGTATACTGTCACTAATTTCCCGTGCTCCTGCCGATCAATGTGTTCCAAAGTCGTGCTTCGTTCCCAAAGAAAGCGCTGCATACATCTCGAGGAGCGACTGACGCACCTGATCCGGCTCCGCAACATAGCGTATCTCCATCGACCGAAGGCGAGCTTTCATGCGCGAGAAGGCGTCGGCAAGGCCAGGCACATCCTTGAGCGCGTCGTCTCCTGACGAACCGCGCCGATATTTCTCGCGAACATGCTGCACATCCTCGCACGCCAGGCGGAATGCCAAGGATGCCTGATTGCACCGCGAGCCGTGCAGACAATGATTACCGAGCCTTTGACGGAATCGGTTGCTTCGGCCGACATAGATCGGCTCGCCTTGATCGGAGAAGAGATAGACCACTGAAGTCGGGAGCTTTCGCGGCCTGGTGTCGAACGTGATCGGCGCGCAGTCCAGAAGACTTCTGAATGAAAAGTCCAGGCCCTCAATCGCCTCTCCAAAGCGCGCAACGCATAAGATCGCTCGCTCACTAGCTGTCGGGACGTTGATCATTCCCCCTCCTCTCGGGCGCTTCCGATTACCGTTTGTGCATTTTGCAGGAACCTTATCGCTCAAAAAGCGCCGCACGATCGACCCCCAGCCCGCGCGCCAGCTTGAACAGCGCCTTCACGCCGACGTTGCTCTCGCCGCGCCCGATCCAGCCTTCGTAGTTAGGGTGGAGGCCGCCGCGGTCGGCCAGCTCCTCCTGGGTGAGGTCGAGCGCCTCGCGCAGGCGGCGCGCCTGGCGGCCCAAGGCCGGCAGGTCCGGATCGTCCTTCACGGCGGCGACCTGTGCCTGGCGCCGCCGAAGCGGGACGTGCGGCGGCTGTGCTCCACCCCTTTGCGGCCTGTCATGTTCCTGCTATGTTCGCATCTCCGCACAGACCCCCGGGGCGAACAGACGCGGCGGAAGGAAGGTTGGGCATGTCCGGAGAGAACCGGGTCGAGCTTTGGAAGGCGACGGGCCGAAATCCCGGGACGGGCCTGAATCCCGCCGCGCCTTGGCGCCTCACGCGCGCGCGCGCGCGCGTACGCGCGATACCCCCTGACCTTCCTGACCTTCGTCCGAATTCGGACAGGGCAAGGCAGACCGTTCGGGCCCCTCGTTCAGCCGCCGTTCGCCCGCGCCGGGGCTTAATCGCCGCCATGCGTCGCTTCGCTCTCCTCCTGCTCGCCGCCGCCGCCTGCTCGGCCGCCCCGTCGCAACCGGCCGCGCCGCAGGCGGCGGAGCCCGATCTGCTCGGGCAGTGGCGGATCGCACTGATCGACGGGCGGGCGCCGGCCGCCGGGCGCGACGGGCGCGCGCTTGTGCTGACCTTCGACGATTACGGCTATGGCGGCTATGCCGGGTGCAATGGGTTCGGGGGGCAGGGGCTTGCGCATGAGGGGCGGTTCTACGGGGGGTTCGCAATGTCGACGGCGATGGCCTGCGGGGCGCCGTATGACGGGCAGGAGAGGGGGGTGCAGGGGCTGCTGGGGCGCGGGCCCCGGATCGAGTGGATGGGGGCCGACCGGGTCGCCTTCGTCGCTCCCGGGCGGCGGATGGAGCTGGTCCGGGCCGGGCCGGTTCCCGCGGGGCGGTTCGTGGTTGCGGCCATCCCGCTGACCGGCACGGCCTGGAGCTTCGGGGCGCTCGACGGCCGGGCGATCGAGATGCCGGGGGCCCGGTCGGGGCCGGTGCTGACGGTGGAAGGCGATCGGTTCACGCTGGAGACGCCCTGTCTCGCGGCGGAGGGAAGCTGGGCTCAGACCGGCCCCGGCGCGGCCGTGCTGACGCCCGACAGGCGCTCGCCGCGCGCGTGCAATCCGGCCTCGCGCGCGCAGAGCGAGGCCTGGCTCGAGGCGATGCGGGGACCGCTTCGCTACGGCAACGGGCCCAATGGCGAGATATTGCTCGCCGGGAGCGGGCACTGGATGGTCGGCGACCTCGTCCGGCGCGGGAGCAGCGAGGCGGCGGCGCTGGCCGGGCGCTATCGGGTCGAGGGCGGCCCCGCCACGGCCGCGAGCGGCGGCGCCAGGCCGGCCGAGCTCATCCTCGCCCGCAACGCTTATTATCTGTGGGACGGCTGCAACCACAGCGAGGGGATCGCAATCGCGTTCGAGCGCCAGCTGTTCCTGCACGGCAGCGGAGCCGAGACCCTTGCCGCTTGCCGGCCCGGGCCGGACGGACAGCGATTCAAGCGAATCATCCACTCCGAGCCGCGGATCGGGCGGATTCCAGGCGGCCTGCTGCTCTCGTCTCCGGCCGGCACCCTTCGCCTTCGCCGCTCGAGCGACTCGCCGGCGGGCACCGGAGGCGTGACGACCCGCCTCGACTCCGGAATGCGCTTCACCCTCCTGGCGGATCCCGGCGGAACGCTCGAGATCCTGCCCGGCAACCGCTTCCGACTGACCCAGGAGTGCGGAGTCACCGAGGGGCGCTGGCGGGCGGCCCCGGGCGACCGGGACGGCGCTTTGCGCTTCGGCCCGGACCGGCCGGGCGAGGGTTGCGAGCGCGATTCCGCCGCCCGGCCGCTTCAGAACGTCTTCCTCGGCAATGTCGACGTGGCGATCGGCCCGAACCGCGACATCGCCTTGTTCGCCGGCCGGTTCGGCGCGTTACGGGCCCGGATGGACCGCTGAGGGACGGGCGGCGGAACCAGTCACGGCCGGCCGATCGTCCGCTCCAGGAACAGCCGCACCCGTCGGCGATAGGCCTCGTCGGCGAGGTCGCCAAGCGCGGCGTGGTCCTTCCCCGGGATCAGCCACAGCGCCCGGGGCCCGGGGGCCTGGCGGAACAGGGCGCGGGTCTCGCCGGGCGGGGTATAAGCGTCGTCGAGGCCGCCGATGACGAGGACCGGGCCGCGGTAGCGGCTCAGGGCGCGGAGCGGGGAGAGGCGGGAGGGCGGGACTCCGAAGCGGGGGAGGGACTGGAAGCTCAGCAGGGGCTCGAGCAGCCAGGCCGCGGGACGGCCCAGGCGGGCGGCGATTCGGTTGCGGATCGCCCGGCGGATGTCGGGGTAGACGGCCTGGAGGACGAGGGCGTCGGCGGGGAGCGGGCCCTTGTCGCCGAGCAGTGCGGCGGCGCCGCCGAGCGAGGTGCCGACGATCGCGACGGGCGCCCCGCTCTGCCGGCGCCTGAGCCAGCGGAAGCCGGCCTCGGCGTCCATCGCCTCGCGAAGGCCGAAGGTGCGGTCGGCGACGTCGGAGCCGCCATGGCCGCGGAAATCGATCGTCAGAGCGGCATAGCCGAGCCCCGAGAGCCAGGCCGCGCCCGGGGCGGTCGCCTCCCTCGAGGCCCGGACTCCGTGGAGCAGAAGCACTGCTGGCGAGCGGCCGGTTCGGCCCGGGCGGAAGGTCGCGGCGAGTCGGGTGCCGTCGGCGGACTGGAGGAAGAAGTCGGCGGCGGGCGGCTCGGCCGGGCGGACGATCGAGCGCCGGCCGGCGGTCATGGCCGAACCGGCCGCCCAGCTCGCCGCAGCGCCGAGGGCGAGGCACAGAAGCAAGGCGGCGGCGAGGCGTTTGAGCCGGGCTCGTCCGGCCGATCGGGATCGCAGGGGTGGGTGCACCCTTCCTTCATGGCGGGGCGGTGTGCAGAAACGATGGGCGCCGCGACCGTTTCCGGAGCAGCCGGGCCGAGCGGCGGGCGGCGGGCGGGGTGGAGCGGAGTTAGCCGTTTCTCAAGCCCGCGCTGCTACACGCCCCCGCAATGTCCCGCTTCAAACCCTGGTGGGCGCTTGCCCTCGCCTTCGCCGTCACGCTCGCGCTCGAGCTTGGCCTGGTCGAGCGCAAGTCGCAGATCTTCAGCGGCGGCTTCGGGCAGTCGAAGGTGATCGACCAGGCCGGCGAATGGGCCGTGTTCCTCCCCGGGCTGCTCGCCGCCCATGGCGCGCTGATCCTGGCCTGCTACCTCGTCCTTCGAGCGCTTCACCGGCGCAAGGCCGGGACGGCACTGTTCTTCCTCAACTTCCTGTTCGTCGCGCTCGGCGCGGGGGCGGCCTTTCTCGTCGCCAAGTTCGAGGCGCTGGCCTATTTCAGCGACGCGATGGGCTTCGAGCTGGTCCGAAGCCTCGGCGGCGGAAGCCTGTTCACGGCGGCGCTCTACGTGCTCGACGAAGCCACGCTGCTCGGAATCGCCGCTTCTGGCGCGGCCGTGGCTTATTACGTCTGCTACCGGCTGGTCCGCCGCTACGCGGGGCAATGGCGGTGCGGCGCCGACCCGCTTCGCTGGCGCCACCTGCTCGCCCTGCTCCTCGCCGCAATTCCGCTGGCACTGCTCGCCGGGCGGGAGCCGGACGCGCGCTACGGGCTGAACCGCTTCACCGGCTTTTCGACGATCAACCTCGCCCTCCACCAGCTCACCGATTTCGACCGCGACGGCTACAGCTGGTTCACCGCGCAGAGCGACTCCGCTCCCTTCGACGCCGCGCGCCATCCGCTCGCGCTCGACATTCCCGGCAACGGAATCGACGAGGACGGCTTCGGGGGCGACTTCCGTTTGACCACGCCGGCGCCGGCCGAGCCGGTCCTGAAGCTCCCGCCGCAACCGCGCCATCTGGTGGTGATCGTGCTCGAAAGCTTCCGCGGAGACTCGATCGGGAAGGTCGTCGCCGGGCGGGCGGTGACGCCCAATCTCAACGCTCTGGCGCGGCAGGGGACCTGGGTGCGCGAGGCCTACAGCCATGTCGGCTTCACCACCGAATCGGGGATGAGCATCTTCGCCGGGGCGATCAGGCCGAAGCCCGGCGGGCCGTCGCTGTTCCGTGATCTCAAGGCGGCCGGCTATCGGATCGGCGTGGTCTCGGCGGCGCCCGAGGATTTCGGGGGGATCTCGGAGACGGTCGGGATGCGGGAGAGCGCCGATCTCTATGTCGACGCGGACCTGCTCAAGGCGGAGCGGGCCCACGAATCCGCCTCGCTGGGCTCGCTCGCGCTCGACGGCCGGATCGTCCTTCGCGAGCTCGACCGCAACTTCCGCTCCGCCGCCGACTGGGCGCGGCCGACCTTCCTCTACATCAACATCCAGGAGGCCCATTTCCCCTACAGCCACAAGGATATGCCGCGCTTCCTGCCCGGGCGGCTGGCGAAGAGGAGCGAGATCAAGGCGTCGAACCGGGCGATGGTCGAGCGCACTTATTGGAACGCCGCCGCCTACAGCGACTGGCTGGTCGGCCAGGTCGTCCGGCGCCTCAGGGCGCAGGGCGTCTACGACCGGACCCTGATCCTCATCACCGGCGATCACGGCGAGGCGCTGTTCGAGGAGGGCTTCCTCGGCCACGGCCACGTCATCAACCGCGCCCAGACCCAGGTGCCGCTGATCTTCAGCGACCGGGCGCTTCGAGTCGACGGCCCGGTCGGGCTGGCCGACTATCGGGGCATCGTGCTCCGCGGCCTCTCCGGCGACTTGCCGCCGCCGCCGGCGAAGGCGGCGGTCTTCCAATATATCGGAACGCTCGACCGGCCGGGGGTGGTCGGGATCGTCGAGGCGGGCGGGGTGTGGACGACTCTCAACCTCGAGACCGAGGAAGTCTGGTTCAGCGATTCCGGGCGGCGGCTGCGCTATCGAGCGCTTCCGGCGGGCTCCGCGGAGAGGGCTCGGGCCGACCGCCTGGTGCAGGAATGGGAACGGCAGCGCTGGCTGGCGCGGGACGGGCAATAGCAATCCGATTTTGGTGAGTTACCGTGACGCCGCTATTTCGTCATTCCCGCGCAAGCGGGAGTCCAGTGCGGCGCTGTCGCGCTCGGGGCGGTCGCGAAGTCCTAGCTGGATTCCCGCATTCGCGGGGATGACGTCAGCACTACACCGCCGTCCGGCCGTATGCCTGGTGGTTGAAGGGGTGGGAGATCGAGAGGCCGCCGTCGACGACGAGGGCGTGGCCGTTGACGTAGCTGGCTTCGTCGGAGGCGAGGAAGAGCGCGGCGTTGGCGATCTCGTCGGGGATCCCGCCCCGCTTCAGGGGATTGAGATGGCCGATCCGGTCCTCCTTGCCGGCGGCCCGGGCCCATTCGTAGACGGGCCGGGTCATTCCGGTCTCGATCAGGCCGGGGCAGATGGCGTTGACCCTGATGTTGGCGCCGGCGAGCTGGGTGGCGGCGACCCGGACGAGGTTGATCACGCCCGCCTTCGAAGCGGAATAAGCCGGGCCGCCGGCGCCGGCGCGGAGGCCCGCGACGCTCGCCGTGCAAATGATCGAGCCGCGGCCATTCTCCTTCATCGCCGGGGCGCCGTGCTTGATCGCCAGCGAGGGGCCGATCAGATTGACCCGGAGAATCTCATGCCAGTCCTCGACCCCCTGTTCGAAGATCGAGGCGAGGCCGCCCGAAACTCCGGCATTGGCGAAGAAGATGTCGAGGCCGCCATGATATTGAAGCGCGGCCTGGACGAGGTCGTGGACGTCGTCTTCGCTGCCCGCGTCGGCCTGGACTCCGATCGCGGCGGCGCCGATCTCGGCGGCCGTCTCGTCCTGGCCCTTCAGGTCGGCGCAGATCACCCTGGCGCCCTCGGCGGCGAAGCGGATGGCGCTGGCGCGGCCGATGCCCGAGCCGGCGCCGGTGACGATGGCGATCTTGTCAGCGAGTCTGGCCATTCTCTTCCTCCGTCATTCCCGCGAAAGCGGGAATCCAGTCTGACTTCGTGCCACGCTCGGCCGCCGTCTGGATTCCCGCTTTCGCGGGAATGACGGGTTAGAGGCCAACGCCCGTGGTGCTGCCTCCGTCTACCACGATCGCCTGGCCGGTGACGAACGTCGACGCGTCGCTTGCCAGGAACACGGCCGCGCCGGCGATCTCCTCCGGCTCGCCGATGCGCTGCAGGGGCGTGTGCGCCGTGACCATCTTCAGCGTGTCCGGATTCTCCCACAAGGCGCGAGCGAAATCGGTGCGGATGAGGCCGGGCGCGATGCAGTTGACGCGGACCTGGTTGGGCCCGAACTCGGCGGCGAGGTTGCGGGCGAGCTGGAAGTCGGCCGCCTTGGAGACGTTGTAGGCGCCGATCACGGCCGAGGCCTTGAGTCCGCCGATCGAGCTGACGATGATGATCGAGCCCGCCTTGCGCTTGAGCATCTCGGGGGCGACCATCTGGATCAGCCAGTGATTGGCGATGACGTTGTTCTCCAGGATCTTGCGGAACTGGTCGTCGGTGATCCCGCCCATCGGCCCGTAATAGGGGTTGGAGGCGGCGTTGCAGACGAGGATGTCGATCCGGCCGAGCCGGCGGCGGGTTTCGTCGACGAGGTTTTGCAGCGCCTCCTTGGAGGAGATCGAGGCGGGGACGACGATGGCGGCATCGGGATGCTTCGCGTTGATCGCGTCGGCGACCTCCCGGCAGGCTTCCTCCTTCCGGGACGAGATCACCACCTTCGCGCCCTGATCGGCCATCGCCTCGGCGATGGCGCGGCCGATGCCGCGCGAGGAGCCGGTGATGACGGCGACTTTGCCGGTGAGGTCGAAGAGGGACATGCGTTTCTCCATTACATCGTCATGCCGGACTTGATCCGGCATCCACCTTCTTTTCCCACCTCCGCAAGGGAAGGTGGACCCCGGATCAAGTCCGGGGTGACGGCTATTCGAACACCACCACGCTTCTCGCCGAGTCGCCGCGCTTCATCCGTTCGAACCCTTCGTTGACTCGCTCGAGGGGGATCGTCTCCGCCACGATCGAATCGAGGTCGAGCAGGCCGCGAAGGTAGAAATCGACGAGGCGGGGGATGTCGACCGGGAAGCGGTTCGCGCCCATGAAGGCGCCCTGCAGCTTCTTGCCGGAGAGCAGGTCCATCGCGCCGAGGCCGACCTTCTCATTGAGCGGCATCATCCCGAGTATGGTCGCGGTGCCGCCCCGGCGGAGCGCCATGACGGCGAGCGCGGCCGAGGCGGGGCGGCCGACCGCCTCGACGGCATGGTCGACCCCGCCTCTGGTCATCTCCACGATCAGTTCTCCGGCGCCCTCCTCCGTCGGGTCGACGACGTCGGTGGCGCCGAGCTTCATGGCGAGCTCGCGCTTCTCGGGAACCGGATCGGCCGCGATGATCCGTCCGGCGCCGGCGATCCGCGCGGCGTTCACCGTGGCCAGGCCCACTCCGCCGCAGCCGATCACCGCCACCGTCTCGCCGGGCACGAGCTTGCAGGCGTTGAAGATGGTTCCGGCGCCGGTCGTCACCGCGCAGCCGATGACGGCGGCGCGGTCGAGCGGCATGGCCTTGTCGACGGCGACGCAGGCATGCTCGTGGACCAGCATCGCCTCGGCGAAGCCCGAGAGGTTGAGCATCTGGTTGATCGCGCTTCCGTCCGCGGCGGTGATCCGCGGCGCGGCGCCGCGGGTCCGGCGGGTGTCGCCGCCGGGGCAGAGCGACATCCGGCCGGTGACGCAATATTCGCAATGGCCGCAGAAGGCCGAGAGGCAGGTGACGACATGGTCGCCGGGCTTCACGGTGCGGACCTCCGATCCGACCGCCTCGACCACTCCGGCGGCCTCGTGGCCCGGGATGCAGGGGAGGGGATGGGGGTAGGTGCCCTCGATGAAGTGCAGGTCGGAGTGGCAGAGGCCGCAGGCGGCGGTGCGGATCAGCACTTCGCGCGGGCCGGGGGAGTCGAGGGTCGCCTGCTCGACGGTGAGCGGGGTGCCGGGGGTACGGAGGAGGGCGGCTTTCATCTTGCCTCCCCATCGCAGATGGGGAGGGAGACCACCCGAAGGGTGGTGGAGGGGTAGGAGGCTCGGAGGCCGAGGTTCGCGCGGGATCCGCTGAATCCTGAGCCAGTTACCCCTCCACCATGCTTCGCATGGTCCCCCTCCCCACCGCTTCGCGGCAGGGAGCCAAATACTGCTTCACACCGCATGTTTGGAGAACTCGATGCGGGCGATGGCGCGGTTGTGGACCTCGTCCGGCCCATCCGCCAGGCGGAGGGTGCGGATTCCGGCCCAGCTCTTGGCCAGCTCGAAATCCTGACTCACTCCGGCGCCGCCGTGGGCCTGGACGGCGTCGTCGATGATCCGAAGGGCCATGTTGGGCGCGTAGACCTTGATCATCGCGATCTCGGCGGCGGCGGCCTTGTTGCCGGCCTTGTCCATCATGTCGGCGGCCTTGAGGCAGAGCAGTCGCGACATGTCGATGTCGATCCGGGCGGCGGCGACCCGCTGCTCCCAGATGCTGTGCTCCATCAGGCGCTTGCCGAAGGCGGTACGCGACTGGAGACGCTTCACCATCGCCTTGAGCGCCTCCTCGGCAACCCCGATGGTGCGCATGCAATGGTGGATCCGGCCCGGCCCGAGCCGCCCCTGAGCGATCTCGAAGCCGCGCCCCTCCCCGAGCAGCATGTTGGACGCCGGGATCCGGACGTCCTTGAGCTCGATCTCCATATGGCCGTGCGGAGCGTCGTCATAGCCGTAGACGGTCAGCGCCCGCTCGACCGTCACTCCGGGCGCGTCGAGCGGCATCAGCACCATCGACTGCTGGCGGTGCCTGTCGGCGCCGGTGTCGGTCTTGCCCATGACGATGGCGACCTTGCAGCGCGGGTCGCCGGCGCCGCTCGACCACCATTTGCGGCCATTGAGGACATATTCGTCGCCCTCGCGGCGGATCTCGCACTGGATGTTGGTAGCGTCGGATGAGGCGACTGCGGGCTCCGTCATCAAAAACGCGGAGCGTATCTCGCCGTTCATCAGGGGCCGAAGCCACTGCTCCTTCTGCTCCCGGGTGCCGTAGCGGTGGAACACCTCCATGTTGCCGGTGTCGGGAGCGGAGCAGTTGAACACTTCCGAGGCCCAGCCGATCCGGCCCATCTCCTCCGCGCACAGCGCATATTCGAGGTTGGTGAGCTGGGTGCCCTCGAACTCGAAGCTCTCGTCGACGTGGCGGAGCGCCTGGCCCGGCGGCATGAACAGGTTCCACAGGCCGGCGGCCCTGGCCTCGGGCTTCAGCTCCTCGATCACCTCGATCGGCTGCCAGCGGTCGCCGGCATTGAGCTGGTCCTTATAGTCCCGGCTCCGCGGCCGAATCCGAGTCTCGACGAACTCGCGCACCCGGTCGCGGTAAAAAGCCTGCCGTTCCGTAAGGTCGAAGTCCATGACCGCCGGATTCCCTTGCCTGTGTGATTGCCCCCGCTGCCAGAAAGCGCGGTTGCGCGCCAGTGGGAGGCGGAACAGCCACCCTCCGGCGTACGTTACGGCCCCGTGCCAAGCGTCTCCCCCAATTTCCTGCTGCTCACCCGGGTCGGTTTCGCCGCCCGAGGGCTGCTCTATCTCATCGTCGGTTATCTGGCGCTTCAGCTCGGGCGGGCGGAGGATGCCGGCGGGGCCCTCGATTATATCGCCGACGAAGCCGGAGGGCTCGTCCTGGCGCTGCTTGCGCTGGGCTTCGTCGCTTATGGAATCTGGCGGACGGTCGATGCGATCTTCGACACCCAGCACAAGGGCAAGGACGCCAAGGGCATCGTGGGGCGCCTGGCCGGGGCGGTGAGCGGGCTCATCCACCTAGGCTTCGCCTTCACGGCGGCGAAGCTCGCGCTCGGCGGAGGCTCGGGAAGCGATTCGAGCGATAATGCGGAAAGCGGCGCTGCGACGGCGATGAGCCTGCCGGGCGGAGACCTGATTCTCTATCTGGCCGCGGCCATCCTCGCCGTGGCCGGAGTCGCTCAGCTCGGGATCGCCGTCAGACGGAGCTTCTGCAAGCATATCTCGCCCGAAGCCAGGAATCGCTGGTGGGTGATCGCCGCCGGCCTCGCCGGCCACGCCGCCCGGGGCGCGATCTTCCTCACCGCCGCCTGGCTGGTGTTCAACGCCACCCGCCACCATCAGGCCGAGGAGGCGGGAGCGCTGGGCGACGCGCTCACCAGCCTTCCCGGCGCGCTTCGCGCGGCGGTCGCCGCGGGCCTGTGCCTGTTCGGAGCCTACAGCCTGATCGAGGCGCGCTACCGGATCATTCCCGACCCGCAGGTCAAGCGCCGGGTCGCGGACGCGCTGACGTGAGCCGAAGCCGCGAAGGGATCTTCCCGACCTTCTTCCTCTCGGGCTTCGAATGCTCGACCTTCGTCTGGCACGAGGGCGGGCGCCGCGACCTGTGCGAGGAGACCCAGCATCTCAGCCATGCCGACGAGGATTACCGGATGCTGCGCTCGCTCGGGATCGCGGTCGCGCGCGAGGGCATACCCTGGCCGCTCGTCGACAAGGGCGGCGGAGTCTACGACTTCTCCTACATCGACCCGTTCCTCCAGGCTCAGCGGCGCTACCAGATCCAGCCGATCTGGGACCTGTGCCATTACGGCTATCCCGACGACGTCGACCCGTTCGCCGACGGCTTCGCCGAGCGCTTCGCCGCTTATGCCGAGGCCGCCGCCCGCTACGTGATCGAGCCCGCCCATCACGGGCCGCCCTTCTTCACGCCGATCAACGAGATCACCTTCTTCGGCTACATGGCCGGCGAATGGGGGTGGGCGGCGCCGTTCGGCAAGGACCGCGAGACCCGCCGGCGCTTCACCCTGAAGCTCGCGGGGGCCGACATCGCGGCGGTGAAGGCGATCCGCGCCGTGGCGCCCGAATCGCGGATGGTCCATATCGATCCGCTCATCTGGGTGGTCGCGCCGCCCGACCGGCCCGACTTCATCGAGGCGGCGCGGCGCGAGACCTATGACGACGCCTTCCTCGCCTTCGACGTGATCGGCGGCTTCCGTCACCGCGATCTCGGCGGATCGCCCGAGATCCTCGATATCGTCGGCTTCAACAATTACAGCTTCGGCCAGATGGAATATCGCGAGAAGGGGCCGCACGCGCCGCTCGACCCCGGCGATCCGCGGATCCGTCCGCTGTGCGATCTCATCGAGGAAGGCTGGAAGCGCTATCGCCGGCCCTGCATCGTCGCCGAGACCTCGGGGCTGAAGGGCGGGCGGCCGGACTGGCTGAACGATGTCGTCGCGGAGAGCCTGGCCGCGGTGAATCGCGGAGTGGACCTCCACGGGGTCTGCCTGTTCCCGGCCGTCGACATGCCGGACTGGGGGACCGGCGAGTGGGTCAAGAACGGAATCGCCGATCTCGAGCGCCTGCCCAACGGCACGCTGATGCGCGTGCCCTACGTGCCCTATGTCGAGGCGCTGCACGGCTGGCAGCGCCGCCTGAACCGGGTGACCGAGCTCGACGAGGATCCGTTCGACGCCGCGGTCGACCTCGAGGACATCGTCAAGGCGGCCAGGGAGATGGCGCCGGTCGCGGACTCGAACTGGAGCTGAGCTTAAGGCGCGTCCCGGCCGGCTCGCCGGCCCAGCAGATAGTGGCTGAAGCGGGTGGGCGGATCGCCCGGAAGGCCGGTGGCGGGAAGCGGCCCCGGACTCGGCTCGCGATAGGTGCCGAACAGACGGTCGAACAGGGGGAAGATGCCGGCGAAATTGGTGTCGAAATCGCGCGGGTCGGTGCTGTGATGGACGAAATGGTAGCGGTTGTCGGCCAGGATATGGCGGAACGGTCCGTAATGCATCGGAACGTTCATGTGATGGATATGACCCTGTACCGCGAACAGCACCGAGAGGCCGTAAAGCTGGCCGCCGTCGAAGCCCATCAGGAAGGTCAGCGGCAGGCCGATGAAGACCGCGTTGCCGAGCAGCTCGACCGGATGGTTGATGTTGTGGAGGACGTCGAGGTCGCGCGGGCTGTGGTGAACGGCGTGGAAGCGCCACAGGAAGGCGAAACGATGCTGGGCGCGGTGGAACCAGTAGCGGAAGAAGTCCGCGCAAAGCGCGACGAGCACATAGCCCGGGGCCGTCTGCAGCAGAAAGCCCGACAGACCTTCCGCGGCGCCGAACTGGAGGAGCGGGCGCCACGCCAGCGAGTCGACTCGGTGGGTCACGAATTCGAGCAGTGCGAAACAGCCGAAGAACAGCGCCTGGACCCGCCAGACGAGCCAGTAATCCTTGGGTTCGCGGGTGCGCGGGCCGGCGCGCAATTCGATCAGCAGCATCAGGCCGACCACGGCGAGGGGAATTCCCATCGCCTCGACCGCGACCAGCCCGACGACGCCGATCTCGCGGGCGAAGAGGGTGAAATCGCCCTTCGCCAGCCCGGCCAGGCCGATGCGGACGGCGGCGAGGGCCGAATGGTCGATCGCAGCGCCGACCGCGCTTGCGGCCCTGCTGGCGGCACCGCCGACGAGGAGGATCGCGGCCAGGGTCGCCCAAGCCGCGACGACGTTCCCGCCCGGCGCCCTGATCGCCCTCGTCGCCACCGTTCCTGCTTCCCTCCGCACTCCCGAAGCGCTGCTTAGCCCAGCCCGGCCCCGGTTTGAAGACCGCCGACGCGGCGCAATGATGTCCGGTTGACGCGTCCTTCCCTCCGCGCCATTGACGTTAACGTAAAGCTGAGGAGGCGTCCCGTGAGCGACCTTGAAACTTTTCGCGCCGACACTCGCGCCTGGCTGGAGGCCCATTGCCCGGCCGAGATGCGCGAGCCGATGCGCGACGAGACCGACGCCTGCTGGGGGGGGCGCAACGCCGTCTTCAAGAACGAGGCCCAGAAGCGCTGGATGGACGTCATGGCGGAGCGCGGCTGGACCGTGCCCGACTGGCCGAAGGCTTATGGCGGCGGCGGCCTGTCGCCGGCCGAGACCAAGATCCTCAGGCAGGAGATGGCCCGGATCGGCGCCCGCAACCCGCTGATGAGCTTCGGGATCTCGATGCTCGGCCCGGCCCTACTCAAATATGGGTCCGAAGAGCAGAAGAAGCGCTTTCTCCCCGAGATCGCGCGAGGCGAGATCCGCTGGTGCCAGGGCTATTCCGAGCCCAACGCGGGCTCCGACCTCGCCTCGCTGCAGACCAGATGCGAGGACAAAGGCGATCACTGGCTGGTCAACGGCCAGAAGGTCTGGACCAGCTATGCCGACAAGGCCGACTGGATCTTCTGCCTGGTCCGCACCGATTTCCAGGCGCCCAAGCACAAGGGGATCAGCTTCATCCTCTTCGACATGGCGACGCCCGGAGTGTCGACCCGGCCGATCCTTCTCATCTCCGGCAACTCGCCCTTCTGCGAGACCTTCTTCGACGACGTGAGAGTGCCCAAGGACCAGGTCGTCGGCGAGGTCAACAAGGGCTGGGACGTCGCCAAATACCTGCTGGGCCACGAGCGCGAGATGATCAGCGGCATGGGGCTGGGCGGACAGACCGGGAGCCTCGGCGAGGCGCTTGTGGAGAGCGTCGGCCGCGACGACAGCGGGCGGCTCGCCGATCCGGTGCTCCGCGCCGACATCGCCCGCTTCGACGTCGACGCCATGGCCTTCCGGGCGATGTCGGAGCGCTTCATCGACGAGCTCAAGGTCGGAATGGCGCATCCCGCCCAGCCTTCGATGATGAAATATGCCGGCACCGAGCTGAACAAGGCGCGCCACGAGCTCGTCATGGCCGCCGGCGGCTCCAACGCGCTCGAGTGGGAGAGCGACCGTTCGAAGAAGGGCAAGGCCGCGCGCGAGTGGCTGAGGACCAAGGCCAATTCGATCGAGGGCGGAACGAGCGAGGTCCAGCTCGGAATCATCGCCAAGCGGATCCTCGACCTTCCGGGAGCGTGATGAACGGGCTGCCCTTTTTGCGTTCGCCCCGAGCGAAGTCGAGGGGCCCCGCCGAGCGCAGTCGAGCCCTATTCTCGGCTACGCTCGAAAGGGTGTCTCGACTTCGCTCGACACGAACGGATTTCTTCCACTTTCCCGCCTCCCTCTCCTAGGATCGCCGATGCCGCTCTACCTTACCGAAGACCAGGTCATGCTTCGCGACACCGCGCGGCAGCTGATGGCGGAAGAAGGCTCGATCGCGAGCCAGCTGCGCAAATATCGCGACATGGGCTGCAAGGACGGCTTCGGCCACGCCTTGTGGAAGCAGCTTGCCGAGCTCGGCTTCACCGGAATCCTGATCGGGGAGCCGGACGGGGGCCGCGGCCTCGGCCCTGTCGAGGCGGGGATCGTGCTCGAGGAGATCGGCCGCAACCTGACGCCCTCGCCCTTCCTGATCAGCGCGGTCGCCGTGGTCGAGGCGCTCAAGGGGACCCCGCACGCCCGGCGCTGGTTCCCCGGAATCCTCTCTGGCGATACGGTCGCCGCGCTGGCCGTCGACGAAGGACCCAAGCACCGGCCCGAGGCGATCGCGATGCGCGCGGAGCGGGCCGGCAACGGCTTCCGGCTGTCGGGCCGAAAGCAGTTCGTCGTCCAGGGCGCTTCGGCGGACGTCATCGTCGTCGCGGCGCGGACGGACGAGGGCGTCACCCTGTTCGCGGTGGAGAAAGAGGCGAAGGGGCTCGACATCGAAGGCGTTCGGCTGGTCGATTCCAGCATCGGCGCCCGGCTCGAATTCAGGGACGTCGAAGTCGATGCCGACGCGGTCGTCGGCGAGATCGGCGACGGCGAGGCCGTGCTCGGCCGCGTCCTCAACGCGGGCCGGGCGGGCGCCGCTTCGGAGATGGTCGGGCTCGGCTCGGCGGCGATGGGGATGACGGTCGATTATCTCAAGCAGAGGAAGCAGTTCGGGCGCCTGATCGGCGAGTTCCAGGTGCTCCAGCACCGCGCCGCCCATCTCTATTCCGAGCTGGAGATCGCCCGGTCGGCGGCGATCAAGGCCCAGCAATTGCTCGACGAGGGCAGCCCGGAGGCTGAGGCGATGGTCAGCGTCGCCAAGGCCAAGGCCGGCCGCGCATCGACCCTCGCGGTCCAGGAAGGCGTTCAGATGCACGGCGGCATCGGAATGACCGACGAATATGACATCGGCCTCTACATGAAACGCGACCGGGCCCTGAACGAGCTGTTCGGCGATTCCAATTACCACGCCGACAAGCTGGCCCGGATGAAGGGATATTAGCTTCCCCTCCCTGGAAGGGAGGGGTTAGGGGTGGGTAGGCGAGCGCAGCGAGCCTGATCCTGCCTCGGTGTTTCGACCGCCTCCGGCGGACCCACCCCCAGCCCCTCCCTTCCAGGGAGGGGAGGAGCCCTGGAATGCCCCTCGATCCCGAATCCTTCGACCTGCTCCTCGCCACCGTCCGCCGCTTCGTGCGCGAGCGGCTTCGGCCGCTCGAGGAGCGCGTCGACCGTGAGGATGAGGTGCCCGCACAGATCGTCGCCGAGATGCGCGAGATGGGGCTGTTCGGGCTTTCGATCCCGGAGGAACATGGCGGCCTCGGCCTGACCATGTCCGAGGAGGTGCGCGTCGCGCTCGAGCTGGGCGGGACGACGCCCGCCTTCCGCTCCACCTTCGGAACCAACGTCGGGATCGGCAGCCAGGGCCTGGTGATGGCCGGAAGCGACGCCCAGAAAGCCGAGTGGCTTCCGCGCATCGCCAGCGGCGAGATCATCACCAGCTTCGCACTGACGGAGCCCGGCGCGGGTTCGGACAGCGCCTCGGTGCAGACCAGGGCGGTTCGCGACGGCGAGGTCTACCGCCTCACCGGCACCAAGCGCTTCATCACCAATGCCGACAAGGCCTCGCTCTTCACCGTCATGGCGCGGACCGGCGAGCCTGGCGCGAAGGGCGTCTCGGCCTTCCTCGTCCCGGCCGACCTGCCGGGAGTCGGCGTCGGCAAGCCGGAGAAGAAGATGGGCCAGCAGGGCGCCCACGTCTGCGACGTCAATTTCGACGGGGCTCCGGTGCCCGCGGCGAACCGCCTCGGCGAGGAGGGGGAGGGCTTCCGAATCGCGATGCGGGTGCTCGACCGCGGCCGCCTCCATATCGCCGCGGTCTGCGTCGGAATCGCCGAGCGGCTGATCGCCGACGCCGTCGCCTATGCGGCGGACAG
Organism: Allosphingosinicella sp.; assembly: GCA_036389015.1. GTDB lineage: Bacteria > Pseudomonadota > Alphaproteobacteria > Sphingomonadales > Sphingomonadaceae > Allosphingosinicella. Next base: position 83,573 of record DASVQS010000051.1, on the reverse strand, counting down.
GAAGCAGTTCGGCAAGCCCATATCCGAATTCCAGCTCATCCAGGCCATGATCGCCGATTCGAAGACCGAGACGATGGCGGCGAAGGCTCTGGTGCTGGAGGCGGCGGCGCTCAAGGACGCCGGCGAGCCCATCACGCTCGAGGCCGCGGCCGCCAAATATTTCGCCAGCGAGACGGTGGGCCGGGTGGCCGACCGGGCGGTGCAGATCTTCGGCGGCGCCGGCTATATCGCCGATTACGGGATCGAACGGCTGTACCGGGACGTGAGGCTGTTCCGGATCTACGAGGGGACGAGCCAGGTCCAGCAGTTGGTCATCGCCCGCGAGGTGATGAAGCGGGACGGATGAACCGGCTGGCATGCCGGCCCGCCGGCGCCTAGGCTGCGGCGATGAGATTGTGGCATTTTCTCGTCCTTGCCGCCGGCGCCGGAGCCCCGGCTCAGGCGGATATCACCGCGACCTACCTCAACGACGAACGCGAGTCCGGATTCGAGATGAAGGTGCAGATCGCGGCGAATGGCGATCTCCGCGCGGACGACCCGGATCTCCCCGGCCGGTATATGATCAGGCGCGGAGGACGAGTCTATTTCGTCGAGCAGGATCCGCGGGGCAAGGTCGTGGAGGATTTCGTCGACGTCGTCGCGGTGATCGACGAAGAGCTGAGCAAATTGGACCCGCGCGTCTGCGACCGCCTGCAAGCGTCCAACTCCAGATCCAAGCTGGTTTCCCGCGGCCCGGTGACGATAGCGGGGCGAAGCGGCGAGGCCTTTGGGCCGGAAGGACGCGAGGGCTCTCCGGCGCAGATCGTCATCAGCCGCGACCCTGCGCTCGTTCCGCTCGGCACCGCGATGGCGGCGCAGTTTAGGATGAGCCTGGCGCTCATGGGACGCTGCGCGCCGGACGTGCCGATGTACGCCCAGATGCAGGCGCTGCTCGAGAGCGGCGCGCCGCTGATCTTCGGTCCGGTTCGCCTCGGCTCGGTCGAGACCAAGGCGATCGACCCGGCGCGCTTCGCCCTTCCGGCCGAGCCCGCAACGCGGGAGGAGATTCGAGCCCGGTTGTTCGGGGAAGCCGGGCCCGCGGCGGCCCCCTCCGTGCGGAACTAGGGCGTAATATTCAACGGTTGGTCCCTGCCCCTCTCCCGGTTTCTGCCGATCAGCCGGGTCTCGGACCCGGCTCCCGCGAATTCGCGGCTAGGCCCGCCGAACCATCAAATTCATCCGCGCCGCCGCGATTGGCTTCGCCCGGTCCTGCTGCCAGGCATGGGCCTCGACGTTCGCTACCCGGCTTCCGAGCCGGGTCACCACGGCGGAAGCGAAAGTGTCGTGGTCGGTGCCGCCGCGCATGAAGTCGACGCTGACGTTGATCGGCCTGGCCGTCGCCCCCTCGCCAAGCGCCTCGTAGAGCGTCCCCAGGGCGGCGAATTCGAGCAGCCCCGCGATCGCTCCGCCGTGGAGGAAGCCGGGCCGGCCGACCACTTCCTCGCGAAACGGCATCACCCAGAGCAGCGCGCCGTCGCCGCCGCGCTCCGTGCGCAGGCCGAGGAGCTCGGCATAAGGGGGGAGGGGATGCATCGTGTCGCGTTAGCTTTGCCTGCCCGAGGCGTCACCCTGAACTTGTTTCAGGGCCCAGCTCTCCGTTCGCGAGGCGGTTCGCCGCTGGATGCTGAAACAAGTTCAGCATGACGCAAATGGGCCAGATCGCCGGGTTCGTCGATGTCCCTGAGCGTCTCCCCTATGAGCAGCGACCAGCCCAGCGCCTCGATCCTCGCAAGAGTCTGTTCCGCCACCTCGGGCGTGCTCCAGTCTATGCCCTCGAAGATTGAGCGGTCGAACCCCTTGAGACCGAGCAGGGCGTAGCCCCCGTCCCGGGCCGGGTGAATCACCGCATCGTGCGCGTTCAGAGCGTCGGCCGCCGCGCGGAGCCTGTTCCGGTCGAGGTCGGGACAGTCAGCGCCGATGATGAGGATGCTGTCGCCGGCCAGCACCCGCCCGGCCGCCCGCGCCAGCCGCTCGCCCAGGCCGCCGTCACCCTGTGCCGTCAGCGCCAGCCCCGGCCGTGCCTCGTGCCACTCCGCCGCATCGGGATCCCCGCACAGCTCCACCGCCAGCCCCGCCGCCACCGCCTCCTCGACCGTCCTGTCCAGCATCTCCCGAGCCAGCGCGGCCGCCCCTTCCGCGCCCAGAGCCGGGATCAGCCGGGTCTTCACCCGTCCGGGCACCGGCGCCTTGGCGAAGATGACGATCCGGGTCACCCGCGCCGCCAGGCGTGATAGCGCTCCAGCCACGCAAGCAGCCGCTCGGGCTTATGCGCCTTCTTCCACTCGCCCGCGGCATATTTGTTCGCCTCGGCCAAGGTGGGATAGGCGTGGATGGTGCCGAGCAATTTGTTGAGGCCGAGCCCGTGCTTCATCGCCAGCACCAGCTCCGCGAGCAGCTCGCCGGCATTCGCCGCGACGATGGTGGCGCCGAGCAGGCGGTCCTTGCCGGGGACGACGAGCAATTTGACGAAGCCCCGGCTCGCCCCTTCGGCGACGGCGCGATCGAGATGGGAGAGGTCGTAGCGGACGACTTCATACGCGATTCCCGCCTCCTTCGCGGACAGCTCGTTATGCCCGACATGGGCGACCTCCGGATCGGTGAAGGTCACCCAGGGCAGGACGCGATAATCGGCTCTGAAGCGCTTCCACTGGCCGAACAGCCCGTTGACCGCCGCGAACCAGGCCTGGTGGGCGGCGAAATGGGTGAATTGATAAGGGCCCGCGACGTCGCCGACCGCGTAGATATTGGGGTAGAGCGTCTCCAGCCATTCGTTGACGACGACGGTCCGGTCAGTCTCGATGCCGAGCTCTTCGAGCCCGTAGCCGGTCAGTCGCGCCTTGCGGCCGACGGCGACGATGATTTCGTCGAAGGGGATGGCCGTCTCGCCGCTGAAGCCCTCCCCCTCGATGGGGGAGGGTTGGGTGGGGGTGCGGTTGGTGGAAGGGTTGGAAGCATCTCGCACCTCACCCCTCCCCACCCCCTCCCCATCGAGGGGAGGGGCTTTGCGGACGACCAGCGTCTTGCCTTCGATCCGAACCGCGGAGTGCCCTGTCAGCACCTCCACGCCCTCTTCGCGAAGCGCCGCCTCGACCAGGGCCGAGACTTCCCCGTCCTCCTTCGGGAGAAGCCGCGGTCCGTGCTCCACCTGGGTCACCCGGGCGCCGAGGCGGGCGAAGGCCTGGGCAAGCTCGGTGCCGATCGGCCCGCCGCCGACGATCGCGACCCGAGCCGGCACCGCCTCGCGGCCGCGCAATTTCTCCCACATCGTGTCGCTGGTCAGGTAGCCGCTCTCCGCCAGCCCCGGGATTGCGGGCACCGCGGGCTCGCCGCCGGCGGCGATGACGATCGCCCGGGCGGTCAGCCGCTCGCCGCCGTCGATCTCCACCGTCCAGGGATCGACCAGAATCGCATGGCCCTTGCGGACGTCGACTCCGAGGCTCGTGTAGCGCTCGACGCTGTCGGCGGGGGCGATCTCGGCGATGATCCGGTGGATGCGCTTGATCACGTCGGCGAAGCGCACCTCCGGCTCGGCCGGCGCGATCCCGTAGGCGGCGGCGGTGCGGACCTCGTGGGCCGAGCGGGCGCTCCGGATCAGCGCCTTCGACGGCACGCAGCCGGTATTGAGGCAGTCGCCGCCCATCTCGCCTTTCTCGATCAGGGTCACCTTGGCCCGGACCGTCGTCCCGATCAGGGCGGTGACCAGGCCGCCCGCGCCGGCGCCGATGACGATGAGGTTGCGGTCGAAGCGCCGCGGCCGCCGCCATCCCCGGTAGATCCGGCGGCGCTTCCACCAGCCGACCGCCGCCTTGGCGAGGAGCGGGAACAGGCCGAGCAGGACGAACGAGCCGATCAGCTCCGGGGAGAAGATATCCTGGGTGCTTTCGATGCCGGCGAGCCGGGTGCCGGCGTTCACGTAGATGATCGTCCCGGGCAACATTCCGATCTGGCTGACCAGAGCGAAGGTGACGAGGCGCATCGCGGTCACGCCCATCGCAAGGTTGACCAGGAAGAAGGGGAAAGCGGGGATCAGTCGAAGGGTGAGAAGATAGAAGGCGCCGTCTTTGGCGATCCCCCTGTCGATGGCGCCGATGCGATCGCCGAACCGGGCCTTGACCCAGTCGCGAAGCAGATAGCGCGAGGAGAGGAAGGCGAGGCTGGCGCCGATCGTCGAGGCGAAGGAGACGATGAGAGTTCCCTCCCAAAGCCCGAAGATCGCCCCCGCCGCCAGGGTCAGGATCGCCGCCCCGGGGAGCGAAAGGGCGGTGACGGCGACGTAGAGCAGGAAGAAGGCGGCGATCGCGGCCAGCGGGTTGGCCTCGACGAAGGCCGCCAGCTCCGTCTGCCGGGCCTTGAGGCTGGCGAGGGTCAGATAGGCGCCGAGGTCGAGAATGAAGAAGGTGGCGATCGCCGCGGCGATGAGCAGCAGGAGGAGGATCCGGCCCTGATTTACCCTCTCCCGCTTTCCCCGGGAGAGGAGGGGCCCGCCGCGAAGCGGTGGGAGACGAGGGTCTTGTTGACTCATTGCTACAGACCCTCACCCTCCCGCTTCGCGGGCCCCTCCCTCTCCCGCGGAAAGCGGGAGAGGGGTTTCAGGGGGTAACACCGCGCGCGCAATTCGCCTATCCTCCAGGCCGATGGACGTCCTCGCCGCCTCCCCCTTCCTCGATCCCGGCGCACGTCCGCTCGACGCGGCGAAGTTCCGGGACCCCCTCGTCACCGCGAAGGGCGAGCCCCGCGCGCAGGTCGCCCTCGCCAGGCTCGACACGCTCTGGATCAACACCGGGACGCTCTGCAACCTCGCCTGCAAGAGCTGCTACATCGAAAGCTCGCCGACCAACGACGCTCTCGTCTATCCGGCCCTGGCCGAGATCCTGCCCTATCTGGACGAGGCGGCGGCGCTCGGCGCCCGGGAGATCGGCTTCACCGGCGGCGAGCCGTTCATGAACCGAGACGCCCCGGCGATGATCGCCGAGGCGCTGGGCCGGGGCTTCGAGGTGCTGGTGCTGACCAACGCGATGCGGCCGATGCGCCGCTTCGAGGCGGTGCTCGAAGCCCTGCCGCGCGACCGGCTGACGATTCGGGTCAGCCTGGACCATCACGACCCGGGGGTGCACGAGGCCGAGCGCGGTTCGGGCAGCTGGGCGAAGGCGCTGGAGGGGCTGCTCTGGCTCGAGGCGGCGGGCTTCAGGACGGCCATCGCCGGACGGCAGCTTCCGGGTGAGACCCTCGACGAGGCGCGCTCGGGCTATGCCGCCCTGTGCCGGCGCGAGGGCCTGGCCGCCGCGGCCGGCCTCGTCCTGTTCCCGGCGATGGATTCCGCCGCCGACGTGCCCGAGATCAGCACCGCCTGCTGGGACATCCTCCACGTCGAGCCGGCGGCGATGATGTGCGCGTCGAGCCGGATGGTGGTGAAGGCCAGGGGCGCCGCCCGGCCTCATGTCGTCGCCTGCACCCTTCTTCCCTACGACCCGGGTTTCGCGCTCGGCCCGACCTTGGCCGGCGCCTCCCGAGCGGTGAGGCTTAACCACCCGCATTGCGCTCGCTTCTGCGTGCTCGGCGGGGCGAGCTGCACGGGCTGATGATCCTCCCCATCGCCAGATGGGGAGGGGGACCATGCGAAGCATGGTGGAGGGGTAGCTGCGCAGACCTGAGCCAATCACCCCTCCACCACACTTCGTGTGGTCCCCCTCCCCATGCTAGGGCATGGGGAGGATGCTCTCCGTCGTCATCCCCGCCCTGAACGCCGCCGACTGGATCGGACCCTGCCTGATCGCGATCCGCGAAGCCGACGAGATCGTCGTCGTCGACGGCGGCTCGACCGACGGCACGGCCGCGATCGCAGAGCGCAACGGCGCGCGGGTGGTTCGAGCCTCGCGCGGGAGAGGCCTCCAGCTGGCCGCCGGAGCCGCGGCGGCGAAGGGCGACTGGCTGCTCTTCCTTCACGCCGACACTCTTCTCGGGCCGGGATGGCGGCAAGCGGCGGACCGCCATGCGCAGTGCCAGCGCGGCAAGGCGGCCTGCTTCCGCTTCCGGCTCGACGCTGGCGGCTGGCGGCCCCGGCTGATCGAGGCAGGGGTGGCGCTTCGGGTGCGGTGGTTGGGCCTGCCTTATGGTGACCAGGGCCTGCTTGTTTCTCGCCGGCTCTATGACCAGGTCGGCGGCTACCGGCCGCTTCCCCTGATGGAGGATGTCGATCTGGTGCGCCGGATCGGCGGCGTCCGGATGGAACGGCTCGGCATCGCCGCGATCACTTCGGCCGATCGCTGGCGGCGGGGCGGATGGCTTCGAACCTCGGCCCGCAACCTCCTTTGCCTCACTTGCTATTGTTTCGGGATGAGCGCCGAACGGGTCGCGCGGCTCTATGGGTGACGCTGAGGCCCTGTTCGAGGCGGCCGCGGCTAGGCTTCGCGGGGACGGAGTCGAGCGCGACCTCGCGGCGGCGCTCGAGCTGTTCCGGCAATCGGCCGGGGCCGGAAAAGTCGAGGCCGCGGTGATCTACTCGAATTTCCTGGCCTCGGGCGTCGGCGGTCCGCGGCGGTGGAGCGACTCGCTCCGGCTCCTCGCCGCGCTCGCCGAGGTCAATCCGCGCAGCCGCCGCGAGCTCGAGCGGATCGAGGCGATGAGCCTGACGGCGGAGGGCGATCCCACGGCCGTGCCCGAGGGCGAGCCGCTTTGCGACGCTCCCGCGATCACCCGCTTCCGCGGCCTCTTCTCCCCGGCCGAATGCCTTTATCTGGCGCAGGCCGCCGCTCCGATGCTGGAGCCGGCCGTGGTGGTGGATTCGGCTTCGGGCCGCCAGGTCCGCGATCCGGTGCGGGTCTGCGACAGCGCCGGCTTCACCTGGCCGCTCGAGAACCCGGCCGTCCACGCCCTCAACCGCCGCCTCGCCGCCGCCAGCGGTACCGCCGTCGGCCGGGGCGAGCCCCTGCAGGTGCTTCGCTACCGCCCCGGCGGCGAGTATCGCCCCCATTTCGACGCCATCCCCGGCTTCGCCAACCCGCGGACGATGACGATGCTGGTCTGGCTCAACGAGGATTACGAGGGCGGCGAGACCCATTTCCCGACCCCGGGGCTCAAGCTGAAGGGCTGTGCCGGAGACGCGATCCTTTTCCGCAACACCGGCCCCGACGGCCGCCGCGATCCCGCCTCGGGCCATGCCGGCCTGCCGGTGACGGCGGGCGAGAAGATGATCGCCAGCCGCTGGATCAGGGCGCGGCCCTTCGAGATGCCGGTGGGGGAGAGGGTGAAGTAAAAATCCTCCCCTGCATTTGCAGGGGAGGTTTAGCGGCTGAATACCCGCCCGCACACCGCGTCGAGCCTGGCCAGAATCGCCGGGTCGCGAAATTCGGGGGCGGTGATGATCGCCGAGTCGAGCGCGGTGTCGATCGGCGACGGCGCCCGCTCGGCCGGAAGCGCTTTCGCCAATTCCTCGACCATTCGCCGTGCCGTGCCGGCATTCGCAATGAGCCGGGCGACGATCGCCGAGACCTCGACCGCCGCCTCGCCCGGCCGCCAGCAATCGTAATCGGTGACCATCCCCACCAGAGCGTAGGGAAGCTCCGCTTCCCTCGCCAGCTTGGCCTCGGGCATGGCCGTCATCCCGATCACGTCGCAACCCCAGCTGCGGTAGAGCCCGCTTTCGGCGCGCGAGGAAAATTGCGGTCCCTCCATCGCCAGATAGGTGCCGCGCGTCGCGACGTCGGCGCCGGCCTTTTCCGCCGCGGCCGCGAGCAGGTCCGATAGGCGCGGGCAGACCGGATCGGCCATCGAGACGTGGGCGACGAGGCCGGGCCCGAAGAAGCTCTTCTCGCGGGCGAAGGTCCGGTCGATGAACTGGTCGACGACGACGAAGCGCCCCGGCGCCAGCTCCTCCCTCAGCGATCCGACCGCCGAGATCGCCACGACATCGGTGCATCCCGCCCGCTTGAGGGCGTCGATATTGGCGCGGGCGTTGACCCCGCCCGGCGGGATCCGGTGGCCGCGGCCGTGGCGCGGCAGGAAGACGAAACGAACGCCGTGGAGCCGGCCGACGAGCAGCTCGTCGGAAGGCGGCCCCCAGGGCGTGTCGACGGCGAGCCACTGCGCCTCCTCGAGCGCGTCCATCGCGTAGAGGCCGGAGCCGCCGAGGATGCCGATCGTCCACTCGCTCATGAGCGCGAGATAGGTGAGCCGCTACCCTTCTGTCGAGCGCCGCCAAAAATGGGGACAGTTACGAATTTTCCGAAGAGGGCAGGCCCGGAGGCAGCTCAAGCTTGAAATCCGTAACTGTCCCGATTTCTCGACGCCTGAAATTCGTAACTGTCCCGATTTTCTAGGTGAGGATGATCCTGAGGTCGCTGACGTTGGTGCCGGTGGGGCCGGTGACGAAGAGGGCGCCGCGGGAGGCGAACCAGGTGGCGGAATCGTTCGTCTCAAGCGCCGGTTCGCCGCCGGGCGCTCCGCATCCGAAGAAGGCGCCCGCCGCCTCGCCGGGGCCGTCGATTCCGTCGGTGTCGGCGGCGAGGCCGGTCACGCCGGCATGGCCTTCCAGGGCCAGCGCCGCGGCGAGGGCATATTCCTGGTTGGGGCCGCCCCGCCCGGGGCCGCGGACGGTGACGGTGAGCTCGCCGCCGGAGATGAGGGCGGTGCCGGGCTCCGCCTTCAGGGCGAGCGCGGCGTGCTCGCGCCCGATCTTGCGGGCTTCGCCCTCGCAGGTGAGCAGCACCGGACTGTAGCCGAGCCGCCGGGCCGCCGTTGCCGCCGCCCCGAGCGCGTCCGGGCCGCTTGCGACCAGGCGCCAGGTGCCAGGCACCCGCGCCGGGGTCTCCGACCACCCCCGCGCGGGCGCCTCGATGCCGTGCCGGTCGAGGATTGCCCGGGCTTCGGCGACGCCCGAAGCATCGGCAACGGTCGGCCCCGAGCCGATATCCTCCGGCGAGTCCCCGACCACGTCGGAGATCGCGAGGGTCACCAGCCGGGCCGGCGGCGCGGCGAGGGCGAGGCGGCCGCCCTTGAAGCGCGACAAATGGCGCCGAACGCAATTGATTTCGCTGACGCTCGCGCCGGACCGAAGGAGCGCGCGGGTCAGCGCCTGCTTCCCGGCCAGGTCCAACCCCTCTCCCGGCAGGCTGGCGAGCGACGAGGCGCCGCCGCTCAACAGGACGAGGACGAGATCGTCCGCCCCGGCGCGCTCGGCCAGAGCGAGCAGGCGCTCCGCAGCGGCGATACTGCTCTCGTCGGGCACCGGGTGGGCGGCTCCGATCGCCTCGATCCGCTCGAGCGCTCCAGCGCTCGCGGTCGGCGCCACCGCCAGCCCCGACAGCGGCCCCCGCCACCGTTCCTCGACGACCCGGGCCATCGGTATCGCCGCCTTGCCGAGCGCGAGCACGAGCGTGCGCCCCGTCGGCGGGGCGGGGAGGTGCCGGGGAAGCACCCGGGCCGGGAGGCAGGCCTCGACGCCGGCCCGCCAGATCGCCTCCAGATGCCTTCGGCGGTTCGAGCTTTCCCCCTCCCCCTCGATGGGGGAGGGCGGGGCGGGGGTGGGGTTCGACACAGGCACCTCCTACGTCGAAACCGCACCCCTCCCCAACCCTCTCCATCGAGGGGAGGGGCTTTTCACCGCGCCGCGTTCCGTTAGTCTCCCCGAGTGAGACGCGCCCTCCGCATCGCCTTTCGCGCCGCCGCGGCGCTGGCCGCCATCCCGGTGCTCTATTTCCTCGCCGCCCTGATCCTCGGAGCGATCCCCGCCAACCGCGGCTGGCACGAGGCGAAGCAGGGCGTGACGATCTTCGTCCGGACCAACGGGGTCCACACCTGGATCCTGGTGCCCAAGGTGACTCCCGAAATGGACTGGCGCCCGCTCGTCCCCGGCGCGCACCTGAAGGACCCCCGCTGGGGCAACGGCGATTACGTCGCCCTGGGCTACGGCAACCGCACCTTCTACCTCGAGACCCCGACCTGGGGCGATCTCACCATGAGGAACGCCTTCCTGGCGGCCTTCGGCCAGGGGCGAAGCCTGATGCACGCCGATCACGACCACGATCCCGAGGCGAATGCGGATCAGCGGCCGATCGTCCTCAGCCGCGACGAATATCGCCGTCTGGTCGATTTCGCCCGCCGAAGCTTCCGATATGACGCGCAGGGGCGGACGATTCCCCTGATCGGCCGGGGCTATGGCCAATCCGACATGTTCTACGAGGCGGTTGGGCCGTACAGCGCCTTCTACACCTGCAATTCGTGGACCGGAGCGGCGCTGCGCCATGCGGGGGTGAGGACGGGCGTGTGGACGCCCTTGTCGCAAAGCATCATGTGGCGGCTAACGTGAGGTCCTTCGATACGGGCCTTCGCCAAGCTCAGTCCCTACTCAGGATGAGCGGCTGTGCGCTGTCTCCGCTCATCCTGAGTAGCCGCTGAGCCTGTCGAACCGGCGTATCGAAGGACCGTTCAAGAACACTACCCACGCTTCCGCCACTGCGTTAGAGCGGCTCCCAACCGACAAACCACAGGGGGTTTCGATGGCGAAGATTCTCGGCAACTTCCATCTGGCGCTTCTGATCGGCGTCGTTCTGCTGGCCGCGGCGATGTTCGGGCTTCACGGCGCCCAACTCGCCGACGGCTCCTATCCGTGGGCGCAGTGGTTGCGCTACGTCCACATCTTCGCAGGCATCCTCTGGATCGGCCTGCTTTACTATTTCAACTTCGTGCAGATCCCGACCATGCCCAGCGTCCCCGCCGAGCTGAAGCCGGCGGTCTCCAAATATATCGCGCCCAAGGCCCTGTTCTGGTTCCGCTGGTCGGCGCTCGCGACGGTCATCCTCGGCCTGCTCGTCGCCGAGACCCAGCAGGGCGGCTACAGCGCCCGGGCGCTGACCTTGAGCGACGGCTACAGGACGATCGGGATCGGCATGTGGCTCGGGCTGATCATGGCCGCCAACGTCTGGTTCGTGATCTGGCCGAACCAGAAGAGGGCGCTCGGAATCGTCCCCGCCGAAGATGCCGCCAAGGCGCGCTCGGCGTCGGTGGCGATGATGGCGTCGAGGACCAACCTGATCCTTTCGCTCCCGATGCTCTACTGCATGGTCGCGCAGACTCACATCGGCGGCTGAGCGAGCGCCGCCGCGGATGACGAAAGGCTGGTCCTTCTCGATCGACCGCGGCGGCACCTTCACCGATATCGTCGCCCGCTCGCCCGACGGGCGGCTGCTGACCGCCAAGCTGCTCTCCGACAATCCCGGGCAATATGACGATGCCGCCGTCGAGGGCATCCGGCGGCTGACGGCCGGCCATGGCGAGGCGCTGCTAGAGTCCGTCAAGATGGGCACCACCGTCGCCACCAACGCTCTGCTCGAGCGCAAGGGCGAGAAGCTCGTCCTCGCCGTCACCCGAGGCTTCGCCGATGCGCTGAGGATCGGCTACCAGGCGCGGCCCGACATCTTCGCCAGGCGGATAATGCTGCCCGAGGCGCTCTACACCGCGGTCGTCGAGATCGACGAACGGGTGACGGCCGAAGGCGAGGTGCTTCGCGCCCTCGACCTCGAGGACGCCCGATCCTCCCTGACGAGCGCTCATGAGGCCGGTTACCGGGCGATCGCGATCGTCCTGATGCACGGCTGGCGCTGGACGGAGCACGAAGCCGCGCTCGCCGCGCTGGCGGCGCAGATCGGCTTCACCCAGGTTTCGGCGAGCCACCGGGTCGGACCCCTGATCAAGCTCGTCGGCCGCGGGGACACGACCGTGGTGGACGCTTATTTGTCGCCCGTGCTGCGCCGCTACGTCGACCGCGTGGTGAAGGCATTGTCTTCGCCTCCGTTCGCCGCGAGCGAAGTCGAGGGGCCCCGCCCAGCGGAGCCGAGGCCCACTCTCGGCTTCGCTCGAGAGGGTGTCTCGACTTTGCTCGACACGAACGGGGTGGACAACCAAACGCCCCGTCTCTTCTTCATGCAATCCTCGGGCGGCCTCACCGACGCCGGAGCCTTCCAGGGCAAGGACGCGATCCTCTCCGGCCCGGCCGGCGGGATCGTCGGAATGGCGAAGACGGCGAGGCAAGCGGGTTTCGACCGGATCATCGGCTTCGACATGGGCGGCACCTCGACTGACGTCTCCCATTTCGCCGGCGCCTTCGAGCGGACCAACGAAACCATCGTCGCCGGCGTTCGAGTCCGGGCGCCGATGCTCGAGATCCACACGGTGGCGGCGGGCGGCGGGTCGGTCTGCCATTATGACGGGGCGCGGTTCCGGGTCGGGCCCGACAGCGCCGGGGCGGTGCCCGGCCCGGCCTGCTACCGCCGCGGCGGTCCGCTCACCATCACCGACTGCAACGTCGTGCTCGGCAAGATCCGGCCCGAGCATTTCCCCCGGGTGTTCGGCCCGGGCGGCGATGAGCCGATCGACGCCGCGGCCTCGCTGGCGTTGTGCGAAGCGATCGGCGCGAAGGCGGGAATGTCGGCGATCGAGGCGGCGGCGGGCTTCGTCCGGATCGCGGTCGACAATATGGCGAGCGCGATCAAGCGAATCTCGATCGCTCGCGGCCACGACGTCACCCGCTACACTTTGGCCTGCTTCGGCGGTGCGGGCGGCCAGCATGCCTGCCTGGTCGCCGACGCGCTCGGAATGGAGCGGGTGATGATCCATCCCCTGGCCGGGGTGCTTTCGGCCTACGGGATGGGCCTGGCGGACATGGTCGAGCTGAGGCAGCGCAGCGTCGGAGGCGAGGCTCTGGAGGATGTGCTGGCGGAGCTGGCGGCGGAGGCGGAGGCGGCGTTGCGAGGGCAGGGCGTCGAGGCTGTGGAGCTGAGGCGTCGGGCGGCGCTGAGGTATGAGGGGAGCGATTCGAGCCTGGAGGTGGAGGCGGGCGAGTCCGAGGCGATGCGGGCGGCGTTCGAAGAGGCGCACAGGACGCGGTTCGGGTTCGTGTCGCCCGAGACGGCGGTGGTGGTGGAGACGGCGGTCGTCGAAGCTTCTGCCTCCCCATCGCCAGATGGGGAGGGGGACCACCCGAAGGGTGGTGGAGGGGTAGCTGGCGCAGGCCTCGACAGGTTACCCCTCCACCAGGCTTCGCCTGGTCCCCCTCCCCATGCTGGGCATGGGGAGGCAATTCACGACCGCGCCTCTCTTGCGGCGGGCACCCTCATCCCCGGGCCCGCCCTGATCATCGACCCCTCCGCCACCACGGTCGTCGAGCCCGGCTGGCGGGCGCAGGTCGATCCGCTCGGCAACCTCATCCTCACCCGCTCCGCCCCCCGCGAAAGCGCCCACGCCATCGGCACCGAAGCCGATCCGGTCATGCTCGAAGTGTTCAACAACCTCTTCATGGCGGTCGCCGAGGAAATGGGGGTCGCCCTCCAGAACACCGCTTCCTCGGTCAACATCAAGGAGCGGCTCGATTTCTCCTGCGCCCTGTTCGATCGCGGCGGCGCGCTTATCGCCAACGCGCCGCACATCCCCGTCCATCTCGGCTCGATGGGCGATTCGATCCGGACGGTCATCGAGGCCCGGGGAGAGGGGCGCGACGGGCGCGGCATCCGGCCCGGCGACGTCTACGTCCTCAACGCCCCCTATCGCGGCGGCACCCATTTGCCCGACATCACCGTCATCATGCCGGTCTTCGCCGACGAGGCCGATCCCGCCCCGGCCTGGTACGTCGCCGCCCGCGGCCACCATGCCGATATCGGCGGAATCGCTCCGGGCTCGATGCCGCCCGACAGCCACACGATCGCCGACGAAGGCGTGCTCATCGACAATGAATTGCTGGTCGACGAAGGCCGCTTCCTCGAGGCCGAGATGCTCGCCTTGCTCGCCTCGGGCGCCTGGCCGGCGCGAAGGCCGGACCGCAACCTCTCGGACCTGAAAGCCCAGGTCGCCGCCTGCGCTCGCGGCGCCGCCGAGATGCGGCGGGTAGCGGGCGAATTTGGCCGCGAGGTCGTCGACGCCTACATGGGCCACGTCCAGGCGAATGCCGAGGAGGCGGTCCGCAGCCTGATCGGCTCGTTGAGCGACGGCAGCTTCCGCTACGCGATGGACAATGGCGCCGAGGTCCGGGTCAGCGTCAAGGTCGATTGCGCGAGCCGCTCGGCGATCGTCGACTTCACCGGCTCAAGCGCCCAGCAGCCCAATAATTTCAACGCCCCTCATTCGATCTGCCGGGCGGCGACGCTCTACGTCTTCCGCACCCTGGTCGACGATTCGATCCCGATGAACGACGGCTGCCTGAGACCCATCACCCTGATCGTCCCCGAGGGCTCGATGCTCAACCCGCGCTATCCGGCCGCCGTCGTCGCCGGCAATGTCGAGACCAGCCAAGTGATCACCGACGCCTTGTTCGCCGCCTGCCGGGCGCTCGCTCCGAGCCAGGGCACGATGAACAATTTCACCTTCGGCAACGAGAGCCACCAATATTATGAGACGATCGCGGGCGGCGCCGGCGCCGGGCCCGATTTCGACGGAGCGAGCGCGGTCCAGACCCACATGACCAACAGCCGGCTGACCGATCCCGAAGTGCTCGAGACCCGCTACCCGGTGCTGGTCGAGCGCTTCGCCATCCGCCGCGGCAGCGGCGGGGTCGGGCGGCACAAGGGTGGTGACGGGGTCGAGCGCCACATCCGCTTCCGCGAACGGATGCGCGCCAACATCCTCTCCAACCGCCGAGAGGTGCCGCCGCGCGGAATCGAGGGCGGCGGCGACGCCCGGCCCGGCGTGAATCAGGTGATCAGGGCGGACGGGACGGTCGAGACATTGAGCGCCACCGCCTCGGCCGATATGCGGGAGGGGGACATGTTCGTGATCGAGACTCCGGGGGGAGGGGGTTTCGGTCCCCCTCCCCATGCGAAGCATGGGGAGGGGGACCACCCGGAGGGTGGTGGAGGGGTAAATGACGAGGCCCCGCCATCTACCCCTCCACCCCGCTTCGCGGGGTCCCCCTCCCCATCTTCGATGGGGAGGCAATCCGAATGAACTATTTCGTCCTTCTCGGAATCCTGATCGTTGTCGCCGGCTTCGCGCTTCGGCTCAATCCGATGCTCGTCGTCACCGCCGCCGCCATCGCCACCGGGCTGATCGCCGGAATGGACCTGGTCCAGGTCATCTCGACCTTCGGCAAGGCCTTCAACGACAACAGGATCATCGCCATCGTCTGGATCGTCCTTCCGGTGATCGGGCTGCTCGAGCGCTACGGCCTCCAGCAGCGCGCGGCCGCCGTGATCCGGGGAATGAAGGCGGCGACGGTCGGGCGCCTGCTCATCGTCTACATGCTGTTCCGCCAGGCGACCGCCGCGCTCGGCCTGATCTCGATCGCCGGCCATGCCCAGACGGTGCGCCCGCTGGTCGCACCGATGTCGCTGGCCGCGGCCGAGGAACGGCACGGGCCGCCGGACGAGGAGACGGAGGAGAGGGTCAAGGCTTATTGCGCGGCCACCGACAATGTCGGCCTGTTCTTCGGCGAGGACATCTTCATCGCCATCGGCTCGATCATCCTCATCCAGCAGATTCTGGCCACCTACGGGATCGCGCTGGCGCCGTTCGAGCTGGCGGTGTGGGCGATCCCGACCGCGGTGCTGGCCTTCCTGATCCACGGCGCGCGGCTGTTGTGGCTGGATCGGAGGCTTGCCTCCCTGCCGCGAAGCGGTGGGGAGGGGGACCATGCGCAGCATGGTGGAGGGGTAACTGACGAGGCCTCGCCAATTACCCCTCCACCCCGCTTCGCGGGGTCCCCCTCCCCATCTCGCGATGGGGAGGCAAAATGATGATCACCCTGCAATGGACCTACAGCCTCGTCGGGGCGATGTTCGCGGCCTTCGCCCTGCTCAGCGCGCTCGACCGCTCCAACCGCAGGCGCCTCGGCAACGCCGCTTTCTGGGGGCTGATGGCACTGAGCCTGCTCGCCGGCAGCGCGCTCGGCGATTTCGTCAATGGACTGCTCGTTCTCGCCCTCGCGGGCCTCGCCGGCTTCGGGCTGATCGGACGGAGCCATCCGCCGACCACCGGCGAGGTCGAGCGCCAGTCATGGTCCGACCGCCTCGGCAACCGCCTGTTCCTGCCCGCCCTGATCATCCCCGCCACCGCCCTCATCGGCACCCTCGTCTACAATTACACCCCGCTCGGACAACTCGGGCTGATCGAGGCGAAGCGCGAGACCTACATCTTCCTGTGCCTCGGCGCCCTGCTCGCGCTCGCGGTCCTCTACGCCTGGCTGAGGCCGCCGGCGGCCGCTCCGCTGCAGGAGGGGAGGCGGCTGATCGACGCGATCGGCTGGGCCGCCGTGCTTCCGCAGATGCTGGCCGCGCTCGGAGTCCTGTTCGCCGCGGCGGGCGTCGGCGACGTGATCGGCGGAGTCACCCGCTCGATCATCCCGGAAGGCAGCGTTTTCCTCACCGTCGCCGTCTTCGGTCTCGGCATGGCCCTGTTCACGATGATCATGGGCAACGCCTTCGCCGCCTTCCCGGTGATGGCGGCAGCGATCGGAGTGCCCCTGCTCATCCAGAATTATCACGGCGATCCGGCGGTGATCGGAGCGATCGGAATGCTCGCCGGCTTTTGCGGGACCTTGATGACGCCGATGGCGGCGAACTTCAACATGGTCCCGGCCGCCCTGCTCGAGCTCAAGGACCGTAACGGCGTGATCAAGGTGCAGGTCGGTACGGCGCTGCCGCTGCTCGCCTGCAACATCGCGCTGATCTATTTCCTGGCGTTTTGACCTCCCCTCCCTGGAAGGGAGGGGTTGGGGGTGGGTAGACGAGCGCAGCGAGGCTATTGCTGGCTCGGAGTTTCGGCCGCCTTCGGCGGACCCACCCCCACCCCTCCCTTCCAGGGAGGGGAGCAAGGAGCGCCATGCCTACCCTCACCCCCGAACTCGCCCAACGCTTCGCCGGGATCGCGCTCGGCCATGTCACCCGCGAATATCCGCACAAGCTGGACCACGTTCTCGATGGGCCGGAGGACGTGCTCTCCCCGCGCGAGCTCCACCCGATCTTCTTCGGGAGCTTCGACTGGCACAGCTGCGTCCACGGCTGGTGGCTGATGCTTCGGCTTCGGCGGTTGTACCCGGATCTGCCCGAGGCGGGCCGGATCGAAGCGCTGGCCGACGAGATGCTTGCGCCGGGCAAGGTCGCCGGGGAGCTCGCCTATCTCGACCGGGCCTATTCGGGCGGCTTCGAGCGTCCGTATGGCTGGGCCTGGCTG
Source organism: Allosphingosinicella sp. (assembly GCA_036389015.1). GTDB lineage: Bacteria > Pseudomonadota > Alphaproteobacteria > Sphingomonadales > Sphingomonadaceae > Allosphingosinicella. Next base: position 66,383 of record DASVQS010000051.1, on the reverse strand, counting down.
CTCGCCCTTCACGCCGAGGCCGCCCGCCATTCCGACCGGCCCTGGGCCGCGGACCTCGAGCCGCTCGCCTCGGCCTTCGCCGAACGGTTCCACCACTATCTGCCCAAGCTCACCTATCCGATCCGGGTCGGGACCCACTTCAACACCGCTTTCGCGGCGATCCTCGCCCTCGAATGGGCCGAAGGCCATGACGAGTCCCTCGCCGGCCGGATCCGCGAGCGGGCGCGAAGCTGGTACGGCGGGGACCGCGATTGCCAGGCCTGGGAGCCGGGCGGCGACGAATTCCTCTCCTCCGCCCTCACCGAGGCACTGTGCATGCGCAGGGCCCAGGGCGAGGAGGAGTTCCGCAGGTGGTTCGACGGCTTCCTTCCGGACCTCGCGGCCGGTCAGCCCCGCAGCCTGTTCACCCCCGCCACCGTCTCCGACCGCTCGGACGGCAAGATCGCCCATCTCGACGGCCTCAACCTCAGCCGCGCCTGGTGCTGGCGCCAGCTCGCGCCCGCGCTCGATCCCGACCTGGCCGAGCTCGCCCGCCGGACCGCCGAGGAGCATCTCGACTCGAGCCTTCCCCACGTCGCCGGCGACTATATGGGCGAGCATTGGCTGGCGACCTTCGCCTTGCTGGCGCTGGAGGGTTGAGTTGCGCGAGCTCACCCCAGGGGAGATCGCGCTTCTGAAGGAGGCGTTCGGCGTTTCGATTGATTACGAGCGTGTCCGGCTGCGTTCGGGCGCCGGCCGCAACGCGGCGGCCCTCGCGGCCTTCCGGAAAGGCAATGTGGCGATCACCCTCAGCCGAAGCCTGTATTTTCGAGCCCATTACAGCGACGACTTTTCGGAAGCGGGCGTCTTCGCCCAATCGCTCTTCCACCACGAGATGACCCATGTCTGGCAATATGCGCGGCTCGGGGTCCCGCGCTTCCTCGCCCGCTACGCCCGCGAGCTCGCGGCCTGCCGGTTCAACGCGCGGGCCATGTACCGCTACGAGGAGGGGGTCACTCCCTTCGCCAGGGCACGGCTGGAGGCGCAGGCGCAAATGGTGGGGGATTACTGCCACGCGAGGCTGGTTGGGGACGTGTCGCGCCAGGCCCGTTTGGCCCGGAATTTGAGGGGAAGCGGCTTCTGGGGGCTTTAGCTCATGTCTCCCTCTCCCCGCAGGGGTGAGGGACAGGCGCGAAGCGCCAGGGCGAGGGCGCGGCGTAGGCTGGGAATGCTCTCACCCCCCCCCACCCGCTGCGCGGGCGGTCCCCTCCCTCTCCCCTGCAGAAAGAGGGGTTATCGGGCGACCAGCCCCCTTTGCTCCTCCCTGCCCATCGAGATCAGGAAGGGGCTGGCGGCCTGCATCTCCTGGAAGTCGGCTTTCGACCGCAGCCCGAGCCACTCGATCGCGATCAGGGCCTGGGCGATGGCTCCGCCGAGCGTGTCGCCGGGGCCGAGCAGGACGATGCGGTCGGGCGCATGCTCCCTGACCGCGACCTGGATCGCCCGGGTGAAATCGTAGGTTTCGAGGATCTGGTGGACGAAGGTGTAGTCGCGGAGGGCGGCTGGGTTGCTCGCGAAGGGGCGCCAGACGTGGCCGCGGCCGTCGACCATCGGCACTTCGGGCGAGCCGAACCATTCGCCGGGCAGCCGCGCCAAAGCGCGCTCCGACGAGCCGGCCATGAGCGGAGTGTGGAACGGGCCGTGGTTGACGAGCCGGAGCGGTTCGCGGGCCGGCGTCGGCGGCGCTTCGGCGATGAGCGCGGCGAGGCCGGCCTCGTTGCCCGCGAAGACGATCATCCCGCCCAGCTCGATCGACACGTAGAGCCTGCAGCCGTCGCGTCCGCCGACCGCCGAGGCGAGGGCCAGAACCTCTTGCCGGAGGCCGGGGAGCTCGCGCCACTCCTCGTCGACGAGGGTGAGCAGGACCTGGCCTCCGGCCTCGCCCGCCTGGCTGTTCTCGCCCATCGCGTCGATGATCCGGAAGCCCTGCTCCGCCCCGACCGCCCCGGCGACGGCGAGCGCGGTGTACCAGCCCATCGAATTTCCAGTCACAGCGGCAACGTCGAAGCGGGAGCGGTCGATGGCGAGGAAATCGGCGAAGGATGCCGCGAAGATGAGCGGCGAGGCGATGTCGCCGCGCGTGTGAAGCGCCGGGCTGAACCGGTCGGCGCCGTCGAGCTCGGAAATGGTGGGCCGGCCGCGCTCCGAGCGCAGCCGGTCGAAAGTGCCGACCAGCTCGCCTTTGTCGCCGTGGAAGCGCTTGAGATAGCCCAGCTCCGACTTGCCGTATGTGCCGCGGCCCGGACAGACGACCAGCGCCTTGAGCCGCTCAGCCACGAACCATCTCCAGCGCCGCGGCGACGATCGAATCGCGGCTCGGAAGGGTCAGCGTGGCCGCCCGGCCGAGGGGGATGAAGCTGTCCTCGGCTGTGATCCTTCGAGCCTCGACACCCCGCGCCCGCTCGGCGAACAGCGCCATCAGGGCCTCGCTCTGCGAGCCTGTCCTTCGGCATTCGTCGACGATCAGAACGCGCTCGCAGCCGGCCACCGCGTCGAGCAGGCCCTCCTCGTTGAGCGGCGCCAGCCAGCGCAGGTCGATCACCCTAAGATTCACGCCGTGCTGCTCGCGCAGGATGTGCCCCGCCTGGCGCGAAAGGTAATAGCCGTTGGCGTAGCTGATTATGGCGAGGTCGTTGCCGTCGCCATGCACCCCGAGATCGCCGAGCCGGACCGGCTTCGCGGCGCCGGGCGCGGAATAGGTCGAGGTCCACAGCGCGTCGCCCTCGGCGTGCAGGTCCCGGGTCATGTAGAGGGCGATCGGCTCGACGAAGACGATCACGCGCTGCTCCTCGAGCGCGAGCCGAACGCATTCGCGGAGCATCTCGACGGCGTCGGCGCCGTTGCTGGGACAGGCGAGGATCAGCCCCGGTATGTCGCGGAAGATCGCGAGGCTGTTGTCATTGTGGAAATGGCCGCCGAAGCCCTTCTGGTAGCCGAGGCCGGCGATCCGGATGATCGTCGGGTTGGTGTACTGGCCGTTCGAGAAGAAGCTCAGGGTCGCCGCCTCGCCCCTGATCTGGTCCTCGGCATTGTGGACGTAGGCGAGGAACTGGATCTCGGTGATGGCGAGCAGGTCGTTATGGGCGGCGCCGATGCCGAGGCCCAATATGCTCTGCTCGTCGAGCAGGGTGTTGATCACCCGGCACGAGCCGAAGCGCTCGTGGAGCTTGGCGGTGACGTTGTAGACCCCGCCCTTGGGCCCGACGTCCTCGCCGGCGACGATGATGTTGGGATAGGCCAGCATGAGGTCGGCGAGCGCCCAGCTCAGCAGCCGAGCCATGTGCTGCGGCTTGTCGATCATGCTCCGGTCGCGGGCGAACAGGGCGTCGCGCTGCTCGGGGGTCGGAGTGTTGGCGCGGGCGGGGGGACGCTTCGGTGGAACGATGCTCGCCATCACGGCCTTGCTCGTCGTCAGCTTGGGCCGGGCGATCGCCTGCTCGGCGATCCGTGCAAGGGTCGCCTCGGTCTCGGCGTAGATGTCGAGGATCCGGCGGGGCGACAGCAGGTCCTGCTCGACCAGCAGGGCGGCGCTGTAGAGCAAAGGATCGAGCTCCTCGTCCCGCTCGATCTGGGCCTTGCTCAGGTAGGTGGCCTGAACGTCCGAGCCGGCATGGCCGTAGAGCCGGACGCAATCCATGTGGAGGAAGACGGGCCGGCGGTGGGTCCGGGCATATTGGGCGGCCTGGCGGGCGCCGCGCCAGGCATCGGCCATGTCGAGCCCGCTGCAATGCACATATTCGAGCCCCGGCCGGTTGCGGAACGAGGCTCCGATCCAGCCGGGCGGAGTCCGCGTCGAGATTCCGATGCCATTGTCCTCGCACAGGAAGACGAGCGGCATCGGCGAGCCCTGATAGGCGGTCCAGGCGGCGGTGTTGAACGCGCCCTGGGCGGTCGAATGGTTGGCCGAGGCGTCGCCGAAGCTGGCCAGCACGATCGAGTCGCGCGCCAGGGCGGTCTCCCCGAGCTTCAGCATCCTGGCGATGCCGATGCTGAACGCGGCGCCGACCGCCTTGGGGAGGTGAGAGGCGATGGTGCTGGTCTGCGGCGGGATCGCCAGCGGCTTCGAGCCGATCACCTTGTGACGGCCGCCGGAGATCGGATCCTGCGCCGAAGCGGCGAAGCTCAGAAGCATGTCCCAGAGCGGAGTCTGCCCGGGCAGCTTCTTCGAGCGGTGGATCTGGAAGGCGTTGGAGCGGTAGTGGAGGAAGGCCATGTCGTCGACTCGAAGCGCCTCGGCGACCGCGGCGTTGTTCTCGTGGCCCGAGCTTCCGATCGTGTAGAAGCCCTCGCCGCGCGCCTGAAGCTTGCGCGACAGCCGATCCATCTGGCGGCTGGCGACCTGGCTGTAGAACAGCTCGACCATCACCTCGCCGGAGAGGCCCACGTCGGCGGGCTGCACGTCGCTCGTCCGGCGCGGCAGCTTTCCGTCCCGAACTTTGGCGACGAACTTCTCGTGAATGGCTTCGGCGGCGTCCAATTCCAACTCCGTTCGGGCTGAGCCTGTCGAAGCCCTTCCCTTCCTTTCGTGCCGGTAGGAGAAGGAGAGGGCTTCGACAAGCTCAGCCCGAGCGGTGGGGGAGGTCGGCGCCAAGCCCCTCTTGACCTGACGTTTACGTAAAGTAGGGAGGGGCGAACCCAGCGGGAGGAAGAGCATGAACAAAAGCGAGATGGCCGCGGCCCTGAACTCGAAGAGCGCCTGGCTCCCCGGCAAGAGGGTCAAGCTCGATTTCGGCTCCGAGGGCGTGGTGATGCTCGACGGCGCCGCCAATGCGGTGACCGAGGAAGACGGCGCCGCCGACACGACGATCAAGGTCGGCTGGGAAGACTGGCAGGCGATGAGCGACGGCAAGCTCGACGGCATGACCGCGTTCATGCAGGGCAAGCTAAAGGTCGAGGGCGACATGTCCAACGCCATGCAGCTCCAGGGCGTGCTGGCGAAGCTGCGCTCCTGATTTGCCGCCCCATCGAAGATGGGGAGGGGGACCACCCGAAGGGTGGTGGAGGGGTAGCTGCCGCGCGTTCAGCGGATCGCGCGCGAACCTCCCACCTCCGCGCCTTTCACCCCTCCGCCATGCTTCGCATGGTCCCCCTCCCCCCGCTTCCCGAGGGGAGGCAAGCTGATGCTCCGCCTTTTCTATTCCCCCGGCGCCTGCTCGCTGGTCCCGCACGTCGCGCTTGAAGAGGCCGGCGCGGAGTTCGAAGCGGTGCGCACCGCCATCGCCGAGAAGGCGCACAAGCGGCCCGAATATCTCGCCGTCAACCCGCGCGGCCTGATTCCGGCGATCGAGGCGGACGGCCGGATCGTCACCGAAAATATCGCAATCCTGGCCTGGGTCGGCCACCGCTGGCCGAAAGGCGGCCAGCTGCCGCTCGGCGACCTCCCGGCGCTGGCGCGCGTGTTCGAGCTGCTCTCCTACTTCGCGACGACGGTCCATCATGGCGGCTTCGGCCCGATCTTCCGCGCCCGGGCGGCGGGTATCGAACGGCCGCCGGCCGAGCTGGCGGCGGATCGGGAACGGCTTCGCGGCCTGTTCGCCGAGCTCGACGGCCTGCTCGCGGCGGGCCCGTTCCTGCTCGGCGAGCGCTACAGCCTCGCCGATCCCTATCCGCTCACCTTCCGGCGCTGGGCGCGCCGGCTCGAGCTTGACGTGGCCGAGCACCGCCACTGGGATGAGCATGCCCGGCGGATGGTCGAGCGGCCGGCCGTCCGGCGAGCGCTGGCGCGGGAGGGGCTGGATCCGGAGGAGTTCTGAACTCCTCTCCCGTCCTTCACGGGAGAGGAGGGGCCAAGCCGGAGGCGTGGGAGGCGAGGGTCTTGCTGACTACGGTGTACAGACCCTCACCTCCCACCGCTCCGCGGCGGGCCCCTCCTCTCCCGCGAAAAGCGGGAGAGGGTATATTTCTACCTCGGCCCGACGGCGCCCTCCTGCGGCCATTTCGTCGGGCCGATCCGGTGGACGTTCATCTCGAAGACCTTCACCGGCGGTCCGCCGTTGGCGACCCGCTCGCCGACCTCGCGCCAGTCCGCGCCCTTGACGGTCGCGGTGTAGTTGACGACGGCTCCGGGCCCGGCGGGCTGGGTCCAGCTGTAGCCGTCCGGCCGGACGGTGAGCGGGAAGTCGCCCACGTAGCCCATGGCGTGGGAGTGCATGGTATAGGCGCGGCGCGCCGGGTCGTAGGAGATGGTGGCGAAAGCGTTGAACCGGGTCCCGCCCTTCTCGTCGTAGCTTCGGCCCTCGACGAGGCGGACGGTGCCGTCGAGCAGGGTTCCGGACCGTTCGGTATGGGTGAAGCCGCCGGGGAGGCGGTCGGTCTCGGCCTTGCCGCGCCAGGCGCCGTCCATGAAGTCCAGCGCCTTCATCGCTTCCCGCTGGGCCGCTGTCCGGGACGCAGGGTCCCAGGCGGACGCCGGTGCCGCCGGCGGAGGGGAGGCGGGCTCAGCGGGGCCTGCGGCGAGAAGAAGTGCAAGCATCAATGTCGTCATCTTTCGTCTCCTAGGGGATGGGCGCTCCGGCCGCGGCCCGGGTCAGCTTCTCGATCCGGTCGAGCCAGTTGATCCAGGCATTACGGCCGCGGTGGGTGAGGGCGAGCCGGGTCTGCGGCTTTCGCCCCGCGAAGCTCTTGGCGACGCTGACGTAACCGGCCTCCTCGAGCTTGCCGACATGGGCCGAGAGGTTGCCGTCGGTCGCTCCGACCTTGTCGCGAAGCTCGGTGAACAAAGCCGATTCGACCGAGGCGAGATAGGCGACGACGCCCAGCCGGATCCGACCGTGGATGACGTCGTCGAGGCCGCTGTGGTCGAACGGATTCTCCGCCATGGGATCAGCGCGGCTCGGCCCTGAGCAGGAGCAGGCCGGGCAGGAGCACGGTCGCGAACACTCCGGCGGCGGCGAGCAGGTAGCGGTCCGGCGAGACGATGAAGGCGGTGAACAGGCCGACCATGATCGCCGCGGCGAGGCCCGCCATCCGGGTCACTTTGCTCCGCGCGAGGGAGCCGGTCACGAACAGCGCACAGGCATAAGCGGTGAAGGCGACCGGAACGATGGGGTCGAAGGTGGTCGGGCCGATCCTGCCGCCAGAGGCGATCAGCAGGCCCACGCTCATAGACAGGATCGCGAAGGCGGCCGCGGTCCAGACCGGACGCGAGGCGCGGTTTGCGGCCGATCCCGAGCCCGCCTTGCCCGCCATCGAGCGCGCAAGCAGGAACTGGCCGAGCCCACCGAGCAATCCGAAGCCGCCCCAGATCAGTCCGAAGACCATCCCTCCCTCGCCGATCGAGCCGTTGAGCGCGAAATGCTGGAGCGCATAAGCGACGGTGAGCAGCAGGCCCCACCAGGCCATGAACCGGCCGCCCAGGAGCGGCGCGTGGGCGCCGCTTTCGGCGAGCTGCCGGACGTAGCGTATCTCGTCCCGGGCGGTTTCGGCGGCGGAATTCATCGTAGTCTCCAAAGAACTCTATAACGCAAAGTACTTTGGCCGAGGTCGCCTGTCAAGTCCCGCTGCCCGCCCATCACCGGCCCGGATGTCGGAACAAAAAAAGAACTTTGCTCGACCGCAAATTCGTGTTTCACTGCTCGGATGGTCGTCCTCCTCCCATTATCGCCTTCGCTCAGCCGGCCCTCGCGCGCACGCGCACGTGAGCGCGCGTGCGCGCGTTGGACACGGACTTTCCGGACCTTCGTCCGCTTTCGGACAGCGGCTGGATTGACCTCGCGCGCCCCCTCCGCCTATCGGCTGGCGCGTTCAGCAGGAGCGGGCCGATGAAGAAACTCTATCCCGATGCCGGTGCGGCGCTCGACGGCCTCCTGTTCGACGGCATGACCGTCTGCGCCGGCGGCTTCGGCCTGTGCGGCATCCCCGAGCGGCTGATCGACGCCGTCCGCGACAGCGGGGTCAAGGACCTCACCGTGGTCTCGAACAATGCCGGGATCGACAATGAGGGGCTCGGCAAGCTCCTGAGGACCCGCCAGATCCGCAAGATGGTTTCCTCCTACGTCGGCGAGAACAAGGAGTTCGAGCGGCAGTATCTGGCCGGCGAGCTCGAGGTCGAATTCTGCCCGCAGGGCACTCTCGCCGAGCGCTGCCGCGCCGGCGGAGCGGGGATTCCGGGCTTCTACACCAAGACCGGGGTCGGGACGATCGTCGCCGAGGGCAAGGAGACCAAGACGTTCGACGGCGAGGAATATGTGCTCGAGCGCGGAATCCGGGCCGACCTCTCGATCATCAAGGGCTGGAAGGCGGACGAGGCCGGCAACCTCGTCTTCCGCAAGACCGCCCGCAACTTCAACCAGCCGATGGCGACCGCCGGCAAGGTCTGCGTCGCCGAGGTCGAGGAGATCGTGCCGGTGGGCTCGCTTGACCCCGACTGCATCCACCTTCCGTCGATCTACGTGAAGCGGATGATCCTGGGCGCGCCCTACGACAAGAAGATCGAATTCCGCACCGTCCGGCAGCGCGAGGTGGCGTGATTGCTCCCCTCCCTGCAAGGGAGGGGCCGGGGGTGGGTCCGCCGAAGGCGGCCGAAACTCCGGCTCCGAAGAAGTCTCGCTGCGCTCGCCTACCCACCCCCAGCCCCTCCCTTGCAGGGAGGGGAGTTCAAGGAGCCCGTTAATGCCCTGGGACCGCAATCAGATGGCCGCCCGAGCCGCCAAGGAGCTTCGCGACGGCTATTACGTCAATCTCGGGATCGGCATCCCGACGCTCGTCGCCAACAACATCCCCGACGGGATGGAGGTCACGCTTCAGAGCGAGAACGGGATGCTCGGAATCGGGCCTTTCCCCTATGAGGACGAGGTCGACCCGGACCTGATCAACGCCGGCAAGCAGACGATCTCCGAGCTCGACAGCTCCTCCTATTTCGGGTCGGAGCAGAGCTTCGCGATGATCCGCGGCGGCCATATCGACCTCACCGTGCTCGGCGCCATGGAGGTGTCGGAAAAAGGCGACATCGCGAACTGGATGATCCCGGGCAAGATGGTGAAGGGCATGGGCGGGGCGATGGACCTCGTCGCCGGGGTCAAGAAGATCATCGTGGTCATGGAGCATAATTCGAAGAGCGGCGATCCCAAGTTCATCCCCGAGTGCACGCTTCCTCTAACCGGGAAGAACGTCGTCGACATGATCGTCACCGACCTTTGCGTCTTCCACCGCCCCGACCACGACAGCCCGTTCAAGCTGATCGAGCTTGCGCCGGAGGTGACGGCTGAGGAAGTGCGCGAGCGGACGACGGCGAGGTACGAGGAATAGGGCCAAGCGTGAGGCTCGGCGTTTGTTCGATCCGTTCGGGCTGAGCTTGTCGAAGCCCTCCTTCCCGACCCAGGAAATGAAATGAGGCGCTTCGACAGGCTCAGCCCGAACGGATGGGGGAGGCGGCGATGAAAATCCTTCTGACCGGGTCTTCCGGCTGGCTTGGCCGATTCCTCGCGCCGCGCCTTCGTGAAGAGGGGCATCACGTCACCGGCCTCGACGTCGCCCCGGGCGCCGACACGGACGTCATAGGTTCGGTCGCCGACCGCGCCCTCGTCGACCGGATCTTCTCCGAGCACGGCATCGAGGCCGTCATCCACTCCGGCGCTCTGCACAAGCCGGATATCGTCCGCTACCCGCGCCAGGCCTTCGTCGACGTCAACGTCACCGGCACCCTTAATCTGCTCGAAGCGGCCGTGGCGGCGGGGAACGACCGCTTCGTCTTCACCTCGACCACGTCGCTGATGGTGTCGGAGGCGCTCAATCGCGGCGCTCTTCGCGGGGCGGCGTGGATGACGGAGGATCATGGGCCGCTCGAGCCGCGCAACATCTACGGGATCACCAAGCTCGCCGCCGAGCGGCTCTGCGGGCTCGTCCACCGCGAGCACGGCCTCGCCATCTGCGTCCTTCGCACCTCGCGTTTCTTCCCGGAGGACGACGACACCCAAAGCGAACCGAGCGGCCCGAACATCAAGGCGAACGAATTCCTCAACCGGCGCCTCACCGTCGAGGATGCCGCCGAGGCCCATGTCGCCGCTCTTGCGAAGGCGCCGGAACTGGGTTTCGGAACCTTCATAATCTCCGCGCCGCCGCCCTTCGCGCCCGAGGATTGCGACGCCCTGGCGAGCGGTCCGGCGGCGGTCGTGGCGCGCTATTTTCCGCAAGCGCCGGCGCTCTACGCCCGTGCCGGCTGGCGGATGCCCGAGCGGATCGACCGGGTCTACGATCCGTCCCGGGCGGAGGCCCGGCTGGGCTTCCGATGCCGGACCGATTTCGCCGCCATCCTCGCCGCCCTCGCGGACGGAGGGCCATTGCCCTTCGTCCACGATCCTCATTATGTCTCGCCGAAGGAAGGGGCACCGACATGATCAAGAAGCTCACATATCTCGCCGCCGCCTGGCTCGGTCTCGGCGGGATGCAGGCGCCGCCGGCGCCGCCGGTGACGATGGAGATGTGGCGGCTCCACTGCGGCGAGTTCGTGATCAAGCAATATGGCGCCTTCTTCTCCGACACCTTCCAATATCCGCCGGGCCCGAAGGACGTCGTCGGAAGCTGCTACCTGATCCGTCACGGCCCCCATTACATGCTTTGGGACACCGGCCTCACCGACGCGCTCGTCGGCCACGATTTCGACAATGCCGCGCAGACTCTCCGGGTGAAGCGAAGCCTGGTCGACCAGCTCGCCGAGCTGAAGCTCAAGCCCGAGCAGATCGACATCGTCGGAATCAGCCACTGGCATTTCGACCATACGGGGCAGGCGCCCTATTTCCCGCAGGCGCGCCTGATCATCGGCAAGGCGGATTCCGACCTGCTTCGCGGCTCGCCTTCGCCGGACGAGGATTCGACCAAGGCGCTGGCCCACTGGCTGAGCGGCGGCGGCAAGCTGGAGGAGGCGACCGCCGACAAGGACGTCTTCGGCGACGGCCGGGTCGTCATGCTCAGGCTGCCGGGCCACACGCCGGGCCATTACGCCCTGCTCGTCCGGCTCGCCTCGGGGCCCGTCCTCCTCTCCGGAGACCAATATCATTTCACCGAGCAGGTGAAGAATCGCGGAGTCCCGCCGTTCAATCACAACCGAGCCGACACGCTCGCCTCGATGGACCGCTTCGATCGCATCGCCGCGAACCTGAAGGCGAAGGTCATCATCCAGCACGAGCCGGCCGACATCGCCAAGCTGCCGCTGTTTCCGAAGTCGGCGAAGTGACTGACGGCGACGCAGTTCTGGCCCAAATTATGGCCAGCGAAAAGAGCGAAAAATGGACTTGCTCACTACGGAATTCGGTGCAGCAGATGCCAAGGCTCGTTTCTCTGAATTGCTCGCGCGTGCTGAGGCGGGCGAGACCATCACCATCCGTCGCCATGGCCGAGCTGTGGCCAAACTCGTGCCCGTGAAGCGTGAGCTGACGCGCGAGGAGCGGCTCGAATCCCTGGCCAGATGGGAAGCCTATCGGAAAAAGCACGATATCCGGCTGGGTCCCGATTTGACCGCCGTGCAGCTCATCAAGGAAGGCCGGAAATACGAATGAGCTTCGTGCTCGATGCATCAATGACATTGGCCTGGCATTTCGAGGATGAGGCGTCGGCTGAAGTGCGCAGTGTTGCTCATCGGGCGTTTGCCGACGGAGTCGCGATCCCACAGCACTGGCTGCTAGAGGTCATCAGCGGATTGCTGCGTGGCGAGCGCCGAAACCGGGCCTCGCCGGCGTGTACCCAGCAGTTCATCGTTTTTTTGCAGGATTTGAGCGCCGAGGTCGACGATTAGGACCAGGACCGCGTCATTTCCGCGGTGCTCCCGCTCGCTCGGGAGCAGCGGCTGTCGCTGTACGACGCCACTTACCTCGAATTGGCCAGTCGCCGCAGACTTCCGTTGGCGACGCTGGATTCCTCTCTGATAAGGGCGGCGGGTGCTGTCGGCGTCGAACTGATTCTGGGGAACTGAAATGAAAGCTCTGCTGTCGAATTCGCCCGGCGGCCCCGAGACGCTGGAACTCGCCGATCTTCCCCATCCCCGGCCGGGTCCCGGCCAGCTGCTCGTCCGGGTCCGAGCCTGCGCGATCAATTATCCCGACGTGCTGATGATCGAGGACAAATATCAGTTCAGGCCGCCTCGGCCGTTCGCGCCCGGCGGCGAGGTGGCGGGGGTCGTCGAGGCGGTCGGGGAGGGGGTCTCCGGCTGGGCCGAGGGCGACCGGCTGATCGCGATGATCGGCCATGGCGGGCTCCAGGAAAAGGTGGTCATCGCCTCGGCCCAGGCCGTGCCGCTCCCGCCGGAGCGAAGCTTCGAGGACGGATCGGCCCTGATCCTGACCTACGCGACGTCGATCCATGCCTTGCTGGACCGCGGCCGGCTGAAGTCGGGCGAGACCCTGCTCGTCCTCGGCGCCGCGGGCGGAGTCGGCCTCGCCGCGGTCGAGCTGGGCAAGGCCTTTGGCGCACGCGTGATCGCCGCCGTCTCGTCCGAGGAGAAGGCGAAGGTCGCCCGCGAGGCCGGGGCGGACCTGGCGATCGTCTACCCGTCCGGGCCGTTCGACAAGGAAGGCTCGAAGGCGCTCGGCCAGATGTTCAAGGAAGCCGTCGGCCCGGCTGGCGCGGACCTCATCTACGATCCGGTCGGCGGCGACTATGCCGAGCCGGCGCTGCGCTCGATCGCCTGGGCCGGCCGTTATCTCGTCGTCGGCTTCCCCGCGGGGATCCCGAGGCTTCCGCTCAACCTCACACTGCTCAAGAGCTGCGACGTCTGCGGAGTCTTCTGGGGCGCCTTCGCGGCGCGCGATCCGAAGGCCAACGCGGCGCATATCGAGACCCTGTTCCGCCTGTGGCGGGAGGGCAGGATCGCCCCGAAGGTCAGCCGCACCTGGCCGCTCGAGCGGGGCGGCGAGGCCATCGCCCACATGGCCGCCCGCAAGGCGGTGGGGAAGCTCGTAGTGACGATGGATTGATGAAGCCGCTGTTCTGCCGCAGGCGCTGATTCGTCCAAAATGGAGTGATGAGTCTAGCGGATTCCGCCTGACCGGGTGCTATGCAGATCACCTGGATGTGAGGGTCGGTCGATGCTGCACGGACAGGGCGTTAAGCTGCTAGCCTTCAGCGGAGCCGGTCTGACCGCCATCATAGCCGCCGGATCGCCGGAAAGGTTCGGAAGCATTCCCCTGGAAGCCGCGGCCGCGGCTTTTTGCTTCGCAATACTGTTTTCCCTGTTGGCAATCGGGTTCGAATCCGTGGAGCCCAGACTTGCAACCGTCGAGGGCGCGCCACGACCCGACATTTCCCCTGTCGTGAAAAGTATGCCTTGGTATTCCTGGCTGATCGTCGTCGGCTTTCCGGTCGGAGCCATGTTGCTCGTAGCTTTGTTTGGAACGAGCCGCATCCTTACGACGCTGGCCGTAATCCTGATTCTATTTTGGATCGGCTTATTTTTCGCAACATCGCTACCCGGGCGAGCGCTTCTTCATACTGTCGCTACGGCTATCGCTGCGTTCCTAGTGTTGGTGGCTGTGACGCTGCCGATCGGCAGCCTTGCCGCACGAAAGTCAGAAGCGGCAGCCGAACAGCTTCGGAATGGCGCCGCCGACACAGCATCCACTGGTCGCACTTCGACGGTGACAGGGGATGGAGTGCGGGAAGGAAAAGGGTCCTTAATCCTGAACGGCGGACAAGGCGAGAAGGGCGAGAAGGGCGACCGAGGAGATAGGGGCGACAGAGGCGAAAAAGGTGAGAGGGGCGAAAAGGGAGACAGGGGTGAAAAGGGCGAGGCAGGTGCCAGGGGTGACCCTGGTCCGCGAGGGCCGCCTGGTCGGGCGGAGCGAAGCGGCACTGGGCCGGGTCTTACCGAAGCGGCGAGCCGTACATTACCGGTCTTGAATGCACCGCATTGTCCGGCCGGCTATGTAGGCGTTCTGGATCCGCAATCCCGCGCAGTAGGGTGCGTGCCACCGCCCCAAGCGGACCGGTGATCGGCTGGCCGGCCTAGACTGCGACTTCAAGTCTCTTCATTGCGCCCGCCGCCGCCGCCGCCTATCTGACTCCCAAGCAGAGCAAGGGAGCGACATGAGCACTTTCGACGACCGCGAACGGGCCTTCGAGACCAAATATGCGCGGGACCAGGACATGCAGTTCCGAATCGTCGCGCGCCGCAACAAGCTGCTCGGGCAGTGGGCGGCCGGCCTGATGGGCCTCAGCCAGGCCGAGTCGGACGCCTATGCGAGCGATGTCATCCGCGCCGACTTCGAGGAGGCCGGGGACGAAGACGTCGTCCGCAAGCTGCTCGGCGACCTCACCTCGGCCGGGGTAGAGTGCGACGAATCGCGGATCCGCGAGGCGCTCGCCCACAAGACGGTCGAGGCGCGCCGCCAGATGATGGAGTCGCAGGGCTGATGGCGATGGCGGCCGACGAGATCGAACAGCTGATCCGCGCCGGAATCCCGGACGCCCGGGTCGAGATCACCGATCTCGCCGGCGACGGCGACCATTATGCCGCCCGGGTCGTCGCCGAAAGCTTCCGCGGCCTGCCGCGCGTCCGCCAGCATCAGCGGGTCTACGAGGCGCTGGGCGGCCGCATGGGGGGGCTCTTGCACGCACTCCAGCTCTCCACCGCGACCCCCGACTGAGGAAGAGTAAAAATGTCCGACACCAAGGCCCGAATCGACGAGATCGTCCACAAGAGCGACGTCGTCCTGTTCATGAAGGGCACCGCCCTTTTCCCGCAATGCGGTTTCTCGAGCCGGGCCGTCGCCATCCTCGACCATCTCGGAGTCGGCTTCGAGACCGTCGACGTCCTCCAGGATCCGGAGATCCGCCAGGGCGTGAAGGAATATTCCGACTGGCCGACCGTCCCCCAGCTCTACGTCAAGGGCGAGTTCGTCGGCGGCTCCGACATCATGATGGAGATGTACGAGGCCGGGGAGCTCCAGCAGCTGTTCGAAGATAAGCAGGTCGCGAAGGCTTAGAACGTCCTTCGATACGCCGTTTCGCCAAGCTCAACGGCTACTCAGGTTGAGCGGGAGTATGATCCCAACCGCTCATCCTGAGTAGGGACTGAGCCTGGCGAAGGCCCGTACCGAAGGACCGGCTCAAGTCACGCGGCGGCCAACCGCATCCTCCGCAGGCCGATATATTCGAGCAGCGCGAGGCCCAGCACCGCCACCGCCTGGACGGCGACGAAGGCGGTGCCGAGCGCGGTGATCCGGGCCGCCTCGGTCTCGATCAGAAGGAAGCTCTCCGCGGTCCAGGCGACGTTGCCGATGATGACCAGCCAGACGAGCGGGCTCGGCGGCGCCGGCCGCGAGGCCAGCCACGCGATGAAGGCGGCGAGCGGAAGGAGCAGCAGGCCCGCGCCGGACAACAGCCCCTCGGGGAGCCCGAACAGCCCGGAGAGCGGGTCGGCGCCGAGGCAGAGCAGAAGGCCGATCAGGGCGCAGCTGGCGGAATCGAGGGCGAGCGCTCGCCGCAGGAAGCTATTCATGGGTCCGATCCTTTCTTTCGATATGCGCCCCGGGAAGAGCGCCACCGACGCCTTGATCGGACGACCGGGGTCATGCTGTCGATTACCTCTCAGGTAATGGGATTCGCCTGCGTCCTGGGTTAGGCTTCGCCATGGCCGCCAACCCCGCCGACCTCGTCGGCACCCAGATCCGCACCTGGCGCTCGCGCCGCCGCCTTAGCCAGCTCGAACTCGCGCTCGACGCGGAGATCTCCGCGCGGCACCTGAGCTTCATCGAGACCGGCCGGTCGCGGCCGAGCCGCGGGATGCTGCTTCGACTGGCGGAGCGCCTCAAGATTCCCGCGCGCGAGCGCAACGTCCTGCTCATCGCCGGCGGCTTCGCGCCCGCCCAGCCCGCCCGGTCGCTCGACGACCCCGCGCTTGCCGCCGCGCGCCGGGCGGTCGACAGGGTGCTCGCCGCCTACGAGCCCTATCCGGCCCTGGCCGTCGACCTTCACTGGAACCTCGTCGCCGCCAACGCCGGGATCGCGCCTTTCCTCGCGGACGTGGCGCCGCACCTGCTGGAGCCGCCGCTCAACGTGCTCCGGCTGAGCCTCCACCCCGAAGGGCTGGCGCCGAGGATCGAGAATCTGGCCGAATGGCGCGGCTACGTCTTCCGCCGGCTCGAGGAGCAGATCGACGCGAGCGCGGATCCGGTGCTGGCGACGCTGCTGGAGGAGCTGCGCGCCTATCCGGGCGGAGCGGGCGCGGGTCAGGCCGATGGCATCGCGATCCTGCTCAAGGTGCGCCAGGGTCCGAATCTTCTCTCGTTCCTGAGCATGACGACGGTCTTCGGAACGCCGGTCGACATCACCCTCTCCGAGCTGGCGATCGAAGCCTTCCTGCCCGCCGATTCGGCGACCAGCGAATATTTGCGCGGCTGAAAAGGAAAGGGGCGGACGGCGGGACCAGATAAACCGCTCGTCCGCCCCTGTTCGTGTGAAGCGTGTGGACGCGGATATGGATACACGCCCCGTGCCAAAGCGCGCGGATCGCGGATTTCCTGGCCTTGCAATGGTTTATGGGATTTAACTGCTTTTGCTTATTGTAAAGCGTTCCGACACAAGCCGTTGCGTAAGCGTGCCATTCATCCGCCGTTCAGCGCGAAGGGATGAATTACACATGTAATCGACAGGGAGGGTGAGACCGTGGAGAGAATCGCCGAAGGCGAATATGCGGTGATGGAGGTGCTTTGGGACGAAGCGCCGCTGACCGCCGCCGACGTCGCCGCCAGGGTGCCGGAGGACCGGGGCTGGAGCCTCGCCACCGTCAAGACTATGCTCTCGCGACTGCTCGCCAAGGGCGTCCTCTCCCACGAGGAGGACGGGCGCCGCTACCTCTACCGCCCCGCCATCCGCCGCGAGGATTATGTCGCCGAGGAATCGGGCCGCCTCATCGACCGGATGTTCGGCGGCCGGGTGCCGGCGCTCGTCGCCCAGCTCGCGGCCCGCGACAAGCTGACGCCCGCCGACATCGCCGAGATCGAGAAGCTCCTCAAGGAGCTCAAGTCATGATCGCCTGGCTGATCGAGACCTTCGTCGCCGTCACCCTCCTCATGGTGATGGTGCTCCTGCTGCGCGGCGCCGTCGCCCGCAGCTTCGGCGCCGGCTGGGCCTATGCCCTGTGGGCCGTGCCCGCGCTTCGACTCGTCCTTCCGCCGCTTCCGCAGCTGGCGCCGGACGTCTTCCTTCCGCCCGTCGTATCCTTCATCCCGACGGCGGCGGAAATGGCCGCACCCCTGCCGGCGGAAGCCGGACCCGGGCAGTGGGTGCCCTTCATGCTCGCAATGTGGGCCGGGGGTGCGGTCATCTTCCTCATTCTTCAATGGCTCGGCTATCGCGCCTTCCTCGGCCGGGTCCGCGACAGCTCGCGTCCGGCGCGGCCGCCACTGTTCGGCGGAATCCGGACCTGGATCAGCGACTTCGTCGACGGACCGCTGGCGATCGGGGTGATCGAGCGCCGGATCGTCCTGCCCGGCGATTTCTCGAGGCGTTACAACCCCGTCGAACGGCGGCTCGCGCTCGAGCATGAGCTCGTCCACCACAAGCGCGGCGACATCTGGTGGAATCTGGTGGCGACGCTGGTTCTCGCAATCTTCTGGTTCAATCCCGTCGCATGGCTGGCGTTCCGGGCGTTCAGGAGCGACCAGGAGCTGGCCTGCGACGCCGCCGTCGCCCGCACCGCCTCACTGGACGAGCGCTGCGACTATGCGCGCGCGCTGGTCAAATCGGCGAGCCGGCCGGGCCTCATCGCCGCCTGCGCGCTCAACCCCGCCGGCGAATTGAAGCGCCGCCTCAGGATGATGCGCAACCACCGCTCGAGCCCCTTGCGCTCCACCGGGGGCCTCGTCGCGCTCGGCGCCTTCGCCATGGCCGGTTTCGCGCTCGGCAGCGCCGGCCAGGCCCCCGGGGTTCACAGGGCCGCGGATTATGCCATGGCGCCGGCCGCCGCGGCTTCGCGCGCTTCCGTAAGCCTGGCGGCCGCTCCGTCCGAGCCGGCCATCGTCGTCACCGGCCGCCGTCACGCCCGGGCGGCCGTGCTCCCGGCGCGGGCCCGCCTCAAGGTCGAGCCGATGAGCTTCGCCTCGGCCGAGGCCCCGTCGACTCGCCCGTCGCCGCTGCTCTCGATGGCGACGATGCTGCGCCGCCTTCCCGGGGCCGCAGTGGCTCCGCGCGCCCTGCCGGCCCCCCGACTGGCGGCCGTCGAAGGGGTGCCCGGCGAAGCGCAGATCGTCCGTCTCACCCGGACCGTTCATGCCGAGGCGCATGTCTATACGGTCGGTCAGGCGCTGAGCGAGGAGGAAGCCGCGGAGATCCGCCAGGCGGTGATCCAGGCGGCCGCCGAAGGCCGCAAGCTCAAGTTCCGGGTCCGCCGCGCCGAGACCCCCGCCGGCGGCGGCGGGCAGGGCAGTGGCTTCGACATCAACATCCAGACGCTCGAAAAGGGAGAATGACGCGATGAACCTCGACCCCAGGCTCGGCCTTGCCGCCGCCGCCCTTCTGCTCGCCGGAGCCGGCGGCGCCGCCTTCGCCCATCCCCATCCGGACGGCGACGGCAAGCAGGTCAAGCGCTTCGTGATCATCGAGGACGGCAAGGGCGAGCATCGCGGCGACGGCGAGCGGGTCCGACGGGTCGAGATCATCCGCGACGGCGAGCATCATGCGGCGGGCGACGGCCCCCGGGTGCGGCGCTTCGAGATGCTCGGCCACGGCGCTCTGATCGATTGCGACGGCGGCGAGAAGATCGTCGATGAAAGCGCGGACGAAGGCGACAAGAAGACCAAGGTGGTGATCTGCACCAAGGGCCAGCCGTCCGCGGCGAGCGCCGAGCGGATCGAGAAGGCGCTCGCCCGAATCCGGGCCAACGACGAGCTTAGCGCCGAGCAGAAGGCGCGGATCGAGACCGCGCTTCGCTCGGCGATGGAACGGGCCCGCAGCGCCCGCTGAGGGCAAGCGCGACTCGGGGAAAGGGCGGGAGGCCCCAACTCCCGCCCTTTTTCTTTTCGTTATTCCCGCGAAAGCGGGAATCCAGTTCGGAGTCCCTGCTGGATTCCCGCTTTCGCGGGAATGACGGGGCCGGGGATTATGCCCGCTTGGTTTTCGCCCCCACCGATGCCACATCGGCGGGATGGACGTGACCGGCAGGGTTGAGCGGGTAGCCCCCCTGGTACGCCGGGTCCTCGCGCCCAATCCCTCGCCATTCACCTTCACCGGCACGCAGACCTACATCGTCGGGGAAGGTGAAGTGGCGGTGATCGATCCCGGCCCCGATCTCCCCGGGCATCTCGAAGCGCTGACGGCGGCACTCGCCGGCGAGCGGGTCGGCGCGATCCTTTGCACCCACACCCATCGCGACCACAGCCCCGCGAGCCGGCCGCTGCAGTCCGCGACCGGGGCCCCGATCATCGGCTGCGCGCCGCTCAGCCTGGAGGATTCAGGCCCCCGCGCCGACGAATCGTTCGATTCGGCCTACAGGCCCGACCGAATCCTCGCGGACGGCGAGCGGCTTGAAGGGGAGGGCTGGACGCTCGCGGCGGTGGCGACGCCCGGCCATACCTCCAACCATCTCTGTCTCGCCCTCGAGCAGGAGAAGGCGTTGTTCACCGGCGACCACGTCATGGGCTGGTCGACCACCGTCGTCGCTCCGCCGGACGGCGACATGGCCGATTACATGGCGAGCCTCGACAGGCTGCTCGCCCGCAACGACGTCATCTATTATCCCGCCCACGGCCCCGCCGTCGACGACCCGCATGCCCATGTCCGCCGGCTGATCGAGCACCGGCGAATGCGCGAGCGCCAGATAATCGGCCAACTCGAGCGCGGCGAGGGCCGGATCGCTGCGATCGTGGCCGAGATATACGCCGACATCGACCCCCGTCTCTTCCCGGCCGCGGGGCGGTCGGTGCTCGCCCATCTCGTCGACCTCGAGCGCCGAGGCTTCGCAAGGGAGGAGGCCGGCGGATGGACGCTCGCGGGCTGAAGCTCCATGTCCTGCTGCCGGCGCTCGGCCTGCTCCTGCTCGGCCTTGCCCTCGGCTGGGCGCTTCGCCCCTCCTCGGCGCCGCCGGCGCCCGACGCCGAGGCGATCGCCACCGCCGCTCTGCTCTCGGTGCGCGACGAGGGCCGCGTGGTTCCGTTCAGCGCCCGCTTCGTCTCGGTGGCGAGCGCGAGCGAGAGCCATCTCGGGCTCACCGCCCGCAAGACCCTGATCATGCCCGGCACCGTCCGCTATGGAATCGACCTGTCCCGCCTGCGCCGCTCGAGCCTCGCCTGGGACGAGGCCAGCCGAACGCTCACCGTGACCCTGCCGCCGCTCGAACTGTCGGGGCCGGAGATCGACCTCAACCAGATCCAGGAGAGCTCCGAGGGCGGTCTGGTCATGGCTCTCGCGGGTTCGGAAAAGGAGCTCGACACGGCCAACCGCCAGGCGGCCCAGGACGCGCTGATGCGCCAGGCCCGCGATCCGGCACCGATGCAGCTCGCCCGGGGCGCGGCGATGCGCAACGTGGCGAGGGCCTTCGCGCTTCCGCTCCGCTCCGCCGGGATCGAGGCCAGCGTCGCGGTCCGCTTCGTCGACCCGGCCGGAAAGGAGGAAGCGTCGTATCTCGATCTCCCGCGCCCCCTGGAGGCGAGACTTAGGGACAGGCAGGCCCTCTAGTTTCCCGGCGAAGGCCGGGATCCAGTCCATGCGCCGTGCGGCTGGGCCCCGGCCTTCGCCGGGGAACAGGCGGTTGAAAACGTGCCCGTCCCGGCCTATCTCACGCCCATCCACTCCGCGCCTTTTGAGACCACGGTCGGGGCACGAGAGGCTGAGCTAGGCAAACAGGGAGACGGCCGGCCTGAGGGCTGCGTCCCCACCCGGGAGTGGCATCGATGAACGCACCCAATGCGAGCCTGAGAGGGCTCGACCTCGCCGCCGAGATCGACAAGCTGCGCAAGGAGCGCAACGCCGTCATCCTCGCCCATTATTACCAGGATCCGCTCATCCAGGACCTCGCCGATTTCGTCGGCGACAGCCTCGATCTGTCGCGCAAGGCGGCGTCGACCGACGCCGACGTGATCGCCTTTTGCGGAGTCCGCTTCATGGCCGAGACGGCGAAGATCCTCTCGCCTCAGAAGATCGTCATTCTCCCCGACATGAACGCCGGCTGCAGCCTCGAGGACAGCTGCCCGCCCGACCAGTTCAAGGCCTTCCGCGAGGCCCATCCGGACCATATCGCGCTCACCTACATAAATTGCTCGGCGGCGGTGAAGGCCCTCTCCGACATCATCGTCACCAGCTCGTCGGCCGAGATCATCCTCTCCCAGATCCCGAAGGAGCAGAAGATCATCTTCGGCCCGGACAAGAATCTCGGCGGCTACCTCGCCCGCAAGACGGGCCGCGACATGCTTCTCTGGCCCGGCGTGTGCATCGTCCACGAAGCCTTTTCGGAGACCGAGCTCCTCAAGCTCAAGGCGCAGCATCATGGCGCTCCGGTGCTCGCCCATCCCGAATGCCCGCCCCACATCCTCGACCATGCCGATCTGGTCGGCTCGACCCGGGCGATCCTCGAATATGCGCTCGAATCACCGTCGGAGGTGATGATCGTCGCCACGGAGCCGCACATCATCCACCAGATGGAGAAAGCCGCGCCGAGCAAGAAATTCATCGGCGCGCCCGGCGCGGACGGCAACTGCAACTGCAACATGTGCCCCTACATGGCCCTGAACACGATGGAGAAGCTCTACGTCGCGCTGCGCGACCTCGAGCCGCGAATCGAGCTCGACGAGGACCTCCGCCTCGCCGCCAAGAAGTCGCTCGACCGGATGCTCGAGATGGCGGGACGGACGGTCGGGCAGGGGGATGTCGGCCGGCCGGTGATCAAGGGGGATTGAGAATGGCGGCCCGGATCGACCACGTTTCGCTTCCGGTCCGCGACATCGAGGCGGCGGCCGCTTTCTACGACCCTGTGCTGGCGACGCTGGGGCTGCGTCGATTCAAGCAGAGGGACGGAGCGATCGGCTACGGTCCGGACGACGGCTCGCCCGCCATTTTCTGGATCCTCGCCCGGGCCGAGCAGGGTTCCGCCGGGCCGGGAACCGGCCTGCACGTCAGCTTCCGGGCCGCGGACCGGGCCCAGGTCCATGCCTTTCACGAAGCCGCGCTTGCCCGCGGCGGCCGCGATTCCGGCCGGCCGGGCGAGCGTCCGCACTATACCGCGGGCTTTTACGGCTGCTTCGTCTTCGACCTCGACGGCTACAAGATCGAGGCCGTCGTCCGCGAGGCGCTGCCCTTTTAGATTTCTCGGATGCTCGAGATGGCCGGGCGACGGCGGGGCGGGGGGATGTTAGGCGGCCCGGTGCTCACGGGCGACTGACCGGCGGGAAATCGGGGCAGTCGCGGCGATCCCGGCTTAATTGCCGTGAGGCACGATCTTCGGCGGCTGGCCGGGTATCAGCAGTCCTTGATCGACGCTGATCGGCAACTGGCTCGGGAAACCTCTGGCGGTAAGCCCGGGCGGATATTGCCAATAGGTGAAGTAAAGCGAGCCGGGTTCCGCCACCGCTTCATTCTCGAGCCGACGGAACGCGCCGATGTTCACGAGCCCGCGCTGCGGGACGAGATTTATGTCCATGGGTCCGCCGAGCGTGTGGGGGATTGCGTGACCGCGGTGGTAGAGTGGACCGGCGCTCAAGGGATGACCCTTCATCCGCGCCTTGTCGCGCTGCCCGCCATGCTTGCCGCGGCTAATGCCCCAGGCGGCAATCAACCGCTCAGCCTCGATGTCGAAAAGGTAGGAGAAAAGATCGCTGCTGACCTCGGCCACGTCGGCCCGGCCGCGACTGTACTCGTCGAGCCAAATGCTGACGAGACACGAAATCACGCCTCGCCAGACGGCCGGGTCGAGACTGTCGACCCCCGTCGCAGGAATCAGCTTCCCCACAGCTCGATAATCCGCCACCGGCCCCTCCCGATCAGGCAGCCCCACCGTTCCGTAACCTAGCGGCTCGAGGCTTCCGGGCAAAGCGCGCCCTGCCACTTGCGACGGCGAAACTCCGAAGCTGAAAGCACACTCTCTGTGAGCGGATGCCCTGCTCAAGCTCCACGTGCGAATGCCTGCGAAGCGGACAGTTTGCGACCCCCGCGCAGCGCGTCATTCCCGCCCTGCACGGGAATGACGGGTGACAGCGGCGTACGGCGCGATTAGCAGGCTTGCGCGCACAGAATCCGGAGACCGCCCTTGAACCG
Organism: Allosphingosinicella sp.; assembly: GCA_036389015.1. GTDB lineage: Bacteria > Pseudomonadota > Alphaproteobacteria > Sphingomonadales > Sphingomonadaceae > Allosphingosinicella. The sequence goes on along the minus strand of DASVQS010000051.1, from coordinate 43,172 downwards.
CTTCCTCCTCCCCGCCGCCTCACTGGTCTTTCTCGCCGCCGCCGCCCCGGCCGCGAGCGAGGATCCCTATCTCTGGCTGGAGGAAGTGGAGGGCAAGCGTGCGCTCGCCCAGGTGAAGGAGTGGAACGCGGCGACCGAGAAGCTGCTCACCGCCGATCCCAGATATGAAAGCTACCGGCAGCGCGCCCTGGCGATCCTCGACGACAAGGAGCAGATCGCCACTCCCGACCAGATCCTCGGCGACAAAGTCGCGAACCTGTGGCGCGACGCCAACAACCCGCGCGGCCTGTGGCGGATCTCGCCGCTCGCCGCCTATCGCGCGGGCAAGCCGCAATGGCGGACCGTGATCGACGTCGACGCGCTCGGTAAGGCGGAGGGCAAGTCCTGGGTGTGGCACGGGGCCGACTGCCTCGCCCCCGACTATCGCCGCTGCCTCGTCTCGGTCAGCGCCGGCGGCACCGACGCCGACGTGGTGCGCGAATTCGATCTCGGCACCGGGCGGTTCGTCGAGGGCGGCTTCACCCTGCCGGAGGCGAAAAGCAACGTCGCCTGGGTCGATTCCGATACATTGCTCGTCGGCACGGATTACGGCGCCGGGTCGCTGACCGAGTCGGGCTATCCGCGAATCCTCAAATTGTGGAAGCGCGGCACCCCGCTCGCTTCCGCCCGCACCCTGTTCAGGGGCGAGTCGGGCGACGTCTCGGTCACTCCGATCGCGATCCGCAGCGCGACGAAGCGCTGGGTATTCGTCGAGCGCGGCAAGACCTTCTGGACGAACGAACGCCATTTGCTGACTCCGACGGGCGGGCTGATCCCGGTCCCGCTGCCCGCGGACGCCGAGCTCGAGGACGTCATCGGCGACCAGCTCATCGCCAAGCTGCAGAGCCCGCTGGGCGCTTTTCGCTCCGGCACCCTGGTCTCCTACTCGCTTCCGGACATCCTTGCCCGCGGCCATTCCGAGCCGCGGCTGGTGATGGCGCCGACGGCGAAGCAGGCGATCGAGGAGGTCAGCGCCTCCGACAACGTGCTTTGGGTCAAGGCGCTGGACGACGTCTCGGGCAAGCTGTTCGCTTTGACTCCGAGGAAAAAGGGCGGCTGGACCTCCCGCTCGATCGCGCTTCCGGCGAACAGCACGCTCCACCTGCTCGCGACCGGCGGCAAGCCCGACCTCGCCTTCGCCACGGTCGAGGGGATGCTCACTCCGCCCGCGCTCTATGCGGTCGAGCGCGGCGGCCGGCCGGCGCTCGTTCAGCGGCTGCCCGCCAAGTTCGACGCCTCGACCCGGACGGTCGAGCAGCGTTTCGCGACGTCGAAGGACGGCACCAGAATTCCCTACTTCCTGGTTCGCGGGAAGGGGGGGTCCGGTCCGGTCCCGACCCTCATCCACGCCTACGGCGGCTTTCGCGCCGCCCAGACTCCGGGCTACCTCACCGGCCAGCCCTACCGAGCCGGTCCGCTCGCCATGTTCTGGACGGAGGAAGGCAATGCCTATGTCCTCGCCAACATCCGCGGCGGAGGCGAATACGGCCCCGAATGGCATAAGGCGGCGCTTCGCGAGAACCGGCAGAAGAGCTTCGACGACCTCCATGCCGTCGCCGAGGATCTGATCCGGACCGGAGTCACCGCCAAGGGCAAAATCGGGATCTCCGGCCGCTCGAACGGCGGAGTCCTCGTCGGAGCGGCGATGAACCAGCGGCCGGATCTCTACTCGGCGGTGATCAACGGCTCGCCGCTGCTCGACATGAAGCGCTACTCCCACCTCCTCGCCGGCGCCTCCTGGGTCGACGAATATGGCGATCCGGACAAGCCGGAGGACTGGGCGTTCCTGTCGGGATATTCGCCCTACCAGAATCTCCGGAAGGGCGTCCGCTACCCGGCGGTCTTCTTCTACAGCTCGACCAAGGACGACCGGGTCCATCCCGGCCACGCCCGCAAGATGGCCGCCCGCCTCGACGAATATGGCAACCGCTTCTACTTCCACGAATATCTGGAAGGCGGCCACAGCGTCGGCGCCGACAATGCCGAGGACGCCAAGCGCTCGGCGCTGCTCATGGCCTATCTCAAGCGGGAGCTGGGGGGCGAAGGGCGGTAGGCGGCCTATGATTTCCGCCGGACCCAGCCCAAGCCGTCACCCTGAACGTGTTTCAGGGTCCAGCTGGTCATTCGCCGGGAAGGCGGAGGGCTGGATCCTGAAACAAGTTCGGGATGACGGAGAAGGCACGACCGAATGAGCTTTCATCTCCCCGGCTTCGACCTCGACCGCTTCGTCCGCGACACTCTGGCCGAGGATCTGGGCGAGGCGGGCGATATCACTTCGGCCGCGGTCATCCCCGCCGACGCGCGCTTCAGCGGAGTGATGGACAGCCGCGAGGCGATCGTCGCGGCCGGCCTGCCCATCGCCGAAGCCTTCTTCCGGGCGCTCGATCCCGAGGTCGAGATCGAGCATCTCGCCCGCGACGGCGAGGCCGTGGAGGCCGGCACCGACCTGCTTCGGGTCCGCGGCAAGGCACGGGCTCTGCTCACCGGCGAGCGCTCGGCGCTCAACATCGTCCAGCATCTGTCCGGAATCGCCACCCTGACCCGCCGCTACGTCGACGCCATCGCCGGCACCGGCGCCGTCCTCCTGGACACGCGCAAGACTATCCCCGGCCTTCGCCTCCTGGAGAAATACGCGACCCGGACGGGCGGCGCCCGCAATCACCGGATGGGCCTGTGGGATTCGGCGATGATCAAGGACAATCATGTCGCGGTTGCCGGCGGGGTCGAGGAAGCGGTTCGGCGGGCGGCGGCAGCGGGGATCGAGCGGATCATCGTCGAGGTCGACCGGCTCGACCAGATCGAGCCGGCGCTTCGGGCCGGCGCGACCCATCTGCTGCTCGACAATATGGACGTTCCGCTGCTGCGCGAGGCGGTTGCGCTCGTCGGCGGGCGGGTACCGACCGAGGCGAGCGGCGGGGTCACGCTGGAGACGATCCGCGCCAAGGCGGAGACGGGGGTGACCTACGTCTCGGTCGGCCGGATCACCCAATCCGCACCGGCCGCCGACATCGGTCTCGATTTCGGGACGGCCTGAAGCGATTTTCTCACTTCGCGGCGAGGCCGGACGCCTCTAAATGGTCCGGCAAAACAGGGAGACGGATATGCGGCCGCCATCGATCGTCAACTTCGCCAGAGTGGTCCTGCTTTCGCTGGCGCTCGGAATCCTCGGCACCTGGCTGTCCTGGGACAAAGTGAAGGCGATCGTCGCCGCGAGCGGGTCCGGAATGACGACGGGGACGATCCTCGCGATCCAGGGCGTGACGATCGCGCTCTATCTGCTGCTGATCTGGTTCATCTACGCCAAGGGCAGTCCGGTGGCCAAGTGGATCTACGTCGTCCTGTCCGTCCTCGGCCTGGTCGTCAGCCTGCTCGGCTTCCGTCAGACCATGGCCTACGGGACCTTGCCGGCGCTTCTCGCCGCCGTTCAATTGCTCTTGTCTATAGTTTCGCTCTGGCTGCTGTTCCGGCCCGACTCGAAGGCATGGTTCTCCGAAGGGCGCGGGGATGTGGGCGAGACCTTCCGCTAGCATTCCCTGGGAAGCTCAGCGGCTGGCGACGACCTCGCCCTCGACGATCATCGTCTCGGGATGATGCTTGTCGAGCCAGCGTTTGACGATCCTCAGATTGCGGCTGTTCGACTTGAAGAAGAAATCGGGGATGGCGCCGACCCAGGGGATCGCGCCCAGGAGGAAGTCGACTCCGATATTGCCGCCCATCCGCGCCAGATGCCATTTCGGCATTCCGAGGTTGCGCGCCTCCCAGGCCAGCCAGCTGCCCATCGCCGCCGCCACGAGGCTGCCGCCGACCGGAATCAGGTCGAACACCACGTCGAGGCCGAACTGGCGGTTGGTGCCGGGCAAGGTGAACATCCGCTCGAGCAATTTCTCCATCGCCTCGATCCGGCGGCGCACGGAGGCGGGGTCGCGGCCGATCGGCAGCCGCTCGGTGAGGGCGTCATACTGGTCCTGCGGGCTCGGCATCGGCTTCTCCTAGGGCTGCTCACGGACCAACTCGCCGATCGGGTGGCGGCCGACAAAATTGGGACGGAAGCCGGTGAGCCGGGGCGAGACGAGCGACCAGCGCACCGGCGCCGTCAGCGGGATGAACGGGCCGAGCCCGGCAAGTATCCGGTCGGCATTGGCGAGGAGCCCGCGGCGCGCCGCGGCGTCGGGGGCGATCCGGGCCGCCGCCATCATCTCGTCGGCGGCCGGATCGCAGATCCGGCTCGCCTCGCATGAGAAATGGCGCAGATACCAGCTGGCGAGGCCGGCCGGGGCGACTTCGTCGATAAGGCGCAGGTCGGCGGGCGCTCCCGCGGACACGCGCAGCGTCTCCACCCCGACCGCCGCCCAGTCGCGGCGGAGGCGCGCGAAAAGCAGCCGGTAGCCCACGCCTTCCGGCAGGGCGACGCGAACGGTCAGCCGGCCGCCGCCCTCGCCAGCCTTGCGGAGCAGCGCCGCGGCTCGCGCCTGCCGCGCCGGCAGAGGATCGCGGATCCAGGCCGGGGCCGAAACCTGGGCCAGGCCTTCGATTCCGGGCGGAAGCAGCGATGCACGGGGCTGGAGACCGGGAACGCCCATCGCCGCCGCGAGCGCCGGCCGGTCGATCGCCATGGCGAGCGCCTGTCGGGTGTCGATCCCCGCGAACGGTCCTTCCGCCGCCGTGAAGGCGAGGCCGAACAACCCGGTCACCGGATCGAAGCGAAGCTGCGCCGCCGGCGCCCCCACCGCCCGCGCCAGCGGCAGGTCGCCGAGAGTTCCGCCGAGCACGAGATCGGCCTGCTTCTCGCCGAACCGCGCGGCCGCCACGGCCGCGCTCTCGCCGCGAAGCAGCAGCGCGGGGGACGGCGGGGCCTCGGCGTCGTCCCGGTCCGGGTCGGGGAGGGCGAGCTGAACCGATCCGTCCGCCCGCCGCTCGGCCCGATAGGGTCCCGAGCCCTCGCCGCCGCGAACGATCGCCATTTCGGGCTGGGCGAGTAGCTGGAGGAAGTTGGGCCGGGGCGATTTGAGGCTGATCTCGAGCACGTCGTCGGTCATCGCGACGATCTCGTCGATCGCGCCGAGGATCGGTTTCAGCGGGTTGCGGCTCGCCGGGGCGGCGGCGGCGCGAAGCCTCGCGACGACCTGCTCGGCGGTGATCCGTCCTCCGCGCCAGCTCGCCTTGCCGAGCCGGAAGGTGTAGCGCAGGCCGTCGTCCGAGACGATCCAGCGTTGCGCCAGCGCCGGCTCGATCTCACCGCCGGCATCGAAGCGCACCAGCCCCTGGGCGGCCGCCTCCAGCAGCACGGCCGAAGGCGGCTCGACCGGCTCGCGATTGGGGTTGGCGATTCGCGGCGGGCCCCCGATCGCACTGATCGACAGCGGGCCGGTCTCCTTCTCCCCGCAGCCGGCGAGGAGCAGGGTCGCGGCGGCGATTGGGACCGCCAAAGGGAGAAGAGTCGCCATCGGCCGACAGCGATAGCGCAGCCATCGATCACCGTCATCCCGGCGGCCCCCGGATGCAGGCAAGCCGACTGTTCCCCGCCCGTCGACCGGGCAGGTGCCCGGCCTTGACCGCGGCCAGGCTTTTACCGGCCCTTCACCTTTGCCGCGCTAGGACCGGGCGCATGAACCAGTATAAGCCGCGCCGATCGGGCCGGACCCCAGTGGCGGGCCGTACCCAGTTGCGCGCGCAGAGCTGGTACAGCATCGAGGTCACCGTGTGCGACGTCTCGACCACGGGCTTCATGGCCCAGTGCAACGAGCCCGTCCGGATCGGCAGCTACGTCTCATTGGACGTCCCCGGGGTCGGCCCGGTCAACGCCCAGGTCCGCTGGCAGCTCGGCGACCGAATGGGCGGAATGTTCGTCGACCCGATCAGCCTCCACCGCTGCGAATGGACAGCGGTGCCGGCGGAGGCGCCGGAAGAAGCGGCGTAAGGAAGGATTTCGCCTCTCGCCGGCGGCAACCGACGGGCGCTGAGAGCCGCTCGACCTCAGCGACCGCTTCGCAAAGAATTGCGAATCCAGCGGCCCTCTTTGATCAGCTCGACGACGATATGGGTCACCAGGGATGCGAAGTAAGGTACGTGTGTCGACCTGTGCATATCCTCGAGCGCCAATTGCGTGATCTTGCGGTGAAAGTCCTCAAAGAATAGCGGAAGTTTCCGGCCCGGCAAAACCTTCGCACCGGACCAGGAGGCTATCTCCCTCGATCTCCGGCTTGTTGCAAATCCTATCCACCACGGCTCGGACGAACAGGGTGGTCTCCCGCAACTGGTATCCTGCCGAGACCAGCTCATGCTTCAAGAACAAGGTGTCTACCTGGTTCTCCGCCGCGATAACGACCGTTGGCAGTTCCTTACGGGCTTCAAGCAGCCGTCGGATCACCGGCAAGGATTCGATTATTCCCTCTCGTTTGAGGGCCGTAGTGAGGAGGAGCTCGGCCGGATCGGCAGCGATGGTTTCGAAGTCAGCCTGGTCGTAAGTGAGCGCGGCCGCGAGCGGAACGAATTCAGGCTCCGTATCGTAGTCCCGGACCAACGAAATGCTTTACCGCTTTTGCGTAGCTACGAACGGCTGAATGCCGCCATAGGTCCGCCGGCGGGCGCGGCCCTACCGGCGGGCAGGCGAAATCTCGCTGCCCAGCCCGCGGCCGGGTCGAGGCGACGCGCGCGAGGGGTCAGGCGATTGAACCATTTCGGACTTGATTGAGCGAACGGGTTTTCGCTGGTGCGGACGGCGGGACTCGAACCCGCACGCCCCGAGGGGCAGGAGATTTTAAGTCTCCGGCGTCTACCGGTTCCGCCACGTCCGCACCGGTCTGGCATGCCATGATCGCCGGCCCGGCGAAAGGGCGGGTCGCTCCGCTCACGCCGGGGGGGGGGGGGAAGCTTGACATGTAAGAACGGAACAGGAACAATAATCGCTGACGATTCGCCGCCGGCGAAGGCGCGCGGGCGAGCCGGCAGTTCGGGCAGAGCGATCATCCGGAGGCGTATGAGCCCACTTTCCATCGAAGATCGGGTCCGGCGCCGTCTTGCGGGGGGCGAAAGGCCTGGAGCCCTCGCCCTCGGGCGCAAATCGGCGGACATCCGGCCGTGCCGGCAACGTGGCGCGGGCTTCGGAGCCGCCGCGCCGAGCTCCTTCATTTCGGCTGTGGGACACTGGCGGAGTCGCGTCCACTTCGTCCACTTTGGGGAGGGGATGCGGACCCAGTCCCGTCCACTTCGTTCACTTCGTCCGATTCCGGACAGGGCGGACCTGCCTCGAGAGCCGGAATTCGGCCGTGGCTTGCGGGTGGGGAAAAACGGAGGGGCGGGCGGTGGAAAGCCGCCGACCGGCTCAGACGTTGAGCCGCTCGCGCATTTCCTTGCCGGGCTTGAAGTAAGGCACGCGCTTGGCGTCGACGTCGACCGCGTCGCCGGTGCGCGGGTTGCGGCCCTTGCGAGCCTCGCGCTCCCGGGTCGAGAAGGCGCCGAAGCCGCGAAGCTCGACCCGCCCGCCCTGCTGAAGCTGCTCGGTGACCGAATCGAAGAAGGCGGAGACGACCCGCTCGATCTCCTTGCCGGTAAGATCGGGATGATCATCGCAAAGCATCTGCACGAGCTCGGAACGGATCACAGCTTCCCCCAACATGAGAGCGCCCCCGATAAGAGAGCGAATGGCCAATGCGAATCCCGTCTTGCCCCCAAAACACGACCCGCTAACCCAGGTTAAATCTCAATTTTTCCTCGAGCGCAATATCTCAGGTTCAAAAAAGCGAGGAAAATTCGGCCCTTGCCGCACGTCTGGTACGGCCGGGCTCGGGCGGGCCGCCAGGGGACCCGCCCGCACCCCGGTTAGTCCTTCGCCTTGTTTTTCAGGGCTTCTCCGAGAATATCCCCAAGGGATGCGCCGGAATCCGACGATCCGTACTGGGCGACGGCCTGCTTCTCCTCGTGGATCTGCAAAGCCTTGATCGAGAAGTTGGGCTTCTTCGAGCGGTCGAAGCCGATCACCAGGGCGTCGAACTTCTGGCCGACCTGGAAGCGCTCGGGCCTCTGCTCGTCGCGGTCGCGGCCCAAATCGGTGCGCTTGATGAAGCCCGTCGCCCCGTCGTCGCCGACCTGGACCTCGAGCCCGCCGTCGCGCACCTCGAGCACGGTCACGGTGACCGTCTCGTTCTTGCCCACTCCGCCGCCCGCGGCCGCGGTCCCGCCCTTGGCGACCCCGCCGCGCTCGAGCTGCTTCATTCCGAGCGAGATCCGCTCCTTCTCGACGTCGACGTCGAGAACGACCGCCTTCACCATCTCGCCCTTGCGGTGGAGATTGAGCGCCTCCTCGCCGGTCACGCCCCAGGCGATGTCCGACATGTGGACCATCCCGTCGACGTCGCCGTCCAGGCCGACGAACAGCCCGAACTCGGTCGCGTTCTTGACCTCGCCCTCGACCTCGGTCCCGACCGGGTGCGAGGCCGCGAAGGCCTCCCACGGATTGGCCTGGGCCTGCTTCAAGCCGAGCGAGATCCGGCGCTTCTCCTCGTCGACCTCGAGCACCGACACGTCCACCTCCTGCGAGGTCGAGACGATCTTGCCCGGATGGACGTTCTTCTTGGTCCAGCTCATCTCGGAGACGTGGACGAGGCCCTCGATCCCCGGCTCCAGCTCGACGAAGGCGCCATATTCGGTGATGTTGGTGACCCGGCCCTTGAACACGCCGGCGACCGGATATTTGGCGCCCGCGCCCTCCCACGGATCGGCCTCGAGCTGCTTCATGCCCAATGAGATGCGCTGGGTCTCGCGGTTGATGCGGATGATCTGCACCTTCACCGTGTCGCCGATGTTGATCACCTCGCTGGGGTGGTTGACCCGCTTGTAGGAGATGTCGGTGACGTGGAGCAGGCCGTCGATCCCGCCCAAGTCGACGAAGGCGCCGTAGTCGGTGATGTTCTTGACCACGCCGTCGACGATCTGGCCCTCGGCGAGGCTCATGATAAGGCCCGAGCGCTGCTCGGCGCGGGTCTCCTCGAGGATCGCCCGGCGCGACACGACGATATTGCCTCGGCGGCGGTCCATCTTCAAAATCTGGAAGGCCTGCGGGATGTCCATCAGCGGGGTGACGTCGCGGACCGGGCGGATGTCGACCTGCGAGCCGGGAAGGAAGGCGACGGCGCCGCCCAGATCGACGGTGAAGCCGCCCTTGACCCGGCCGAAGATGATTCCCTCGACCCGGTTGCCGGCGGTGAACTCGGTCTCGAGCTTGTCCCAGGCGGCCTCGCGGCGGGCGCGGTCCCTGGACAGCATCGCCTCGCCCTGGTGGTTCTCGACCCGGTCGACATAGACGTCGACGACGTCGCCGACGGCGATCTCGGCCTTCTGGCCCGGGGCTGCGAACTCGCGGAGCGAAACCCGGCCTTCGGACTTCAGCCCGACGTCGATCACGGCCATGTCGTTCTCGATCGCGGTGACCGTCCCCTTGACGACCTTGCCCTCGAAGCCTTCGTTCTCGCCGCCGAGCGTCTCATTGAGAAGTTTCGCGAAATCGTCGCGGGTCGGCATCGCCGTGCTAGCCATAAGACAGATATTCCTTCGTTGCTTTTATTCCGGCCAGGGGTTGTCTCCCCCGGTCTTCGAAACGTGAGAACCGTTCCGGCCCCATGCCGAAACGGCGTCCATCGGGCTCTGGCGAGCGGAGGAAGGCCCTCACCCTGACCGCTTCGCGGTCGTCCCTCTCCCCTGGAGGGAGAGGGGGGTCAGAAAAAGCAAAAAGAGCGCGTCGCAGGCGGGCGTCTTCGCCTCTACCTTACGCGCGCTGAGCCTTAGCCGAGCCTCCACAGGCGCTTAGCGCCCGCTGGACGGAGGGGGATATAGGGGAGTCGTCTCTGAGGGGCAAGCGGGTTTGGTCGGGGGCGACAGGCCGGCACCCACTCGCGCATGCTCCGGCTCTCCGTCATTCCGGCCCTTCGACGCCGCCTGCGGCGGCGCTCAGGATAAACTTCGGCAAAAGCCGAAGGCCGGAATCCATGAACACGGCAGCTCGAAGCGGTGCTCTTCGGTGTTCACAGATATACCCCGGATCAAGTCCGGGGTGATGAACCGCGGAGCGACCGGCGCCTTATTCTCCAGTGGGATACGTACTCATTTTTTGTCGGAAGGCACGAAGGCGCAAAGGTGCAGCAGCAGCCATAAAGTTCGAGCTAGCGTCCTCATCCGGATTTGGGATGACTGCCGCAGTCGGGCACAACGTCCCGATGCCGATTGTCTATTATCCCGCGATCATCGAGCGCAGCCGGCGAGGCTACGGCGTCTTCTTCCCGGATTTGCCTGGATGCACCTCGGCCGGCGATACGGTGGCGGAGGCAGCGACCAACGCCGAGGAGGCGCTGGCGGGACACCTGCTAGTATCGGAAGAGCATGGCGACGAGCTGGCTGCACCCAGCGAGCTTCATGCCGTGGAGGTTGACTCGGATGTAGCGAAGTGGGGCGGACCCTCGTGCGCGGGAAGAGAAGCGGATGACTAGAGATCGAGCTTTCGTGATGCCCAGTAAGCGCTATCGCAGCGAGGTGTTCCGGTCGATCCATTCGATCGCCGGAGACGTGCACGCCATCGGAGCGATCGACAAGGCGACGATGCGCGGGTTCGACCGCACGTGCCTGACGGGGATCGAGCCGCTCGAACCCGCGGCGATCCGGCACATCCGGGACAAGGCCGGAATGAGCCAGGCGATCTTCGCGCTGACGCTGAACGTGACGCCGACCCTGGTGAGGCAATGGGAGCGCGGCGAGAAGAAGCCGAGCGGGCCATCGCTGAAGCTGCTGAACCTGGCCGACAAGAAAGGAGTGGAAGCCATTCTTTGAGTGCGTTGAGGGGGCGCGTTCGCCTCTGCCTTCGCGCGCTGAGCCTTAGCCGGGCGTTATTCCCAATATGCAACTCGGATCCCGGCGTCTGGCGCCCTTCGCTGCGAGCCGATACTGCGTAGACTGCGAGGACGATAAATTCACGTTTCAAATCCGGTCAAGGTTTGATAATATTGGCCGGATTCGTTCCTGCCAGGCTAGTGGGCCTTGGGTGTGGCGGGAATGCAAAGTGGGTGATGCGGTTTCCGCACCTGAGGGGACTCACCGAATCGAGAGAGGACCGATTCCATCGGTCGTTTGTCGTGACGGTGAACTATGGCCCAATATTTTCCTATTTTTCTCCTTGTTGCCGGAGCCTTGGCGGGCATCGGTTACGCCGTTGCCGCTTGCTTGCGGGAATGGTTCCGTGGGCGGGCCTTGCTGATGCGCGCGGAGCGCGGTGACCCTGAACCACCGACGCTCATTCAGATAACTGATCGCAAGCCGGGCCAGTGAGCAATGTCTACTGTCACTGTTTTGACCGTCTCGGTGCAAAGCACCGAGACGCTCTGGTGCGACGCTCTGGTGCCAGGTACCGAGGGGAAATCCTAGGAGACCCTCTGGACGCTCTGGTGCCAGGTACCGAGGGGAAATCCTAGGAGCCCCTCTGGCGCCAAGTATCGAGGACGACCCTAGCGGAGGCGGCCGGAGCGTTCGGCGGCGCGGAGGGCGGCGTGGTCTTCGGGGTCGAGGCCCTCGTCCAGGAAGGCGCGCCAATCTTCGATGCGGTCGCGCGCGGGGGCAAGGTCGGTGAGCGGGTCCGCGGCGATGCCGAGATGGGCTCGGGCGCTCGACCAGCGCCAGCCTTCCGGCCGGCCGCACAGCCGGGCCCGCACGGGATTGAGCTCGACATAGCGGAAGCAGACGTACAGACGCCGCTCGTCGAGGGGGACCGAGCCGAAGCGGCCCTGCCAGAAGGCGCCGCACCAGTCCTGGCGCTGGTTGATCTCCAGAGCGTAGCGGCGGTGCGCCCGGCCGAGCGCGGCGGCGAGACCTTCGGGGCGCGAGGGCACGAGCAGGAGATGGACGTGGTTGGGCATCAGGCACCAGGCCCAGATCGCGGTCCCCGCTTTCGCGCAGCCGTGGCGGAGCAGGGCGACGTAGCGGGCGTAATCGTCGTCCGAGTAGAAGGTGGGCTCCCGCCGCGCGCCCCGCGCGGTGACGTGATGCGGTATCCCCGGAAGGACCAGTCGGGCGGGACGCGCCATGAACACAGACTAAGCGAAAAAGGAAAGTTAAGACAAGGCGCGCCATGATAAGCGTTGAGAGAGTTGCGGAAGTGGCGCTGGCCGGCCGAGGCGCGCTGACCCATTTGTGTCAGGCACCAAGGAAAAAGCCTTGGTGCCTGGCACCTAGGAAGGTCCTCCAAGCTGCTTCGTTTAGCCGGTTTCGGACCGCTCGCTGACGCCCGAAGGCGCATTGGTGCCAGGCACCGAGGAAAAAGCCTTGGTGCCAGGCACCGAGGACCGCCACGCTTTGCGGGAGACCAACGCCTCGGCAGCACGAAAGTGCCTTGACGATGGATGCAGCGTACTTCCTGAAAGATCGAACTGAGTTCATTCGCTTCTTCTATGATACTGGCTGCAAGGCCTACCTGGAGGTAAAGCGGCTCATCGAGGAAGAGCTGCCACCCTTCGACAACCCGCCTTACAGCGAGGATGGCGAACCGGCTTATCTCGAGGAATGGATGGACGCAGAGAGCGCCATCCAGCTGTTAGGCTTGGCCTGTATTTCCCTGCTGTCAGATTCGCTAAAGCTCTATTTCCATACCCTCCAGCGTCGCATCATGGGGTTCAGCTTTTCCGACGACCGGGCGGCCTTCAAGAACGGGTTCTTGGCTGCGTATCAAGGTGCACTGGCCGAAATCCTCCAGATCGACTGGAGCGACTGTCCCGCAGATTTGGCTGTGGTCGAACAGATCGTCCTCGCTCGCAATCGCAGCCAACATGGCAGCGCACTCACTTCATTTCATATCGCACACGACGGCAGGACTCTGGAAAAGCATCCAATCCCATTTTTCGCTAGCGAGGAAGAGCGTGCAACGTGGCAGAACGAGGAGGGAACTTGGTCCTCCTTCCTCATGCCCAGCGTGAATGTCTCGCGTGAAAAACTCTTCGCCGCCACGAGAGAAGTCGAGGTGCTAGCCGATTTTATTGACAGCCACATGGGCAAATTGTGGGAGTGGCGAGTGGGAAGCGCTTCGCCGGCTTGAGGAAGAGGCACTGCGGTAGCGCTGAAATAGTCCCCTTCGCGTCTTGGGGGCTTTGCGTGCACAATCCTTTTTTTGTTTCACGCGAAGCCGCAAAGCAGCGAAGTAGCAGACGGATGCCGGTTCAGGTTCGGCATTACGCCAGAGCGATCAGCCCTTCAGCTCACTCGTCCCGCCCAACCGCGACTTCGAGACCTCGGCCACGTGCTTCGATTGCTGCCTGAGCCAGGAAATCCTCGATGGCGTCAACGGATGGCTGACGACATAGGTTTTGGGCTTCGAGCTCCGTGAGGGAGTCGATCCCGTAGCCGAACTGGCCTTTCCAGAGCTGGTCGAGCGCTTCGCCATGGCGCGCCTTTAGCATGTCCAGGGTCTCAGGGCGTAGAGAAATCCGGCGGCCGTCGCGGCTTTCGGTGAGGGCGGTCATCCCGACCACGTTGCCGCCATGGGCTTCCACATAGCCCCTCAGATTTGCGAGCGTGCCGCCGAGGCCGACGTGGTCGTCGACCGGAACATAGTTGGCGCCGGGCTGGACTGCGCCATCGAACGTCGCCGGGGTCACGAGGCGCTGAAACGCTCGGGCGCGAGTATGGCCGACCTTGTTAGTCTGGACGATCTGGCCGGCAACCACGGTCAAAGGGCGCATAAGGAGCCAAGCCAGCACCTGTGCCATGGCATCGGGGATCGCGTTGAAGCCAGCTGTTTCCTCAGCGATCACCGGCAGCAGGAGAAAGGGCCTGCCGCCGGTCATGCGGAAGATTGGTAAACGAGGATCATCGATCACCAGCGCGAGCGCGAGCGCGAGCGCCGCATCAACGTCGCCGGCCTTTGCCGCATCGTAACTGGGATGCGCATCTCTCGTCCGCACATCGGTGTGGATCAGAACGTCCGGGAACGAGGGGGGCCATGGAGATCTGATCATGGCATTAGTCACCATGATGTCCGTGTCGCACTTGATGTCCGACAACGCCAGCGAGGGCCGACGATGATCATCCGCCTCTTACTGGGCCCGTACCGTACGCTCGTGCAGGACGGCCAGGCTTTCGCGCACTTCGTCTAGGGAGACACCGCCGGCGGGGTCGGCTTCGAGCTCGTCATAGGCCTGGACGACCTCGGTCCTCAGCCATTGTTCGACACATTGCTCGCGGTCCTCGAGCGTGCGCAGGGCCTCGATGACGACGTCGCTCTCATTCGCATATTCGCCCGAAGCGACCTTGGCCCGGACCCGGTCCGCCATGTCGTCGGGCAGGGTGACGATGAGATGGTGCCTGTCCGCCATGGGACGTCTCCTTAGATGGTGAGTTTAATGATCACGCTCGCGAGGCGCAACGGCGAGCGGACCGTAAGCAGATTAGGGTCAGCAGCCTCTAGGCCCGCTCACGGTCCTTTGTGCTTGAAAACATTGCGCTTTGCAGCCGCGGTGAAGATGGTTAAGAGCCTCGGAGCCACCGAGGATTCAGTTCTTTCGGCAGCGGGGGCCGGGGGGCGGTTTTACGCGACCCCCGGCCCTTTTCGCGCCCGCTCCCCAAGGCGGCGGGGCCGCAGGTGAACGGCGACTGTCAGGCCCGTTCAGACGCTCATCATCGCGAATCGGGCAGAGGTCCGCTCGCCCTCCACGGCCGGCGCGGCGTTTCGACGATGTATGTCGAGCGCCGGCCCGGACGGGCCCCTCCGGTTGCGTAACGGGGGCGGGGCCGGCATCCGCAAGCACGGGTGCCGGCCCCGACTATCCCGCAGGCCTTCACCCGGTCGCGCCTAGGGCCGGTTGTCGCGCAGCGGGTCGATCCGGACATGGTGGTCCGGCCGCTTCCTCAGGCCGAGCAGCCCGGCGAGGCCGAGCAGGCCGAGAAGCCCCCATTTGCCGCCGTCGCCGTCATCGTCGTCGCCGTCGTCCACGCCGGCCGCGTTGGCCGCGGCTCCGTCGCGGTCCCGGTCGGCGCGGTCGTCGCGAGCGGCGGCCTCGTTGGCCAGCGCTCCGGCCTGGGCCTGGACGTCGTTGGCCTGCTCGGCGAGCTCGTTGGCCTTGTCGGCGAGGTCGTCCTGGGCCCAGGCGGGCGCCGAAAGGGCAAGTATGGCGGCGGACGCGAGCGCGGTCCGGATCGACGATTTGTGCATGAATTTCCTCCTGTTGCACCCGGCACAGGGCCGGGCGGCACTCCAACGGGCGAGTCAGCGGCACGTTCCGGGGGAGCAACGAGCGCGAGCCGCGGAGCGGTATGCCGGGGAATAGGTGCAATCGCGCGGCCGTCCGTTGACCGCGACCCGCGGCGGATATCAACATCAGGACTGCCGCCGACTCTTCGAGTCCTTCGCGCCCCTTCGAGTGAGCCCGTCTTCCCTTTGTTTTTACGCGAAGGACGCGAAGAACGCGAAGGGGTCCCGCCGGGTGATGCGATCCCCGCATGAGGAAACGGAAGGCCGCTTCGCGGCGTGCGGGGGTTGCGGGAGCCATTGACGCCGCCCCCGACTTGTCCGACAAATCGCGGCCGCGAAGGGGAAATCATTGCCCAGTCTGGAGCTTAGCAACGTCCGCAAGGCCTATGGCGAGACCCTCGTTCTGGACGACGTCTCGCTGACCATGGAGGCCAAGGAGTTCGTCGCCTTCCTCGGGCCCTCCGGGTCCGGCAAGTCGACCCTGTTGAGGATCATCGCCGGCCTCGAGAGGGCCGACGGCGGCGAGGTCCGGCTCGACGGGACACGGATCGACACTCTGCCGCCGGGGCGGCGCGGGGTGGCGATGGTCTTCCAGCATTATGCGCTCTATCCGCATATGACGGTGCGCGAGAACATGGCGTTCGGGCTTCGCAACGCGAAGGTGCCCGACGCGGAGATCGAGGCCCGGGTCGCGGAAGCGGCGCGGGTGCTCGAGATCGAAGCCCAGCTCGACAAGAAGCCGGGGCAGATGTCGGGCGGGCAGCGCCAGCGGGTCGCGATCGGGCGGGCGATCGTCAAGAACCCGAGGCTGTTCCTGCTCGACGAGCCCTTGTCCAACCTCGACGCGGCGCTGAGGATGCGCACCCGGGTCGAGCTCGCCCAGCTTCGCCAGCGGGTCGACGCGGCTTTGATCATGGTCACCCACGACCAGGCCGAGGCGATGACGCTCGCCGACCGGATCGTCGTCATGAACGACCGGCGGATCCAGCAGGTCGGGCCGCCCATGGAGATTTACGCCCGGCCGGCCAATTCCTTCGTCGCCCGCTTCGTCGGCTCGCCGGCGATGACTCTGGCGCCGGCCACGCTGGTGGCGGGGGAGGGCGAATATGCCCGGGTCAGGCTCGGCGACGGAGCCGAGGTGGAGACGAGGGTGAGGCTCGACGGCCTGCCCGCCGAGGGCCCGCTCCAGCTCGGCCTGAGGCCCGAAATGGTCGGCGTGGCCGCCCCGGGCGGCGGCACAACCGACGCCAGGGTCGAGCTTGTCGAGCGGCTCGGCGAGCGAACGCTGGTCTACTCGGTGCTCGCCGACGGGCTCGAGGTGATCGCCCAGGACGTCGGCGACAGCCGCCTCAGGGTGGGCGACAAGGTCGGACTGAGGATGGACGGAGCGGCCGCGCATCTGTTCGGCCCGGACGGCGCCGCCTTCCACTCGGAGCGAGCCTCGTGAACGTCGAGCGGGACTGGCGCGGGCTGCTGTTCGTCGCGCCTTTCCTGCTGCTCTATTCGCTGATCCTGATCTTTCCCTTGTTCCGCGGCATCTGGCTGAGCCTTCACCGGGTCGACCTGTTCGGCGACGGCCACTTCGTCGGGCTCGGCAATTATCTTCGGCTGGCGCGCGACCCGGTGTTCGCGACGTCGCTCGGCAACACCTTCCTCGTCACCCTGATGATCGTGCCCGTGCTGACCGTGCTCGCCCTGCTGCTCGCCCTCGCCCTCAACAACGCCGGGCGCGGCGCGGCGGCGGTGCGCGGCATCTTCTTCTCCTCGGCGGTGCTTTCGGTGACGATCGTCACCCTGATCTGGCGTTTCGTGCTCGCGCCCGACGCCGGCCTGCTCGGCGAGGCCTGGCAGGCGGCCGGCTGGGCTCCGCTCGCCTTCCTGAGCGATCCCGACCTGGTGCTCCCGGCGATCGCTCTGACCACCATCTGGTGGTCGCTCGGGCTTCCGATGCTGCTCTTCCTCGCCGGCCTTCAGCAGATACCGGGCGACATGTACGAGGCGGCCGCGCTGGACAATGCGAGCCGCTGGCGGACCTTCTGCAGGATCACCGTGCCGTCGCTGAGGCGGACGATCGTCCTCGTCGTCATGCTCCAGACCGCCGCCCAGCTGCAGATCTTCGGCCAGGCGCAATTGCTCACCGGCGGCGGGCCGAGCGGAGCCTCGCGGACCGCCGTCCTGTTCCTGTTCGAGACCGCCTTCGGCCGCTGGGAGCTGGGCTATGCGAGCGCCGCCGCCGAGATATTGTTCCTGATCATCCTGGCGGTGACCCTGACCCAATATTGGGCGACGGGGCGGGCCAGCGGAGGGCAGGGTGGGCGGTAGCTGGGTCTTCGCATCCTCCCCATGGCGCAGCCATGGGGAGGGGGACCACCCGAAGGGTGGTGGAGGGGTAATTGACGAGGCTTCTGTCAGCTACCCCTCCACCATGCTTCGCATGGTCCCCCTCCCCATCTATGATGGGGAGGATTAGATGCAGCGCGGGCGGCTCTCTCCCCTCGGCTGGGCGGCGCTGATCTTCGGCGCGCTGCTCATGGTCGCGCCCCTGCTTTGGACGATCCTGCTGTCGCTCAAGGACAATGCCGAGCTGGTCGGAAACAGCGGAGCGGCCCTTCACGGACCCTACACGCTTGAGAATTACACGGCGATCTTCGGCAACGACATGACCATGCGCTGGCTGCTCAACTCCGCCATCGTGGCGCTGGGCACGACGGCGGGCGTGCTGGTCCTCGCGAGCCTCGCCGGCTACGGCTTCGCGCGGCTCGAATTCCCGTTCCGCCGGACCCTGTTCGTCATCGTCCTGCTCGGTCTCGCGGTGCCGAGCCAGGCGATCATCCTTCCGCAGCATCAGCTCTTCGCCTGGCTCCACCTCCACAACTCCTATCCCGGGCTGATCCTCCCCGGCCTGATCGGCCCATTCGGGGTGTTCTTCATGACCACCTATATGCGCGGCATCCCGCGCGACCTGGACGAGGCGGCGAAGCTCGACGGAGCCTCGCGCTGGACGATCTTCTGGAAGGTGATCCTGCCGCTGACCGTCCCCGCCCAGTCGACCCTGGCGGTGTTCACCTTCCTCGGTACCTGGAACGATTATTGGTGGCCGCTGATCTCCGCGACCCACTCGGACATGTACACCCTGACCGTAGGGCTCGCCGCCGCGCAGATGAACTATGCCCAGACCTCCGGCCTCGGCTTCCTGATGGCCCAGGCGGTGTTCGCCTCGATCCCGATCTTCATCGTCTACATCGTCTTCCAGAAGCAGATCGTCAGCGCGATGGCGGGGACTGCGGTAAGGTGAGGAGGATCGGCTTCCGCCAGCGAGACCGCTCCGGCCAAGATGCCGACGCCCATTTCTCGTCATTCCCGCGAAAGCGGGAATCCAGCGCTGGCTCCGAGGTGGATTCCCGCTTTCGCGGGAATGACGGGAGAAGGGCTGACAGGCGATCCCGCTTTATCCTGCTCGCGGCCCTCGCCCTCGCCGGCTGCGGACGGGGGGACGACAAGACCCACATCTACCTGCAACGCTTCTTCGGCGAGTGCGGCGCCGAGTTCGGCTCCAGCACCGACGTCGGCAAGGCCGAGGGCGAGTGCGGGATCGTCACCTCGATGATCAACCGCTTCGAGGCCGAGAATCCCGACGTCGTCGTCGACGTCAACGTCGTCGCCTGGCCCGGCTATCCGCAGCTGACCGCCCAGATGGCGGCGCGCGACCCGCCCGACCTCGTCACCATGCATGCCGGAGTGATCTCCGATTATGCCGCCAAGGGCCTGCTCGAGCCGGTCGAGCCCTATCTGGAGAAGGCCGGGATCGGCGCCGACAGCTTCACCGAGGCGAGCCGGCTTGGAGTGACGATGGGGAACAGGATCTACGGCCTGCCCTGGGATACGCATGGCGGCCTGTTCCACGTCAACACCGCCCTGTTCGCCAGGGCCGGTCTGATGCGCGGCGGCAAGCCGGTGCTTCCGAACTCGCCGGAGGAGCTGATCGCCCAGGCGCGCCAGTTCCAGGAGCGCACCGGCAAGCCCTATCTGATCCAGAGCCTGGTCGGCGACCCGGCGGGCGCGGCGCGCAACCAATATACCTACATGATGGCTCAGGGGGCGGCGGTGTTTCCGGACGCGAGGCACATCCGCCTCGCCACTCCGGAGGGCGCTCGGGTCGCCGACTTCTTCCGCCGGATCAACGCCGAGCGGCTCGGGACTCTCAACATGGACACGCCCGCGGCGATCGCGGCGTTCATGAACGGCGAGGGCGGAATCTACCCGACCGGGACCTGGATGATCGGATCGTTCGAGAAGGAAGCGGCGACCCCCGGGCGGCCGCTTTACAAGAGCTACGCCGTTTTCCCTTATCCGAGGCTGTGGGGGGAGCGGCTCGAATTCGTCGGCGGCCATGCCTGGGCGGTCCCGGCGCGCGAGCGCAGCGCTAAGCAGAAGGACGCCATCGCCCGCTTCTTCAGGTTCATGGCCGCGCACAATTTCGACTGGGCCCGAACCGGGCACATCCCCGCCTTCAGAGCGGTGCTCGACGACCCGAGGTTCAAGTCGCTTCCCCACCGAGCCAACATCGCCCTCCTCGGCGAGATCGGCCGCCCGCTGCCGAGCGCGGTCCGCCGCCAGTCGGCGATCGAAGGCCTGGTCGGCGAGGAGATGGCGGCGGCCGTAACCGGGCAGAAGCCGGTCGAGAAGGCGCTGAAAGACGCGGACCGGCGGGTGAACGAATTGCTCGGGGAGCTGGATTGAGGCTCATCCCGGACCACCTGGGCGTGCAGCGGCTGTGCTTCACCCAAAGCACCAAAGCACCAAAGAGACTGCGGCCTTCATGTTTGCTGAGACTGGGCGAGGGAAGTTTGCCTGAGCGACACAGTCGCTCCTCCAATCCACGGCAGCGGGAAAAACGAGGCGGGACCGCACCTCGCCCCTTTGGTGCTTTGGTGCTTTGGTGAAATCAAACCTTCGATGGCGCGACATAGTCGCTTCGGTTGTTGATGACCCGCCTCAGGCCGTTGCGGAACATTTCCGCGCCGAAGTTCATGAGCAGCCCCAGCGGCTGGTTCATGAGCCGTAGATAGGTGAGCAATTGCTTCGAGTGGACGGGCGCCAGTCGCTCCACCGATTTGACTTCGACGACGAGTCTCCCGTCGATGAGAAGATCGGCGCGAAATGCATCGCGGATCACCACCCCGCGATAAGTGACCCGGCACGGGCTTCTGCACTTCGACCCGGAGACCGCGGTCCGCTAAAAGCGCCGCGAGAAATGCCTCGTAGGCGGTTTCGAGCAAGCCCGGCCCTATGTCGTCGTGTACCTGAAACCCGCAATCGATCGCGGTCCTTGCGAGCCATTCGATATCCCGGGACTCCATCGGCTCAGCGCTCCCTTGCTCGCCAAGGAATAAACGGAAAACGAAACTATCTCTATACGGCAATGCGAAAGTGAGTGCGCGCGCCAGGCTTTGCGACTGCTCGACAGATTGGAAATGAAGACCGGCCACGACCATTCCTGTGCGGGTGAGCGGGCCGGTAAGTTGGTTTCGAGCGACTGGGGCGCGCAAGGGCCGTGTTTCACCCAAAGCACCAAAGGACCAAAGAGGGTGCCGCCTTCATGATTGCTGAGACTGGGCGAGGGAAGTTTGCCTGAGCGACGTAGTCGCTCCTCCAATCCGAGGCAGCGGGAAAAATGAGGCGGGACCGCGCCTGCGGCCCCTTTGGTGCTTTGGTGCTTTTTGGGTGAAATCAAACACTTCAGGGAGTGACATAATCGCTTCGAGCCCAGAGCTGGTCCGGCGCGGCCGATGCTGGAGGATCAGGATGAGGCGGCGAGCCTTTCGTCGACCGTCGCGATGGCTGCGGCGATCGCGGCCTCCACGTCCATCGCGCTGGTGTCGAGCAGGATCGCGTCCTCGGCCCTGACCAGGGGAGCGGCGGCGCGGCCGCTGTCGCGGGCGTCGCGGGCCTGGATGTCGAGGAGGACGTCCTCGTAATGAACCCGGAGGCCCATCCGGGTCAGCTCGTCGAAGCGGCGGCGGGCGCGCACTTCGGGGCTGGCGGTGACGAACAGCTTGGCGTCGGCGTTGGGCGCGATGATTGTTCCGATGTCGCGGCCGTCGAGCACGGCCCCGCCTTCCCGGGCGGCGAAGTCGCGCTGGCGCTCGGCCAGGGCCGCGCGGACCATCGGGTAAGCCGAGATCCGCGAGGCGATTCCGCCGGCGGCCTCGCTCTTCAATTCGGGATCGGCGAAGTCGGTCTGCGAGAAGTCGCAGGCGCGCGCGGCGGCGAACTCGCTGTCGGGATCGCCGCCGAAGCGGAGCAGGTTGAGCGCGACCGCCCGGTAGAGCAGGCCGGTGTCCATGTGCGGAAGGCGATAATGACGGGCGAGCGCCTTGGCGATCGTGCCCTTGCCGCTGGCGGCGGGACCGTCGACGGCGATAATCATCGGTCGAACCTGCGGGAAAAAACGGGGACAGTATACATTTTCCGGGCGCGCCCTCCGGGCTCCTCCGGCCGGGGACGAAAAATGTATACTGTCCCCGTTTTGCGAGCCCGGAAAATATATACTGTCCCCGTTTTCATCGGGCGAGGCTTTCGAGAAGGGCGGCGAAGCCGGGGAAGCTGGTGTCGGCGGCGGACATGTCGGCGACCGTTACCGGCTCGCGGCAGCGCAGGCCAGCCACCGCGAAGCTCATCGCGACGCGGTGGTCGAGCCTCGGGTCGATCGTCGCTCCGCCGGGCAGGGGATCGCCGCCGGTGCCGTCGACGGTCAGCCCGTCTTCGCTTTCCTCGACCCGGCTGCCGATCGCCCGCAGCCCTTCCGCCATGACGGCGAGGCGGTCGGATTCCTTGAAGCGCAGCTCGCCGAGGCCACTGGCGCGCGTGGTCCCCTCGGCGAAGGAGGCGGCGGCGAAGAAGATCGGATATTCGTCGATCATCCGCAGCGCATATTCGGGCGGGACGTCGATGCCTCGAAGCGGGGCGTGGCGGACGAGGAGGTCGGCGACCGGCTCGCCGCTCTGCTCGCGCCGGTTCGAGACGGCGATATCGCCGCCCATCTCGCCCAGCAGCTCGAACAGGCCGGTCCGCGCCGGGTTCATGCCCACGCCCTTGATCGTCAGCTCGGACCCGGGGACGAGAAGGGCGGCGACGGCGAGGAAGGCCGCGGCCGAGGGGTCTCCGGGGATAGTCAGAGCGCGCGGCCGGAGCTCCGCCTCGCCGCGCAGGGCGATCTCCTCGCCGTCGACCGACAGATCCGCCCCGAACAGCCTCAGCATGCGCTCGCTATGGTCGCGGGTGGGCACCGGCTCGACGATCCGGGTCACTCCCGGGATGTTGAGGGCGGCGAGGAGAAGCGCCGATTTCACCTGGGCCGAGGGCAGATCCATGCGATGCGTTCGGGGGAGTGCCGGGCAGAGGCCGCGAACGGTCAGCGGAAGCCGGCCGCCGGGCGCATCGACCTCGGCGCCGATCCGGCGCAGCGGCGCCGCCACGCGCTCCATCGGACGTCGGGAAAGCGACGGGTCGCCGGTGAACAGGGCGGCGATCGGGTGGGAGGCGACCAGGCCCATCAGTAGCCGCGCCGAGGTGCCGCTGTTGCCCATCTCGAGCGGCGCGCCGGGCTGGAGGAGGCCGGCGGTGCCGAGCCCGTCGACCGTCCAGGCCGGACCGTCGCGGGCGATCCGGACGCCCATCGCGCCGAGCGCGGCGGCGGTCGAGCGGACGTCGCCGCCTTCCGAAAGCCCCTCGATCCGGCTCCGGCCCCGCGCCATGGCGGCGCAGATCAGGGCCCGGTGCGAGATCGACTTGTCGCCGGGGACGAGGGCCGCGCCGCGAAGCGGGCGGGAGGCTCCAAACGCCGTCGGCCGGGGCCCGCTCCGCTCCATCGGCCTTGGCTTTTGACAGCGGGCATCCCATGTGGCAAGCGCGCCGCTGTCCGGTCGGAAGCGATCGTCTATCCAATTCTCAGTGGAGTTTTTTCACCGATGGTGAAGCCTGAATGGGGCACCAAGCGCACTTGTCCCAAGTGCGGAGTCCGCTTTTACGATCTCGGCAAGGAAGATCCGGTGACCTGCATCGCCTGCGGAGTCGCCTGGGATCCCGAGCCCGTCCTCAAGTCCAAGCAGCCGCTTCCGTTCGACGCGCCCAAGAAGGAAGTCGTCGTCGACGAGAAGGAGGATGCCGATCTCGCCGCGGAGGATCTCGTCATCGACGAGGATGCCGAGGAGAATCCGGACGACGAGGTCGACCTCGGCGGCGACGACGATATCGGAGTGCCCGGGGCGGGGGACGACGACGAGGAGGTCTGAGTCCAATCCGCTCATCCTGAGCAGGGACTGAGCCCGGCTAAGGCCCGTATCGAAGGACCGTCCTTCGATACGCCGTTTCGCCAGGCTCAACGGCTACTCAGGATGAGCGGAGAAGGACCAATCAACAGCCTTGCGCCGGGGGCAAGCCTTCCCTAAATCCGGCGCCGCACCCGCCCTCCCAGGGGCGGAAAAAAGGTTCGGGGCCGTAGCTCAGCTGGGAGAGCGCTGCAATGGCATTGCAGAGGTCAGGGGTTCGATCCCCCTCGGCTCCACCATTTCCCGCGATCGCAGCGCTTCGCCCGCGGCTCGAGAGCCCTGGCGGCCGCGCTGGCGAGTCGCAGGACGCGCCCTGAAGCGGATTTGAAGCACTGCTTCCTTCCAATAGTATTCGCGCCTCGACCGCGCCAATAAATTGGTGCGCCTGTCCCGTTGACCGCCGATGACCGGCCTGCCATCATTGGGTTCCGGAGCGACTCCGGCTAGATCATGGAGGCTTCAATGAAGGCTTTGCGGACGATTCTTGCGGCGACTGTTCTGGCGACCAGCCCATTTGGCGCTCTTCATGCCCAGTCATCCTATGACGACTGCATGGCGAGCTGCAATGAAGTCTATCAGCAGGAAGCTGCTCATTGCGACCAGTATCCCAACAGGCTCGACGTCGAATATTGCTATATGGCCATCGCTCAGGACCTCGACAGCTGCAGCCAGTCCTGCTCAGCCCAGCGGGCTTCCGCCTTCGTCGACGGCGGCATCCAGCGCTTCCGGCCGGTCGACATCAGGGTCGCGTCCCAGACCGCCGAATCCCCCGCCCGGGGCTGAAGCCCGCCAGGGCTTGCCGGGCCGCCGGTGGGCAGGACGTTTCCCTGCGAGCCATTTTGGAGTCGCGGCTGACGAGGACGATCAAGGCCGGAGCAGTGACCGTATGCTGCAGGCAGCGCGATGCAAAAAAGCGCCGTCGCCACCTCGCTACCGGCTGAGCAGCACGCCCTTCATCCCGGGATGATATCTGCAGAAGAAGGGGATGGCGCCCTTGCGCCCGACCCTCGTCCTGCCGCTTGCCCTGGGCGGCAGGTCCACGTCGAAGCTTCCGTCACGCGCCGTCGCGCTGTGGCGGAACAGGTCCCTGTTGACCCACAGGATGACGTCCCCGGCGCGAAGATCGGGCGGGACGGCGCCGAACTTCATCTTGTCGACGACGATCGTGTGGACCGTCGGCGCCGCCGCCGCTGGACCGGCCGCGAGGAACGGCGCCAGCAGCAGCGCGGCGGCGGTAAGGGCTGCCTTCACCGGCGCAGCTCCGCGGCCAGATGCTCGGCGTGGCCCTGGTGCTCGCGGAATAGGGCGAGGCCGGTCTCTAGCAGGGCCTTGAGCTCGCCGTTCTTCGCGCTCGGAATGAGGGTCGCCTCGAGCGCGCCGTTGACGGTTCGGTGGAAGGCGATCTCGTTCCGCGCATAGGCGCGGTCGAAGGCGGCGCCGCGGAGGCCGGCGAGGCTTCGTATCTTCCGGGCGGCGCCTTTCGACAGCGCGGCGCTGGTCGGATTGGATTCGGGCTTCACTCCCAGCTTCCCGACCAGCGCGAGTGCCTGGGCGTTCACCGCTTCATGGTCGCGGACCATGATCTCGGCGAAGGCGCGGACCTTCGCGTTCCGGGACTTCTGAAGCGCCTGGCGGGCCGCTTCGACGTCGATCCGGCCGGCCGTGTAGGCGATGTGGGCGATCTGGGCGTCGCTGACGTGCGGTCCGTCATGGGCCGGCGCGGCGGTGCCGAACGCCAGCAAGGCCGAGAGGGCGATAGTTGATTTCCCGATCATTTTTGCTCCTTTCTAGTCCGGGAGCGGCTCGTCCGTCCCATGGGCTTGGATGCCGGGGCCGGCCCAGGCGTTCCCGGGAACCCGGCCGCCGCCGCGGCATCAAAGGCTGGGATCGGACGGGGCTCCTACCCGTCATGCCGGACTTGATCGGGCATCCATGAACACGGGCGTTTCAGGTTTCGAACAACCCTGTTCATGGATCCCGGCTCTCGCCGGGATGACGATGGTGCCCTGCCCAATGCAAGGAGGCACGGGTGGATCGTTGCGGCCGCGGCTCGTACAGGACGGCGTCATGACGGCGGCTCCAGCGCTCGATTACGAAATGCTCGGCGACCTCGACCTCGCCCGGCGGCTCGCAGCCCGCGATCCCGCCGCCGTCCGGCTGATCACCGCGCGCAACAATCAGCGCCTGTTCCGGACCGCCTGGTCGATCCTCAAGAGCCGTTCCGAGGCGGAGGACGCGGTGCAGAGCGCCTATCTTCGCGCCTTCGCGGCCGCCGCCGAGTTCGAAGGGCGCTCCTCGCTCTCCACCTGGCTGACCCGGATCGTCATCAACGAGGCGCTCGGCCGCAAGCGGGCGGCCAAGCGGCGCCTCGCGGCCCTCGACGGCGGCTCGGTCGCAATCCTCGACGAATATCGGGAAAAGCTGATGCGCGGATCGATGACGACCCTCCCGGACGGAGCGCTGGCGCGCGAGCAGATGCGGCGGATGCTCGAAGAGGCCATAGGCCGGCTTCCGGACGCCTTCCGGCTCGTCTTCGTGCTCCGCGAGATCGAGGGGCTCGGCGTCGACGAGGCCGCCGAGGCCCTCGGGATCGCCGCGGCGACGGTCAAGACACGGCACTTCCGCGCCCGGCGCCGCCTCCAGGAGGAGCTGGCGCCGGAGCTCAGGACGGCGCTGGACGGGACCTTTCCCTTCGCCGCAGCCGATTGCGAGGCGATGACCGGGCGCGTCATTGCGGCGATCTGCGGCGTCGGAGAGTCAAAGCCCTAGCCAGGAGCGCTTAATTAAGGCATTATAATCCTTATGAAATGGGCTGCGGGGGCGGGGATCGCCGCTGTCATTGTTGCGATCGCGGCCGCCCGGGCGCAGGGCGACGGCCTCGCCGTGCCTGCGGCGCCGGCAAAGCAGCAAGCCGCCAATTGGGGCGAGTGGACCCGGCCGCTTCAGCCCGATGCGCAACGCGCGGTCGTGGAGGCGCAAGCTCCGGCGCCGGTCACCGAAGCCGTGCCGGCCGAGGAGATCGACGTCGTCGACGCTCACTGGATGGCGCTCACCATGTGGGGCGAGGCGCGGAGCGGCGGCGAGGACGCGATGCGCGCGGTCGGCCATGTCATCGACAATCGCCGGCGCAGCGGCGCTCACGGCACCTACGCGACCGAGACGGTCAGCGAGGCCTGGCAGTTCAGCGCCTGGAACCGGAACGACCCCAATTATCCGGCGATGATGAACATCGACAAGCTGAGCCCGGACAGCGGCGACTATGCCATGTGGCTGACGGCCAAAAGGGTCGCGGCGGAGATCCTCTCGGGCGCCTCGGCCGATCCGACCGGCGGAGCGCTCTTCTACCACACGGCGGCGGTGTCCCCGCGCTGGTCGTCGGGGCTTGCGCCGGTGCGGGTGATCGGCGGGCATCTGTTCTTCAGGACGGCTCGGTAATCTCCCTGCCTCCCCATCGCAGATGGGGAGGGGGACCACCGAAGGTGGTGGAGGGGTAATTGGCGACCGCCTATGCCGTCTCGCGCCTAATCCCCGGCTTCCGAGCCTTCTACCCCTCCACCACCCTTCGGGTGGTCCCCCTCCCCATGCTTCGCATGGGGAGGCAAATCAGAACCTCGTTCCCACCCTGATGCCCAGCGTTCGCGGGCGATAGGGGACGATGTAGACCCTGAGGTTGCACTGGCCGCATTGCTGGTAGCGGGTCAGCTCCGCGCGCTTGTCGAAGGCGTTCTCGAGGAAGAGCTCGCCGGTGAACTTGCCCCATTCCATGCCGAAGGCGAAATCCGCCATCGTGTAGGGCCGGAGCCGGCCGAGCACCGCGGCCGCGCCGACCCTGAGGTCGGCGGTCGAGCTGCTCTGGTGGGTGAGCACCGTCTGGACATGGGCCTTGCCGGGGCCGAGCGGGAATTCGTAGCGGCCGACCGCGCTCGCCTTGAACTTCGGAGTGACCGGAAGCCTCGTCCCGGCCGGGGCCGAGACTCCGTTGGCCTGACCCTGCGGGCCGGGCGCGGTGCAGGCGAAGGTCGGATCGTCGAAATCGCAGACGTTGGCCCGAACCTTGGCGTCGGTATAGGCCGCGCTTCCGGTCAGCGAGAGGCCGCGGACCGGCCGCCAGGAGACGTCCATCTCGACGCCCTTGATCCGGGCGCTCGGGCCGTTGTGGATCTCGGTGAAGCTGTTCTCGCCGAGGAAGGAATATTGGAAGCGCTTCCAGTCCTGCCAGAAGATCGCGCCGTTGACCGTGAGGCGCCCCGGCCAGCTGGTCTTGAAGCCGAGCTCGTAATTGGTCAGCGTGTCCTCGTCATAGGGCGGGAGGCTGCCTCGACGGTTGATCCCGCCCGGCCGGAACCCCTTCGACCAGGTGGCGTAGACGAGATGGTCCGGGGTCACCTTCCAGTTGAGGTTGAGCCGGTGGGTGATGCCGCTGCCCTTGACCTGCCTCGGCACGACCTTGCCGTCGACGAAGTCGCCGAGATTGGTGCAGGGCGAGCCCGCGACGATCGGCGGAAGCACGGTCCCGGTGATGTTGTCGCGGAGGCGGGCGCCGGTCGTGGTGTAGCATTGGATGAAGCCTGTGCGCGAGCTTCCGACGGCGTTGAACGGCTCTTCGGTGAAGGCCGCGCCCGGATTGCGGCCGAAGCCGAAGAATCCGATCAGCGAGTTGCGGTATTTGTAGCCGCGCAGGCCGCCGGTGACGGTGATCTTGTCGCTGATGTCGAAGCTCGCCTCGCCGAAGGCCGCATAGTCGCGGTCGACGCGCTCCTGCTCGGTCAGCCAGAGGGTTCCGGGATGGCCGTTGACGCTGAGCTCGTCGGCGAGGTTGGTGACCTGGTAATCCTGGTGGATGCCGTGGGTCTGGCGCTGGTAGAAGAGGCCGGCGACGAGGCGAAGCCTCTTGTCGGCGGGTGAGGCGATGCGGAGCTCGTGGCTCATCTTGCGGTAGCGGTCGCGGCCGATGATGTGCTGCGAGGAATCGATCGTGTTGCCGGCGTCGTCGAAGAAATAGAGATAGCCCGCGATCCCGCCGTAATCGTGGTAGAGCTCGTCATAGGCCTCGGCGTAATCGGTATAGTCGTTGGTGCTGTCGATGTTCCGGATCAGATAGGCGCCCGCATAGGTGAGGTCCCAGTTGCTGATCTTGCCTTCGACGGTGAGCGCCGCCTGGAGGAAGCGGTCGTGGCGGTTGTCCGGGAAGAAATGCTGGACCTCGAGGTCGCCGACGCTGGGGTCGAAGCCGAAGATTCCGTCGCTCTTCTGGTCCTGACCGATCAGGCTCGCGGTCGCCGTCCAATTGTCGTTGAGGTCGATTCCGAGGGCGGCGCGGCCGCCGACCACGTCGACCTCGTTGAAATCCTCCTCGACGAGCGAATTGTTGTTGATGACGATTCCGCCGGGCTGGGGGAGGAAGGCGCGGGTGCCGGCGACGTTGTCGATATAGCCGGCGTCGTGGCGGAACCAGCCGACCAGCCTCAGCGCCGCCTTGTCGCCGAGCGGGGCGTTGACGAAGCCCTGGACTCCGCCGCCGATGCCGCCGTGGCGGACGGTGTTGAGCTCGGCGTCGGCGCCGCCCTCGAAGCCGGACGGATCGGGCTTGTTGGTAATGATCCGGATCGTTCCCGCTTCCGACGAGGCGCCGTAGAGCGTGCCTTGGGGCCCGCGAAGAACCTCGATCCGGGCGATGTCGTAGATGTTGATGTCGAGATTGCCGCCGATCGTCGTCACCGGCTGCTCGTCGAGATAGATTCCGACGCTCGGAAGCGAGCCCGAATGGTTGCCGTCGCCGCCGCTCGCGACGCCGCGGATGTAGACGTTGGCGGTTCCGGGCGAGGCGGTCTGGAAGGAGACGCTGGGCGTGAGCTTGGTATAGTCGTTGAAGCTCGCGACGTTCAGCTCCTCGAGGCGCTGGGTGCCGAGCGCCTGGATGCTGATCGGGACGTCCTGGAGATTCTCCTCGCGCTTGGTCGCGGTGATGATGATGTCGCCGCTGTCCTCGGCATCCGCCGGCGCGGCGGCGCGGTCGGCCTGATCGTCGGCGCCGCTGCCTTCGCCGGTGGCGGGCGGCGCGTCCTGAGCGAAAGCGGTGCCGGAAAGAGTCGTCGAGGCGAGCAGGAAGGCGGCGAGCCCGAGGCTGGAAGCGAGGCGCATCGGCAATATCCCCCACAGCTTTGCGTCGGACGCCAAAATGTCCCGCTTTGAGGCCTTGGGTCAAACTTATTCTGCCAGCGAAACGGTATCGGGTCGCAGCTGTGGTTTCGAGGTCACTTGCTGAACCCCTCTCCCTGCAGGGGAGAGGAAGGGGCCCGCCGCGAAGCGGTGGAGGGTGAGGGCGTGACCGGCCGGTTGTGGACACGCCCTCACCCTGCCGCTTCGCGGCTGTCCCTCTCCCCTGCAGGGAGAGGGGTTAGAAGGGCGCCTCCGAATAAGTCTCCAGCACCGGCCCCAGCGCCTCGATCAGGGGCCCAAGATGCGCCTCGTACGCCCGCCACTGGCCGATGCCGTCGCGGTTGATCGGGCGGCGGACCTGCTCGGAGCTTGCGGTCCGGACCGCGCGCCTGTTCTCATGGAAATCGAGGCAGGCCGGGTCGAACGGCAAGCCGAGCGCCTCGAGCAACGTCCTGATCTGCGGCTCGGGCGCCTCGACCAGCCGTTCGTGGATCACCCGGTGGACCCGCCCGGGCAGCACCCGGTCGAAATGGGCCATGAGCCGGACGTAATCGGCATAATAACGGCCAATGTCGGCCAGCGAATAGCTGAAGGCCTGACCCCGGGCATAATGCTGCCGGAAGTTGGAGAAGCCGCAGTCGAGCGGGTGGCGGCGGGCGTCGACGATCTTCGCGTTCGGAAGGATCAGGTGGATGAGCCCGATATGCGCCCAGTTGTTCGGCAATTTGTCGATGAAGAAGGGGCGGTCGGTCTTGCGGTGGATTCGGGCGCGATCGAGATACTCCTCGCCGAGCGCGCGAAGCTCGGCCGCGCGGAGCTCCGCCAGGACCTCCGGATAGGCGCCTTCGTCCGACTTGCGCGCCCGGCCGCCGAGGCGCTTCACCAGCGCCGGCAGGTCCGGAAGCTCCATCGTCCCCTCGACCCGCTCATGGCTGGCGAGGATCTGCTCGATCAGGGTCGAGCCGGCGCGGGGCATTCCGAGGATGAAGATCGGATCCCGGGCCGGGCAGCCCCAGCCGCTGCGGGCGGCGAGAAAGTTGGGCGTGAACAGGGCGATGCTCCGGTCGACGTCGCGGGTGGTGTCCTCCGCCCGGTAGCCGATCAGCGAGCGCCTCAGCCGGTTGCCCTCGGCGTAATGGGCGAAGGCGAGCTCGGGCTCGGCGGCATCGTCATGCGCCTTGCCGAGCGCGAAATGGAGGTGGAACAGGTCCTCGCGCGACAGGCCGGGCGCCGCCAGCGCCGACGTCATCGCCTCGATATCCGCAGCGTCCAGCCGAACCGTCTTCAGATTGGCGAGGCTCCACCAGACTTCGCCAAGCGCGGGGGCGACGGCGAGCGCCCGGCGGTAGGCGGCGACTCCCTCGTCGAGCCGGCCGACCGTCTTCAGGACGTGGCCGTAGCTCATCCACACCTTGGGCTGGTCGGGGAAGCGGGCGAGGACCGCCTCGTAGAGGCCGATCGCCTCCTCGAAGCCGCCGACCCGGCCGAGCGCGGCCGCCTTCAGATTCTGGTGGGCGGCGTTTTCCGGTTGCTCGTCGAGCAGCCTGTCGAGCGCTTCGATCGCCTCCGACGGCCGGTTCTGGCGGTAGAGGATGGTGGCGAGATTGGCCCGGGCCGCGGTGAAGCCGGGCGCAAGCTCGAGCGCCCGGCGGAGCAGGGCCTCGCTGTCCCGGTAGCGGCCGAGCCGCCCGGCCAGCTCGGCCATCATCCGGATCGCCGCGATGTCGGTCGGCCTTTCCCTGAGGTGGGCTCGGAGCAGCCCCTCGGCGGCGGCGAGCCGTCCCTCGACCAGAGCGAGCCCCGCTTCCATCAGCCTCGGGTCGCGGACCGACCGCGCCAGTTTCTCGTCGACGCCGGAAGTGGAGGACGAAGGCCGGACCATGGCCCGGTATAGAAGAAGGCGGAGAAGGATTGCACCAGTCCATGTGCCGCGGCGGGACAGCGCCCGCCGAGGCCGATTCGACCGCTTGCCCGACTGGTAAAGAGGGCGTTAACCGGTGGCCA
This sequence comes from Allosphingosinicella sp., assembly GCA_036389015.1. Lineage (GTDB taxonomy): Bacteria > Pseudomonadota > Alphaproteobacteria > Sphingomonadales > Sphingomonadaceae > Allosphingosinicella. The sequence goes on along the minus strand of DASVQS010000051.1, from coordinate 11,423 downwards.
TGGACCGACTGATCCCCGCCTCCGAAGACTTCAGATTCTTCCTCCTGACCTTCGCCGGCGGGCTGGTCTTCTTCTCCACCTTCCTGGCCTGAAGCGTCCTTCGATACGGGCCTTCGCCAGGCTCAGTCCCTACTCAGGATGAGCGATCAGCTTCCCGCTCATCCTGAGTAGCCGGTGAGCGAAGTCGAACCGGCGTATCGAAGGAGCTCTAGTCGCAGGCCCTGTGCAGCTTCCACGCCAGCCATGCCGCGAAGAGGCTGGACACGGCGACCAGAAGCAGCGTCTCCTCGATCGACACCCCCAGCTGGACGAGGCCGGTGAGGATGATCGCGGCAAGCACCATCCCGCCCGAATTGACGATATTGTTGGCCGCCACCGTCCGCGCCGTCTCCGACTTGGGGACGGTGGTGGTGAGGAAGGCGTAGAGCGGGACGACGAACATTCCCCCCGAGACGGCGACCCCGAAAAGATCGATCATCACCCACTCGGCCTGGCCGATCCGGATGAAGCTCTTCCAGTCGAGCAGCTCGGGGCCCTGAGCCGGCCAGGACAGGCTGTTGTAATAGAGGTGGCAGATGAACAGGCCCATGGCGATCGCCGCGGCCGGCGAATAGATGGCGAGGACCCGCCCCTTGAGGAGCCGGTTGATCAGCACCGAGCCCAGGCCCACTCCCACCGAGAAGATGGCGAGGAAGAGAGTCGCCACCTGCTCGTTGGCGTAGAAGACGTTCTTGACCAGCGGCGGGAACTGCGCGGCGAGGATCGCGCCCATCATCCAGAAGAAGCTGATCGAGGCGATGGCCAGGAAGAGGCGCGGGATGTGCAGGGTCGCGTTGACCAGGGTGATCGAGGCCCGGATGATGTGCCAGTCCATCTTGGCGGGCGGAGCGTCGGCCTCGGGCGGGGCCGGAGGCACATGACGGCCCGCGAACCAGCCGGCGACGGCGACCAGCAGCACTCCGACGGCGGCCAGGTTCGCATGGTCCGCGCCGAGCAGCCCGCCGGCGATCGTCCCGAGCAGGATGGCGATATAGGTGCCCGCCTCGACCAGCCCGGTCCCGGCGAGCACTTCGTCGCGGCGCAGGTGCTGCGGCAGGATCGCATATTTGATCGGCCCGAAGAAGGAGGAGTGAACGCCCATCGCGAACAAGGCGATGAGCATGAGCGGGATGTTGTGGAGGAGCAGGCCCGCCGCTCCGAAGGTCATGATGGCGATTTCCGCGGTCTTGACGATCCGGACGATGCGCGCCTTGTCGCCCCCGTCGGCCAATTGGCCGGCCAGGGCCGAGAACAGGAAGAAGGGGAGGATGAAAAGGGCCCCGGCGACCGCGTTGAACGTCGCCTCCTTGGTCTTGTCGGAATAGATTGCGTAGGTGACGAGGATGACCATCGCCGACTTGAAGAGGTTGTCGTTGAAGGCGCCGAGGAACTGGGTGACGAACAGCGGCAGGAAGCGCCGCTTGGACAGGAGGTGAAGCGAATCCTGCACTTCGCTCAGGCGCGGGCGGCTGGGGTGCGTACGAACATGCGCGGGCGGTCATAGCCGCTGTGGCGCCGGGGTCAAACGTTCAGCGCCCGAATGCTGCGCAGCATTGCTCCCGGGCGCAGGAGTCCCCCGGCGCAGGCCGGGGCCCGGCCGCGCGAGTTGCAGCGGTTTCGAACCGGGCCCCGGCCTTCGCCGGGGAACAGGCACGTTCACAGCGTCGCCCCGACCCGCTAGGGACGTAGGCCGCGATGCTGACCCTGCCCAACATCCTCACCCTGTCGCGCATCTTCGCGGTGCCCCTGCTGGTGTTCCTGCTGTGGAAGCCGAGCTGGTTCGACTATGCGATCACCTTCGGCCTCTACTGCCTGGTCGGCATCACCGATTATTTCGACGGCTATCTCGCCAGGGCGCAGGGCACCGTGTCCCGGCTCGGGATCTTCCTCGATCCGATCGCCGACAAGATCATGGTCGCGGCCGTCATCGTCATGCTCGTCTCGGCCCGCGCGCACAGCGGCGAGCCGGTCATCCACGGCTTCCACATCGTTCCGGCGCTGATCATCCTGCTTCGCGAGATCGCGGTCTCCGGCCTTCGCGAGTTCCTCGCCGGAATCGCCGTCTCGCTTCCCGTCAGCCGCCTCGCCAAGTGGAAGACGACCTTCCAGCTCGTTTCGCTCGGCGCGCTCATCCTCGGCGCCGCGCTGCCGCAATGGCCGTGGGTGCATTGGGTAGGGCTGGGCAGCCTGTGGGCGGCCGCGACGCTGACCCTGGTGACGGGATGGGATTATCTCAGGGTCGGCCTCAAGCACATGGACTAGATTGCCTCCCCATCGGAGTGACCTACGCCTCGATGGCCCCACTTTTGTGTCCGAGGGTCCGCCATGGGGAAAGCCGACGTTAGGATTCGAGCGCTAATCCCCTTCGCATCCATCGATGGGTCGTCCGGCATGCGTTACAAGAGCAAGACTATGGTTCGTTGGGGGTGCGCATTCGCGGCCGCAGCCTTCGCGACCGCCTTTCCCGCTGCCTCCCATGCCTGCCGCATATACGTCCGCCCCACCCTGGAGGACGTCCGTTTTGCGGATGTCGTGGTGGTCGGACGCCTGGTCAATTATCGGATCGTTCGCGACCAGGCCTTTCGGCGCCGGATGCTGGCCTCGCCTCATCTGCCGGCGGATATGCGCAAGATCTACGAAGATCCTAAACAGGGCCTGCTGCCCGATTATGCGCGTTTCGAGATCCATGTCGACGAGGTCCTCGTGGGACGCGCCCCGCGAGTGCTCTCGGTAACCTGGGACAATTCGACCTTCGGCGAGCCGGACCATATGGCGCCCGGTCCTTACCTCGTCGCGCTCCGCCGGCCGAGCTCGCCGAGCCCTCCGCTTCGCGGCCCGAGCGCCACCGTCTTCGCAAGCCCCGATCCCAAGGCCCTGACGCTCCTCCAGGCGCCCTGCTCCAGCGCTTTCATTTATGAGATCGGCAGTCCGCAGGCCCGTTCCGTTCGGGCGATATTGGACCGTCGGCGGCGGTAGCGAGCGGGCCGGTGACCAAGATGTTCGCAGGTCCCTACCTGCTCGGGCTCCTCGTGGCGGTGACGGCCAACGTCCTGCTCTACTTACCGGGCGTTGCCCGCGACGCTGACCCTGCTAGCGCGATGGGATTATCCCGGTCGGGCTGAGGCACATGGATTGAATGAAATCCTCCCCTGCATTTGCAGGGGAGGGGGACCATGCGAAGCAGGATGGAGGGGCCTTACTGGGTCCGAAGAACCCTCCACCGCGCTTTGCGCGGTCCCCCTCCCCGTGAAATCGCGGGGAGGATTTTCACGTTAGAACGGGGTGACCCGCTGGAACGTCATTCCCTGAAGCTCGGGAAGCGCCTTGAGCTGGGGCTCGACCTTGGCGAGGTCGCCGACGACCACCAGGGTCATCTTGTTCAACGGGAGGGCGCTGCCGGCGAGGCGCTGCATGTCGGCTCCGGTGACCTTGAGCACGTTGGGAACGTAGGTGGTCAGCCAGTCGGCCGGGAGGCCGTGGAAGTCCCGCTCGGCGATCGAGCCGATCAGCCCGGCCGGGCTCGCATTCTGGAGGACGAAGGTGCCGGCCATCCAGGTCCGCATCCCGGCCGCCTCCTCCTCGGGCACGGCCTCGGTCTGAAGCCGCCTGATCTCTCCGAACACCTCCTTGAGCGCCGGTCCCGTGACGTCGGTGGTGACGTCGGCGTCGAACTCCCACTGGGACTCGCCGGGATTGTAGGAGACGGTCGAGAAGGGGGAATAGGTATAGCCCTTCTGCTCGCGGATGTTGCGGGTGATGCGCGAGGTGAAGGACCCGCCGAGCAGATTGTTGGCGACCCGGAAGCCGATATCCTCCGGCGCCCCCGCGACCGGCGCCGGCCAGGCGAGCCGGACCGTCGATTGCGGAGCGCCGGGCCGGTCGACGAGGATGACCCTTGGCCCCGGCTGCGGCGTCGGCGGCAGCCGGAGACGTTCGGGACCGCCGGCCCAGCCGCCGAAGGCCTGCTCGATCGCCGCCTTGACCGCCGCCTTGTCGAATTGGCCGGCGACGAACAGCCGGGCGCGCCTGGCTCCGAAATTGGCCTGGTAGAAGCGGCAGACGTCGTCGAGCTTGTAGCCGGCGAGCTGGGCGTCGGTCGGGAAATTGCGGCCGTAAGGATGGTTGGGGCCGTAATAAGCCGTGGCGAGGGCTGCGTCCGCCGCCGACTGGGGCTGCGACTTGGCGACGGCGATGTTGCGCGCGTAATTCTGCCTGACCCGATCGAACTCGGTGGCCGGGAAATCGGGCCGCCGGGCGATGTCGGCGATCAGCCGGACGGCGTCGCCGGCATTCTCGGAGAGGACGTTCAACCCGAAGAAGGTCTCGTGCGCTCCGGCGCCGACTCCGAGTTGTCCGCCCATGCCGGCGGCGGCGGCGGCGATGTCCGCTCCGGCGCGCCCGGCGGCGCCCTCGCGAAACAATTGCGCGGTGAGGGCCGCCAGGCCGACATCCTCGCCCTCGTTCAGCGACCCGGCATAGACCCTGAGGCTGATCACGGCCTTCGGCACCTGGCCGTAGGGGATGAGGGTGACCTGCATGCCGTTGGCCAGCCGGTAGGTTTCCGAGGCCGGGACCGCGAAGGGCCTCGGGGTCCCGGCGGCCGGCATCGGCGGATATTTCGGCTGGGCCGCGAGCGGCGCTGCGGCGAGGAGGCCGAAGGCGGCGGCTGCGGCGCCGAGGACGAGGGAGGCGCGGCGGATCATTGCGAAGCTCCGGTAGCGGGGGCGGCGGCCTTGGGGGCCGGCTGGACGAGCAGAATCGAGCGGTTGGTCGGCCTCAGATATTCCCTGGCGGTGGCGAGCAGGAGCTCTGGGGTCACCGCGTTGAAGCCGGCCTCGAGCCGGTTCACCCAATTGGGATCGTTCTCCCACATCGCGCCTACCGCGAGCAGGTCGACGAGGCCGAAGCGGGTCGAGGGATCGGCGAGATTGTAGAGGTTGGAGCGGATCTTGGTCCGCGCCCGCTCGAGCTCCGCGGCGGTGACCGGCTTGGTGCGCACGTCCTCGATGACGCTGTCGAGAGCCGCGGTGATCTCCTCGCGCGACTTGGCCGGATCGTGGATGAAGGCGACCGTCCACAGCATCGGGCCGCGATAATTGTACATGTTGCCGAGGCCGCTGTTGATCCCGCCCTGGATCCCGCCGGCGATTCCCGTCTCGCGCACCATTTTCTGGAAGAGCCGGCTGTCCTGGCCCTGGACGAGGATCTGGTCGAGAAGCCCCATCGCATACCATTGCTTCGATCCCCGCTCGGGCACGTGCCAGGCGGCGGTGAAGGCGGGGCGGGGGGCGAGCGGGTCGGGCTTGACCTTGAACTTTTCCTGAGTCTGCCGGGGCTCGGAGATGTCGGGCATCGCGACCTTGGGCCCGGCCGGGACGCCCCGGAAATAGCGGTCGATCATCGCCCGGGTCTTCGCATAGTCGATGTCGCCGGCGACGACGAGGACGGCGTTGTTGGGCCGGTAGAAGCTCTCGAAGAAGGTCTTGGCGTCGGCCGCGGTCGCCGACTCGATCTCCTTCAAGTCTCCGTAGAAATTGTGGGCGTTGTACCAGTTGACGTTGGCGAGCTGGGGCATGTCGAGCCACGGCCAGCCGCCGTAGGGCTGGTTGAGCACGTTGACCTTGACCTCGTTGCCGACCACCCCCTGCTGGTTGGCAAGCGCCGCCGGGGTGAGGTCGAGCCCGCGCATGCGGTCGCCCTCCACCCACAGCACCGTCTCGAGCGCGTTCGAAGGCACCACTTCGTAATAATTGGTGAAGTCGAAGCGCGTCGAGCCGTTGTTCACGCCGCCGTTATTGTAGATGATCTTGTCGAACGTGCCCTTGGGCGCGTTGGCCGAACCCTGGAACATCAGATGCTCGAACAGATGGGCGAAGCCGGTGCGGTTCTTCGGCTCGATCCTGAAGCCGATCCCGTAATAGACCCCCACCGTCGCCGTCGGCACCGACGGGTCGCGCGACAGCACGACCTTGAGGCCGTTGGGAAGCGTGTAATATTGGGTCTCGATATGGAGCCCGGAGCGCGCCGCGGGCGCCTTCGGCTGGGCCGGCGCCTCGCCCGGGCCGAGCGCGAAGACCGCCAGGGCCGCCGCGGCTAAGAGCTTGCTTCGCATGGCATTCCCCTCATTTTTGAAGGGAGGCATAGGAGCCGGAACGAGCCCTCGTCAACTCCGCGCGCGTTGGCAAGGCTTGCTTATTCCGGGGGCCGAACCGGCACCGCCCCCGGGATGGCGGGAGGAGTCCTGGCGGGCTGCCGGCGCGGCCCGTCCCAGCCACGGCCGGTGGTTCGCCTCGAGGCCCCTAGGCGGCCAGGGCGAGGCCGCCGCCGGCGCGGTCGGTGAAGGTCAGGGTCAGTTTGGCGAAGGGCACCGAGCCGACGCCGGCGCTGATCCCGCCGGAGCCCGGGCGAAGCTCGAGCCGGCCGCGCCCGGTCGCGATCGCCGCCTCGGTGGCCTTCATCAGGGCGAGGAGGCCGTCGAGGTCGAGGTGGATGACGAGCTCGTCATCCGAAGGCGTCTCGTTGCGCATCAGCCTGCTTTCGAAATAAGGCGCCGTACCGGAATTCAAGGCCGGAGACACGAGCCTCTCTTAAACCTATTGGGTTTGCACGCGATCACTCAGTCCTGTTCGCGTCCGCAAACAGTACACGCTCTATGGGGGATCGCCAAGAGTGTCCGGAAAGGATGATCTCGATCAAAGTATATACTCATTCCACACTGGAGACACCGCGTATACCAACCTAAAGCACCATTCAGAAGAAGCCAAACCGACAATGCAAGAAAGTTCTTCAAAAAGAGTGCAAAAACAATGCTCGCGGGAACAAGCATGAGCACGATTGGCCTTATAGCGACCGCAATTCTATAGTTGCTCATTTCTAGCGGCCTAGGTCATAAAGTTTCGGTGTATGTAATTCGATAGCGCACCAACGTTTGCAAACCTGATCGAACTACCCACCTTTCCTACAGTCGCACTGTAAGATCCCGGATTAGTCCCGAGAAGAGCAAAATGACACAAGGAGCGTGTTCGCCTTTAGCATTTTTAGTGTCTCCGTAGAGCCTTCCCAAACCTGCCAAGGCGGTACGCCTAACCTCTGGGTGCCGCTAAATATGACCATTGTTCTAGGCCGCCAGAGCGAGGCCGCCGCCGGCGCGGTCGGTGAAGGTCAGGGTCAATTTGGCGAAAGACGCCTTGCCGCTCCCGGCGGCGATCCCGCCGGAGCCGGGGCGAAGCTCGAGCCGGCCGCGCCCGGTGGCGATCGCCGCCTCGGTGGCCTTCATCAAGGCGAGGAGGCCGTCGAGGTGGATGAAGAGCTCGTCATCCGAGGACGTCTTGTCGTGCATTGGCCTGCTTTCGAAATTGGTAAATTTTCCCATGTCGTCCTTCCGCTGTCGTCTGTCACTTATAGAAGAATTATAGCGGATAGTTTTAATCGACGTTCCAAGTTAAGGTGGGTGATAGCCAGGGAAATAGCGTCTATAATTACGGATTGGTCTATCGAAAGAGTTTTATCTGCCATTACTATTACAACAATAACGTGACGTTGACCAAGCCAAGACAAGTCTGCCATCAAGTCAACAAACGCATTCAAATTATGCGATGTATCATGTGGAAACCCAAGGCCATGACCGATGGACTGGAACATCGCCTTTGTATCGCCATTCAAAACAATACGATATATTTTGGCTTCCGCAAACTGCAGCTCTAGACTTACAATGACTGCTGGCAACGTTAGTTTCGGGCGTACTAGCATCTGTGAAATATTTGCAAATGACGGTATGTCACCCTTTATGATAGGTAGTTCGTACATTTGTTGCTCCTTGGCCATCCTCAAGGCGGCCCATTGATACCGAGTATGAACCATTCATAATGCGTAGGCGAGTAGAAAAATATGTTTCGGTGAACGGTGTTCACCACCAAGCGAGCGTCTACGGCGAGACTGCCAATTGGAACAGGAATGGAATACCAATCTCCACCCCAATTGGGTAGCTTGGGATCGGTAGTGTTAAAATAATAGTGTAGGCCGATCTGCCCGTTTGCTCCTATCTTTTGATTAAACTGCTGCATTGCTGCGGCGTAGGCCTCATCTATCTGCATACTTTCAAGCATGGAGATATGGTAGGTGATACCGTAGTTTTTGGGATCCCAAGGAAATGGCTTCTTTCCTGTTACAAAGAAGGGGATTACCGCAGCTGCTGTCAAAAAGTTTTGAGACGCATAGGAATTCGAGTTACCAAGCGATCCGTAGTTGATCCAGTGCCCGGGCGAACTAGCGGTGACAATGATAGTCTCGCCGCTCGAACTAGCCGGTCCCCCCGTGCTCCCCGGAACGAAAACGGCACCAGACAACCCGCCGCTGCCTCCGAATGACAGCGGAGAACTAGGACTGAGGCCAAAGGCAATGCCTCCTCCCACCGGGCAAGCGTCTTTGATGCGGGTTCCGGTGCAGGCGTCCGGCGCCTTTTTCGGAGCGCCTGGTTCCTCTGGTTCCTCTTCCAGACCCGAGGGATCCGTGAAGTTCACCGGATCCCCGCCGACATAGGCGTAGAAGTTCATCCCGCCGCTGTAGCCGATCGGGTCCGCCTGCAGGAACCGGCCCAGCGTGGGGGAGTAGATGCGGGCCTTGTAATAATACATGCCCAGCTCGGGCAACCAGGTCTGGCCCGTATACTGGAACCGGCTGGGGTTGCCCGAGGACGGGATACCATATTCGTCGTAGCCGTTGACGTTGAGCGTCGTCCCAGAGCTGTTGGTCACCGCAATCACGCTGCCGCGCTCGTCGGCGTGGAGGAAGCGGCGGTCGCTGGTGCCGGTGCCTTCGTACCAGACCAAAGGCTCGTCAGCGCCGGGACCGTGGACGTAGCGGCGGAGCAGGGCGTTGGAGCCATTATATTCGGCGATTAGGGCGGTGCCGTCGTAGCCGAACCGGGTCGTCCCCGCGCTTCCGCCCGACGTCTGGTAGAGCCGCATCGCCGGGTCGTAGGCGAGCGCGATGCCTCCGCTGGCCGATGCCAGCAAATTCTCCGACGTGTAGGTGTAGGTCGCACCGCCCGCCGAGGTTAGATTGCCTTTTGCGTCGTAGGTCGGAGTGATCGAGGCCACCGCCGTGTACTGGTTGCGCCCGTTGGCGGTGTAGCCGCGGTTGAGGTTGTAGTGGCCCGTCCAGGCATAGGCATCGTTGCTCCGCGAGTTCGACGCGATTTGCGAGGATGGCGTGTAGCCGAACCCGAGCGTCTGGTCGTAGGCCGTCCCCACGAGATTGTCGGCGAGTTGCGAGAGCCTCGACACGGCGTCGTAGCTATAGCTCAGAACGGACCCGTCACCGCGGGTGAGCGAGGCTCGGCGGCCGAGGTCGTCATAAGCGTAGGTAGCGAGCACTCCTGCGCCGGACGTGGCGCCGTTCTCGCGGATCACGGTCGGCTCGCCCGTGACCAGATATTCCTGGTCGACGTAGAAGCCGTCCGGATGGGAGATGCGGGTGCGGCGGCCGGCGATGTCCCAGGTCGAGGTTACCGTCCCTTGCGGCCCCACCTGGGTCAGGTTGCGGCCGAGCGCGTCATGGGTGAATGACAGGCTGTTGCCGGTCTGGCTGGCGGAGGTCATCTGCCCGAGCAGATTGAAGGCATAGGTCACGTCCGGTTCGCTTCCGGGCAGGTCTTTCGCCGTCACCCGCCCGAGCGCGTCCACGGTGAAGCCGATCGACTCGCCAGCGCGGTTGCGGAAGCTGGTAACGTTGCCGGCGGCGTCATACGTCGACTGCTCGTAATCGGCGCTGTTGCTCGTCCCGGCTCCTTTCGTGGCCGAGGGATATTGGGTCTGCGAAAGCCGGTCATGGCCGTCGTAGACGTAGGTCGTCTTGTTGTTCTCGGCGTCGGTCACGGTCTGAACGAGGCCGTTCGACGTATAAGTGCTGGTCACGTCGTCCGCCTCGACGCCGGTGACCCCGAGCGCGCTCGTCGTCTTGGTCACCTGCCCCGCGGCGTCGCGGAAGGTCTTGACGATGCGGTCGGGGCCGTAGCTTCCGCTGGTGCCGAGGGTGCAGGCCGAGGAAGGCAGCGAGCTGAAGGCGGCACTGTTCATCCGCTGAGCCACGCATTCCGGGCGGCCGAGGCTGTCGTAGCTGGTCTGGGTCAGTGCATAGGTCGTTCCGGCCGACACCAGCCGCTGAACCACGGGCCGCGCATTGGAATCATAGTCAGTCTGCACTTCCTGGAGACTGGAGAAAGCTGCCCAGTCGGAGTCCGACTGGCTGTTGACGGTCCCTTGCTCGACCTTGGTGACCAGGCCGTGGCTGTCGATCGTCGCACGCCGGGCGCGCATCTTGAGCGCGCCGGCGCCGTCCGGGTCGGGCGAGACGCTTCCGATGAGCTGCCGCGCCGCATTGTAGCGGAAGCGCGTCGTGTCGGCGGTGCCGGAGAGCGGGCCGTCGACGGTGAGCAGGTTGCCCGCCGGATCGTAGGTCATGGCGCTCGAGGCGACGAGGCTGTTGTCGCCCGCGCCCGTGGATACCGCGTTCGGAAGGAACTGGCTGTTGTAGCCGGTGGTCGCCTTCACCTCGTCGGCGGTGCCGGCGCAGCTCGAGCCGGTGCGGCATTGCGAGACTGCGGTCGGAAGATAGGTCGAGACGCCCGTCGACACCGGCGAGGCGGTCAAAGTGTAGCTGTAGCGCGTCTGAGGCCGCGTAGCGCCGCTGGTCGGCGCGGGCAGGGTGACTGTCAGAAGGCCGCCATGGTTGGAGTCATAGCTATAATCGGTCGTATTGCCGCGCGCGTCGGTGGTGCTCGTCGGCTTGTTGCAGGTCTTCACGTTCGTGCAAGTCGAGGGGAATGCCGCGCTTGCCGTGATCGTGCCGAGTCCCGAGCCGGACTTGGCCGTCGCCTGGGTCTGGGTGACGTTGCCTCGGGCGTCGTATGTGTAGGTGACGTAATTGCCCTCCGGCGCCGTCACCCGGGTGAGGCGGCCGTTGGTGTCATATTGATAAGAGGTAGTGCGGCTGAGTTGGTCTTGGACCGAGGTCACCCGGCCGAGAGTGAGGTCCGCCACGACCGTCTTCGATCCGGCGGACGTGGTGATCGTCGTCGTGGCGGTGGTTCCGCTGACCGAGCGCGAATAAGCGGTGGTGACGCCTTCGCTCACCACCTGCGAGCGATCCCGCCGGTGCCGTAGCTGATCGTCGTCGTGTCCGACGAGGCGCCTGGCCGGCGGATGCCGGTCAGAAGGCTGTTGGCGATGGTGAAGCTGGTCTGGCGCGACAGGCCGTCGGTGATGCTCGAGATGTTGCCGCCGGTGCCGCCGTAGGTGAGGCTCGGGCACGAGCTGTCGCAGGTCGTGACGGCGTTGGTGAAGGCGACGCCTGCCTTCTGCCACCAGCCGGTCGCCGGAGCGCCC
>DASVQS010000050.1:0-7564 GCA_036389015.1 Allosphingosinicella sp. | reverse complement strand
GGATGTCGATCGCCTCGAGGACGGTCTCCGCTTTCTCGGCGGGGAATTTGTGGGCGAGCGCCCAGCGTGGGGCCCGGGCGACCTGGCCGAGGCGGCGCTGCCAGTCGAGCCGGTCGACCTTGTAGACGACCCCGTCGATGTCGAAGGCGAGGTCGGCCCGCTTCGTCTCGATCCTTCGGTAATGGACGAGCAAGGCGTCGAGACCGGCGCAGCGCTCGAGATGGTCGGCGATCGGGAGCCCCCACGCCTCGATCGCCCGCATCACGCCGAGCTGGGTCTCGGCGGGGAGCGCCGATACCTCGCCCCAGCCATGGGCGTAGAAGCGCAGCGGGCGGGAGGCCGTGACCGCGGCCTCCTTCTGGCGCAGCGAGCCGGCGGCGGCGTTGCGCGGGTTGGCGAACTGGCGGGCTTTGGCCGGATCCTCCGCTTCCGCCAGCAGGCGGGCGTTCAGAGCCGCGAAGTCGGCCTTCGACATGTAGACCTCGCCGCGAATCTCGAAGATCTCCGGCGCCTCTCCTTTCAGCCGCTGCGGGATGTCGGCGATGGTCCGGACATTGTCGGTCACCACCTCGCCGGTGGTGCCGTCGCCTCGGGTAGCGGCGAGGACGAGCTCGCCTTGCTCGTAGCGGAGCGAGCAGGACAGGCCGTCGATCTTGGGCTCGGCGGTGAGCGCCACCTCCTCATCGGGACCTAGGCTCAGGAAGCGGCGGACCCGGCCGATGAAATCCGCCACCTCATCCTCCGAGAAGGCATTCTCGAGGCTGAGCATCGGCAGCGCGTGGCGGACCTTGGACAGATGCGCGGCCGGAGCGGCGCCGACCTGGCGCGACGGGCTGTCGTCTCGGACGAGATGGGGGAATTGACGCTCCAGCTCAGCATTGCGGCGGACGAGCGCGTCATACTCGGCGTCCGAAATCTCAGGCGCGTCCTCGCTGTGGTAGAGCCGATTGTGGCGCGCGATCTCGAAGGCGAGATGCCCGAGCTCGGCCGCGGCCTCGGCTTCGGTCATGCCTTGCCTCCCCATGCGAAGCATGGGGAGGGGGACCACCGAAGGTGGTGGAGGGGTGACATGGCACCGGCCTGCGCAAGGTCACCCCTCCACCAGGCTTCGCCTGGTCCCCCTCCCCATCTTGCGATGGGGAGGCAAATCCCCGTATCCCTCACGCCGCCTCCAGCAATCTGACCGCCTGGGCCCGCGCCTCGTCGGTGACCTGCGCTCCCGACAGCATCCGGGCGATCTCCTCGCGCCGCCGACCCTCGTCGAGCGTCTGGACGCTGGTCCTGGTGACCAGGCCCTCGTGGGTCTTCTCGATGAGAAGGTGGCGGGTGCCACGCGCCGCCACCTGAGGGCTGTGGGTGACGACGAGCAGTTGCGCGCCCCCGGCCAGCCGGTGGAGGCGCTCGCCGACCGCGCTGGCGACGGCGCCGCCGACTCCGCGGTCGATCTCGTCGAAGATCATCGTTCGGGCGTCGCCGCGCTCGGCCAGGGCGACCTTGAGCGCGAGGATGAATCGCGAAAGCTCGCCGCCGCTGGCGATCCGGGTCAAAGGGGCGAACGGGGCGCCGGGATTGGTCGAGACTTCGAACTCGACCCGATCCTTGCCGCGCGCGACCCATTGAGCCTCGCCGAGGGGCTCGAGGAGGGTTCGGAAGCGGGCGGAGTCGAGCTTCAACGGGACGAGCTCACGAGCGACGGCCGAATCGAGCCGGGCCGCGGCCTCGGCCCTGAGCCCGGTCAGCCGCTCCGCTTCCCTTTCGTAGGCCGCGCGGCTGTCGCGGACCCGCTGCTCCAGCGCCGCGAGGCTCTTCTCCCCGGCCTCGAGCGCCGCGAGCTTCGCCGCCAGCTCCTCGGTCAGCGCCGGCAGCGAGTCGGGGTCGACTCGGTGCTTGCGGGCGACGGCCCGGATCTCGAACAGGCGGGTCTCCGCCTCGTCGAGCCGCGCGGGATCGTAGGCCAGGGCCGCCGCGGCGGCCTCGAGCCGGTCCTCCGCCTCGGACGCCTCGACCAGCGCGCGGTCGAGCGCCTCGAGCGCCTCGGCGAGCCGGTCGTGCTCGCCCGCTATCCGCTCGAGCCGGCGCGCCGCCTGACGGCAGAGCGAAAGGCCGCCTTCGGACCCGTCGAGAAGCTGGCCGATGGCGGCGATGTCCTCGGCGAGGCGGGCGCCTTTCTGCATGTCGGAGCGAAGGCCGGCGAGCGCGGCCTCCTCGCCCGGCTCGGCGGCGAGGCGGGCGAGCTCGGCGACGCTGTGGTCGAGCCACTCGCGATCGCGGGCCGCGGCTTCGAGATCGTCGCGTGCCCTCGCCAGCGCGGCCTCGGCCTCGCCCCAGGCGCGATAGGCCTGCTCGGCGGCCGCGCTGTCGATCCGCCCGAACGAGTCGAGCAGGGCCCGGTGGCCGCGGGGGTTCAAAAGGCCGCGATCGTCATGCTGGCCGTGGACCTCGACGAGCAGGGCGCCGAGCTCGCGCAGCAAGGCGACCGAGGCGGACTGGTCGTTGACGAGGGCTCGGCTGCCGCCGTCGGCGCGGACGATCCGGCGGACGACGAGCGGCTCGCCCGGCTCGCCGCCGAGGCCGTTCTCGCCAAGCAGGCCGAGCGCGGGATGGCTGGGCGGAAGCTCGAAGCTGACGGTGACGACGGCCTGCGCCTGCCCCTGGCGGACGAGGCCGCTGTCGGCGCGCGCGCCGAGCGCGAGGCCGAGCGCGTCGAGCAGGATCGACTTGCCGGCGCCGGTCTCGCCGGTGAGGACTCCGAGGCCCGGGCCGAATTCGAGGTCGAGGCTCTCGATCAGGACGACGTCGCGGATGGAGAGCCCGGTCAGCATGACGGCCCCCACAGGCCGTCACCCCGGCGAAGGCCGGGGTCCCAGGTCACCGGCAGAGACTTTTCGACACGAGGTCCCGGCTTTCGCCGAGATGACGTGGCGGGGCCATCACGCCGCCGGCGCCGCCGCCGCCGGCGCGTGCTTCTGGACCAGCGAATAGGCGCGCTCGTACCATTTGGTGTTCGGATAATTGGCGCCGAGCACCGCGGCCGACCGTCGCGCCTCGGCGGGGATGCCGAGCGCGAGATAGGATTCGGTGAGGCGCATCAGGGCCTCGGGCGTGTGGCTGGTCGTCTGATATTGATCGACGACGGTCCGGAAGCGCATCACCGAGGCGAGCCACTGGGCCCGGCGCTGGTAGAAGCGGCCGATCTCCATCTCCTTGCCCGCGAGGTGGTCGCGGACGAGGTCGATCTTGAGCCGCGCGTCGCCCGCATAGCGGGTGCTGGGATAGCGGCGGACGAGCTCGCCGAGCGCGTCGAGCGCCTGCCGGGTCGTGCTCTGGTCGCGGGTGACGTCCTCGATCTGTTCGTAATAGCTGAGCGCGATCAGGTAATAAGCGTAGGGCGCGTCGCGGTTGCCGGGATGGATCGAGAGGAAGCGGCGGGCGGATTCGATCGACTTGGTGTAATCCTTGGCCGCATAATAGCTGAAGGCGCTCATCAGCTGGGCGCGGCGCGCCCAGACCGAATAGGGATGCTGGCGCTCGACCTCGTCGAACACCGCTCCGGCGGTCGGATAATCGCGCTGGTCGAGCCGCTTCTTGGCGAGGTTGTAGAGCGTGTTGACGTCGCGCGCGACATATTGGGTGTCGGCCTTGGTCTTCTTGCCCCCGGTGGCGCAGCCGGCGAGCGGGAGGACGAGGCTCGCCATGACGGCGGCGGCGGTGAAGCGGGCAGGGTTACGCAGCATGGAGGGCTTCTTAGCGGAGGGTTGGGACGAGGCCAAGCGCGGACTGGGGGGAAGTGAGAGTCACTGGAGGCGTCCTGTTGCTTCCCGGCGAAGGCCGGGATCCAGCCGCACCGTCCGCGCCGCTGGACCCCGGCCTTCGCCGGGGAACAGGTTACGGCGAGGCCCGCGACTGTCCCTGTCGGCGATAGTGGCGTTTCCCGATGAACGGCGGTTTAATGTGTCGCCTGTAAGGGGACGGCCATGCTGCGCGTTCTGACGCTCTCGACCTTGTATCCGGATCCGGTGCGCCCGTCCTTCGGCGTGTTCGTCGAGCGACAGACCCTCGCGCTGGCCGCTCGGGACGGGGTCGAGGTCGAGGTCACGGCCGCGGTCGGGCTCCCGCCCTGGCCGTTGAGCCTCCACCCGCATTACCGGGCGAAGGCGCTTTCACCGGCCAGGGAGCTCCGGCACGGGCTCATTGTCCACCGTCCGCGCTTCCGGACCTGGCCGGGGACGGGCGGGGCGGGCGCCGCGCGGTCCCTCGCCTCGGCGGCCCTGCCGGTCGCCCGCGCCCTCCGGTGCGACGTCATCGACGCTCAA
The DNA here is from genome assembly GCA_036389015.1 of Allosphingosinicella sp. Classification (GTDB taxonomy): domain Bacteria; phylum Pseudomonadota; class Alphaproteobacteria; order Sphingomonadales; family Sphingomonadaceae; genus Allosphingosinicella. Next base: position 3,251 of record DASVQS010000050.1, on the reverse strand, counting down.
TTCTTCTGGCCCGACGGAGTCGCGGCGATGCATATCGCCGGCGCGCTCGGGCTGCCGTTCTCGGTCAAGGCGCGCGGCAGCGACATCCATTATTGGGGCCGGCGCCCGGCCGTCGCCGGACAGATGCTGGAGGCCGCCCGAAAGGCCGCCGGGCTGCTCGCCGTCAGCGCGGCGCTCAAGGCCGACATGGCGACGATGGGAATGCCGACGGAGAAGATCCGGGTCCATTATACCGGCGCCGACCTCGAGCGGTTCCGGCCGATGGATCGGGAAGCCGCGAAGCGCAGGCTGGGCGTCGCGGGTCCGCTGATCGTCAGTCCGGGAAATCTGGTGCCGCTAAAAGGCCACCGGCTGGCGATCGGGGCCCTGTCCGCGCTGCCCGACGCGACCCTTCTGATCGCTGGCGAAGGCCCGGAGCGGCCCGCGCTCGAAGCTCTGATCGCGGTGCTGGGCCTCGCTCAGCGCGCCCGTCTGCTCGGGGCCGTGCCTCCCGACAGCATGCCGGAGCTGCTCGCCGCCGCCGACCTGATGCTTCTGCCGTCGGAGCGGGAGGGCCTGGCCAATGTCTGGATCGAATCGCTCGCCTGCGGAACGCCGATCCTGATCGCCGACGTCGGCGGAGCCCGCGAGGTGCTCGACCGTCCCGAGGCGGGCCGGCTCGCCGCCCGCGACCGTGACTCCATCGCCGCCGCGGCGCGCGAGATGCTCGCCTCGCCGCCGGACCCGGCCGACGTGCGCCGCTCCGCGGAGCGATTCAGCTGGGACCGGAACGGCGGCGAACTGTACGAGCATCTGGCGGCTTTGAAACGCTGATCCGCTTATTTGCCGTACGCAATCCGATCACCTCGGACCTGGCTCATCCTCCGACGGCGTCGCTCCTTCGTCCTCGTGCTCCTCCGGCTCCGACGGTTGAGCCGGCGCGACGGGATCCGCGAGCAGCGACGCGATCAATTCCTTGCAGGTTTTCGGCGCCCAGTTGCGCTCGGCAGCCTGCCTGGCCGCCGATTGCAGGGCGGCCGCACCCGAATCGACGAACTTGGACTTGAAGGCGGAGGGATCGGTTAGATGCGCCTCCTCCAGCTCCGCTCCGCTCGGAGCGGGCAGGAAGAAGGATGCCAATCCCGCCAGGATCCGCCGTTGGTCGTCGGTATCCAGAATAGGCTCGCCGGGCTTGACCTCCGCCGCCAGCGCCTTCGCATATAGCGACTGGAAATCGGCTGCGGCCGCATTGGCCTCGAAGAGCAGCATGGCGCGGCGCTGCGCTCCATTCCCGTTGGCTTTGCACTTGGTATCGTCGCCGGTCACCCCCGGGTCGACATAGGTAGCGGCATAGGCCAGATATCTTGCGCCCGATCCCCTCCAGGCAGCGGCGAGATCGCCGTTCCATTTCGCCTTTCGGCTCGTCACCAGGGCCGCCGTCGCCCTTTCCGTCACCGCGGCCAGCGGAGCATCGCGCTCGTTGGCGGCCGCCTCGAGCTCCTCACCGAGCTGACCGAAGGTCTGGGGCCCATAGTAGAATTCGCTCCCGGGAGGGTGTTTCACGATATTGATGGTGAAATAGGTGTCGCGCTCGAACGGCAGGTAAGCGCGTTCGCGCCGCGCGTTCGCTGACCAGTGCATCAGCTGCCCGGTATTGTGGTCGAGGACCAGATCGTCCCAGATTTGCATTTCGCGACGCTCGTGAGTGCGCCGCAGAACATATCGTCCCGCCTCGAACGGCGGCGAATTGACGACATTGGTACCCGACGACGGGTCGAGCACGAAGCGATAGTCGAACATAACGTCGTCGTTGTCGCTGCCCATGAGGCTCGTGCCGAGCTCGAGCAACGCCCCGGCCACGGGTCCCCCGGGGAGCGCTCCGGATTCCTGGCCAAGCTCCGCAAGCCTTTTCATCAAACCCTGCATCTGGCCGCTCATCCGGTCGAGCTCCAAGACGACGATCTGGATGCCGATGGGCCGGCCTTCATACTTTCGTCCCGCCTGCAGGACGATGTTGCTGAAGTTGAGCGATTGCCCGGCTTCGACGTCAGGGCTGAAATAAACGACCTTCACTCCGTTGAGTGAAGAAAGGTTGGCGAAACGGAAATCGGCGGTGTTGCCCGCCTCGGCATCCGGAGCGAATTCGAAGGCGTGGGCGAGGACGACCACTTCTCCGACCTTCCGCTTAGCATCCCGCCCGTTCATCATGCGCCGGAGCGAAGCCTTGTCCTCGATCAGGTCGGCGATGAAGGCATGCTCCACGCGGATGGAGTAAACGTCATTCTTGACGATCGGATCGCCGATCGAGGCGTTCTTGCGGATCAGCCGGGCGGGAAAGAGCGGAATACAGTTTTGCGGGTTTGTCGGGCGATAACGGTTGGGAGCCTTCCTTTTGGGAATATAGGCCGTCGACGGCGCGGTGCCCTGGCAAAGGTCCTGTTGACCCAACGCGATTCGCGCGGCGAAATCCGACCGGACGGGCTCCGCTCGGCGGTAGTCGATCTCGCCCGTATCCATCAAAGCGCAGCCGCCCAGCAGCAACGCACAGATCATCGCTATCAGCTTGCCACGCATCCTTGCCCCCCGACTCGGCGTGAAGCCGGAAAGCTAGCTTATCTCAACTGGATCGCCAGCCCCTTTTTGCGACTTGCGGAGGAAAATGTATTAAAGCGGCATCAGCGCCGCCGCGATCCAGCGTTCTTCGCCGCGAAGCAGGCCCCAGGTCCGGGCTGCGGCCCTGCTGTCCATGACTTCGAGGCCGACCCCGAGCGCTTCGAGCCCGTCGCGAAGGGTTCTGGGCGGATGGGTGAGGCGCGATCCGGTGCCGAGGATGAGGAATTCGGGCGCCGGGCTGAGCGCGAGCAGCGGCTCGAGGTCGGCGAGGGCCAGTTGGGCGAGGGCCGGGGCCTCCCAGTGGCGGGCGCTGAGCGGGGTCAGCAGGAGGGCGAGGTAGACGCCCTCGTCGACCACGAAGCCGCCCCCCGAAAAGCCCGTGACGACAGGGCCCTCGGCGGCGGGGTCGCGGTCGAAGCGCGCCATCTCACAGGCTTTCGTTGCGGCTCGTTACCCGTTCGCCGGAGCTCCCGGCGTGAGCCTTGGGAAGGAAGCTGTTCGAATCGACCTTCAGCCAGACCAGCCAGGGCGCGGCGATATAGACGGTGGAATAGGTGCCGACGATGACGCTGATCAGCAAAGCGGTGGTGAAGCTCTGGATGATGTCGGGCCCGAGGATCATCAGCGAGCCCAGCGCGAGCAGCATCGCGAAATTGGTG
>DASVQS010000049.1:0-13594 GCA_036389015.1 Allosphingosinicella sp. | reverse complement strand
ACCCGCAGGGAGCGGCCGAGCCCGTCATAATCGTAGGTGAAGAAGGGGCCGTCGGGATGGGTGATCCGGATGCGGTTGCCGTCGCCGTCCCAGAGATGGCCGATCGTCCGGCTCGTCCCCGCCATGGCGAGCGTCGACGAGATCACCCGCCCGAACCCGTCGTAGCCGGTGGTCACCCCCTCGCCCGCCGGGCTGTCGAACCGCGCCCTGGTCTGGAGGCCGCGATTGTCATATTCGTAATAGACGTCGCGGGTCTGCGCGGCGGTGAGGCCCGAGCGCTCGGGCACGACCTTGACGATCATCCGGTCGAGGGCGTCGTACTGGAAGGTCAGGACCGACCCGTCGCGCTTCCTCAGGCTCGTCCGGTTGCCGTCGGCGTCGTAGCCATATTGCTCGTAATCGGACGGATCGGCGGCGCCGGGCGTGGTCCTGGACGGGAAGGTCCAGCGCTGCTGCCGGTCGAACGCGTCATAGGCCATCTCGGCGCGATAGCCGCGGGCGTCGGTGAGGCTGAGCTTCCGGCCGTTTGCATTGTAGGTGTAAGCGGCCTCGCGGCGCTGGAGCGGGGTGCCCACTCCGTCCCAGCTCTCGATCAGCTGGCCGGCGTCGTCGTAGACGCTCTTCGAGATCCGGTCCTGGCCGTAGGTCGAATGGGCCGGGCCGGGGACGCATTTGTCGGGAAGCGGGGTCGCCCAATAGTCCGGGTTCATCCGCACCGCAGTGCAGATCAGGCGGCCCGCGAGGTCGTAGCCATATTCGGTGACTCCCGCCGTCGCTCCGCCGCCGCTCACCGCCTCGCGCGTCTTGCGGTCGAGTGCATCGTAGCTGGTGTCGACGATCCGGTGGACGGTGAAGTTCGGCCACAGCGCGGGCGCCACGGTCTCCGGCTGCCAGGCGGCGAGCGCGCCCTCCTCGACCCGGATCAGCCGGCCCGCCGGATCGTAGCTGTTGCGGACGGCCGGGTGGGGGAGCGGCCCGCCGCCATCCGGGTCTGGCGCGATCGTTCCGGTCACCTTGCCGTCCGCGTCGTAGCGGGTGCTCGTCGTGAACGGCATGGCCGAGGTCGGCGGAGCGCCGGGGCAGGAGGCGAGGCCCGCGGTGCCGTTGGGGCTGGTCTCGCTGGTCTTCCGGCCCAGAGCGTCATAGGCGTAGCAGGTCCTCAGAATCGTCCCGTCCGCGCTTACCGCCTGGCCGCGCAGAAGCAGGTTGTTGGGGCCGGAGTCGGGGCCGTAATCGTAGGTCGTGACCACCTCGTCGGCCGCTCCGAGCGCGCAGCCGGCTCCTCCCGCGGCCGGGTTGCCGGTCCGGCACGTCGACATCCGGTCGAGCAGCCACACCGGCGGCCCCAAAGCGGCGCCGCCGGAATCGCGGGCATAGCGCTGCACATAGGCATAGCGTTTCTGGGCGGTGATCCCGTTCGCCGCAGGGCTGGTTTCGGTGAGAACTCCGCCATGCTCGGGCGCATAGGTCCAGGTCGTCGTGAAGCCTCGAGCGTCGGTCATCGTCAGCGGCTTGTTGGCGGCCTTGGAGAGGCTCGTGACGTAGGTCGCCCTGGTCACGATGGGCGCCGGCACGGCGCCGTCCGGGTTCGTCACCCCCGGCTTGGGCAGACGCTTCGCCTCGATGACGTTGCGATTGCCGTCATAGGCGAGATCGGTCCTGATCCCTTCGGGATCGATGACATATTGGGCTTCTGGAAGGACGATGCAGCGGTTGCGCTCGGTCCAGGTCGGATCGGCCATCGCCGCCGCGTCGCAAAAGTCGAAGCTGGTGGTTCGGCCGAGCGGATCGGTGATCGAGACCGGCGCCGGGGTCTGCTGGTAGGTCCAGGTCGTATACTGGTCCTCGGGCATCGGGTTGGCGCAGGGCGGAAACCGGCAGACCGACCCGGGATAATTGTTCCCCGGTGCCAGCGGCCAGGCATATTTGATCTCGGTGCGCTGGCCCAGCGCATCGGTATAGGCGCCGCCGGCGATCGTCCGGACGCGGGGGGTCGTCCCGGCCTGGTTGAGGATCGCCGGCGACTGATCGAAGGCATAGGCATAGGACTGGCCGTCGGCGAAGGTCTGCCGGTCGACGATCTCCTGCGGCACCTGCATCTCGTCCGTGCGGAGATGGAATTCGTTGGTCAGCCAGGGCGCCGTCTGGCCGGGCTTGACGAAGCCCATGGCCGTGCCCGTCGCCGTCGCCGCGTAGGTGAAGCTCGAGGTCATATTGTCCGGGCCGGTGGCGCTGACCAGCCGGCCGCCGGCATAGCCGTAGGTCGCGGTCGGAACGCCGGCCGGGCACTGGTCGCCCGCCGGCACCGCAATCTGCGCGGTGTTGAGGACGCAGGCCTTGGTCACGACATTGCCGCTGCCCTCGAGCAGAAGCGCGTAGCCGCGCGAGCTGATGATCTTCGCCAGCCTCGAGCTCCCGCCCGTGGACGAGCCGGTGGCCGCATAGGTGAAGGTGAATTTGGTCCCGTCGGGATCGGTGATCTCCGAGACGAAGGCGCAGCGCAGCCAGCTCGAGCAATCGTTGCTTCCGATTGGCCGGAACACCGCCACCGTCCCGTCGGCCGCGGTATAGGTGTAGACCGTCGAGCCGCTCACCCGGTCGCCGCTGTAGGTCAGCGGCGCCCCGGCCCCCGGAGAAACCTGGTCGAATCCGGTATAATTGTAGCGCGCCCGGTAGGTCTGCGAGCGGCCGCCGAAATGCACGTTGATCTGGAAATCCTGGCCGTTGGCCTGGGGATCGTCGAAATTGTTGCGGACCTCGCTGACCATGATGTCCCAATTGTGGGACAGGTTGGCGAACGGATTGCCATGCTCGAGGACGTTGGCGGCGAGCACCCTCGAGAGGGCGAGGCCGCCGTTGCCCGGGCCGCCGATCGACAGGTCGGTCTCGCTGTAGACGAAGCGGCCGGTGCGCATGTCGACCCCGCCCGGCGCTGTGACGAACTTCTCGGCCGGCGTGTTGAGCAGCTTGCCGCTGGTCTGGGCCGGCGCCGGGGTCGCGCCGGCGAGAGCGGTCAGCGCGGCGAGGCCGGCCGCGGCGAGGCGGAAGGCGGTGGACCCGAGGCTCATCAACACTGCCCCTGGACGATGTTGAGGTTGAGGGTCCCGGTCGCCGTCGCGCCCAGCGAATCCTGAACCGTGTAGGTGATGACGGCGAGGCCGGTGCCGCTGTTGTTCGGCCGGAAGACGATCCTGGTGGTGCCGTCATTGGCCACGCCAAGCCCCCCCGAATAGGAAACCAAAACGAGGGTCAGCGGCGTGTTGCCGTCCGGGTCGTAATCGTTGTCGAGCACGTAGAAGCTGCTCTGGAACTGGCATCTCGTCATCTGGCCGCTGTCGGTGACCGCGACCGGCGGCTGGTTCCCCGGCGGCGGCGGCGGCGGTGGGGGCGGCGGGGGCGGAGGAGGCGGCGGAGGCGGTGGCGGCGGTGGCGGCGGTGGCGGTGGCGGTGGCGGTGGCGGAGGAGGCGGAGGCGGCGGCGGAGTCCCGCCGAGGCTGACGCTGACGTTGCTGCGATTGTCGGCGGAATCGTAGCTGTAGCGGGTCTGGACTCCGTTATTGACCGTCCCGGCGTGGGATACCCCGGTGAGCCGCCCAAGCGAGTCATAGCCGTAGGTGACCGTCTCGGCGGCCCGTGCCGCCCCGACATACGCAATTGCCGATGTCGCCAGCAAGAAGCCGGCGCGCTGACCACGGCGCATCTTCACAACCTCCCGATGAGAGCGAAATCAAATGTCGATTCAGATTCGAGTCAAGCAGCCGGCCCGGGCCCTAGGTGCTAAATTGTCTCGAAAATGGAGGTATTTCGCCGTGGCGCGATCGGTCCGCACAAGAAAAGAAGGTTAACGCCGCGCACACCCTCTTTATGCGGCTCTTTCAGCAAGTTAGGGCGTTCGGACGGCCATGCCCCATTACTACTTCCACCTCGCCCGAGACGGCGGCCGGCTCCAGGACGAGGAGGGGCTCAAGCTGCCCGACGCCGAGGCGGCCTGGTATCAGGCGGTGCGCAGCGCCCGCGAGCTGATCCGCGGCGAGCTGGCTTTGGGCACCCGCTGGGACCGCCAGGCGATCGAGATTTGCGACGAGCGCGGGACCAGGGTCGACCAGGTCGCCCTCGCCGACATCGTCCATTACGCCTTGTAGTCTCCTCCCCGGCGATGGCCGGGCCGGCTTCCCCTTTTTTCGGGGGTTCCCATCAAAATACCGCTTTGACGGGGTTCGTTTAGCGCTCGACCCGGCGGAACACGCCCTTGACGATCCGCCTCGGCGCGGGAGCGACGATGATCTCGAGCTCGCGCGGGTGGAGCGGCCATTCGAACTCGCAGCCGACCTCCCAGCCCGACTCGCCGCTTCGAGCCCACACCACCCGGCTCCGCCGGGGCTCGAGCCCGGCCAGCTTCAGCCAGACTTCGTCGCCTTCCTGGTGCGCGTCCTCGGCCTCGGCCTTGAAGCCGCCGACCGAGATGTCGACGACGACGATCTTGCTCGTCCTGGCGCCGGCCTCGCGGAGCGCGGCGGCGAGGTTGACGATCCGGCGCTCGGCCTTGCGGCCGTCGGTGATCGGGATCTGGGACAGCTCGGCGTCGATGAACAAGGTGAGGCCCCCTCAGGCGATGTCGGTTCGAACGCTCTAGCCGAGGCCGGTAAATATAAGGTTGCCTGAGGCGGAATGGCCGGAGGGTCGGGGCCGGCGCCTTTCAAGGGGCGCCGGCCCCCCCTCGGATACGCGACTCGAGGGACCGCCTTCCGCGTGGCCTGCATCGGGCGGCAGGTGAGGCTTATGCTCGAAGAGCGTTGAGGAAGGGCTGAACGAAGCGGTTAGCGCGGGTTAAGCCATTCGTGCTTTTAGCCGCCTTTTGTCCGCTTTCGTTCACTTGAGCGATTGCGGAGCCGTAACGTAAGCGGCGGAATCGCAAGGGAATTTACGAATCGCGGGGCCGCCCGTGGGCGAAGAAGAAGGCGGAAGCGGCAAAAGCCGCCCCCGCCCCCCCGGTCGCGTACCAAGCCGCCCTTCTCGCACCGGAGGCTTGAGAAAAGGTTAGCCCGCCTACAATCGCCGGACGCTCGGCTCCGCCCGCCGCTCGCCGAGCATCAGCTCGCTCAGCGCCCAGACCATCGCGTCGGCCCGGTCCGGGCTCCCCTTCCCCTCATAGCCCCCGCCCATGACCAGGCCGCACAGCTCGTCCTCGAGCTCGGGGAACACTCCGGCGAGCTTCGCCCGCCCCGTCTCGAACAGCGCCGCCACCGGCTCCGCCCGGGCCGACTTGCCGTCGGCGGCATGGACCAGCTTCACCGGCAGGCCCACGTCCGCGCCCCTCAGCACGCTCTCGACCATCGCCCCGCCGTTATTCTTCTCAGCCACCACCCGGTGAGCCCCCCAGGCCGAGGCCGCCGCCGCCGCCCTGCGCGCCCACCCCTCGGGCGACAGTCCGCCGGCGCTCAGGTCGGCGAGCACCTCCGCGACCCCGTCCCCGCGAACGGCGCAGACCACGATCCCGCATTTGTCCCCGTCCGCCGAGGCCGGCGGGTCGACCCCGACGACCACGCGCCGGTAGCCGCGCTCCGAAGCCCGGCACCGGCACGCCTCGATCATCGCCCGGGTCCACAGCGCCCCCTCGGCCTCCTCGAACAGCTCCGCGTCCAGCTCCTGCCGCCCGAGCCGGGTCCCGCCGTAGGCCGCATAGGCGCCCGCCTTCACCGCCTCGGCGAGATGCCGGTTGTCGGCCGTCCGACCGAGGGTCTCGCAAAATCCGGCAAGCCCCCGGATCCGCCGAATCAGCGCCACCGTCCGGGGAGTCGTCGTGACGATCGTCCGCGGCCTAGTCCCCCGCCGAAGCCCGAGCATGAGATTGTCCCAGGTCATGTCCCCCTTCGCCCACTTGCCGAGCTCGTCGCACCAGGCATGGTCGTGCTCGGGCCCGCGCAACTTCTCCGGCCGCTCCGCCGAATAAGCGAAGGCCCGGGCCCCGTTCGAGAAGTCGACGCGCATCCGGCTCGCCACCCACCGAGCCTCCTCCCCGCTCCGGGCCGCCGCCGCGAGCCCGCCCGGCCCCTCGACCATCACCTTCAGCACATCGTCGAGATTGGCCCCGACCAAAGCGATCTGCGCCCCCGGAGTCTCCCGGGCCCGAGCCCAGACCCACTCCGCCCCCGCCCTTGTCTTGCCGAACCCGCGCCCGCCGCGAAGCAGCCACACGTCCCAATCGTCGCCCCGGGGCACCTGCCCCTCGTGCCACTTCGCCCACCACCCCTCGTCGATCGCCCGACGCTGCGGCCCGGTCAGCCCCTTGAGCAACCGCGCCAGCTCCGCCTCCGGCAGCTCGCAGGCCCGAGCCAGCAGCGCCCGCGCCTCCAGCTCGACGCTCATCTACGCCTCCCCCGAATCCCCCTCTCCCTCCAGGGGAGAGGGAGGGGCCCGCCCGGCGTCAGCCGGGTGGGAGGGTGAGGGCCCGTCGGAAGGCGGCTCCTCCGCCGAACCCGCCTCCGACGCCGGAGACGTCGGCGGAAACGCCTTCAGCCTCTTCGCAAGCGCCGAGCACACCTCGTCCAGCCCCGCATGCCTGGGCACGGCGCCCTCCCCGCCCCTTCGCTCCCCGCCGCCGAGGTTGCGGGTCAGATCCCGCAACGCCGCCATCAGCTTGACCAGGTCCAGGATCTGCCGGGCGTCCGGAGGCCCGTCCATCCGGGCCTCGATCTCCGGATCGAGCCTCCCTTCCGCCCGCTCGATCTCGAGCTGCACCCGGAGCGCCACCAATTTCCCCACCGCCTGCTCGAGCGCCACCCAGTACAAATCGCGAAACTCCGGATCCGTCCGCCGGTGAGTGAACACCACTCCCACCGAAAACCCGACGGCCTCCGCGGAAGCCGCCGCATTGCCCGTGCACGCGAAGCTCTCCAGGAAAGCCGCCTTAGCCTTCTTCCCGAACAGCTTGCGCCGCTCCCGCCTGCGCCTCTGCAACTTCCCGTTGCGCCCCGTCAGGATCGGATCTTCGTCATTGTCACTCATCATTCCCTCCCACGAAAATGAAAAAGGCCGCGAGGCCCGGAGACCGCGCAGCCGAAAATCCTCCCCCGGATTTCCGGGGGAGGGGAACCGCACGAAGTGCGGTGGAGGCGCCTCCTTCACCCCTCATTCTCGTTGCCAAAAAGCGCCGGCCCTGGACCGGCGGTCACCACCGAACGCGTATCGGGGTCTAATCCCGGCCGCCGTGCCAAACGATTTTTCAACGCAACGACGCAACGACGCAACGATGCCCAGCCGCAACGAGCGCGCAGCGCTCATCCCCAACAAAGGCTGGTGGAAGCGGGGGTTGCCGGGAAATATCGGGCCTTCGCCCAAGTCACGGAATCGTCGCGTCGTCGCGTCGTCGCGTCGTCGCGTTTAAAAAATGAGTTCACACCGAGCTGTCGAAAGAGACGCCCGATACCTCCGCCGCCGTGCCGATCGATTTTTCAACGCAAAGACGCAAAGACGCAAAGAGCGCGAAGCGCTCCTCCCCCGCCCAGCTTGCGACCACGGAGCCTGACCACGAGGAACCGCCGTCAATCCGCCCCGCGGAATCTTGGCGCCTTCGCGTCTTCGCGTTAAAAAATGAGTTCGCACCGACGAGTCGGAACAGCCGCCGGAACCTCCCGCTCATCCTGAGCCTGTCGAAGGGCCCGCCCATCCCGAGCCTAAGCCGCCCCGGCGAAGGCCGGGGAAGGACAGCTACACTTCTCCAGCGTTCCTGTTTTGTACATGAGGAGCGTGACGCTGTCAAGCCAAAATAACCGCTCCGGCAAATCCTATTTTCGCACGCGATCCACCGCGGATTTCCGCCGCCGGCGCGGCGCCGAAATAGGATTTGGAAATCCTATTTCTGTGCACACAGGAAAATTTTCAAAGCCGAATCCGGGCCACTTCCCAAGTTCAACGAATCACCGCGCGCCGCTCGAGTCGCACGTCGGCCCAACCCCCGCTCATCCTGAGCCCGTCGAAGGACGGTCATCCTGAGCCCGTCGAAGGACGCTCATCCTGAGCTTGTCGAAGGACGCATTGCCAATCCCACCCGCCTCCCTATCTCGCCCCGACCGATCCGCCCGACCTGGAGACAAGATATGCCCGCCCCCATGCCCTGCCCCCATTGCGCCGTCCCCCTGGTGATGAGCGAGCGCCAGGGCGTCGAGATCGACTATTGCCCCCAATGCCGCGGAGTCTGGCTCGACCGCGGCGAGCTCGACAAGATATTGGAGCGGGCCGCCCGCGACTTGGCCCCGACCGAGCCGCCCCGGGCCCCCGAGCCGCCGCGAGCGCCCCAGCCGCCGATCGCCCCGCAGCCCCCCTACCCGCCCCAGGGCGGCTACGACCCGCGCTACGACCAGGGCCGCCATGACCACGGCCACCGCCATCACAAGCGGCGCAAGTCGTGGCTCGAGGAGATTTTCGACTAGCGTCGCGCCGCTGAGGCCACCGCCGGTGCATCCTGCGCCTCTCCTCGGCCGGCCGCAGGCCAATCATTTTTCAACGCGAAGACGCAACGACGCGACGATGCCGTGCCCCTCTCGGCTGCCATGCGCTTGTTAATTGATCGGAGTGGGCTGCCGCTCTCGGCAGACAAGAGGTTCTCGAGAGCGTTCGGCCAGCCGAACACTCGTTGCGTCGTAGCGTCGTTGCGTTGAAGATTGAAAGCCGCTGCGCCGGATGGTTTGGCGAGGCAGGCCGACCCCGTCCAACCTCGAATTCGGTGACGGTGCGCTCACCTATTCCCCGCGATAGTCCTGCCGCTCTTCGGCCACCCGCCGTTCGCCGCGATCCTCAGCGGCCGAGTTGGCCACATGCCGGCGCAGCACCTCGTCGATCCGCGCCTGCCAGCCCGGCCCGGTCGCCCGGAAATGGTCGATCACCGCCTTCGACAGCCGAAGCGACTGCTGCACCTTCGCCGTCTCGCCGAGCGGCGGCCGGCCGCGCCGGGCGCGGATCTCGGGGGTGAAGGCGCGAGTGAGGGTCCCCGTCGCCGGACGCACCACCTTGCCGCCGATGGCGAACTCGGCCCGGTCAAACATCTCGTCCGTCCACTCCGGCGATTCGTCGGAATCCTCCAGCCGATCGTCGCGCAGGGTCAGGCACGGCCCGTTCAGCACCTCGGCCGCATCGGCCAGGTCGAGCCCATGCTTCTCGAGGTTAAGCTTCCGCTGGGCGGGGTCGAAGCTGATCTTCATGGCCTTAATCTACGCCCATAGCACGGCCACGGCAATTATGTAGCAGCGAAAATGCGAAGATTGGTTTTAGAGCGCACAACCCCGTCCGCCAGCGGACGCCCTCCGCCGCTCCGGCATTGGTGTACGAAATCCATATACCCGCGCGGAGGCGGACGGATTAGGTTCGAGGGTAAAACCGCCCAGAAGTGACAGCGGCATATTCTGCCGTCGTTGATCTCTTCTGCGGTTCAGTGGGGGTGGCGGTCCGATTCAAGTTTGCCCGTTGGACAAGGTAGCGAGACGAATGGGAACCTTGCTTGGCGTTGCTGCCGTCATCACCGCTTTGGCGGCACTCGTCCTCGCATGGTTCGTCGGACGCGCCTGCCTAACCTGGGCCCGCCGCTGCGATCCCGCCAATCCCAGCTTCCGGCCTCCTCACCTGCCGGGGAATCGCTCGGCTGAGTGAGTTCGGTCTCCCTCGCTATGCCAACGTGGGCTTGTAGCGGACGCACACTCCTAGGAGCCGGAAAGTCCATTCTCGCTAATGGGATAGACAGCAGTTTCATCGACATCCTATCGCCGAGCTCCGCCGCCTGCCCAATCCTGACAAAGGGAGCTACGAGTGCGGACGCTCGTGCAGGTGGGACAGTGTTTCCCGCACGAACATCTGCGAGGAAATCCGCCGGTAGCGCCGTTCCGACGCTAATCCCCCGTTCACCCGCCCCCGCTACAAGCCGGGCGACATTGCCAAACCCCCGCGAAATCCTATTTTAAGGGCACAAGCGGCGAGGAAGGCCGCGCCGGCGCGTGCGCCTCAGGAGATACAGCTTGTCCGACAGTCCCAACCGCAAGCCCGACAAAGAGCCCGGCAACCCCTGGATGAAGAGCCTCTTCATCTGGGCCGGGATCCTGCTCGCGTTGATCCTGTTCGTGCAGATCGTCGACGGCGGCGGCTCCCGCACCGCTTCGGGCAATGCGATGGCTTATTCCGAGTTCCTCAACCGGGTCGACGAGGGCTCCGTGAAGGAGGTGTCGATCGGCAAGGAGGTGATCTCCGGCAAGCTGACCAACGGCGATTCGTTCAGGACCAACTTCATCCCCGATCCGCAGCTCACTTCCCGCCTCCGCGAGAAGGGCGTCTCGTTCCAGGGCGAGCCCGAGCCGCAGACTTCGGTCTGGCTGATCCTCCTCTACCAGTCGCTGCCGTTCCTCCTCATCCTCGGGATCGCCTTCTTCATCATGCGGCAGATGCAGAAGAACGCCGGTTCCGGGGCGATGGGGTTCGGGCGGTCGAAGGCCAAGCTGCTGACCGAGAAATCGGGGCGGGTGACGTTCGACGACGTCGCGGGGATCGACGAGAGCCGCGAGGAATTGCAGGAGATCGTCGACTTTTTGAAGGACCCGACCAAGTTCGCGCGGCTGGGCGGCAAGATCCCGAAGGGGGCACTGCTGGTGGGAGCGCCCGGCACCGGCAAGACCTTGCTGGCTCGGGCCGTGGCCGGCGAGGCCAACGTGCCCTTCTTCACCATCTCGGGCTCGGACTTCGTCGAGATGTTCGTCGGCGTCGGCGCGTCGCGGGTGCGCGACATGTTCGAGCAGGCCAAGAAGAACGCGCCCTGCATCGTCTTCATCGACGAGATCGACGCGGTCGGTCGGCACCGCGGGGCGGGGCTGGGCAACGGCAATGACGAGCGCGAGCAGACGCTGAACCAGCTGCTCGTCGAGATGGACGGCTTCGAGGCGAACGAGGGCATCATCATCATCGCCGCGACCAACCGGCCCGACGTTCTCGACCCGGCGCTTCTGAGGCCGGGCCGCTTCGACCGCCAGGTCGTCGTTCCCCGGCCGGACATCGAGGGGCGCGAGAAGATCCTCGCGGTGCACATGAAGAAGGTGCCGCTGGCGCCCGACGTCGACCCGCGCACGATCGCCCGCGGGACTCCCGGCTTCTCCGGCGCCGACCTCGCCAACCTCGTCAACGAGGCGGCCTTGCTGGCGGCGCGCAAGGGCAAGCGTCTCGTCGCTATGTCCGAATTCGAGCTCGCCAAAGACAAAGTCATGATGGGCGCCGAACGAAAGTCCATGGTCATGACGGAAGATGAAAAGAAGGCGACGGCTTATCATGAAGCCGGCCACGCTTTGGTTTCGCTTCATGTTCCCGGCTGCGACCCGCTTCACAAGGTTACCATCATCCCGCGCGGGCGGGCGCTGGGCGTGACCTGGAACCTGCCCGAGCGCGACCGTTACTCGATGTCGATGAAGCAGATGAAGGCGCGGCTCGCGCTCTGCTTCGGCGGGCGGATCGCCGAGCAGCTCATCTACGGCGTCGAGGAATTGAACACCGGCGCCTCCAACGACATCCAGCAGGCGACCGACATGGCCCGCTCGATGGTGATGGAATATGGAATGTCGTCGAAGCTGGGCTGGCTTCGCTACCGCGACAACCAGGAGGAAGTCTTCCTCGGCCACAGCGTCGCGCGCAGCCAGAGCGTTTCCGAGGAGACGGCGCGGCTGATCGACAGCGAGGTCCGCCGCCTGATCGAGGAGGCGGAGGCGACGGCGCGCAACGTCCTCACCGAGAATCTCGACGAGCTCCACCGCCTCGCCGGAGCGCTTCTCGAATATGAGACCCTGAACGGCGAGGAGGCGAAGAAGGCGATCAAGGGCGAGGATATCGGCCGCGAGGATCCGAACAACCGCCGCCCGCTGATCCCCGCTTCCGGCACCTCCATCCCCTCGACCCGGCGCCCGCGCGGCGGCGGCATCGGCGGCCCGGCGCCGCAGGGGGCGTAGCGCATTCCGTCATCCCGGCGAAGGCCGGGATCCACGAACGCCGATCGGCGGGAGGTCGGGTAGGCCCGTGTTCATGGACCCCGGATCAAGTCCGGGATGACGTTCATTCAAGCGGCGTTCAGGCCGCGGGCGCTCCCTTGCCGCTTCACGTGGGAAGGGAAATCGAGTGAAGACCAAGCTGCTTGCCGCCGCGCTGCTTGCGGTGGTTCCGATCGGGGCCGCCAATGCGATGGACGTCGCCACCTTCCTCGCCAAGGCCGACGCCCTTCAGAAGAAGGGCATGATGGCGCTGATGTCGAGCGACTATAAGTTGCTCAAGAGCGAGGTCATCGCCCAGTCGCAGGTCCTTCGCAACGAACGCCTCGCGGCGGAGCGCGCCGGCCGCAAGGGCGCCTATTGCCCGCGGGGCAATTCCGACCTTAACAGCAACGAGATCCTCGCCGCCTTCCGAAGCATTCCGGCGGCGCAGCGGCCGCGGATCCAGGTCAAGGACGCGCTCCGCGCCCTGCTCGCCCGCAAATTCCCCTGCCGCGCCTGATCAGCCGAGCACGCCCAGCATCAGCAGGCCCATCATGAAGAGGCTGGCGGCGATGAAGGCGAAGACGACCAGGACGAGGGTGCGCCACGCCGCGCTCCAGCGCGACAGCTCGTAGGCGCCGCGCAGCTGCCGGTACATGTGCAGCGGCGGCACGAGCAGGATCGCGAAGCCCGCGACCACCTCCGGAACGCCGACCAGTCGAAGGACGCTGAGCGCGATCACGCCCAGGCTCATGAACGCGATCGAATAAGTGACGAAGACCGTGTGGTCGTAGGCCCGGTAGCGCCGGTAGCGCCGGCGGTGGAGGAAGAGAAGCCACAGGAAGGGTACCGAGATCGGGATCAGGGCCCAGGAGAATTTATAAGCGTTGGTCTGGAGCTTGTAGGCGAGCAGCTTCGGATTCTCCTTCGCCTTGTGATAGGCTTTGCGGAACCACGCGTTGACGGAATCCGCGCCCTCGACCACGGTAAATTGGCCTCGGTCCGCCGCCTCGGCCGCCTTCTTCGCCGGGCCGGGGACGGCCTCCCGGTCGGCCTTCGCCGACTCGGCCTCCCGTTTTTCCTCGCGGTCGATCAGCGACAACGCCTTGTTGAACAGCCTTTCCTCGAGCGCGAGCTCGGCCTCGGCCTGCCGGATATCGGCATCGACCGTGGCCGTCGGCCGTTTCGCGGCCACAAGCTTCGCCCGCTCAGCCTTGAGGCCGTTCAGCTCCTGCACGGCTTCGGCTCGCTCCTTCGCGAATTCCCGCCGGGCCTGCGCCCGCTCCTCGGCCGGGGTTTGATCCTTGGTAGTCGACGAGCCGCTGCCGATCGGCCCGCCGATGGTCGAGAAGACCGCGAACATCAGGAACACGGAAAACAGGAACAGCGCCATGGGCGAGACGAAGCTGGCGCGCTGCCCCGCGACGTAGCGCCGGGTCAGCTCGCCCGGCCGCCAGGCGAGCAGCGGCAAGGTCCGCCACAATTTGCCGTCGAAGTGGAGGACGCTGTGGGCAAGGTCGTGCCAGAAGGCGCTGAGGCTGCGGTGGACATGGCCCGGCTGGCCGCACTGGTGGCAGAAGGAGCCGACGAGCCCTGCCCCGCAGTTG